>CAZWLN010000012.1:0-108775 GCA_964634885.1 uncultured Hyphomicrobiales bacterium | reverse complement strand
ATTCTTTAAGAACTTGGCGAACAGAATCCACTGCTTCTTCTGACTTGATGAACTTTACAAACTTGATAAACTTTATGAACTGTATTACCTAGATATGTATCTGGCAAGCTTTTCCTGCTGCTTCGCCAGTCTTTGGCGACGAATCCTTTCATATATACGTTTCAGGTATTTGATATAAATATCTGTCACAATGAAACTCACAGGGATGACAAACATTATGGGATTGATGTCGAACAGGAAGTTGTTGCTTTCAATCAGCTTAAAACAGATATAAACGGCGAGGTTGGACTCGACCGGCAGTATCAGCAGGCAAATGATATAGTACAGGCCGCGGGCTTTGTACAGTATGAAGATGAACAGGAAAGAATTGAGCATGCTGACAAGGAAAGTAGCCAGGTATTTTACGAAAATTGGCTGGGTGTTCAGGTATTTTCCGTTAATTATCGTCGAGATGATATTAGCCTGAATGACGGTGCTGTGCATGTCCGGAGCAGTGAACTCCCTGCCGGTGGAGTCGGCAGAGATGGGGGTGAGGTACATGTCGTCGAGTTTGCTGTTAAGTTTTCTGCCAGACAGGTCTCTCATCTTGCCCATCAGTATTATTTTATTCTGTAGGCTGAGGACATAGTCCGGTTCCATCATCGATGTGTCGTTCTCAAAGTCGATGGGGTCGATGTTGAAGAACACTTCCTGGCCGCCGATGTAGTTGATCCTTTCGGATTTCTTGTTTCGCTTAAGAAGGTCTTTTGCCGCTTTGGGATTGAAAATCTTTGCCGTCTGGTAAGCCAGTGAAGGGAAAGAGTGGTCTTTCATGTCGTAGAACGGTGTGAAAGTCCTTATGACGAAAAATTCCTTCTTCTTTTCAAACAAAAGGTTACTGTAGCCGCTGTTTTTGTACAGGTTAATATCTTTTTCGAGGTATTCCAGAAGCTGGTCTTCGTCGTCCGTCAGTGGAAAAGATACGACGATGCGGTCGTCACTGGTAAGTACCCTTTTCAGGTAGTTTCCATCGGCGTTGATGCCGTCGAAGTCGAAATTACGGTCAACAGCAATGACGGCAGGGTTCTGCTTCAGCATCTCTTCTATGTTGCGTGCAATATTCCTATGGCTCAGGTTGTCGATGTTCATCAGTACGATGTTCGTGTCGGTGATTTCCTCTTTGATACGGGAAAAATACATGTCTGTGACGTCGAAGTCGGCGATGTAATTCTTCACGGGCTCGAGGAATTTCACCGAGAAAAGCAGTGGGGCAATCAGTCCCAAAAGAAATGATATGACAGTACAAATGGCAATATCTATCAGCTTTTCCATATTCATTGCGCGGCAAGCCTCTTTTTGAACAGGAATGCGTATGCCTCGAAGATGGCAAAAGCAAGTATGAAGTAGTAATTCAGGTCAGGCAGGTGAAGCATGTAATTGAAAAAGAACATCAGAAACAGCCTGACAATGACAAAGAAAATAATTATCAGCAAAAGACAGCCGAAGCGGTAAAGTTCTGCCCTCCGGTTCCCCGAAAGAGCAATTGCGAAAAAGAACAACAGGGCGAAGACGACGGCTGCGGAATAGACAACGACGGCAGTAAAAAAAGACAATCCGTCGTTTGTGTCGATGAAGTCCCGGTCGAGTATCATCGATGTGATGTTGGCAATGACGACGGCGCCGTACATGTCGGGATAGCTGTTGGCAATGTAAAACCTGTTCAGGGGAGTGTGTACCCTGTCTCCTGCGCTGTTGGTCTTAAGGTCTGTACCAAGGAAGCCCATGATGACGATTTTTCCTTTAATCGTGTCGAGGTTCTTCCCGCCAAGTACATCCTCGACATCGAATGTTGTGTACCTGTCGAGATTGCGCCTGAAATTAATCATTTCCAGGTCCCTGCCGCGCTGTCTCAGTGCAGCGGCAGAAGCGCTGTCGTACAGCTCGGCAATTTTTAGCGCCATCGAGAATACCGGCTTTCCTTCTACATAGACAATGGGCTCAAAGCAGCAGGCCTTATTGTCGTTACGTTTCTTCAGGCCCACATGAGAATTAATGCTAATGTCGGCAAAGCGGCCGATGGAGGGGGTGTGGACTCTCTTTTCACTGCCGTTAACTTTTTCGTCGTGGATTTCGCCTGCCAGGATGATGTTCGGAGTGTTGGCAATTGCCTCTGCCAGCCTGACGTCAGTGGCCGAATCCTTGTCGTTGCGGAAAATGACGTCGAGGGCGACGACCTTTGGCCCGTATTTATTGATGATGTCCAGTTCCCGGGCCATTACTTCCCTGTCGGGTTCACCGATGTTTACTAGTACGATATTGGTGTCTTTGCCGATGTGCCTGAGGTACTGAAGGCGAGAAAAGTAGAAATCGCTGAGGTGGAAACGGTCCAATGGCTTGACGATGGGATCGAATACATCGAGCCTGGTAATGTCAAAGCCGGTCATTTCAGGGATGAAACACTTGATGGACAGGACAATTGCCACGATGATTAATATTTCAGGTATATATTTTTTATATATTTTTATTCCAATTAACAAATATTTCTTTCCCTGAATAACAATTCATATATTAAAATACTAAATTAAATTATTAATTTTAAGTAATGAATAGGTTCATTATTAAAAATTATTGAAATTGTTATGAAGATTAAAGCCTCAAAATCGCAGATCGAAACTTTCATTACCCAGCCGGCTATAGGATTGGTCGGCGTTTCACGCAACCCGAAGAAGTTCGGTTACGGCGTCTTCAACGACATGAAAAAAAATGGGTACAAGGTCTATCCTGTTAACAGCAATACCGATACAATCGACGATGAAAAATGCTACAGGTCTATCGATGAACTGCCGCAGGACACCGGCTCGGTTGTACTGATGTCTCAGAAGAAAGATACGATGGGCCTGATCAACCAGGCTGTCGCCAGAGGAATAAAAAACATCTGGGTGCAGCAGGGGTGTGAATCGCCTGAGACCACAGCCTTTGCTTCAGAGGGAAAAGCCAGCGTCATCCAGGGCTACTGCATTCATATGTTTGCCAATCCTGGCGGCGTTCACTCATTTCACAGGTTCTTTGTGAAACTCTTCGGCGGGATGCCTAAATAGGTAAAACTTGTATGAAGTTTGTCCTTTGGGACTTACTTGTCGTAAAGCCTGGTGAAATCCGAATTGTACATGTCGCAGCACGGTGAGACAATGCTGCAATGTCGTGTCTGTTGCCTTTACGCCGACTTTAATATTGTAAAACAGGCGTAGAAGGAAGGATGCCTGAAATCGGTTGCGGTAGTCAATACATCGCAGGAATCGCCGAAGTCATCCTCTCTTATTGTTGACTGTTTGTATGTTCCCTTCTGTATCAGGAGCCCGTCCTTGTAAATGAAGAATTTGCCGTTTTCGAATTTTAACATGAAAAGATCGGGCTGGTTTTTACTGTAAACTGTGTCTCCGGCAAAGCCGCCGTCAGAGCTTATCCATTTCCATTTACCCCCGATGTTCATCGACATGTCCCCGGGTTCATTGCCTGAGCAGGCCCAGAGTAAGCAGGTTAACAATGAGGCCAGGGTCAGTATTACTTCCAATCTCATTTTCATTAAAAACCTCATAAGTATGTATTATTATTCTGTATCAATGAGATTACTGTACTTTAGTCCTTACGGATATGAGCGTACTCTTCAGCCGTTGATGGTCGATCAATTCCTTCTGCATTCAGTGAAGTACAATCTATACTATTTTCTTCTGTATTCAGATTCAAAGCCGTCGTCGTATGTTGGAATAATAAATAAGGATGTGTCGTTGTATTCAACGAGATATGGAATAGTGCCTCCGGTAACGATTGACGGCATTTTAACGGTAGTGTCGCGATAATTCATGATGGATTGCATATGCCATATTGTATCTCCATTTGGGTATTTTCCTTGATAGGATAGGGTGTACGTTCCCTTCTGAACAATCTTCTTATCCTTGTACAGGATGTAATTGCATGCCTTTAATGACAGGCTGTATTTGTTGGGGAAGCTATCCTGTAAATAAACATACCCCGGCTCACCGCCGGAAGTTGACAACCAGGCCCAGGTTCCTTCAAGTCCGGTTTCCGGTTCGTCAGGTTCATTGCTGGAACAGGTCCAGAGAAAGCTACAGAAGATTGCGGTTAAAACAAGTATTGTACAGTACCTATACCTCATGGAAACCTCGTATATGATTGTTACACTAAAAACATATAAGCGTTTATAATAAACATTTATTGCTGATATTTTTCATGTCGTGTGACCTATCAGGTAATACCACAATGTCGGTTCACTTTCTCCTGAAGCTCGAAGCGAAACAGTCAACACAAGGTTGGGTAGTACTCAGCACAGTATCGTTGAATCTGATATAGTTGCCATTGCCAAAGACAATATTAGGTATATTCTTTATGGACTTTATATATAATGTATCGACATACTCATCCTTTGTTGTTATAATCAGTGATGAGTCGCCGAATGGCCTTGAAGGACCCATTTTCAATGAATAACGGCCACTGAAGAGAACCTTTTTGTCTTTATACATATAGTATCTGCTTTTGTCGATTTTAAGGCTGTATTTCGCCGTGAAACTGTCCCGGCAGTATTGCCATCCGCCGATTCCTCCGCAAGTCTGTACCCAGTTCCATGTTCCCTCGATGGTAGTTCCCTGTTCGTCAGGTTCGTTGCCGCAGCAGGCCCAGAGCAGGCAGGTCAGTAATGCAGCCGTTGCGATTAATGAAAATATTCTTCTTCTCATGTGACACCTTTTATTGATTTTCATACACTTATAAGAATAAACACATGAAAAAATAAAAAGTCGCAGATTATTTCGGGAAAAATATAAAATAAAACGGGGATTGCCGTCAGACAATCCCCGGAAATAATACTCAGAGCTTGTTTTTTTTACCTGATAACGGCTATCTTTCCGATTGACCTGGTTCTGCCGTTGGTCAGGATGCAGAAATATACACCCGGAGCCCAGTCGGATACATTCAGGTTAACTGAATAGGCGCCTGCTTCGAGGGTGCTGTTGAGCGGCTGCAGCATTACGTTGCCCAGCCTGTCGACAATTTTCATATTCACCAGTTCCCTGTTACGCAATGAGAAGTTAATCATCCCATCGCTGCTCATAGGGTTAGGCGAGATGAACATGCTCGTACCTTTTTCGGGAAGCTCGTTTACGCCGGTAGGTTTTTTTTGGATTGTGAAGTAATTGCTGCTTCGTGCAAAAAGTGAGTTGTCCTTAAGGCTTTTTACCTCGATGCGGTACTCTTTGCCTTCGGGTATGCTCACAGGGATTTTCCAGGCATAGGCGCCTGAGTAACTGAAAAGTGTATCGACAATCACGGCCTGGGTTGCATCACCATTCAGGAGGGTTACAGTCAACGTGTCGGCCAGGTTTGTTTGCCACCTGAAGACGTACTGCTTAGTGTTGTAAAGAGTGTCGCCCCCATTCGGGTAAACGACGGAGATGAATGATTTGGTGAAGTCAAGCCTCCAGACGTTGGACCAGTCGCTTACGATGTCCCTGTACATGGTTCTAACGCGCCAGTAATAAGTCCTTTCGGACTTCAATTTCGAAGGAACGAGTTTTGTTGCCGTCATCCCCGTTGTGTCAAGGAATATCGTATTAAAGAGCGAATCCTCGGCGATTTGCAGTTCAAAGCTGTCGTACCTCCCTGTTGGTGTCCAAAGCAGGGTGGTAGGTTTGTAATTGATGAGTTTCCTGCCGCTGTCGGGTTCCATCAGCCTGGGAGCCATGAGCACGGCAGCAGTACGGTCGAATCCGAGTACATATTCGCCGAAGACTGAAGTCTCGGCCATGATCATGTCCTCTGTTTCATCGTACCAGGTCTTAAGTTTGGTAAAAACGCCGCTGTCGGCTTTCGGCCTGCAGTAAACACTGATTGTTTCGGGGTCGTCAATCGCAGGCAACGAAGACAAATCAAAATGTATCTCACCGGTAAAAGAGTCAATGTATTTCTGGCTTAAAAGGTACCTGCCCGAAAGTATTACCGGAGCTTCACCGGTAAAATCGGGATTGAGGGATGAGCAGTCGAATTTCTTCAATCTCGAATACTTGTACATTCCTCCCTTCAGGGTTTTGTAAAAGACTTCCACGCCCGTATTAACAGTGTCCTTCAAATACTGGTAAGTATTGCCCTGCAGGAGTTCATCCCTTACTACATCGGCTACCGGTTGGCAGCCGGGCAGGGTGTACTTGTATGCTCTGTAACTGTAGGAGTCCGAAGGCAGTGACATTTCGAATACTACTTCTCCTTCAGGGTTCACCTCTGTCATAGTACGGTACTCGTCAGTGTATATCAGTCCCCAGTTGACGAGTGTGTTTCCAGTCCACAGCCTTTGAACAGAACCCATGGCAAAGGCGGAGATGTCCGGATCATGCCTGTATTCCCATTCCAGTGCGGCAGTTTTGGCCTCCTCATCAAAAACATACTCCACGGCGCGGGAATACCACGGGTCTTTCATCGGGCCGTTGTCGTACATCAGTATATTGCCGTTTGGCAGGCGTTTAACGTCGTGCTGCATGGAAAAATAATATGGTGTGTTCTCGTCGTGTTCGCCGGTTACGGCAAATTCATTGTATGCGCCGCCGAAGCGCCAGATTATCTCACCCGTCACCATGTCGATTTTCAGTACCTCGCAGGTGGTGGGATGGGAGATGATCATGTTCCCGTCGTAGTCCAGATACATCGAGTTGCCGTGAACGTGCTCAATTATTTTATTCAACAGGTCATCCTTTGTGTCGGATATTGCGATGCGGTCGAGGCTGCGCCACTGGAACACACATTTCTTGTTCTTGTCGAGTTCCTGGTAAACGGTACCGATGACTACTGCGTTAGGATCCCCTCCCTCGACGACGGTGCTCATATCGACAGGGATGTATTCATAGGAAACGAGCAGGTAGTTGCCGTTGGGTAGCATCCGGAATTCGTGTACGTCGGCGAGGTAATTATTAGCCATCTGTACGACGTCGATTTTGTTATAGGCCGTGTCTAAAATGAGCCATTCGACCATTACATTCTGGACAAGGAGAGGGCCAACCTTGAGTTCTCCGGCGAGCTTAACCGGGCTGCCGTATGAAAACAGGCCGTTCGGCTGCATTTTGAAATCGATGGCTCCGAAGTTCGGCTTTTTGTAATAGCAGACATTGCCTGCACTGTCGAGAATGATGAGGTAATTGGACCCGAAGTCGCCGTTAACGCCGATGCTCTCCATGAAAATGAAGCCTGGTGTCGGGTTGTTGCATACATCTATTTTTATCGGTGGGAAATCCGGAGGGAGAGAGTCAACAATCGGTTTGCCGCCGTCCTGTCCCGGACGAATGATAGTCACCGTTCCTTCGTCGGGTATAATACTATCGCTAAAAGCTGTGCTAATTAACAATAACAACGACAAAAATGTAGTAAGAGTAAGCGTTTTCTTCATATAATCCTTTCATAATGTTCATTTTACCCACATGAACAATTTACTTATTTATCGACTAAAAACAAATCTTTAAGAAGTTGAAAATTTTCAAATTTCGAGTTTTTCGGAAGAATATTCGCCAGTTTGTAAATTATTCGATTACAGCCCGTAACAGAATAGCTTACAAGTTGTAACATCTGCTGTCACTTAGACGCGATTTTTTACGTTTTTTTGGGGTCAGATGAAAAAATTTGGGGAGGAAATAATTAATTATTTTCATTGCTACAAGCCAACCCCGTTAGGGGTTGTATGTCTGTAAAAACATCATGATAATGGCTCAATGATTATTGAGTGTCTCAGTACATAGAATTCTTTATCTTTTCAAGGAATAGAAGGAAATGGATTCCTTCAAACTTCAACACAAGTAAAAAATCCCGGCTATTCAATTCAATATATACTTAATGCTTAATCCCCAATGAATTAATGTGTGCCTTTATTTCTTCTTTGCTATTACTTAATAAAACCTTAAATTGCATTTTAACTGAGTAGATAAATAAAGTGGAGCAGAATTGAAGAATACCATATTGTTAATTATGTTTGCTGCCATATCATTTCCATTGTATGGGCAATATTATGGACCGGAGAAAACAGGTGGCGGGTACAGGCAGTGCAAAACATATATAAGTATTCAAAAGAACGGTTCTACGGATTCGTCAGTTAAAGTACTTATTGATGTAAAGAAATTTAATGAAAAAGGCTATCTAATTGAGTGTTACTCAAATGATTACTCTCGCGGAAGAAAAGGAAAATACATTTATAAATATGAGGTAACAGGTAATTTGACCGAGTATGGGTACTGTATTAATGACAGTTCTTTCGAAATTCTGGATTCTTATATATACAGTAGCACAGGTAATCTGATCGAATCGGTCAGTTATAATTTTGATGGCTCCATAAAGAGCAAAAAAATTCATAAATACGATAAAAATGGGCAAAGAATTGAAACTGAATTGTCGGGGAATAGCGAATCGGGCAACAGTACCATATCTTATCGGTACAATGATAAGGATTCGTTAATAGAGGAAGCATATGCTTGTAGTAACAACTCAGTTCAAAAAAGAAAACAATTCAAGTATAATGAGCAAGGATTGAGGAATGAGTTTATTGAATACAGAGGGAATAAGATGTTAAAATTTATTTCCTGTCAATACGATAGCAGAGGAAATAAAATTGAAGAAGTCATCCATAATCCCGACAGTTCAGTGATGATTAGAAAGGAAATGAAGTATAATGACGATGGGAAAACAAAAGAAATGATACTATATAATTTTAACAATATACCGGTGAATCAAGTAAGTTATAAATATGATAAATACGGCAATCCTACTGAAGAAGTAATTATTGATCATCTGTATAAACAAACAAAAACAATAGAATACATTTATTCAAATTAAGATGTTTATCTATCTAATTCGGATGGTCGTTATTTGTCTTGAAATTACAGCCATTTACATATTATTCTCAATATAAACAGAAGGCTTCAGTCATTTGAAATTTTCAAACCCTACAACCTTTTAGCCGTTTTTCGGGCAAAAATATTAATTTATTTTGAATGGAAAATCAATAAGTATTAAGTATTTGATAACAAATTTGTATAATATAAGGTTATTGATTGCATAAAAAGTTGTAAATTTGTAACTTATATTTTTTATAATTAGGGTAGATACATATAAAATGAGAGCAATAATACCTGTAGCAGGCGTAGGGACAAGACTCAGGCCCCATACATATACCCTTCCCAAAGTGCTGCTCAACGTAGCCGGGAAGCCAATACTCGGACATATTCTCGATGAAATAATCAGGCAGGGAATCGACAAAGCAACTATTGTTACAGGTTACATGGGCAAGCTGGTACAGAAGTTTGTCAATGAAAGGTATGACATAGATATTACCTTCGTGTCCCAGAAAGAAAGCCTCGGCCTCGGCCACGCCATATGGATGGCACGTGAGACGTTCGAAGATGAGCCCCTGATGATCATCCTCGGCGACACCATCTTCGACGTTGACCTGTCGCTTGCCGTCAGTTCCGGCTATTCCTCACTCGGAGTCAAGGAAGTTGACGACCCGAGACGGTTCGGAGTTGTTCAGACCGACGACAAAGGTTTCATCAAGAACCTGGTAGAAAAGCCTCAGGAGTACATTTCGAACAACGCCATCGTCGGCCTGTACTACATCAAGCACCCTCTGCTCCTTAAGGAATGCCTTGAAGAGATAATCGATAAAGATATTAAGACCAAAGCCGAATACCAGCTTACGGATGCACTTCAGATGATGCTCCGCAAAGGCGAAGAATTTACCACTTTCCACTGCGACGGTTGGTATGACTGCGGCAAGCCTGAAACCCTGCTCGACACGAACAGGTACCTGCTCGAGCGGTACAAACAACAGGCAACTCCCGAAACTGCCGTCATCATTCCACCGGTGTTCATTGCTCCGAACGCTACTGTCGAACGTTCCGTGATTGGTCCCTTTGCTACCGTTGCCGACGGTGTCAGCGTTAAAGACAGCATTGTCCGCAACTCCATCATCAGCGACGGCGCCAGTGTCGAATCGTGCCTTCTCGAAGCTTCCATCATCGGTAATAACGCTTCGGTAAGGGGTAATTTCTATAATCTTAATGTCGGAAACTCCAGCGAAATTAATTTTTAAGCTGATTGTTCGTTATATAGTTTTTTGAATGTAAATATATAGTAATAATTTATAAATAGGTTTGTAATGAGTTCAAATACGTATTTTTTTACCTCAGAATCTGTTTCTGAAGGCCATCCGGATAAAATTTGCGATCAGGTATCGGACGCTGTTCTCGACGCCATGCTTAAAGACGACCCCATGAGCAGGGTTGCTTGCGAGTGCTATTCGACAACCGGTTTATTTATCGTCGGCGGAGAAATTACTACAAAAACATATATTGACCTGCAAAGGCTCGTTCGCGGCGTCATCCGCGACATAGGTTACACGAAGCCAGGCTACAGGTTCGACGCAGACTCCTGTGCCGTCATCAACGTAATCAACCACCAGTCCGCCAATATTGCCGAACGTGTTGACATCGGCGGCGCCGGCGACCAGGGCATGATGTTCGGCTATGCAAACACTGAAACCGAAGAGTTTATGCCTGCTCCCATCATGTTTGCCCACAAACTCGTGCAAAGGCTTGCAGACATCAGGAAAAAACAGCCTGAACTGATCCCCTACCTCGGACCCGACGCCAAGTCGCAGGTAACCCTGGAATACAACGACAACGACGAGATCGTCAGGGCCGACACCATCGTCATCTCGACACAGCACGACGAAGGCATCGAGCAGGAGCAGATCAAAAAAGATGTGATTGAACATGTAATAAAACATGTAATACCTGCTTCCATGCTCGACGGCAATACAAAATACCACATCAACCCTTCGGGCATATTTGTCATCGGCGGCCCACACGGCGACACCGGCCTTACCGGCAGGAAGATCATCGTCGATACATACGGCGGCAGGGCTCCCCACGGTGGCGGCGCTTTCTCAGGCAAAGACTGCACCAAGGTTGACCGTTCCGCTGCGTACGCAGCAAGGCACCTGGCAAAGAACCTGGTAGCTGCAGGCATTGCAAAGGAAGTAACGATTCAGCTATCCTATGCCATCGGCATGGCAGAACCCGTATCCATCCATGTTAACACCCACAATTCTTCAAAGACCAGGAACAGGGCCATCGAAGAATTTATTAAAAACAAAATTGACCTGACACCGCAGGGCATCATCGAGAGATTCGGCCTCCGCCAGCCCATCTTCAGGAACACTGCCGCTTACGGCCATTTCGGCAAACCCGGCCTTCCCTGGGAAAAGCTCGACCTCGTTGAAATGTTCGGAAAAATATAATAAATATAGATATTTACAAGAAATAAGGATAATATAATGTCAGATATTCCACAGAAAAAAGGGCAGGGACACTTCGACGAAGTACCCGGCAAATACTGTGTCAGGGACATATCCCTGGCTGAAGAAGGCAGAATGCTCATTGACTGGGCAGAATCGAGGATGCCGGTGTTGATGCACCTGCGTGAACAATACCGCAAGACAAAGCCCTTTAAGGGCTACCGCATCGCCGGCTGCCTCCATGTTACAAAAGAAACAGCCGTCCTGATCAGGAATTTTGTTGAAGCCGGCGCCGAAGTTTACTGGTCCGGATGCAACCCTCTCTCGACCAATGACGCTGTTGCTGCTGCGCTGGCAGAAGAAGGCGTCTCCATCTATGCATGGTATGCAAATCATGAGGATTTCTACTGGTGCATCGAAAGGACAATCGACAAACAGCCTCACCTCACTCTCGACGACGGCTGCGACCTCATCAACACTGTCCATGAGAAACATATCAGCCTGGCAAAAGAGTTTGTCATCGGCGGTACCGAAGAAACAACGACAGGCATTCACAGGCTTCGCGCCCGTGCCAACAACAACAAACTGTACTATCCCGTTTACGCTGTCAATGACATGGAAACAAAATGGGACTTCGACAATGTTTACGGTACAGGCCAGTCCACCATAGACGGCATACTGAGGGCTACTTCCGTACTCCTCGCAGGCAAGAACTTCGTCGTTGCCGGCCACGGCCACTGCGGCTCAGGTGTTGCCAAGAGAGCCAAGGGCCTCGGCGCCAATACGATCTGTACCGAAATCAAAGCCACTGCTGCTCTTAAAGCTACTCTCGAAGGCCATGAAGTAATGCCTATGGACGAGGCCGCTAAGGTTGGCGACATATTCGTTACTGCTACCGGCGTCAAGGACGTCATCCGCAAAAACCACTTCGAATCTATGAAAGACGGAGCCATCATTTGCAACACAGGCCACTACGACGCAGAAATCAATATTCCCGAACTGGAAGAAGTATCAGTTTCAAAGCGCCTCATCAGGCCCAACTGCGAAGAATATACATTGAAGAACGGCAGGAAAGTATTCCTCCTGGCACAGGGCAGGCTTGTAAACCTGGCAGCAGCCGAAGGCCACCCGTCAGAGGTAATGGATATGTCGTTTGCGAACCAGTTCATGGCTCACCTCAGGCTCGTAGAAATGCACAAGAAAGGCGAGAAATTGGCTCATGACGTGCTTGACCTGCCTGTAGAACAGGATGAATTCATTGCACTGACAAAACTGAAGGCTCTTGGTACCGGTCTCGATATTCTTACACCGGAACAGCTTGCTTATATTAACGATTATAACGCAGGTACCTGATCCGGAGTCAATGAATTAAAGTTTACAGATGAATAAATAAGAAGGCGGTTTTCGAACCGCCTTTCTTTTTTCTATTGAGGAAGCTTTTTGATGCAAGCTGAAACACTGAACCTGCTACCTTCTGATGCGTTTACCTGTTTCAGGCTGGCCGGGTTTCATCAGTTCAATTGTGCCTTTATCTTTGTCGATGAAACGGATCTTCTTGCAACTGTTCATATAGAACAGGTTGTCGGCTTCCGGAAAAAGCCAGTATTCTTTTTTTTCATTAACATTTTTTGCAGCTTTTTTGCGATCGTTCTCCTCAAACACAGCTTTCAGTAGTCTCTTGTGTTTAATTACTTTTATTGTATATGACTTAGTTTTATATGTACCAATGTATCCTGACAAATCACTAATTGGGAAAACATCATAGAGCACAGACAGTTTATCAATGTATTCCTTTTCATTGCCTGTTTCGGCGTCTATCTCTGCTAAAGCAATATATTCCCTGAGTACATATTTCATACCGACCGACGGTCGGGACGCATTAAGTAATTTATATTTAACGGTATTACTGTCGCTGTTTAAAAGTGCCTGAGAATTAACATTGAAAACGAACAGCTTCAGGAATTCGAGGGCAAACGGCGAGCAGGTAACATCTCCTGTCAATTCCAGTCCGAAAAACGGAGCGCTGAGTCCGTCGGTGTTTGCAAGCAGAACCAAGACCAGACTGTCGGTCGGTATGCGCAAAAGAAGCGAAGAATTGCACTTCCAGTCGCCGTAATGCCAGACAATCTTTTTTCCCTGTTCCCTCTGGACAAACCAACCCAAACCGTAAGGCAAAGTGTCGCCGGCGCTGCTTACAAAGTTTGTAAAAGCTTCCTCTGACGCATGCTTACTCAAAAGCGTATTGTTATCCAGTGCGACGGCGTAAGTTGCCAGGTCGGTAACTGTTGAAAGAAGTCCGGCTGAAACGGAGAAGCTTGTCGGATATTGTGAAAGAACGGCAACGCCGTCTTCTATTTTATAAGGTTTTGCTATGGCATTTGACACCGACTCCTGGCCGGTATTGGGGTTAGGCATCGTATGCGACAACCCTAACTTGTTGATAATATAATCATTAAGCAAGTCTGCGAATTGCCTTCCTGTTATTTTTTGCATAACATTGCCGAGGTAATTATAGCGGCTGCTGTTGTAATAGAAGACAGTGCCGGGAGTGAAATTGGAAGTGTGGGACAGCAGGTTTCTGACGGCAGGATCGTTAGGGAGGCTGATGGCGTATTTGCTCAGAGGGTCATTGGGCTCGACCAGGCCTTTGTCGTGAAGCATCATAATGATGGTGGATGTGAATGTCTTGGTAATGGAAGCAATGTGATAGAGAGTGTTTTCCGTTGCTTCGATCCTTTTCACCGGGTCGGCATAGCCTAATCCTTTGGCGTAAACCAGCCTGCCGTTTTTAACGACGGCAACAGACAATGCAGGTATTTTCAGTTTCTCTTTCAGGTTAATTACTATATTTTCAAATTGTTCCAGTTTTTCCTGGAACTCCGTTTTCCTGTTTCCAATTTCTGTGTCCCCTCCATCCCCGCACTGGGCGAAAGTTGTAAGTGAAAACAATGCGGTAAGCAGAGCCGTAAGCAGCCTGTGTGTCGGCAGTTTTGTCCTTTTCACGATTCTCTCCTGATTATCAATAATTATATTCCTGTTCATTCAGATTTATAATTGCTAAATCAATACTTTTTATTAATTTTACGCTTTATTTTTTTACGAAGTTATAAAAAATTATTTTTATATGAAGGTAGATATGAGAACTAGAATTGAGCCTTTCAAAATTAAAACAATCGAACACATACCGATTACTACATTCGAACAGAGACAGAACTACCTGAAAAATGCATTTTTCAATCCATTCACCCTCAGGTCCGAGCATGTAACCATCGATATGCTGACAGACAGCGGTACGACCGCCATGAGTTCCGTACAATGGGGCCGCCTAATGGACGGTGACGAATCGTACGCCGGTTCAAAAAGCTATTACAAATTTGAGGACAAGGTTAGAGAGATTACGGGTTTTAAACATATTATCCCCACACACCAGGGCAGGGCTGCCGAGAAGATTCTTTACTCCATCGTCGGCGGTGAAGGCGTTGTCATTCCTAATAACACCCACTTTGATACAACCAGAGCCAATGTAGAGTATTCGAAAGCGACTGCAGTGGACCTTCCGGTGGCAATAGGCAAAAAGCCCGATGCCGATGCACCTTTTAAAGGTAACATGGATATCGAAGCACTTAAGAAGTGCATTGAAGAGAACGGCAAAGAAAGTATTCCACTCTGCGTCATCACCGTTACAAACAACAGCGGTGGCGGCCAGCCCGTCTCGATGCAGAACATCAGGGAAACAAAGGCACTGCTTAACCAGTACGGCATTCCTCTCTATCTCGACTGCTGCCGTTTTGCCGAGAACGCCTATTTTATTAAAAAACGCGAACCCGGCTATGAGAATAAATCCATCCAGGAAATCTGCACCGAAATGTTCTCTTACGCCGACGGCTGCACAATGAGCGCAAAGAAAGACGGCCTTGCCAACACCGGTGGTTTCATCGGTACCAACGACGATAAAATGGCAGAAGAAGCAAAGACACTGCTCATCGTTACCGAAGGCTTCGTTACTTACGGCGGCCTGGCCCGCAGGGACCTCGAAGCGCTGGCACAGGGCTTTGTCGAAGTTCTGGACGAGAACTATCTGGAATATAGAATAGGCCAGGTGAAATTCTTCGGCGATCTGCTGATCGAAGCCGGTGTCCCACTCATCATTCCTACAGGCGGACATGGCATCTACCTCGACGCCAAGAGATTTGCACCTCACATCAAACCTGAGCATTTCCCCGGCAACGTAATTGCCTGTGAAGTTTACAAGGTCGCCGGCATCCGCAGTTGTGAGATCGGCTCCGTCATGTTTGGAACCACAGACGAAAACGGAAACCACGTCGGCCCGGAAATGGAACTGGTACGTTTTGCAGTTCCCAGGCGCGTTTACACTAAGAGCCACATCGAATACACAGCCGAGGCAATCGTTGAAGTTTACAAGAACAGGGAACAGCTCCGCGGCCAGAAGATCGTTTGGCAGGCTCCCTTCCTCAGGCACTTTACCGCAAGGTTCGAATATATTTAATTGAACACACTGAAATTAGTATGTTGAAAGAGGCTGTTCCTTTGAGGGGGCAGCCTTTTTTTCTGAGTCCCTGCGTCAACCTTCCGAAGGTTAATCCGTCTTTAAATAATTCTGCTTTTCTTACTCCTTCCCCTTGGGGAAGGCCGGGATGGGGTGAGTTCAGTTTGTCAAGTTCATCAAGTTCGTAAAGTTTGTGCTTTCATAAGATGGACTCCACCTTGGCTTGTAGTATAAAGGTTGAGTCCATCTTGCCGCTCGTGAACTGTCTGAAGGAACACATCGTTCGGAAGCTTTATGAATATTATCCGGGTTGCCGATGCCGGTATTCTTCAGGTAATAGTAAGATTTAACCTTAAGCGCATTCATTATATTTGGGAAATTCAAACGGATTTGCTATACTTGTATGTTAATAATTAACCGAAAAGAGCAGGTATGAGGTATTCAGTTCTCATAATGATTTTTGTTACCGCTGTCTTAAGTGCGTCGGCCCCTTTACAGCCGGACAAGGTAAAGGGCGGATACAGTAAGTGTGAAGTAAACTCTTATGATTTGGTTTTCGATGAAGATGATTCCATCAGGAAAACATCTAATGAACTCTGGTACTATGACATAAATGGTAATGGGCACCAGGTTGAAGATACATATTTTAATGATAAAGGGAAAGAGCATCAAAAGATTTCATATAAATACAATGATAAATGGGAACTAATTGAAAGGGTCAGTTCTTCGGGCTCATATTTCTCGAGAGATATTTTCAAATATGATGAAACAGGAAAGGAAACAGAAAAAACATCATATTCTGATAATACCTTCGAATCGAGAATATGCACGCATTATGATTCAAAAGGCAACATTCTTGAGGTTGTTGAATATGATTCAAATGGCATTGCAGTAGCTGGAAACATATATGAATATGACAGTAGCGGCAGGTTGATAATGTTTAATGATAATATTGAACTTGGAAATTATGAAATGTACAGGTACGATGAAAATGGGTTAAAAACCGAAATGATTTTATATTATAGTAAGCCTTACAAATTCCTGGAAAAAAGAATAGATAAGTATAACAAAGCCGGTAAAGTAGTAGAAAGGATTTATTATAAACCTGAGGGAACTATTAGCGGCAGGGAAGTCTTTAAGTATGATGAGAAAGGAAAAGAAATTGAAAGAATCGAATATCGGGGGGATGGCGCTGTAATTTGTAAGCACACTGCTAAATATGATGAGAAAGGCAACCTGGCCGAGAAAGAAAATTGCCGTTCTGACACGAACTGCTTGAAAATTACGTATTCAAATAAATATAACAAATCGGGCATCCTGGTCGAAAGGATCAGACATAATTCTAACGGATCGATTGAAAATATTGAGAAGTATGATGATAATGGGAATCTGGTTTATGAATTTGATGGTTCTCAGGCAACTAAGAAATATCGGTATGATGAATACGGCAACATTTTAAGCATTACATTTTATTCACATGTAATCGAATTTTACAAGGACCAATACCAATACTATGAAAATGGTAAATTGAAAGAAAAAGTTCAATATAACTTTGATAGTACAAAAATTATTAAATCATTTTATAATTATGACGACAGAGGCAATCAGACTGAAATACTGACAGTTGGCCCTGACGATTCGACCAGGGTAAAAGAGACATATAAATATGATGATAGAGGTAATGAGATTGAAAGAATAATCTATCATTCGGATACGATTGCGGAAATCAGAAATTTTTCTTATATATATGATTCCAATGGCAGATGGATCGAACGGTTTTTGCAATTGCCCGACGGGTCGTCATATAAGGAAAGAACAAAAAATTATGATGAGAAGGGAAATCTTACCGGTTACAAGAGATACTATCAAAACGGTGATGTCTTAATAAATTTTACGGTGAATTACAATGAAAACGGAAAGACTGAAATATTTGTCTTGAAAGGAAAAGACGGGTCAAACCTGGATTCTTCCATCAGTATATATCATGAAAAAGCCGGACTGATTGAAAAGGAGATTTATTTCTCCGGAGGAGACACAAACTGGATAAGGGTACACAAATATGATGAAAAAGGAAGGGAAATTAAATCAATCCTTTATGACAGAATAATAACACATCATTCTGATGATGTTACCCGGCATTTAGGCTTCCGCATCGATCACAAGAGTGAGTATATTTACGATGAAAAAGGGAACTGGATCGTCCGTCACTCAAACAGGTCAAACATGCCCAACAGGAAAAGAGAATATATTTATTCGAAATAAGGCGTAATAGAAAAATAAGTCGGAGACAGGCGCTATGCCTGCCTCCGAAAGAATCTGATTTTTTAATTCAAAAACATATTTATATCATTATCCGGGTTGTCGATGCCGCCGATGCCGAAAACGTCCACGAGAATCTTTGCGACATTGGGCGACAGGAACGAAGGAAGCGTCGGGCCGAGGTGAATGTTCTTCACGCCAAGGTAAAGAAGCGCCAGTAGGACGATGACGGCTTTCTGTTCATACCATGCGATGTTGTAAGCGATGGGTAATTTGTTGATGTCGTCTAAGCCGAATACTTCTTTCAGTTTCAGGGCAATGACTGCAAGAGAATAGGAGTCGTTGCACTGGCCTGCATCCAACACCCTTGGAATGCCGCCGATGTCGCCGAGCGGCAGCTTATTGTAGCGGTACTTGGCGCAGCCTGCCGTAAGAATGACTGTGTCCTGAGGCAGCTTCTGAGCAAACTCGGTGTAGTATTCGCGGGATTTCATCCTGCCGTCGCAGCCTGCCATTACTACGAATTTCTTAATGGCGCCGGTTTTCACAGCGTCCACGACTTTGTCGGCAAGTGCAAAGACCTGCTCGTGGGCAAATCCGCCGACAATCTCACCAGTTTCGATTTCCATCGGAGGCTTGCATTTCTTCGCATGTTCAATTACCGCCGAGAAGTCTTTCATTCCGTCGCCGACCCTGTCCCCTATATGCTTCATGCCGTGAAATCCTGCCGCTCCGGTTGTGTAAACGCGGTCGGTGTATGTTGAATGGCTCTTGGGAGGTACGATGCAGTTCGTCGTAAAGAGTATCGGCCCGTTGAAGGTCTCGAATTCGACGTTCTGGTTCCACCATGCGCCGCCATAATTGCCGGCAAAGTGGCTGTATTTCTTGAATGCCGGGTAGTAATGCGCCGGGAGCATCTCGCTGTGTGTGTAAACGTCCACGCCGGTGCCTTCTGTCTGCTTCAGCAGGTCTTCCAAGTCTCTCAGGTCATGGCCGCTGATGAGTATGCCGGGGTTGTTGCGGACGCCGATGTTTACTTTCGTCAGTTCGGGGTTGCCGTATCTTTCGGTGTTGCCCGCATCGAGGAGGGCCATGGCGTCCACGCCGTGCTTTCCGGTTTCCATTACTAAGCTGACGTAATCATTAGCTGACAAAGAATCATCGGTAAGAGCTTCGAGTGCTTTCTGCATGAAAGCGTACAATTCCGGGTTTTCCTTGCCGAGATTGTGAGCATGCTCTGTGTAGGCGGCCATGCCTTTTACACCGAACAGAAGGAGTTCGCGAAGCGACTTGATGTCAGGGTCGGCAGAGGGCGCTACGCCTACAGCGTGGGATTTCTCTTCAAATTCCGCTTCGGTTGCTGCTGTCCAGACAGCGCTTTCGTGCAGGCCGGAGGGAATGGCAATGCCTTTGGATTCAAGTGCCGCTTTCAGGTTTTCCCTGACGGCAAGGCCTTTCCTGACGGCATCGATGAATACGTCCCGGTCGAAATTGGCGTTTGTGATTGTCTGGAAGAGGCTGTTCATGACAAAATTGTCAACCTTAGCGTCTGTGTAGCCGTTTTTCCTGCCAAGGTTGGCGTAAATACTGATGCCCTTGAGGACGAATAATAATAAGTCCTGTAAATCTGCTACTTCGGGAGTCTTCCCGCATGTTCCTACTAATGTACATCCAACACCCTTGGATGCTTCCTGGCACTGATTGCAAAACATTTTTCACCTTTTGATTTGATTAAACAATTTGTATAAAAATTAATATATATAATAATATCTTATTGCCTGTATTATCAAAGTATTAACGCCTATGACTTAATCATTGTGAGCAGCATTTTGAAGCGTTTTACAGCCTTAACTGCGTGAGGGACGTTTGCAGGCATTACAATCGACTCGCAGGCTGACAACCGATGGGGCTTTCCACCAATCAGGATTTCCGCTTCGCCGTCCACGACTTGTACAAGGGCGTCGAAAGGAGCAGTATGCTCACTTAGTTCCTGCCCTTCGTCGAAAGCGAAAGCGGTGATGTTGCCGGTATCCTTCTTGAGGAAGGCCCTGCTGACAATCGTATTATCCTGGTATTCGACCAATTCTTTTACCTTGAATTTTCCATCGATGGTTTTTTCGTTTTCCGGATTCATTACAGTTTCTCCTTTGATTGGTAATTATTTGGTAAGTACTTCCGACGCAACGGTTTGCTTTTTGTTTTGTCCGAAGATTATATTCTTCTGAAGCAATTCGCCTCTGACACTTAATGTATGTTCTTCGACGACCAGGTCGGTTCTTCCTGACATTGCCGCAGCCTGTTTGACAATTGCCGAGAGGCCTCTGCAGCATGGCACTTCCATTATTACTACTATCGCTTTCGGAGTGTTTGCCTGCGAAAAAATAGAAGCCAGTTTCTCTGCATAAGGCTCGGTGTAATCGAGCTTGGGGCACCCTACGACGACAGCCCTGCCTTCGAGGTAATCCGAATGGACATTAGCCGAGGCTATGGGGCCGCAGGTTGACATGACGACGAGTTCGGCGTCCCTGAAGTAGCCTGCTGCCGGGCTGACGAGATGGAGCTGGACGGGCCAGTGTGAAAGAGCTGATTGTGCCCTTTCGGTGTTTTCATTCTTCTTAACTGGTTGAACTGTTTCGGCAAAGCTGATCATCCTCGAACCTGGGCATCCTCCCTGGTGTCCGTTCCCGTTGTGATTGTCCGATTTTAATGGGTTTTCAATTCCTCTTTCCTTAAGAAAATTGACTGCCTGGCTGAAATACTCGATTTCTCCGTGGTCTTTCAGGTGCCTGAGATGTGCTTTAATGACTTCCAACGGGCCTTTCACGAGATTCTCCATTACTTTTCTCTCGCTGTAAGGTTCCGCTTCCCTCTCGATAATTTTAATTGCTCCCTCGGGACAGGTGCCTATGCAGGCTCCGAGGCCGTCGCAAAACAGGTCACTGACAAGCCTGGCCTTCCCCTCGATTATCTGTATGGCACCTTCTTTGCAATCGGGAACGCATAAACCGCAGCCGCTGCACTTTTCTTCGTCGATTTCGATGATCTGCCTTTTCAAATTTAACCCTTTCCTAAAAACAGACAAAAAACTCTGATTCAAAATTAAGACAAAAGACTCTTTTTTCCAAAAATAATTGTGTAGAACATGAAAAAAATTTTAGAAATTTGTAAAAATATAAATTCATAGAGATGAAAATGACAGTAATTTTTTCGAAGAAATGTGAATTGGGACTACAGGCGGTCCTTTACCTATCGACGCTCAGTCCGGGAAAAATGGCCAGCGCCATAGATATATCAAAAGAAATTAATGTACCGAAGGAATTTGTGGCGAAGGTGCTTCAAAGCCTTACCAACAGCGGCATTGTCGAATCGAAAAAAGGTAAGTCCGGTGGTTTCTATCTAGCAAAACCGCCGGCAGAAATCAGATTGATAGATATAGTCAAGTCAATTGACGGCTTAGGCGTTTTTGAGAGCTGTGTACTGGGTTTTCCCGGCTGCGGCCACGGCAAACCCTGCCCTGTCCATTCCAAGTGGGGTAAGATAAGGGATGAGGCTTTCACCATGTTAAGCAATGAGACGCTCGAAGAACTCAGCAACGCTACGATGGAGAAAATCAAGTCATTAAGCAATACAACAAAGGAGCTTCTATGAGGTCACCCGAAATAATCGGCAAACTGGAACAAAAGTACAACGAACTCAGCCAGTCCAGGCTGAGAGACATTTTTGAGATCGACAAGTACCGTTTCGAAAGGTACTCCGTAATCTTCAATGATATCCTCTTTGACTATTCCAAGAATCTCATCGACGACAACACCTTGTCACTTTTGACAGCTTACGCCGACTCCGTTAATCTTCGCAAAGAGATTAACAGGATGTTCAGCGGCGAGAAAATTAACGTCACCGAGGGCCGTGCCGTACTTCATACTGCACTGAGGAACCGTTCCAACACTCCGGTTTACGTTGACGATGAAGACGTAATGCCCCATGTTAACAAAGTACTTGAAAAAATGAAGTCTTTCGTTACCAGGGTTCATTCCGGAGAATGGAAAGGTTTCGGTGGAAAGCCGATTAAAAGCGTTGTTAACATCGGCATCGGCGGCTCCGACCTGGGGCCCAACATGGTGTGCGAAGCCCTGAAACCTTACGCAACGCATGGGATCGATGCTTACTTCGTTTCCAATGTCGATGGGACGCATATATACGAAACACTGAAAAAGATCGATCCGGAGACTTCCCTATTCATAGTTGCTTCCAAGACTTTTACCACCCAGGAGACACTGCGCAACTCCAACACTGCAAAAGAATGGCTTCTTGCCCATTTCAAGGACGAGAAAGCCGTGGCAAGCCATTTTATTGCTCTCTCTACCAATGAGAAAGCAGTGAAAGAATTCGGCATCGACCCGGATAATATGTTCGAATTCTGGGACTGGGTCGGGGGACGCTATTCACTGTGGTCTGCCATCGGAATGCCGATTGCTTTGACAATAGGTATGGATAATTTCGAAGAACTGCTTACCGGCGCTCATGAAATGGATATACATTTCCGCGGTGAAGCTTTCGGGTCAAACATCCCTGTCTTAATGGCGCTGATTGGTTTCTGGTACGCCAATTTCTTCAATGCCCGTACCCATGCAGTCATCCCTTACGATCAGTATCTTGACAAGCTGCCTGATTTCCTTCAGCAACTCGACATGGAAAGTAACGGCAAACGGGTTCACAGGGACGGCACTCCTGTTGACCACACTACCGGCCCGGTCATCTGGGGCAAGCCCGGCACCAACGCCCAGCACTCGTTCTTCCAGTTGATACACCAGGGGACACAGATGATACCTGCGGACTTCATGGCTCCGGCATTAAACCACAACAAAGTGGCGGACCATCACGAAATTCTGTTGTCGAACTTCTTTGCACAGACTGAAGCCCTGATGCGCGGCAAAACCGGCAGCGAGGTTGAAGCTGAATTGAAAGCCGAAGGCAGGACTGAAGAAGAGATTGCTTTACTCAAGCCGCACAAAGTGTTCACAGGCAGCAAACCGACAAACTCCATAATATACAGTAAGCTTACTCCGAGGGTGCTGGGTTCCTTGCTGGCAATGTACGAGCACAAGGTCTTTGTACAGGGCATCCTGTGGGACGTCAATTCCTTCGACCAGTGGGGTGTAGAACTCGGTAAGCAGCTTGCAAAGAAAATACTGCCGCAGCTCATGGACCACTTTGCTGTGAGCAGCCATGACTCTTCGACCAATGGCCTGATCAATTATTATAAAAGGATAAAAGCGCTTAATTCTAAGTAAAAGTAGGATTAATAAGTAATTTGTTTAACAAATAATAAATAAATAATGATTGAAACACAGCATCGAATTATTATTGGCGATTCGAGAAATATGTCTGAACTGGAAAATGAAAGCGTACATCTGGTAATTACTTCACCACCGTATTGGCAGTTAAAAGACTATGGAACTAATAATCAAATAGGATTCAACGATAGTTACGAGGAATATATTAATAATCTGAGTTTAGTTTGGTCAGAATGCCATAGGGTTTTACATGAAGGTTGCCGTCTATGTATAAATATTGGAGACCAATTTGCACGTTCCGTTTATTATGGCAGGTATAAAGTAATTCCAATCAGAACGGAAATAACAAAATTTTGCGAGTCAATAGGCTTCGATTATATGGGAGCAATAATATGGCAAAAAACAACAACCATGAATACTACAGGCGGAGCTAATATTATGGGTAGTTTCCCCTATCCAAGGAATGGAATATTGAAGCTCGATTATGAATTTATCCTTATTTTTAAAAAGCAGGGTGAAGCTCCCAAACCTATAAAATCTCTTAAAGAAATGTCTAAACTTACGAATGAAGAATGGAATACCTATTTCACCGGGCATTGGTACTTTCCAGGCGTAAAACAGGAGAATCATCTGGCCATGTTTCCGGAAGAATTACCTAAGAGACTGATAAAAATGTTTTCATTTGTCGGAGACATGGTAATGGACCCCTTTCTCGGCAGTGGTACAACTTCACTTGCAGCAATGAATATGGACAGGAATTCTACAGGATTTGAAATAAATAATGACTTTACAGAAATAATCGCACATAAGCTCTCAATTAATAAAAATAGGTTGTTTAATGATAAAGTAATTGAAGTTCTTAAGCAAAAAACATTTGATGAAAACTTCAAAGATCAAATTGAAAAATTACCGTACATTTTTAAAGATCCCCACAAGTTTGATAAGAAAGTTGATGTAAAAAAATTAAACTATGGGTCAAAAATAGACAATTCAATAGTTCAAAGAGAAGAATACTATACCGTGAAATACATAACTAATCCGGAGATTCTTGAACTGAATAACGGGTTAAAAGTCAGGCTTATTGGTATTAAGCAAGACTTTTCAAAAACAGATGAAGCTATTGATTTTCTTAGAAGTAAAACAATGAATCAAAAAGTATTCCTTAAGTACGATTCTGTTAAATATGATGATAATAACAATCTTATGGCTTATTTATATCTTCAGAACAAAACCTTTATTAATGCACATTTGATAAAATCCTTATTAGTGGATATTGATAATAGCTATGATTTTAAATACAAACAAAAATTTATAGATATTAGAAATGGTTAATAAACATGAAAAAGTATTCTCTCGAATTTGGGAAAAAAGAAAAAGTGTTAAATTATGCATGCCAGACGTATCAATTATCTAGGCCAAATAAAGTCGGTACTGTCATGGCATTGATTAGAGAATGCCAACCAAAATCAATTGAGGAATGGGAAAATTGGTACTTTGAATATGCTTTTACCAATTCAAAAATGCCGGTAAGAATAACTCGTGAAATCCTTATTGAATTAGGAGAGAGATTATATGAGAAAATTACGGCTATTGTTATTCCGGAATGGTTGGCGGCTTTTAAGGATCTAACTTTAGATGATTGTATCAATTATGTATATAATCTAACGATTAATAGGACATACGATGGATTTCTCAGAGAGAAATCTGTTGTAAATGATATACTTGTTAATAAGTTTCCGGAAGTACGATTCGAAGAAAGCGACGTCGATTTAGATCATGCCGGCGATATTGATTATATATGCTATGTTAATAATAATGCTTTTGGAATTCAGATAAAACCGGTAACTGCTCAGGCGAATTTTGGAAATTATTCTGCTTCAGAAAGAATGAAAGCAAATTTCAGGGATTTTGAAAAAAAATACCTCGGAAAAGTATTCATTATTTTTAGCTTAGACGGAAAAATCAATAACTCTGGCATAATTGAGGAAATCCGTAACGAAATAATCAGGCTTAATCGTTTGTAATCTCTCATAAAATATGTTATATACACACATTCTTACCTGCAATGGCATGAAGTACTTTCAGTTAGCAGCTATCATTGTTTCTTATTAAAATACGCTTCCGCAGGACATCCCAACTCCTTCTGGCTGCAGTGGTTGCATGCGAGCTGCCCCCTTACAACGGCGTTGCCGCCTGTGGTAAGGACCAGGATGATGACTGCATACAACAGTATAATAAAGTTGAAATTCATTATTATTAGTATTATAGCAGTAATGATTGGTATTAATGAGACGGACGCGTCTGTAAGGAAACTTAATGTTGTAATTTTAACATCGCACAACCGTTCGGTTTCATTTCTCCTGAAAAAGAAGCTGCTGAGTTTACCTTTGCCGAAAGCGCACAGTTTGCCGTAATAATGGCAGCGTGTACATGAATTGCGGAGTACTTTTACCTCCATGTAAATTACTAGTAAAAGATAGGGCAACAGCAGGTATTCATGTGCCTCCCACATAACAATGGATCCCAGGGCATAGAGGGCAATGTTCAGCAGGTTGGATAATAATACTATGTGAACAGGGTAATTTTCGGCATAAGTATTCATTTGTTCTCCACTCAAATACTAAAATACTTAATATATATACCGTACAAATATATTAAATATATGCCAATTAGCAATGTAGGAATATACAGCGGAAGAAAGGATTCTCATTTTTCGAATCTGTGGCCGACTACCTGGCTATTTCGTTATGTATTCGAGCCTTGCAGCGTCAAAAGTATTACCGGTTTTTATCACAAGGAAATATGAACCGGTAGCTAATTTGCCGCTGTCGATATTAAAGCGGTTCATCCCCTGCACAGAAGGAACGGACTTGCACAATACTTCCCTGCCGGTACAATCTATGATACAGATGCTGCAGTCGCAATCATGCAGGCAGTTGTAATCGACAGTGAGTAAGCCGGAGAATGGATTGGGGGCAACTTTGACAATCGATATGCCTTCATTGGCACCGCTGGATTGCTCAACCCCAAGCGGCTGGTCAGTAATGTTAATGACAGAGCTGTCACCTGTCCAGGTGAATTTTACATAGACCCTGTTCTTCGATGAATCATAGTAAACACCTTTGTCGTTCCAGTAGAAATCATTGTAATTACTGCATGTTCTCAGGAATTCGTTGTTAAGGAAAACCATTCCGGGCTTAAAACCAGGATTTATTACATCAAATGTTATGTTCCTGGAAGAAGGCGCTCCCTTAAATGTGTAGCCACCCTTACTTACGGTTATGGTAGCATTGTTCGTTCCTGCCGTGCCGTTAAAATACAATAGTTCATACTGATTAAGCAGGTTGGCGTCCGGTGTCTTACCGTCGTCGTCATACATTGTATAGCTCGTAGCGGCGTATTCTGTGTCGGGATAATAATCGACGATCAGCGTATCTCCATTGTATTCATCGGTACTCATCATTGCCGGCGCTTTTGGTATGAAAGAGCCGGAACGGACGAAAAGCGGTAAAACCGAGAGAGGTGCGTCCACATTTATCGTCTGGTTACCCTGGTGTTTCTTCCCGGTCCAGTAGTTAATCCAGTTCCCTTCGGGAAGAATGACGTTTCTGCTGTTGACGAGGCTGTCTAAGACCGGCGCCACTAAGAGATTGTCTCCCCAGAAATACTGGTCGTTGACGTTAGAGAGCTTCTCAATGCCCGGATAGTCAAAATTCATGGGAATGGCAATGGGCCTGCCGAATGTCGAGTTACGCCACATTAATGTGTAATTGTAAGGAAGCAGGCTGTAACGCAGCAAGACATAGTCCCTCACGATGTTTTTCACGCTGTCGGGATAATAAATCGGTTCTACGGGTACATTCTCAGTCATGTGAACACGCATTATAGGCTGGAACGTAATCAGCTGCAGCCAGCGTGTGTATAGGTCGTCCCTGCGCCCGGGGACGCAGCCGTCATAGCCGCCTCCGTCGCTGTGAAGAAAGGACGAACCCGACATGCTCATGCCGAGCATCTGCGGCACCTGTGCCCTGAGAGCAGCAAAAGTGCGCGCTTCGTCGCCGCAAACAGGCGCTGCGCCATATCTCTGCAGCCCTGCCCATCCGGCACGCGTCAGGAAGAATGGGCGCCTGTCGCTGAATTCCTCCCTGTATTTTTCATAGAGGTGCCTCATCCACAGAAGGCCGAAAATATTGTGTATATTAATGCCCAGTCCCAGTTTGTGATGGCAGAACCAGCAGTGCAGGTCGGGTTCGCCCAGGTCGAGCCACCAACCGTCGATGCCGCTTGCCGCAAGAGGCCTGTATTTATCCCATATCCAGCCGAGGGCGGCGCTGTCCGTAAAGTCAAGCAGGCATTTCATGTCGCCGAGCATCGCAACCGGCTCAATCTTGCCCGAGTCGTTGACCGGGATGAGTTTCTTTGCTTCCATGTCGGGATAATTGACGGAATTCTGGGAGACATAACACTCGCTGATTAGTACTGTCTTGATGCCCATATTATGCAATGAATCGAGCATTATGGCGGGGTTGGGAAATCTTTCCTTACTCCATTGGAAATCGCCCATTTTGTCGAACCAGATAAGGTCATGAATTATGACGTCAACGGGGAAACCTTCTTTTCTCATATTATTCATAATCTGCAATGAAGTATTCTGGTCTTCATAGCCATATTTCGACTGGAAGTAACCCAGGGCCCAGCGGGGCATGAGCGGCTGGTTCCCGGTAAGCCAGAGGTATTTGCTTAATATGTCCTGGTAGTTCCCACCGTTAATATAATAATATGAATATTCGAGTGCATAGCTGTTGACGTAGAATAGTGAGTCGCTTACTGTACCCGGGTGAACCCAGGTAAGGGAATGGTTGTCGAAAAAGATGCCGTAAATACGCGAGGACATGAAGAAGGGAATGCATGTGTTCAGCTGGTTCATCGGATACTCGTATGCATACTGGTTCTGGTTGAACATAGGCAGGTCATAGCCGCGCCTGTCCACGGGCAAGGCTCTTGAACCCGAGCCGTATATCTTCTCACCCGGGAAAAGCTTCAGCTTCACACCCCTGTATCCTTCATGCTTAATGAAAGAAGCACATTCCTGCATTACTACACTGTCGGCCCGGTAGAAATAAAACCTGATGGGGTTTTTGTCAATCCTGAGCTTAACATTCTTTGTGCTGATTTCTAACCGGTCATCAGATTCGGTAAACGTAACCACAGGTTTCAGGCTTGTCCTGATGATGCTCAGTGAAGTGTCCGTTTCCCACTTGCCGTCCACATGCCACAATACTTTGATGATGTCATCTGTATATGGCTCAATTGTAATATCGCAGTAGTCACTGTTGATGACGAGGGTTTCACCGTCGAAATTATAGGTTCTGAGAACCGGATCTGACCATGTGTCCAGGTTAGTGTGAGAAACAGCATTGGTTGAAAAGCTGATGACTATGAAAAAGAATAGAAATCCGATAATAATTCTTTGCATTTTCTTACCTTATGATATTGAGCATAATTTTACTGCTTTATGTAACAACGGCACTCAGAACAGCAATTTTGTTCAGACAGCGGACTAACCTGTTACCTCAATTTACTAAACTATTTCTACGTTTTTATTTAATTAATATTTGAAATACTAATTGCTTATTTTTATCAATTTAATAGAATCGATGGTATTATGCGATTTCAGGAGTACAAAATATGTGCCGCCTGCAATACTTTCAGTAAAGAAGGAGAAGCTGTTCATTCCTGGCGCAGGACTTAGCCGTTCTGAGTGTACTTTTCGCCCTGTACAGTCGATTATGAGCAATTCACATTCGGATCTGTCTTCCGTATAGTATTTAATTTCGACAGATTCGGTAAATGGATTTGGCAATGCAGATACAATCATGCGCTTAAAGCCCGGTTTGTTGCTTTCATCTGGAATGGCCGAAGGCAGATTCGAAATAATAATTACGCTGCTGTCTCCTGGCCAGTCAAATTTTACCTTTATCCGTTTAGTAACAGAATCGAACAAGGCTACAGTTTTACCTTGAAGGAACAGCTCTCCGCTTTCGGTAATATTGGTTATTTGTCCGTTGATTATCACTGAAGACGGTTTAAATTCAGTATTAATGATATTAAAAATGATATTTCTCGACGCAGGAGCCCCTTCATATGAATTCCCTTCTTTATGGGCTGTAATGATAATTTCGTCCTTCGAGGCTGTGCCGTTAAAGCAAAGCAATTCATACTTACCAAGGAGATTCGCTCCCGGTGTCCTGCCGTCGTCGTCATACATCCTGAATCCCGTCTCTCCGAGCGACGGATCGGGATAGTAATCGACGATGAGACTGTCGCTGTCGTATTCTTCAGTGCTCATCACCGGCGGTGTTTTAGGAATGAAAGATCCGGAACGGACAAAAAGAGGCAGGGTAGAAAGCGGGGCCTCGACGAAGACAGTTTGGTTGCCGCTAATTCTCTCACCTGTATGATAATTGATCCAGGTTCCTTCGGGAAGAACAATGTCTCTGCCGGTAATGGAGCTGTCAGTGACAGGCGCTACAATGAAACTGGGCCCCCAGAAATACTGGTCGCTGATATTAGAGAGCCTTTCATCGAACGGATAATAGAAGTTCATTGGAGCAGCCAAAGGCCTCGAAAACTCGGAATTTTCCCAGGCCAGTGTATAGTTATAGGGTAGCAAACTGTACCGCAGCCTGATATACTCTCTTGCAATGTCTTTAATACTATCCGGATAGTTATATGGTTCTGCAGGAGCTGTGCTGTCCATATGAACCCTCATGATGGGCTGGAAAGCATTGAACTGCAACCACCTGGCATAGAGTTCGCTGCGGGGATTGGAGTCTTTGCCCTGGAATCCTCCACCGTCGCTGTGCATATAAGATGCGCCTGACATGCTCATGCCCAACATAACCGGAATCTGTCCCTTTAATCCCTGGAATGTCCTCGCTTCATCGCCGCATTGGGAAACTGTTCCGTAGCGTTGCATCCCGGCCCATCCGGACCTCGTCATAATAAACGGCCTGGTATTGGGAAAATCTTTTACATAGCCCTCATAGAGCATCTTTAGCCAAAGCAGGCTGTATATATTATGAACAATATAACCCCTGCCGGCTTTGAAGTTTATATACCTGCTGTGCAATTCAGGCTCGACGAGATCGATCCACCAGCCGGCCACCCCATCCTTTGTCCGCTCCCTGTACTTTCTCCAAAGCCAGGACGGAGTTGTGTCGTTTGTAATGTCAAGAAGACGGCAATTGTCTCCTAATATGACGATGTCCTCAGGCTTTCCCGAATCATCCAACGGGAAGAGGCCTTTGTCGCTTGCATCCTGGAAGTTCTTCGAATTCTTTGAGATGTAACATTCGCTGATTAAAATGGTTTTAATACCCATGGATAGCGCCGAATCTACCATCTTCCCGTAGTCGGGAAACCTCGACGGACTCCATTCAAAATCCCCCATCCTGTTGAACCAGTATAGGTCGTGGACAACAACGTCGATGGGGAACCCTTCTGCTCTCATCCTGCCAAGAGAGTTCAAAACGGTTTCCTGGTCTATATATGCATATTTCGACTGGAAATAGCCCATGGCCCACCTTGGCAATAAAGGCTGTCTTCCCGTTAGCAGGCAGTAATTGGCTAATAATTCATTATTTGAATTCCCGCTTATGTAATAATATGAAAACTTATTGGCGACACTGTAGTACTGGAACAACGAATCCGAAAGTGTTCCAATATGTGCAAGGCTGTATGTATGATTGTCGAAGTACAAGCCATATAAACGCGATGAGAAAAACACGGGGATGCAGGTGTTCAGGGCACTTGTGCCATATTCATAGCTTTGCTGGTTTTTGTTGTACATAATAAAATCGTATCCTCGCCTGTCCGGGGGGAGTGCCCGCGAACCTGTGCCATAGATCTTCTCGCCCGGACTCAGTTCCATTTTTACTCCACGGTAGCCCCCTTCCTTGAAAAAGCCTTCCAGATCCCTGCACACAATCGTATCGCCACGGTAGTATGTGAATCTGACAGGATCTTTTTGGATGACGATCTTTATTTTCTTGGTGCCGTATTCGAAATAATTTGTGTTGTCAACAAAAGTAACCGCAGGATTGGAGCTATTATAATTCACACAAAGGGACGAATCGGACTCATGATTGCCGTCGGAATGAAGCATTACCCTTATGATGTCGTCAGTCATTGCCCTGATACTAATGTCGCAGTAGTCGCTGTATATTGTCAGTTCTTCACCGTCGAAACCATAGCTTCTGCAGATTGGATTGTAAAATGACGGGACAGACTTGTGAGCGGATAGTTCCGACGAAAAAAACAGTATTAGTAAAAGTATTGGAATGAATTTCTTACCCGGCAATTTTCTCTTCCTCCGGTCTTTGTGATTACAGATACGGTGAATGCACAATCAATAGACCACCGTCGTCAGTACAGAATTGAATATCTTATCTATTTCAGCCTCTGACGGCAGTGGTTTCCCTTTTATATCCATTGTAATTAATGCTATCTCGTAGTAATTAAAGCTTGGAGTAACAAACACAGCCGATTTGAAAAGACTGCCCTCTGCTTCAAGCATATCGAAAACACAGAATGTATTGTGCCCAATCGTGATAATCCTGAACTTTCCGGCCATTTTCACTTTTCCTTCTGTCCTGGCCTGGTGAAGGTTGAAACAAACCTTGCCGACACCGGCGAGGCCTTCCAGTTCATAGGCTGAAGCCGTCGCCATGTCCTTTGGCAGTTCCGTAAAAATAAGCCCGAGGGAATAGTCAGGGTTTACAGCCATGGTTATGATCTTCGAAGTGGCTATGTCCCTGACATCGACAAAAAACCATTCTTCAGGAAGAAAAGCGACAAGGTCACCCGGGTCGGACCTTACCAGCTTGTCGGAAATCGGTATTTCCGGCTTTGGGCTAAGTGCGACGACGGTTTCCTGCACGTCTTCCATCTCTTCTCCGCCTTCGTACCTGACGACGATGCAGGAGTTCAGTGAAACAAAAGCCAGTAAAAGAAATATATATTTAAGTCTGTTCATATCAATACTCTTCAATGTGGAGCGAACCCGGCTTTTCCGCCGTGTTCCTTGTGTAATCCTTTTTGTAAAGGAATGCTGTAACCGTCTCGACCATTTTCGGGTTACCGCAGAGAAAGACGTGTGTCCGGGCCGGGTCCAGTTCAATGCCCGCACCATTTTCCAAAATGCCTGAAGCAAGGTGCTTTTCAATATAACCGCGCAATCCTGTCCAGGTGTCGTCGGCTTTTAACAAGGTAGGGAAATAATAAAAATTGTCGAAACTGCTGCTGATGAATTGCAGCTCGCTCAGGTAACCGAGGTCCCAGGGATAGGCAGCGCCGTGAATGACAGCCATTTTGATGTCCCGGTTCTCGGTCAGGTGCGAACGTAGAAAGCTGATGTAGGGCGCCAGGCCTGTGCCGGTAGCGATCATTACAATATTCATCCCCTGAGGGACATCCCTGATGTCGAAAATGCCGAGAATCTGGCTGTCCACCCAGATTCTCCTGCCCTGCGACAGAGAGAACAAACGCGGAGTAAGGCAGCCGGACTTTACCTGGCTGATGTAGAATTCGAAATTCTGTGTTTCATGATTGGCTGAAGCAATAGAATAGGGCCTGATGATCATCTCGCCCTCGTTGAAGTTTTCAATTGCAACTACCGAGTTCATGGACCGCGGCTCCTCGGCCTTCAATCCGATCGATGTGTACTGCCCGGCCTTGAACTGGCTGCGCGGCTCGTCTGTCCTTACCCTCAAAATCATCAGGTCGGGAGTTAACATGATTTTCCCGACAACAGTGGCATTATATTTCAAAAGTTCCATAAACTGCCCAATATGTCTAATCAAATTATATGCATAAATGCATTAAGTGCTTAAAGCCGGTTCTAAACTATATTAAAAGTTTGTAAATACCAAAAAATATTCGGTAAAGAATATTGTAAGGAGCTAAAAACGTAAAATATTCATATGTTTTTTCCGTTTATTTCAATCTAAATAAAAAAATACAAAATTTTTATTTGGAATTTACAAAAAATGTTTGTAGTTTTGTAAGCTCAATTAGAGGGCTGGACGCCTCAATGGTGAGGCAGCGGACTGTAAATCCGCCGCGGGTACGCATGGCAGGTTCAATCCCTGCCCAGCCCACAAGGAAGTGCGCGGGAGTAGCTCAGTTGGTAGAGCATCAGCCTTCCAAGCTGAGGGTCGCGGGTTCGAGTCTCGTCTCCCGCTCTGAATATAAAAATAGGGAAAGCTGGCCTGTGAGCAGCTAAACCCAAAGAAAAAGGAGTAGCATGACTGCTTTTTTTTTCTTTATTTGCGGGAATAGCTCAGTTGGTAGAGCATCAGCTTCCCAAGCTGAGGGCCGCGGGTTCGAATCCCGTTTCCCGCTCTTGAAATAGGCGCTAATGTAGCTCAGCTGGTAGAGCACGTCCTTGGTAAGGACGAGGTCACGGGTTCAAGTCCCGTCATTAGCTCTGGTTCATTGAAATACGGGTGTAGCTCAATTGGTAGAGCGACGGTCTCCAAAACCGTAGGCTGAGGGTTCAAGTCCTTCCACCCGTGCAGTTTTTTTTTATAATGCTGTATTTGGGCAGAATATGATTGCAAAAATTAAAAATTTCGTCGGTGAAGTCAGCAAGGAAATGAAAAAAGTTTCCTGGCCTACTAAAGAGCAACTCAAAGAGTCAACAATGGTTGTTATTATTACAACCCTGATTCTTACTTCTTTCATCTTCCTGATCGATACCGGCATTACGGAAGTAATAAAATTTGTCTTTAATAAATTATAATATGCCAGGCGATGGATTTTGAAGATTACTTATTTGGCAAGAATCCCGAACCCAGGTGGTATGTCCTGAGGACATTCACTGGCCATGAGGCTAAAGTGAAAGCTACCATCGAATCGGAGATCAAACGGCTGGGCCTCGACGATAAAGTACGCGAGATCATCATTCCCCAGGAGACCGTGTTCGAAGTACGTAGCGGTAAACGCAGGACAAAAACAAAAAACTTCCTGCCCGGCTATATATTAATCAATATAGCGCTTGACAAAAAAACTCAGGACCTCATCGGAAGCCTGCCCTCGGTTGTAAGCTTCGTCGGTACCAAAACAATGCCTGCCGCACTACAGCAGCACGAAGTTGACCGCATCATCGGCAGAGTCGAAGAACGTAAAAGCGTCCAGACCATCGAAACTGCATTCGAGATCGGCGACCCCGTTAAAGTCATCGACGGTCCTTTCACCAGCTTCAGCGGAACTGTCAAAGAAGTTAACAACGAAAAACAAAAACTCAAAGTCGAAGTCGGCATCCTGGGGAGAAAAACCCCCGTCGAACTCGACTTCAGCCAGGTTGAACCTGAAATTCATTGAGAGTGAAATTATTTAGTATATTTTTATAGAGAAATTATAACAATGGCAAAAGCTAAATCAAAAAAAGTACTTGGAACCTTCAAAGTACAATTGAATGCAGGCGAAGCAACAATGGCGCCACCAGTCGGCCCCGCTTTCGGCCAGCGCGGCTTGAACGGTATGGAATTCGTTAAACAGTTTAACGCCAAGACTGCCAAACAGAAGGGCTATATTATACCCGTCGTGGTTACTTACTACGGCGACAAATCCTTTACTTTCATCGTCAAATCACCGCCGGCTCCCGTTCTCATCATGAAAGCCCTCGGCATTACCAAAGGCTCGGCCTTGCCAAACAAGACTAAAGTCGGAACCATCAAAGTTTCCCAGTGCGAAGAAATCGCCAAAATGAAGATGGAAGACCTTAACGCCGACACAATGGAATCTGCCGTCAGCATGATCAAAGGTTCGGCACGCAGCATGGGCGTTACTGTCGTCGAAGGCTGATAAAGAATATAATTATTTGAAATATATAAAGTTATTGCGCTATGAAAAAACATGGTAAAAGATACGAGGCCCTGTTGAAATCATTCAATATGAATGATATATTCAACTCCGAAGAGGCCATAAAAATCGTAAAGAAAAACGCCACTGCAAAGTTCGACGAGTCCTTCGAGATCTCGATGAAACTCGGTGTGGACCCCAGGAAAGCCGACCAGCTCGTCCGCGGTACCGTCGCTCTTCCCCATGGAACAGGTAAATCCGTCAAAGTACTGGTTCTCACAAAAGAACCCAACGACAAGATTGCCCTCCAGGCAGGCGCCGACTACGCAGGACTCGAAGAATACGTCGAGAAGATCAAAGCCGGCTGGACAGACATCGATGTCATCATCGCCACTCCCGACGTAATGGGCGAAGTTGGCAAACTGGGCCGTATCCTTGGCCCCAGAGGCCTGATGCCTAACCCGAAAGTCGGTACGGTAACAACCGACATCGAAAAAGCCGTCCAGGAAGTAAAAGCCGGTAAGATCGAATACCGCGTGGACAAAACCGGTAACATTCACGCCGCTGTCGGCAAATGTTCATTCAACGAAGTTCAGCTATCCGACAACATCAACGCTTTCTTTTACAGCATCGTAAGGGCAAAACCCTCGACTGCAAAAGGCAAGTACATCCAGAGCGTTTTCTTCAGCTCGACTATGGGACCCGGTGTTGCCGTTAATGATCAGTCGTTCAAAGAAAAATAATTCAGACTGTTACGCACTCTCATGGAGTCGGCGCTTCTCCTGAACGTGGAAGATCCCGGGCCTGGCCGGCACATGAAAAGAAAATAGATGGTAAGGTGTTATGATTACATTAGAAAACAAGAAAGTAATATTAGCCAACCTTGTTGAGAGGTTTAAAAACGCTAACGGATTTTACTTTGTTGATTTCAAGGGAATGAAAGTGGAGGACGCCATTCGCATCCGCCGCGAAATGAAAAAAGCCGGTGTTGACTACAAAGTGGCTAAGAACACTCTGATCAGGAAAGCCCTCGGCGAACTTAACATTTCCGTTGTTCCCGACAAGGTTCTGAAAGGCGAAACTGCCATTATCTTTGGCAGCGAAGACCCGATCGGCCCCGCAAAAATCCTCAAAGAACAATTCGAAAAGTTTGAAAAACCTGTCTTTAAGGCTGCTGTTTTGGAAGGGTTATTCTATGACAATTCCAAACTTAATACGATTGCCGCTTTACCGACAAAACAGGATATGCTCGCATCCATCGTTGGAAGCCTGCATGCACCGATTTCCGGTATCGTTGGCGCAATCAACGCAGTAATGCGCGATGTCGCCTGCCTGGTGGAAGAAGTTGCAAAGAAAAACAACCAGGCCTGATTTATTATTTTTATATAAGTATATAATTACTCAAGGAGTTATAAAATGTCTGAAATAGTTGCAGAATTAGTAGAGAAAATCTCTAAACTTACACTTTTAGAAGCTGCCGAATTAAAGAAAGAGCTTGAAGACAAATTTGGCGTTACTGCCGCTGCCCCCGTAATGATGGCAGGCGCAATGCCCGCAGCCGGCGCAGCAGCCGGTGCAGCAGCCGAAGCTGCCGAAGAGCAGACAGAGTTCGACGTCGAACTTACCGACATGGGACCCAAAAAGCTCAACGTAATTAAAGTTGTTCGTGAATTGACCGGACTCGGCCTCAAAGAAGCCAAAGACATGGTTGAAGGCGCTCCCAGTGTAGTTAAAGAAGGAGCATCAAAAGATGAAGCCGAAGACATCAAGAAGAAACTTGAAGAACAAGGCGCAAAAGTTACATTAAAATAACTGGCTTCATACACAAAATTTCGGAAAAGCAGCCTCAGGCTGCTTTTCCGTGTTAATATTATGACTGTGGAAAAAGGCTCTAACTACAATACAGTACTTCTCCAAAGCCCTCATCGTCCTACGGGAACGAAGGGCTATGCCTGTCTTATTGCCATAACGGATTTTTTGACTGCTCATCCTGACGGGAAGATTAGTCAAAAAATCTTTATTTTATAATATATTTTGAAAAGCGGAGGTTTTCAGTGGAAAACATCAACCGAAAGGAACCAAGAATCTTAAAAAGCGGGCCCGATCTGGTGAGACTCAGAGAAAGAGTGGACTTTTCCCATTCCCCCAAAATCGACGTTTACCCCGATCTGCTCAATGTACAGATCCAGGCCTACGACGATTTTCTACAGGAGTTCGTACCACCTAAACAAAGAAGAAACATTGGGTTACAGCTTGCGTTTAACAATAACTTTCCGATTGAGGACGCTTCCTCTATCTTTCAGTTGGAGTTTATTGAATACACAATCGAAAAAGCAAAGTACAGCGAAGAAGAATGCAGGGAAAGAGAACTTACTTACGCAAAACCTCTTAAAGCAAAATTGAGACTGTCGAGCAAGGCAGAAAAGAACTCCGAAGACTACATCGAATCCGTAGAACAGGAAGTCTATCTGGGCAACATCCCCGTTATGTCGCCTCGCGGCACCTTCATCATCAACGGCGCCGAAAGAGTCATCGTTACTCAGCTGCACCGCTCTCCCGGTGTCTTCTTCGACGACACCATGCATCCGAACGGCACAAGGATCTATACCGCTAGGATTATCCCCTTCAGAGGCTCCTGGGTTGAATTTACTACAGATATACACGACGTAATGTTCGCCTATATCGACAGGAAGAAAAAATTCCCCGTTACTGCTCTACTCAGAGCTTTGGGCTACTCCTCTGACGAAGAACTTCTCAGCCTCTTCGAACTGGCAGAACTCATCGACCCCAACGACGTTGACGAAACATTCGTCGGCAGGAGGATTGCCTCGGACGTCATCGACCAGATGACCGGTGAGATCATTGCCAACCGCGACATGATCATCAATGAGGAACTGCTGGAAAAAATTACTGCAACTGAAGTATTCCCATATAAAGTATATAAATACAACGATCCGACCGACGAACCGATCATTGCCAAAACACTGTCGAAAGACACGGCCAGGACAAGGGAAGACGCCCTCGAAGCTATATACAGGCAGCTAAGGTCAAGTGAAGCTCCCGACCTGGAAACAGCCGAAGCTCTCTTAGACAAGCTTTTCTTCAATCCCAAAAGATATGACCTCGGAGTCGTTGGAAGGTTCAGGATCAACCAGAAACTCGACCTGTCGATTGACCCGGATAATACCACATTGACAGTTGAAGACATTGTAGCTATTATTAAACATCTGATACACCTCCACGACACGAAACAAACCGGCGACGACATCGATCACCTCGGAAACAGGCGCGTCAGGACCGTAGGCGAACAGCTTACTGCCCAGTTCAACGTCGGCCTTGCCCGTATGTCGAGAACCATTCGTGAAAGGCTCGGCATCCACGACGGCGAGAACCTTACACCACAGGACCTCGTCAACGCAAGGACAATAACCTCTGTCGTTAACCAGTTCTTCGGTACAAACCAGTTGTCCCAGTTCATGGACCAGACAAACCCGCTGGCAGAACTGACCCACAAAAGACGTACCTCGGCTCTCGGCCCCGGCGGCTTGACCAGGGAGAGAGCAGGTTTCGAAGTCCGTGACGTTCACTACACACATTACGGAAGGCTCTGCCCCATCGAAACCCCTGAAGGCCCGAACATCGGCCTCATCTCCTCGCTGGCCATTCATGCCAAAATAAATTCTCTCGGCTTCATCGAAACACCTTACAGGCGTGTAATTAACGGAAGGGTAACAGACGACATTACCTTCCTTACAGCCGAAAGAGAAGACGGCCTCATCGTAGCCCCCGCTTCCACCGTTGTCGATAACAACGGGAAGATCGTCGGCGACAGGATCAAGGCAAGGAAGTCCGGCGACTTCGTAATCGTTACCCCGGATGAGATCGAATATATGGACGTTTCAACCGACCAGATTACTAGCGCCGCCTCCTCACTCATCCCCTTCCTCGAACACGACGACGCTAACCGTGCACTCATGGGATCGAACATGCAGAGGCAGGCTGTCCCGCTTCTCAAGCCAAAAGCCCCCATCGTTGGAACAGGCATGGAAGCACGTGTGGCAAAAGACTCGCGTACACTCCTGCTGGCTGAAGCCGACGGCGAAGTCGAATACGTATGTGCCGATTATATCAAAGTCAGGTACCACGACGACAGGAACGACCGTGAGAAACTGACTTCATACAGACACCAGCAAAATGTAACATATAAATTACTGAAATTCTTCAGGACAAACCAGGACACCTGCATCAATCAAAGGCCAATCGTTAAACCCGGACAGAAGATCGTAAAAGGCATGCCTTTGGCCGACGGCGCCTCGACAGAAATGGGCGAACTGGCGCTGGGACAAAACATCCTGGTATCCTTCATGCCCTGGCGCGGCTACAACTTTGAAGATGCTATCATCATCTCCGAGAAGCTCGTAGCCTTCGACGTGTTTACTTCAATTCACATCGAAGAATACACTCTGCAGGTCAGGGACACAAAGAGAGGCGAAGAAGAATTCACCAGGGAAATCCCCAATGTAAGCGAAGAAGCGACAAAAGACCTGGACGAAAGCGGCATTGTCAGGATTGGCGCCAAGATTGTCGAAGGCGACATACTCATCGGCAAGATTACACCTAAAGGCGAAACCGATCCGACACCCGAAGAAAAACTGCTTAGAGCCATTTTCGGAGACAAAGCCGGCGATGTGAAGGACGTTTCGCTGAAAGCGCCTCCGGGACTGAAAGGTGTTGTCATCAACACCAAGCTCTTCACAAGAAGAATGACCACAGGTGACAAAGACGCCCGTACCGAAGAGAAAAAACGCCAGGATATACTTATCAAGCGCGAGAAAGAAATCATCCAGGAACTGGACGACGACGCAGTAGTAAGGCTTGGCAAGATATTCGACGGCAAGGTCCTGCTCGGCATGTACCTTACCAACGGAGCCTCCGTCTTCAGGAGCGGCATTAAAACCAATGCCGACGTCATCTGGCAGAAATACCAGGAAGGTGAACTCAAACCCGAATTCCTCGACGTAGAACGTGAAATCGTTGACGACGACGAAACAATGGTAATCGTCAGGGAAATGATGAGAAATTACCTGCACAAGAGAAATGATGTAATCAGCGATTACAAAGCTGAAAGAAATAAAATTGCCGCCGGCGACGAATTGCAGCCCGGCATACTCCAGATGTCAAAAGTGTACGTGGCCAAGAAACGTAAGCTTCAGGTCGGCGACAAGATGGCAGGCCGCCACGGTAACAAAGGTATCGTTTCCAAGATCGTACCGGTCGAGGATATGCCTTTCATGCCCGACGGCACTCCTGTAGAAATAGTACTTAACCCTCTGGGCGTACCTTCCCGTATGAACCTGGGCCAGTTGTTCGAAACGGCTCTCGGTTGGTCGGGGCAGAAACTCGGAAGACACTTCGCTACCCCCATCTTTGACGGCGCTTCCTGGGAACAGGTAGGCGATTTCCTCGAGAAATCCGGATTGCCCAGAGACGGCAAAGCTACCCTCATCGACGGCAGGACCGGCGACATCTTCACTGAAAAGATCACCGTCGGCGTCATTTACATGCTGAAACTGTCCCACCTCGTCGAGGACAAGATTCATGCAAGGTCAATCGGGCCTTACTCCCTCATCACCCAGCAGCCTCTCGGCGGAAAAGCACAATTCGGTGGACAGAGACTTGGAGAGATGGAAGTCTGGGCGCTGGAAGCATACGGCGCAGCACATACCCTTCAGGAAATGCTCACGATGAAATCCGACGACGTTCAGGGCAGGGCAAAGATGTACGAAGCCATCGTCAAGGGCGAGAATATGCCGAGCCCGAACATACCGGAGTCGTTTAACGTACTTGTCCGTGAATTGCAGGGCCTTTGCCTTGATGTACATATTGAGTAATATTGAGAATATAATTATTAAAATAAATTAGGAGTAAGTCCATGCAATCAATTGCAATCCCAAGAGCCGGATTCTCAAAAATATCCATCAGGATTGCCTCTCCGGATGACATACTGAACAGGTCTCACGGAGAGGTCACGAAGCCGGAAACAATCAATTACAGGTCTTTCAGGCCCGAAAAGGACGGACTTTTCTGTGAGAAGATATTCGGTCCTATTCGCGATTGGGAATGCGCCTGCGGCAAATACAAAAGAATCAGGTATAAAGGCATTGTCTGCGACAGATGCGGCGTCGAAGTTACGCAGAAGTCCGTCCGCCGCGAACGTATGGGACACATTATGCTGGCAGTTCCTGTCGTACACATCTGGTTCCTCAGGACATTGCCCAGCAAGATTAGCCACATCCTCGGCATGCCCACCAAAGATATCGAAAGAATAGTATATTACGAATCATATGTCGTCGTTCAACCCGGCAGGACCGGCCTGCAGGCCAAGGACCTCCTGACCGAAGAACAGTACCTCGAAGTGCTTTCCAACCTGCCCGACGATGAGCAATTCCTCGACGACGAAGACTCCAACAAATTCATCTCCCTCATCGGCGGCGAAGCAATCAAGGAACTCCTTAAACGCGTTGACCCCGACAGCCAGTACTATGAACTGAAGAAAGCATTCAAGGAAGAAACCTCGGCTCAGAAAAGGTCTGACCTTTTGAAAAGGCTGAGGATTCTCGATTTCTTCAAATCAGAAGAAGATAAATTCGTTGAAAGTAAACCCGAATGGATGGTACTCGACGTCATTCCGGTGACACCTCCCGACCTGAGGCCACTTGTGCCCCTGGAAGGCGGCAGGTTTGCCACGTCCGACCTTAACGACCTCTACAGAAGGGTAATCATCAGGAACAACAGGCTCAAAAGACTAATAGATATTAAAGCTCCCGAAGTAATCCTCAGGAATGAGAAAAGAATGCTCCAGGAAGCTGTGGACGCACTCTTCGACAACAGCAGGAGAAGCGTAAGGAGCGATTCGCAGCGCGCCCTCAAATCCCTGGCCGACACATTGAAGGGCAAAACCGGCAGGTTCAGGCAGAACCTCCTTGGTAAACGCGTTGACTACTCCGGCCGTTCGGTTATCGTTGTCGGCCCCGAACTGAAAATTCATGAGTGCGGCCTTCCGAAAGACATGGCCGTCGAGCTTTTCAAACCTTTCATCATCAGGAAACTGATCGAGCGCGGACACGTCAAAACTGTGAAAAGCGCCAAAAAGATGGTTGAACGCAAGACCAATGAGGTCTGGGACATCCTGGAAAAAGTCATCGACGGGCATCCGGTACTACTTAACCGTGCTCCTACGCTGCACAGGCTTGGCATCCAGGCTTTCCAGCCCAGGCTCATCGAAGGTAAAGCAATCCAGCTCCATCCTCTTGTCTGCGCAGCCTTCAACGCTGACTTTGACGGCGACCAGATGGCTGTTCACGTCCCAATCAGCTATGAAGCCCAGTTGGAAGCCCTCCTGCTGATCCTGGCCCCCCACAACATCATGCACACACAGAACGGAGACCCGATTGCCGTTCCTTCGCAGGACATGGTTCTCGGTGTTTATTACCTTACAAAAGTAAGAAGAGGCGTCAAGGGCGAGGATAAGATTTTTGCAAGCCGCGACGAAGTAATAATTGCAGTGAACAACGACGTTGCCGACATACACGCCAAGGCAAAATTCAGGGTAGGCAAGAAATTGATTGAAACCAGCATCGGCAGGATTCTGTTCAATCAGATTGTCCCCGAAGAAATCGGTTACCTCAACGAAGTATTGACCAAGAAAAGGCTCCGCCAGATCATCGGCATCTGCTTCAGGAAAGCCGGCCTTGCGAAGACCGTCGAATTCCTCGACAAACTTAAAGACATGGGATTCTCCTACGCTACCCGCGGAGGCCTCTCCGTAAGTATCGCCGACGTTTTGGTTCCAAGCGACAAAACCGAGATCATCAATATTGCACAAACTAAGATTGACGAAATTGAATTCGCCTATCAAAACGGTATCATCAGTTCAGGCGAACGCTACAACAAAATCATCGACGTTTGGTCGAACGCTTCGAACAGGGTAGCAGACAAATTGTACTCTGAACTTGCAAATTCAAACCAGGGGTTCAATCCCTTCTGGATGATGCTCGACTCGCAGGCGAGAGGTTCTAAAGAGCAGATCCGCCAGCTTGCCGGCATGAGAGGTTTGATGGCTAAACCTAAGAAATCGATCTCCGGTTCTACAGGCGAACTCATCGAAAACCCGATCATCGCGAACTTCAAGGAAGGCTTGTCCATCCTCGAGTATTTCATTTCTACTCACGGCGCCCGTAAAGGTCTTGCCGATACGGCTTTGAAGACTGCCGACGCCGGTTACCTGACAAGAAGGCTGCACGACGTTGCCCAGGACGTAATCGTCTCTCAGGAAGACTGCGGTACCATCCGTGGTGTAGAGATGACGGCGCTTAAAGACGGCGAGGAAGTAAAAGAACCGTTGTTCGAGAGAATTCTCGGCAGGGCTGCACTTCTCGATGTTGTCGATCCTCTTACGAACACACTCATTTTACATGCCGGTGAGATCATCGATGAAGAATATGCAAGGAACATCGAAGCTTCCGCAATCGAGTCTGTCATGATCCGTTCGGCGCTCACATGTGAATCGAGACGCGGTGTTTGTGCCAAATGCTACGGCAGGAACCTTGCTACAGGTAAGATGGTTGACAAAGGAGAAGCCGTCGGCACCATCGCTTCACAGTCAATCGGCGAACCCGGTACACAGTTGACACTGCGTACATTCCACACCGGTGGTACTGCTTTGCTGGTTACCTCGCAGTCGTCGGTAATAGCCAAGTTCGACGGTATTACCCAATTCGAGAACATCAGGACAATCAGTTACGAAGGTGACGACGGAGAAGTAACCATTGTTACCAGCCGGAGTGGCACCATCAACATCCTCGACACTGACAGCAACCGGATACTTACAAAATATGACGCTACATACGGCGCCGTCCTGAAGGTCAAAGACAATGACTACATCAAGAAGGGCCAGATGATATATGAATGGGACCCCTACAATTCTACCATTCTCACTGAACACAGTGGCAGGGTAAGGTACAAGGACCTCATCCAGAACATTACTTACCGCGAAATCAACGACGAACAAACAGGTCATATTACCAAGATTGTCGTTGACTCAAGAGACAGGACAAAATCACCAATGATCGAGGTTGTTGACGACAGCGGCAATGTACTGAAAACATACAACATTCCTACGAAGGCACAGCTTAGAGTAGAAGATAACGACATGGTCGGTGTTGGTACTGCTCTTGTAAAGATACCAAGAGACCTCGGCAGGATGAGGGACATCACCGGCGGTTTGCCAAGGGTAACAGAACTCTTCGAAGCAAGGGCGCCACAGAACCCGGCAATCGTTTCCGACATCGACGGCTACATTACTTTCGAAAAGCCGAAGAGAGGCCAGAGGATCATCTCTATTACTTCTCTCGACGAAAAGACGAAGATCGAATACAGTGTGCCTATCGGTAAATATATCCTCGTACAGGATGCGGACTTTGTCCGTGCCGGCGACAGGATTACCGAAGGGTCCATCAACCCCCACGACATTCTCCGGATCAAAGGCCCTCACGCCGTACAGGAATATCTTGTAAATGAGATTCAGGAAGTTTACCGTATGCAGGGTGTAAAGATCAATGATAAGCACATCGAAGTAATCGTCAGGCAGATGCTCCAGAAAGCCCGTGTCATCGACACCGGCGACTCCATCTTCCTCGAGAACGACAATATCGACAGGATTAAGCTGCTCGACGAAAACGACAGGCTTAAAACACACGTTGTAATCACCGATCCCGGCGATTCCAAACTCAAAGAAGGCCAGATTGTTCCGCGCAGGAAGGTTAGAGAGACCAATTCTGAAATCAAGCGCAAAGGTAAGAACCAGGCACAGTTCAGGCCCGCCGAACCGGCAATTGCCGATCCTCTGTTACTCGGCATCACCCAGGCTTCGCTTTCTACGGAGAGCTGGCTGTCGGCTGCCTCGTTCCAGGAAACGACAAGGGTGCTCTCCGACGCTGCTGTTGCTGCCAAAGTCGATATGCTCGTCGGCCTGAAAGAGAACATCATTCTCGGACAGTTAATTCCTGCCGGTACCGGACTAAGGAAATACCAGGAGATGAAAGTCATCAGCGAGATCGGAAACATCTTCGGCCACAAAGAAGTTGTGAAAGAAAGCGACTCTGAGGCCCACGGCGGTGAAGAGTATTCCGACATCGGCGATACTTACCAGGACGAAGCCGTTACTGTATAAGTAAACACTAACGAGAGCTGAATAGAAAAAATGCCGGGCGCGATTATCGGGTCCGGCATTTTACTTTTTTCGTGTATGCTTTTCTTATTTCTGGCAAACTGTCTTTGTTTCATCTCATATGACTGAACTTCACCCGTTCTACCCTGTCGCCGACTGTAACCGACAAATAGTAAACCCCTGAAGGCAAGTCCATCAGGTCGAGAGGTATCCTGTTCTCGCCGGCTGACAGTGCAACAGAATATTTTCCAGGTACTGATATAATTTATAGCACATTGTCCGGGTAAATGTTCACCGAACAATATAAACATCTATCTACTCGGATTCTTCAATGACTCTCCACATTTCTCTTTTCAGTTTCTCAACGTTTTCGTGTGAAACTGAGGACAGCATTATTGGTTTCCCTCCATAGCCCTTGAATTTTGTCTTTTCGACAGCTTTTCTCGAATCGTTGTCGAGGGCGTCAACCCGGCTGATGCAGATGATTTTCTTCTTGTGCTTCATTTCCGGGTTGTATTTGTTTAACTCATTAACAAGCGTTAGGTAATCGTCAGTGTAAGAGGTGGAAAATGCGTCGATCAGGAATACCAACGCGCGTGTTCTCTCGACATGCCTGAGGAACTGTATGCCTAAGCCTTTACCCTCGTGTGCACCTTCGATCAGGCCGGGTATATCGGCAACGGTAAAGCTCTTGCCTTCACCCATGCTTACTATGCCGAGGTTAGGTACGAGTGTTGTAAAGGGATAGTCTGCAATTTTTGGTTTGGCAGCGGATATGACGGAGATGAGAGTCGATTTCCCCACGTTGGGTAAACCGACGATGCCGATGTCGGCGATCAATTTCAGTTCGAGCCTGATGTTCCTTTCTTCTCCCGGTATTCCGGGTTGTGAATAGCGTGGAGCCTGGTTCGTGGGTGTAGTAAACTCAGCGTTGCCGAGTCCGCCGATGCCGCCGCGGGCAACGACAAATTCCTGCCCTGCTTCCGTCAGGTCGGCAATCACTTCTTCGGTTTCGATGTCTAATATCTCGGTACCTGCAGGTACCCTGATATATACATTATTGCCGGACTTACCGGTCCTGTTAGCTTTCTCGCCTGTGTTGCCGTTAGGCGCTTTGTACCTGTTCCTGTACTTGAAGTCCAGAAGGGTATTCATGTGAGGATCGACTTTAAGGATTACGTCGCCGCCTTTGCCGCCGTTCCCGCCGTCGGGACCGCCCATCGGTACGAATTTCTCCCGTCGGAAACTGACGTGGCCCTTGCCTCCGTCTCCTGCTTTTACATATATTTCAGCAATATCGATAAATTTCATAGTTCGTTCAGTTCTTTATTATTTAATATCTTTGTCTTCATCAATTCCGCCGAGTAAGTCCAGCGGGAGGCTGCCGTCGGTAAAGAAAGCGTCGTCCGTTGAAACAGCCGGGAACAGGTCGTCAGAGAAATCTGTTTCATCTGTTCCGGAGGCAGGTACGGTTAATTCTGTCACTGGCTCGACGGCTGGCTTTGCATCGGGAACCGTGAGTTCCTCTGCTTCAGGAAAGGCCTCTGTAAGTCGGGGTGTCTCTTCTGTACCGGCGCTGTCCATCTCAACGTCTTCCGAAGTGGTTTCTTCTTCTCTCAGCAACGATTCGAGGCCTTCAAGGAAACTGCCCTTGAAAGTGCCGCTTTTACTGCCGAAATACTCGATGGTGTTAATGAGTTTGCCTCTCATCGTCATATCTTCATTGTCATCAAGAGCTGTTTCGGCGCTTTCTTCAGTCCATGTTTCCGCCGTGGTTTCCCCGGCTCCTTCCTCGTCATTAATACTGCCGTCGAGGGCAATCTTCATATCCGTTATACTGTCGAAATCGATTTCCTGTAAAATATCGTCCGTCAGCTGTTCCTCTTTTTCGGGCAGCTCTTCAGCTTTAATGGCCTCAGCTCCGTTCGCAGACAAGTTTAAGGCATGTATCTCTTCCATTATCCTGTTTTCGTCGGCAATCATTTCGTTGAAATTGTCGGGTATTATTATATCTTCTTCGTCAATAGCCGGGGAAGCGATTTCAGGAAATATATCCTCTTCAGCCAAACCATTAAATTCATCTGTCGATTGCGGTTCTTTTTCAGAAAATATTTCTTTTGTCCCAGGTTCTTTGCCGTTGTTGTTGTCAACGAATATTTCACCGGGATCGAGATTGAGGATGTCGTCCTCCAGGGAAAGTTCTCCGGCTTCGCCTTCGGTCCCGGCTTCGATTTCTGCAAATGCCTGGCCTGTGGAGTCCCCTGTAAGGTTGAATGGTTGTTCGTTTTCGATTTCATCCTCGTCTGTGATGAGATTGCTTAACAACATCCCGTCAAAGCCCGAAGGCAATCCGGCAGAACCGGCCTCTTCGTAAACTGCTTGCTCGGCTTCTTCCTGTGCGGCAAGGCCTATGTCGTCCGGAATGATATCTTCCGCCATTTCGAATTCGGTCAAATCCAACGGTGTTTCGTCGCCTGGAGTTTCCATCCCGGGGAGAAATTCTTCAGGAAGTTCGGCTTCCTCCATCTCACTTTTAAGAGCATCTTCGTCGAATGAAGCCATGGCGATGTCAGGGAAATCCTCTTCTTCTGCCTCATCCGGAGTTTCTTCCTCTGCGGAGACAGCCGGCAGTCCTTCCAGTTCTGCGAGCAGTTCGGACAAGCCTTCTTCTCCGGGCAGGCCAATGGAGATGTCGTCAGCCGTATCTCCGGACGGTGCAAGGTCTTCCAGGTCAGGTACTTCTTCCGGCATCTCCGGTTCATTGTCAAAGGCCTGGCTTATGAATTCCTCGGGAAATTCCACGGGAATGGCCGTTGGTTCGGGTTCTTCGGCCAGGTCTTCCATTGCTGGAAAAACAATTTTTGTTTCGGAAGCAATTTCAAATTGATCGGAAGAAGGTTCTGCAAAATCAATGCTTGTTTCAACTGACGCAGCCTGTTCCGTTTCTTCGAAAGCAAAATCGCCGGCGTCTAAGTCGAGAAGTTCAAGCTGGTTGAAGATGAAGTCGATGAAATACTTCTTCGATATTGTAGTGATGTTGTTTTCCTTCTTCATGGCCTCAAGCTTTGAAGCCAGGGCAGGGATGTTCTTGTCGTCGAGGCAGATGATGAGAGCTTCGACCGGCGCTACGCGGGATTCGCCGGGGCCTGCACCCGGATTGAAGAAAGAGAATACCGGTTCGATCAATCCGGTAAATTGCTCGGGACTGATATTATATATATAATTATCATCGATTTTTTCTACGAGGCTGGAAAAATACTCAGCGTTGACAATGTCGTAGTCGCTTTGTACGATGCCCGATTCTTTCAGGTCGTTTACAAGGTCGCCGGTGAGGTATGCGTAATCGCTAAGGTAATCCAAACGTTTGACCACCTCGATGAAAGGCTTGGTCTTTTCGAGGCGGTAAACGAACCAGCGCAGTGTATTGCGCGGCCTGCAAACCATGTTCGCCCTGACTTTTACGGCTGTGTCCACCAGGTTAAAGAGGGTGGCGCTGTCGAAACGGGCCGTTTCGAAGTAAAGTTCGTCAAGCTGCTCCAATATGGCTTTCAAGCCGGGATTGGAGTAATCGAAATTGAGGGTGTTCCTCCGCTCTACCTGTTTTTCATAGATCCACCAGTTGGCCTCGGCTTTGAAATAGGCTTTGTATGCGTCGTCGATGGACGGATTGTCGAGAATTTCCTTAAGGAAGATGTATTTCCCCTGGAAATTGATCTCTTTCAGGAGGCTTTCCTTCGCTATTTGTATGTTCTTTTCAAACATTTCAATTTGCTTTATTATTAATAAAGTATTTTTTTCCTTGATACAAAATAAACAAAAAATGAAATATATTTAAGAAAAAAAGAAAATGTTGTCTTTTATGAAAAAATATTGGACAGGGCAATTGAAATCCTGTCGGCGTAAACGAGGGTGATGGAACCTCCGTTCAGTTTTGGTTTTGTCTTTAGCTTAGGCAGGACTATTCTTGTGAATCCGAGCTTTTCCGTCTCGTTAATCCTCTGCCCGATGTTCGACACTAAGCGCACCTCGCCCGTCAGGCCGATCTCCCCTACCAATACTGTCTTTGGGTCGATGGGGATGTCGCGCAAGGATGACACCAAAGCCGCTGCAATGCCCAGGTCCACGGAAGGGTCATTGAGATAGACACCGCCTGCGATGTTAACAAAGACGTCGTGGTGCCTGAAATTTTCCCCGAGGCGCTTTTCAAGAACGGCAAGCATCATGTTGAGCCTTCTCAGGTCATAACCGGTGGACACTCTCTGGGGCACGGCGTAGCCGGTCGGGGAAACCAGAGCCTGTACTTCGAGCAACAGCGGGCGGGAGCCTTCGATCGCTGCGATGATTGCCACACCCGATTCGGTTACAGCCCTGTGGGAAAGGAATACTTCAGAGGGATTGTCCACCTCGCGCAGGCCGTTGTCGGCCATTTCGAAGATGCCAATCTCGTTGGTGGAACCGAAGCGGTTCTTTTGCGAGCGCAATATCCTGTATGAATGGCTCTTTTCGCCTTCGAACTGAAGCACAGAGTCAACGATGTGTTCCAGCAGCTTGGGCCCGGCAATCATCCCTTCCTTGGTAACATGGCCGATGATGAAAACGGCTTTGTTGGTGGTTTTCGCAACCTGCATCAGCAGGCTGGTACATTCACGTACCTGTGCGAAGCTGCCGGGGGTGGATTCGACTTTGTCAGAGAACACTGACTGTATGGAGTCGATGATTACAACCCTGGAAGTAGTATTGACGATGATGGAGACAATCGTTTCGATGTTTGTTTCTGCAAGCAGCAGCAGGTTCTCCGGAATGTTATCGATCCTGGAGGACCGGTGCTTGATCTGCTCCAGGGACTCTTCCCCGCTTACATAGACGGGAGTGTGCTTCTCCAGCCCGGAGCACATCTGCAGCATCAGTGTCGATTTGCCGATACCGGGGTCGCCGCCGATGAGTACCAATGAACCGGGGACTATTCCTCCGCCCAGTACCCTGTCCAACTCGACTATTCCGGTCCTGATACGATATTCCATCCCGGGTTCGATCTCCGAGAGCTTCACTAATTTATTCAGGGAATGGGGGCGTACCTTAAGAGATTCTGCCGGCCCGGTTTCTTCAATATCTTCATAGAAAGAATCCCAAGCACCGCAGCTTGTACATTTGCCCAGCCATTTGGGTGACTTAGCGCCGCATTCCTTACAGATGAATACTGTTTTCTTTTTCATTGTTTCCCCGGAAAATGGACAGCCAGCCAGAGAGTGCGCTGATACCTGTCTGTGAATTCTACCCTGTGCCTGCGGTGAGGGGCGATGTAGCAATAGTCGCCCGGCTTAAGCATATGGACAGTGTTGTCGTGTTCGAACATGAGGCCGGCCGAGCCTTCGAGCAGGATTACCCATTCGGCGTTTTCCTGGTCGTACCATTCACCGGCGGGCGTCGATTGTCCGAAGGAAGTGATCCTTTCAATCTTTACACTGCCGTCTCCGAACAGGGTTTCGAAGACTTCTGCGTCGGGATTGATCGTTACATTATTGAAGAAGTTCTCCTGTTTCATCTGTCCTGGCCTTCATCGAGTTCAAACAGAGTGTCGGCCTTAAACGGTGTTTTGTACCCGAAATGGCCGTATGCCTTTGCGGTTGCTTTCCTTCCTCTCGGAGTCCTGTTGATGAATCCCTGCTGGATCAGGAAAGGTTCGTAAACTTCTTCGATGGTACCCGGTTCTTCTCCGACAGCGACGGCAATGGTACTGACGCCGACGGGGCCGCCGTTGAATTTTTCGATGATGGCAAGCAATATGCGTTTGTCCATCTCATCGAGGCCGTAACGGTCAACGTCGAGAGCCGTCAAGGCCATTTCCGCTATGTCTTTTGTGATGGAGCCGTCACCTTTTACCTCGGCAAAATCGCGTGTCCGCCTCAGCAGCCGGTTGGCAATCCTCGGGGTTCCGCGTGAACGCGAAGCGATCTCGAGGGAACCTTCCGGATCGATCGGTACTTTGAGAATGGCGGCAGATCTGCGGACAACTTTTACCAGTTCTTCGGTATCGTAGTAATCGAGCCTGTTGATGACGCCGAAACGGGATCTCAGGGGCGCAGTTAGCAGCCCTGCCCTTGTCGTTGCGCCGATGAGCGTGAAACGCGGCAGCGAGAGCTGAATTGTCCTGGCGGCTGGGCCTGAATCGATCATGATGTCGAGCCTGAACTCTTCCATTGCCGAATATAAATACTCTTCGACGACATGTGACAGGCGGTGTATCTCGTCGATGAACAGGACGTCTTTTTCCTCGAGGTTGGTCAAAAGGCCGGCCAGGTCGCCGGGCTTCTCCAGGACAGGACCCGATGTGATCTTGATGTTGCTGCCCATCTCGCGGGAGATGATGTAGCTGAGAGTGGTCTTGCCAAGCCCCGGAGGGCCTGTCAGCAGGACATGGTCGAGGGCCTCGCCCCTGTTTACTGCCGCCTGGATGAATACCTTCAGGTTATCGACTATCTTTTTCTGTCCTGTGAAGTCGTCGAAAGTACGAGGCCTTAATGAAGCCTCGATCTCATCCTCGGGAAATCTTTCGGGGGATGTAATTGAAAGGGGGCTGGTTTTTGAATTCTTTTCCGTAACGTTGTCCTGTTTAGTTGTTTTTATTAATTAAAGCCCTGGCTTCGTTAGCAGCCTGGCTTTTGGGGTCGATCCTGATGGCAATTTCAACTAATTTCTTTGCTTCTTCCACATTGAAGTTAATGTAACAGTAGGATGATATGTAAGCAAGGAATCTGGCGGTCTCAACCTTGATGCCTTCTTCCAGGTGGTCGTCGCGGTTTTTAATAGATGAAATGAATTTGTCGAAATTCAGTTTCTTGAAATCGGGAGCCAGGTATTTTTCTTCTCTCATAAGCCTGATTGCCAAGCCCTGCGGGGCTTGTTTGTATTCGGTATAGAAGTTCTCATCGGCACTCGAATTGAGGTCTGAGGTAATGTAAACCGGCCTTTCGTCGATGTTCTTCTCAACAATGCTGTGCAGGAATGTCAGGAATTTAATTGATATGGACTGCGTATTGTAGGGCTCACCCGACTCGAACAGTTCCAGGTCTTTCATGTAGGCGTCCAGCTCGGCTTTGCTTTTCCCAATCACTTCGGGATACCATTTCATCAACTGTCCCGGGAACCATGTCCTGCGGAGCAGTTCTTTTTCTATGAGGACAACGTCGGGCCTGAAGCCTTCAATCTGCTGCTTGTACCAGAAAGCGGAACAGAAGTAATCCCATTGTGCTGAGATTATGATTGCGTTTTTCTCTAAGTTATCGCTCATGATGCGCGTATATTCAGACACGAGGTAATCGTCGGAGCGGTTGGTGTCTTTGATGTTCATGGCAATCAGCAGTATGGGCAGCAGGATGTGGGCCGGTACGATGAACCTGACCCTGTCCTTGTTGTTCAGGTTCTCGAGCAGTTCATAGACTCCCACGGCAGCAATTAATAGAATTGCCATATAGCCTGTGAGGAAGTATGAATCGATGTCATGGATGGAATAATTTATTGCATAGGCGATGCAGGTTACAATCAACAGCATAAGGAAAGAGAAGAGTGAACGCGACGCTGTAAAGAGCCTGTACAAACCCATAAGTACGGGGATGATGCCGACCCAGGCCAATTGTGCCGGAATGAGGCCAAAGAAGCGGCCTAAGTTTGATCCGAGTTTTTCTCCGGTAAACATCCACACACGGTATTGCCCGCCGCTGACGTGATAGAACAGCTTGTCGAAGCTGCGTGAGACGTCTCCCCAGTTGAATTCCGGCCCCATCGACGCACGCAGCGGCATATAGAGGTATATGCTCAGGCCGATGAAAAAGGGTACCAGCAAAGCCAGGAGTGTTTTCCAGCGCTCATCTGAAAAGATGTATAGTTCGCCCGGCCTCTTGAAATAGAAGAAAAGGATGGCCGGAACGAGAAGTATCGTCGTTCCGTGGTTGGTGAAGCTTAACCCCAGAAGGAAGGCAGTAAGGTACAGGAGTTTTTTCGATTCTTCTTCTGCAAGTGTTGCTCTGAGGAAAACCAGTACCACAAGGTTCATCAAAAGGAGATGAAGCGAATAGACTTCAATGTAGTTTGCCTGCTGCCAGACTGTCAGGGCAAATGCATAGGTCAGTGCCATGATGAAAGACAACTGCCATACGAATTTATCGGCTATCAGCGGTTTAATCCGGCGCATGGAGTATGTTACGTGTTTCCTCTTCCTCGAATCCTGTATTACCGCTTTCATATATTTATGCGTCGATACAAACCTCAGCACTGTAAGGCAGAGATGCATGAAAACGACTGCCGACATTGCCGTGTAGAAAGAAGACATCAGGTTCAGGGAGTATATCTTTGAAATGGGCAGGGGGAGTAGTGTCCAGAGGTAGCCCAGGATGACGAACAGGGGGTATCCGGTCTGATGTGCTATGCCGAGTGTGGAGCATGTAGCAGCCAACTCGCCGCTGTCGGTAAAAGTTACATCGGGTGCGGCCGTGAGCGCATAGACGGTGAATGTTAACAGGAATACACCAATTGAATAGAACAGCGATTTGTATTTTGCCATTGGAAATTTATTAATTGTTGAACATATTTCACAATTCCTTTATGATCTCAGCAAAAACATCCTCGGTTTCATGAACCCGAACGGTTATGGATTTCAGCTTGCCGTGGGATCGGAACAGGGGGTAAAGCTCGTTCATAATGTAGCCTGCAATATTTTCAGCAGTGGAATAGAAGGGCAGGATTTTCAATTTCAGTCCTCCTGCCTTCAGGAATTCGATCATGGCCATGTCTTTGTCGTCGCAGAGGAAAGCGTGGTCCAGTTGTTCCAGGAACGGAAGGACTACCTTGTCCATGTCGTAATAGTCGATGACCATGCCTTTGTCGTCCGGTTCGCCTTCAATGTCGAGCCTCATCCTGTATGTATGGCCGTGAATGTTCCTGCATGGCCCTTCGTGGAATGTGAGCCTGTGCCCCATCTCCCATTTGTATGTTTTGGATACCTTCGTCATCATTATTTTTCTTCTCCCTTAACGTATTTCACTTCGATTACGGAGTTCATCCCACCGCGTGCGGTCCACTCGGAGACAACTTCCATCTCCAGGGGGCTGCATGCCTGTACGAGGTCGTCAAGTATCTCGTTGGTAATTGCCTCGTAGAAAATACCCCGGTTCCTGAATTCCATGAAATAATACTTCATGGATTTTAGCTCGAGGCATTCTTTGTCGGGGATGTACCTGACAGTGATGATCCCGAAGTCGGGAAGGCCGGTTTTGGGGCATACCGAAGTGAACTCCGGGTTGACATGCGTTATTGTGTATCGCCTGCCGGGCGAGGGATTGGGAAAGGTCTCGAATTTATAGTCCATTGTTCCACCTGATTTTCAATTTTTATAATTTACTATTATCCAAACTATTAATATAAATATTTTATTAATAAATATCCCAGACAGTTTTAATTTTGAGAATATTTTAATTACAAAAATACTATAGAAAAGTAAAAAATTGAAATGAGAAAAACGATAATACATATATCTGATATACTGCTGACGGTGGTATTAACCGCCTTCCTCTGGTCCTGCCGGGAAAAGGAAGGCCCCGGTGAAGGGCAGGAACAGACGAAAAAGCAGGAAGCCGACAGGCAGGAGATAATGAAGATTGAACCGGTCAAAGCCTCTTTAGCAAACCTGGAATATAAGATAATCGCCGATTCGGGATTCAGCGCCGAACAATGGAAAGCCATCAACCACGCCCAGCCGGCGGAATACCAGGATGTTGCCGGTGTGATGACTTTCAGGGGCAACAGTACCAGGACAGGTGGAACCTGGGGCAGCAGGGATATTAAATCTGCTAAATTAAAAAAAGTATGGTCCTATCATGTGCGGTCGGACACGGGACACTGGCAGGGAGCCACCGGTTGGACGGGCCAGCCGGCAATTGTCCGCTGGGCGCCGCAGGTGAGGCGCCTGATGAACCTCAACCCGGAAATGAAGAATAAGGAGAATTTTACTGAGGTAATACAGGCTTCGCTAAACGGCAATATCTTCTTCCTCGACCTGTTGACCGGTAAAGAAAGCAGGCCTCCGTTGAAATTGCACGCGCCTGCCAAGGGCAGTGTCTCTGTCGATCCCCGTGGCTATCCACTGCTTTACACAGGCCAGGGGCTGCCGACCGACAAGATTGGTTTCAGGCTCATCAACCTCATCGACCAGTCTGTGATGTACTTCAAATCCGGGATCGATCCCCACTGCTACCGCCGCTGGGGAGCCTTCGACGGTTCGGCACTGTTCAACAGGCTTAACGACTGCTTCGTTCTGGGTGGTGAAAACGGCCTCTTGTACATGTATAAACTCAACACAGTCTTTGAGCCGGGCAAATCGAAGTTTACGGTGAATCCCAAAGCTCTGAAGTATAAATATAAAACGAAGGGGATGGTACTCTCACACTTGGGCATTGAAAACTCCGTTGCACAATACAGGAACATTGTTTACTTTGCCGACAACAACGGCAATTTGCAGGCTTTTGACCTGCAAACCCTGCAGCCCTTGTGGCTGGCCGGCACGGGCGACGATACCGACGCTTCCGTTACCGTCGAGGAGGAAGGCAATGTCCCGATGTTGTACTGTGGCTGCGAAGTTGACAAACAGGGTAAAGAAGGAATGGCAACCGTAAGGAAAGTTAACGGATTCGACGGGAAAACCCTATGGCAGAAGTCTTACAAATGTATGTCCAAGGCGCTGCCATACCTGATTGACGGGGGAATGCTGAGTACAAACGCTGTCGGTAAAGGCGATATTTCAAACATGGTGATCTTTTCTATCTCACAGTATGAAATTATCGGCAGGGGACTGCTCGTTGCTCTGGACAAGAAAACCGGCAACGAAATCTGGAAGGTTATCCTGAAGGCATACGCCTGGTCCTCGCCTGTGCTTCTGAGCAGCGAGAGCGGAAAGACATATATGGTCCTGTGCAATTCCATTGGCGACGTCCTGCTCATGGACCCAAAGAACGGCGCCGTCCTCGACAAACTGTCGCTTGGTTACAACATAGAAGCAACTCCCGCCGTTTTCGACAATATGATTGTCGTAGGCTCGCGCGGGCCCTATATCTACGGTATCAGGGTGGAGTAACGGACTTTTCTGAGTCTTTTAGCTGACAATGATAATAGTTCAATAATTAGAAACGATTCTAATTATTGATAGTATTTAATTAAACTATTCATTTATCCTTACGATAATCTTTGTAAATATATATCTATTATTATAAAGATTGAATTATGGAAAGTAAAACGGCCTTTGACGAAACTTACACTGAATACGCACCTGCAACGCGTTCTACTGCCGAAGAGATCGAAAGGGACAATTCTATTATCACCAGTGATACTGAATTTGCAGTTCTGCTTGATAAAATACCCGATGTGCTGATGATGCTCAATTCGAACAGGCAGATTGTCTATGTCAATTCTACTGCGGCAGCGTACTTAGGCAGGGCTGACGAAGAATTGCTGGGCCTGAAGCCCGGCGAGGCCCTGGAGTGTAAGAACGCCTATCGGACGGGTTCCGGTTGCGGCACTTCAGAGCATTGTACACATTGCGGAGCGGTAAATGCGATAATGCAAAGCTTGAAGGGCGTCGAAGCCGTAAACGAATGCAGGATTGCCGAGACGGTTTCCGGCAATAGCTATGATTTCAGGGTTTGGGCGTCGCCGGTTCTCATCCGAGGGATCAGCTTCACAATTTTTGTTATTAAGGATATTGCCGACGAGAAGCGCAGGTCAGTCCTCGAACGGATATTTTTCCATGACATCCTTAACCTTGCCGGGAGTCTGAAGGGCATATCCTATATGCTTAAGGATTCTCCCCCTTCGGAAAAAGAAGAGTTGCTTGGCCTGTTGTCGGAAGTTTCTGAGTCCATCATCAGCGAGATACAAGCACAGAAAATGCTCCTTGCTGCCGAGTCAAACAGCCTCGTTACCAATCCAACGGAGATTAATACCGTTAAACTGCTGAATGACCTGGCCGCCATCTATCGTAAACATGATGTCTCGATTGACAAGGAAATAGTTGTCGGCGAAGGAAGCTGGGACGGGACACTGATTGCCGATTCGGCGCTGCTTCGGAGAGTGCTGTCGAATATGCTTAAAAACGCCCTCGAAGCCTCGATGCGAAAGACCACGATTACATTGTCTGCTGAAAAGATCGACGGCAGGGTTGTTTTTTCTGTCCATAACCAGGCCGTCATCCCACATGACATTAAACTGCAGATATTCCAGCGTTCATTCTCAACGAAAGGAAACGGCAGAGGCCTTGGAACGTACAGCATTAAACTGCTCACCGAGCGCTATCTTGGTGGAACGGTCCGGTTCGAATCATCTGACGACATTGGAACGACTTTCTATGCAGAAATACCTGTGGGGGCTTGATCCTGAGCGGGATTCGGGATCGACTGTTCCCGCGCCGAAGAGACAAAAATTTATATTAGCATTTGCTATGTTAAACCCGGATTGTGCATTAGATAACCCAAAACACAGAATATCCAACCACCCCTGGCCCCTCCTTGTCAAAGGAGGGGAAAACTGTAATTTGTTATATATCAATTATATATGTGATATTTACAACTTCTAACGCATTATCCGGGTTAAACAATGCTGAACGTTAGATTTCTTATTCCGGGTGAAAACCCGGGGCTGTTCAAATTATTTCTACCCTAAAATTATTGCTAAGTCCCTGATAATGAAAGTGGCACGACGAAACGACGCAGTGGTTTATGAAAATATCGCAGTGGATGGGCCTAGAAATAATTGCTTTAAATGAACAGATTATATATATTTGAAATAATTGTTTGATTGATATAAATTTAATGAAACCTATCTGCCGGATTTTACTATATGGAAGTGAAACAGGACATAGATTTTGAAAATAAGCCGGAATGGCTGTTTGAAAAATTTATGGAAACAGGTAAGGAGTATTATATAGAAAAGCTGGTTAATATGATAAACCCCTGGCTTTTCAAAATGATATACAGGATAACCGGGGACAGGGAGGCAGCAAAGGATATACTGCAGGAGTCATGGTTTCTTGTGCTGAAAGGCAGTAACAGGATTGACAGCCAGAACGGCAACCTGAACGGTTACTTTTTCACTGTTGCAAAAAGGGAAGCCGTCAGGTGGGTGAAGCAGAACCGTACAGTGAACAAGGCCGGTGACATCGCAAACATTCCTTATAATGACGATAATATTGGTAAAGAGGATCTGGGTTCCGTACTGAGGTCTGCCATTATGAAAATTAAAAACAGCGATATCAGGAATTGCATGTATTTGTTCTATTATGCAGAACTGAACATTAATGAAATTGCCGAGACACTGAATACCAGCAGGCAGAACGTAAAGAACAGGCTCCTTCGCGGAAGGTCAAAATTAAAGACTATATTGACTAAGAACAGGGAATACTCATCTGTAATCGAGTCAATCACCATGACGATATTTATTCTTATTTTCAACGGATTGAATGCAAATGGCTGATGAAAAAGAAGAAACGGACAATCTGTTCAGGGAATACTTCAGTTCTCTTGCAGATGATACACTTAAGGATGAGGAGCAGAGGCACCTGGTGAAAAGGATTATGGACGCCCGGACTTCGCTGAAGGCCGGCCGGCTGACCTTCATCGAAAGACTGGGAAGGTATTTTTGGGGTGACAACCAACATGCGGGATCTAAGAAATTTATTCTCAGGCCGGTAGCCGTAACCGCAACGGTACTGATTGCCGCCGGATTATTAGTAGTGTCGGTTTACAGGATTGGCCAGGATCATACTTCTGTCGTCAATAATAAACCGTCTCCCGGCACCATCGCGGACAACCGCCAATCGACGGAACTGATGGATGACACTGCCAGGACTGAAGACAACAAAGGAAGCGGTACATTGGTGCTGGCACAGATCCCTCTCAAATACAGCGATCATGGGTTTTTGGATTCGAACAGGGAGAATCGCCCTACGGATTCGGCGCTAATAGAATTATTCCTGACGGTATGCGAGAAAGTACTGGCAGAGAAGAAACTGCCCTATACCAGGCAGAACATGAGAATTGCAACGATGTGGCAGGCACATTCCAACAACGACAGCCTGCCGGGAAGCTCCAGGCTGATAGTTAAGGTTAACCCCGGTAAAGGGGCTGTTCTCGCCGTCAGGGAACTAAGGCTTAGCCAGGCGAAAGACATTGCGGACAGGAGGACGGTGACGGACAGTGGCTACCGGCAAATAGTGAAAGATATTAAAACCAGGTATTATTCTATGCTTGAAAAACATGAATAGGCTACTGTATATACTTTGCCTGGCTTTCCTGGTGTTTTTCCGCCCGGGGCCGGTGTCCGGTGCCGATGGCCTGAAGACTCCGGAGGCCATCATGAAGAAGTTGTGCAGTGTGGCCGGCCCTGTCAGGGGCTACCTCTGGCCTCCGGTTGTCGAACTGACGGCGGACACGGTGCCGAAGATCAATGTCAGTGTGGCGTACAATGGGCAGAAAGACAAATTTGGATTCAGGATTAGCCTGACCCAGGGGATATATTCATTCTTCAGCGGGCAAAACAATGATTTGCCGGCGTTTATGCTCGCTCATGAACTGGCACATATTGAACTGGGACATATTGCCCCTGAAGAGAACGGCAAAGAGCTGATCAGAAATGCTGTAAGCCATGAAGAGGAATTCGAGGCCGACAGCCTGGGGCTGAAGATTGCCCTTGATGCAGGCTATAAATATAAAGAAATAATAAGGGGAGTTAAGGAATTATCTTCATTGTTACCGGGAAAATCTGACTTCGAGAGCCTTAGTACCGGCCACCCCGGATGGAGTGAAAGGCTTGCAAGGCTCGACGGTGGAAACAAAGAGATATGGCGTTCCCTGGCAGCGTTTGACAACGGCATTACTTTTCTCTCGCTTAACCAGTATGACGCTGCCATATATTGCTTCCACTATATAATCGATCAGTTTCCCGACTGTTACGAGGCAATGGTTAACGTCGGCTATGCTGCCCTGATGAAGTATGTCGAAACATTGGACAGCGCTAATTTCAGGGACATTAATTGCGGTTTGTTCATTTCCGGGAATTTTTACAAAAGCGCTTCCTCGTTGAAGAACAGAATCCGCGGCATCGACGAGGACTTGTGGTGGGTTGCCGTCGGTGAGTTCCAGGCGGCGCTGAGAATCAAACCTGACCTTACGCTTGCAAAAGCCAACCTGGGCCTGGCCTACCTCATCAGCCCCAATCCACAGGTTTACACCGGCAAAGCCGCTATGTACCTGTCGGAGGCTGCTGCACTTGCCGAAAACGACACTACTCTCGACAAGCTCGGTAAAGCAATAATAAATATGAATGCAGGCCTGTCGTATGCTGAAACAGACAGTGTGCCTTTTACGGGAAGTACATATATTGGTAAAGCTGAAGGTTTTGCAAGGGAATTTGCAGAAACGCACCAAAACGTTACCGCTGCCGGTTCCACTGAATTGTACTGTGCTTTGAGGTATAACAAAGCACAAATGCTCATCCGAAGCGGCAGGAAAGAGATGAAGCCGGAAGCAGCAAGGCTCCTGGCTGAATTCCTGATGGACTCGGACGCGGAATCTCCCTGGTGGGATATTGCCTATACACAGTATTCGGAGCTTTGTACAGAGTCCGGCTCCGTGCCGCTTCCGGAAATTGCAGGACTCAAGGCTAATCCGTCAGCAGGACAATACAAAAAGATTGTAAAAATTGAGGCTGAAGGAAAGCATGTAATCACCCTCTCGGACCGTAAGGATGTATTGCTGTCAAGGTTAGGCAGAAACCGCGTAACCGAGCAAAGGATAATACCGGGGCAAAACCTGGTGAAGCTGAACGTCGAAGGCCTGGGAACCGAAATCTACACCACAGATTTCATATTTGCAGTGAAACTTGTTAGCGAGAAGTCCCCGAAGATAATACTTGAAAAGAAGCATAAGGGCAAGGGGCCGGTATTATTTGTCGGTATGGCTGCGGCAGAGTTTGAAACAATTGTCGGCAATGCCGGGTTTATCGATAAAACCGCCATGATATATGACGACGACAGATACCGCTATTACTTCGACCTCGGTTTGGCCGTGAAATTCACCAAAGACGGCAAATCCGTCCGGGAACTGATTATCGTCCAGCTCTGAGATCGATTCTCCCCTGCCGGCAGACGTGACTTGGTATTTCCAGGGACATACATACAGGGTTTATTCTCGTTCAAATACACTACGGGCTTTTGTTATGCTGCCTGAATGATGTCTTTTATAATAAGGAAAAAAATAAAATTCCAGCCCGAAAAAGAATTATTGAAACCTTTTTCATAATAAATACTATAAGACTCTACAAATGGTGAATTAAAAATAAACTGGAGTTTTATTATGAAAAGAATTGCTCCCCTTCTGGCATTATTTCTCCTTTTTGCAGCATCGGCCCATTCACAGATGCAATTAGTTACAGTGCAGAAAGGCGCTAACGTATCGTATTACCATAACCTTCCAACGGCTGTTGAAGCTGCTGAACCCGGGGCGAATATTTATATTCCCGGTAATTTTTCTCCTTGTAGTGGTGATATTAACATTGAAAAAGAGTTGCACTTTTACGGCGCAGGCCATTACCCAAACCATACGAGCGCTGTCGGCCGTACGGACATCGGCTATAATATGAATTTCAAGGCCGGGTCGAGCAACAGTACGGTTACGGGAATTAAACTGAATGGCGTAAATATTTATTGTGACAGCATCAACCCGGTCGATAATATACATGTCTCAAGGTGTATAATGGGTGGCGCTTCCGGTCCAAATGCCACAAATGTGAGGTTTTCAGAGACAGTTTTTACTCACTATGTAAGCCCATTCAATGGCGCTGTATTCGAAAAATGTATTTTTTCTGAAGTTTATGCTTCAGGAGGGTTCGGTTATGTATTATTTGACCATTGCATTTTCTATTCTGCCAGAGCAGTCTTGAGTGAATGCAATAATTGCCTGATAAGGAATAGTATATTCTTTTCAGCAAACGGACTATTTAATGAAGATTATAAATGCCACAATAATATATTAATGAATAATGTCTTTGCAGACAGCATCGATTTCCCTATACCAAAATCCGTAGGCGACAACTTCGGCTACAACAACCTGTTCAACCAGGACCCGGCAACGGTATTCGTATCATACACTGTGCCCGGTTTCAGCTATGATAATGACTACCATATCAGGCCGGACAGCCCTGCAAAGGCATTTGTAACCACTGACGGAACTGAAGTGGGCATCTACGGCACTGCCTGGCCCTATAAAGATGGCTCTTTACCTGTCACACCTCACATCACAGATTTCCAGGCCGGTAACGAGCTGATTGACGGAAAAATTAACGTCAATGTTACTGTCGAAGCTCAGACAAAGTAGCACGGGATGTGTTCCTGTGCCTCACTTATATTAAATTAAGGAGTATATTATGAAAAAATATATAGTACTAATGAGCTTCCTGTTGCTTCCTTACTTAGCCTGTGCCGAGCCGATTACCGGCTATGAATACTGGTTCGACGGTAAAGACAATTCGAAAACCTATGTTGTGGCTGACGAGTCGCCCGATTCCATTGAAGCTGTCCTGAACAGTCTGGATATATCCGGCCTTACGAAGGGGCTTCATTTCTTTTACCTCAGGCTGCAGTATGACGAAGACAACTGGGGAGATACTGAATATACATACTTTGTTGTTCCCTGGCCTGCCCCCTGGGAAAATGCAGGCAATGTAGTTACCGGCAGCGAATACTGGTTTGATGATGATTATGCCGGCAAAGTGTATTCGGCAGCAAACTACCAGTCTTCATTTAACTTTAGCAGCCGTATTGACTGCAGCAGCCTGAAAACCGGCCTCCATTTCTTCCACATCAGGTTCCGGGACAGCGAGGGCAAGTGGAGCGGCGTCCGGAGCAGTTACTTTGTCGTGCCGGACGCAAGTCCCTGGGGCAATGAGAGCAATGTAGTTACCGGCAGCGAATACTGGTTTGATGATGATTATGCCGGTAAAGTGTATTCGGCAGCTAACAATCAGCAGTCATTTAATTTTAACAGCCTTGTTGACTGCAGCAGCCTGAAAACCGGCCTCCATTTCTTCCACATCAGGTTCCGTGACAGCGAGGACAAATGGAGCGGCGTCCGGAGCAGTATCTTTGTCGTGCCTGACGTAAGTCCCTGGGGCAATGCCGACAATGCCATTGCCGCCTGGGAGTACTGGTTTGACGGGAACTACCGCGTGAAGCATCTGATGGCGGCAAACAACGGTACAGTGTTCAACCTTCAGGAACAAATAGATTGTGGTGGGCTTACAAGCGGGCTTCACTATCTCCACATCAGGTTCCGTGACAGCGAAGGCCAATGGAGCGCTGTCATGAGCAATTACTTCGTTGTACCGGGACGCATTCAGTGGGAGAATCCCTCTAATAAAATTACTGCCTATAAATACTGGTACGACGACAACACCGGCAGCGCTGGCTATGTAACGCTTCCGGAGCCTGTCAATCCCTATACGATGAATGAGGCTTTCCTTGTGCCGCATTTTGATGAAGGCAGCACCCACACCTTCTATATCCAGTACCGGGACACCGAAGGCCTCTGGTCTCCTGCAGCAGGGACACAATTTACTTTTGTTAACGAACCGCCGGTTGTTACCGTCGAACAGTCCGAATATTCAGTCTTCCTCGGGAACAGTGTTCCTCTCAGGGGCGAAGCTACAGACGCTAACAATGACGAAATCATTACTTATGAGTGGTCTGTTGTTTCGGCCCCTGTTGGCTCTGTTCTGGCCGGAATAATTGGCGGCCAGGCCGGACTGGAATTTGTACCGGACGCCGGAGGGGACTTCAGGCTGGCGCTTAGGGCCTACGACGGCCATGACTGGAGTAATCCCGTAACAGTAGTGATCCACTGCATACCGAACAGGCCTCCGGTAGCGATATGCCGGGATGTTACCGTTCCGACAGACCACAACACCTGTACCGCTGCAGTTTCCATAGACGACGGTTCCTATGATCCCGACGGCGATGCCATTACATTGACACAGGAACCTGCCGGCCCCTATCCTATTGGAACAACCGAAGTAACGATGACAGTAACCGACAGTTGGGGAGAGTCAACGATTTGCAATGGTTCTGTTACGGTTATAGATGCATATCCGCCTGAAGTAATTACTCAGGATGCGGTAGTTACACTGGTCAATGGAACGGCAGGCATTACTGTCGATATGATTAACGGAGACATACATGATGATTGTAGTAAAATAAAAATCTCACTTAGTCCCGAAACTTTTGATTGCAGCATGATCGGCAACAACCTCGTGACTATTAATGTAACCGACGCCTCAGGCAATGCTGCTAGCGGCAGCGCTAATGTTACTGTCATAGGTGAACAGCCGTCTGCAGCAATAGTAGTCTCTCCCGAATACGCAGCCTATCCCGGTGCTGAAAAACATAAGATATATCTCGGGTACGGCCTCCAGTCATTCACACTGAATGCCACGGGCGGTGTCAGCTATCTCTGGAGTTCAGAGCCATCAGGCTTTGTCTCGACCCTTCAAAATCCTGTCGTCTCACCGGTGGTTACCACAAAATACACTGTTGAAGTAACAAACGCCTATGGCTGTAAGGCTTACGCTTCAGTTATCATTAGTGTCGAGGATATCCGCTGCGGCACGGACAAAGTAGTAATCTGCCATAAGTGCAAAGAGTATAATTCCCTGTGTATTAACGTCAGCGCAGTACAGGCCCACCTCGACCACGGCGACTACCTTGGCCCTTGCCTCGAAGCGCCACGGCGGGAGGACGAACAGCCGGCAGTTGCCGGGGAGTTCAAAGCTGTATTAGGAAATGTATATCCCAATCCTTTCAGGGACGACCTGGAAATTGAGTATTTCCTTTCGGCAGCTGTGAGAGCCAGGCTTTCGGTTACGGACATCTTCGGCAGTGTTGTAGCCGTGCTTTTCGACAAAGAAGTTCCTGCGGGCTGGGGAATCGTTGACTTCGAAACTTCTTCCCTGGCAAACGGTGCCTATTTCCTGCGCCTCGAAGCTAACGGTGTGAGTACAGTAATACAGTTGCGTAAAATCGAGTGATTGAGAAATCATGTGAATGAATGGAGTTACAAAAGTTTTATGATATAAGTGAGAAATATATAAATGTAGCAATTATCTATGTAATAATAATTTCGGGAGTTTATCATGAAAAATTTCATCCGCATTTTCACATTGCTTTTAATGTATTTGGTTTCCATTAACCTTGCTGCACAAAATCCTGCTATGGTAAAAGACATCTGGGACGGCAGCGGCGACGGCAAACCCTTTTTCTTAAGGGAATTAAATGATATCCTGTATTTTAACGCTTACGACGAAACCAACGGCGTTCAATTCTGGAGATCAGACGGAACAGGAAGCGGCACTTACGTTGTAAAAAACATCAGTACCGGCTGTCTTTACAATATTGATAGTTACCTTTATTTCTCCGGCAATGACGGCTTAAAAGGCGCAGAACCCTGGAAAAGCAACGGTACAGCCGCAGGCACGGTAATAATTAAAGATATTGTGAAAGGAAAAACAGGCAGTAACCCTTCATACTGGGCAAAGTCCGGCAGCACTGTCTTTTTCAATCCTCTGTTAAATTCGGAATGGCAGCTCTGGAAGACGAACGGAACCGACGCCGGCACTGCCATAGTGAAAACAATTAACAAAAAAGGGAATGACGCGGTCTGCCTTTTACACGATGTAAACGGGACGCTTTTCTTCTGGGCCGACAACGGCTCGACAGGCCAGGAACTGTGGAAAAGCACCGGTACCGACGCTGGAACAGTGCTGATTAAAGACATTTGCCCCGGTTCGGGTACATCATTGGTAACCCAGTTTCCAAATCCTTATTCTAACTATAAAGACATGGCAGGACAATCCTCGGCGGTTAACGCCAACGGCATATTCTACTTCCTGGCTTATGAGCCTGTTTACGGACAGGAGCTGTGGAAAAGCAACGGGACAGCTTCAGGCACGGTAAGGGTGACGGATATTAATGCGAACAGCGGCAATTCCACTCCGACAATGCTTACGGTAATGGGCGATTACCTGTATTTTACAGCGACGGACGGCTCATCGGGCGTTGAATTATGGAAAATTCACCTGGTAAACGGAACAGTAACAATGGTTGCAGATATAAATCCAAACGGAGATTCCTATCCCATGCAGTTAACAGTTGTAAATAGTGCATTATATTTCAGCGCCAACGACGGAACAAACGGCAGGGAACTGTGGAAATACGACGGGGTTAATCCGCCGGCTGCCGTTACGGAGCTCAACGGTACCAGCGACGGCGTCGAAGGTGAAGTCGCTTTCAAATTCCAGGAACCATGGACCGACCATTGGTGTCTCCCGAACGACAATGGAATAGTCTATTTTGAAGGTACAAACGGTACCGACGGTTGGGAATTGTGGATGTATGACACTCAGACAGGCAGCTACAGCCAGGTTGCGGACATCAATCCCGGTTCTGCCGACGCTTATCTTTCATGGGCTGAATTCGCCGGTGGAAAATTGTTTTTCACCGCCACGGACGGCGCTAACGGGAGAGAACTATGGGTGTTTGACCCGTCATCGCCAAGGAAAGGTTTCTTCGAAGCTGAAGAAGCCGGGGTAAAAGATAATTTTAAAATAGCGGTCTATCCCAACCCTGCTGATGATAACATAGTGGTATCGGGTAGTTTCAGCGATAAAACCAATGTCGAAGTACGATTATTCGACATACTTGGCGCGGTGCTTTTAAGCCTTAACCTTTCAGGTGTCTCTGGCCTTAACGAGAGCATGAGCCTGTCCGGCCTGGCTCCGGGTGTCTATATCGTTGAATTACGCATCGGCAGCCACTCTGTACAAAAGAAGATAGTTAAGAGGTAGAAAATTTATGTGTTCCTGCAGCCATCCGAAGGAATTATTCCTTTGGACGGCTGTAGTTATGAAAACACTGAAAAATTAGGTAGATGTCATAAAATGATTTTCATAAAAGTGGAGTCAATCATGAAAAAATTGTTAATACAATTATTAGTTCTAACAAGTATATTTCATATAGTATCAAATTTTAACTCGGTATATTGCCAGGGCTGGATTAAGTTAAACCCTGCGACTTCTCCTTCGGCGTACAGTTATCATGAAATGGCGCCTCTTGGCAATAACAAAGTTTTACTTTACGGTGGACGTACAAAGAGCGGTACCTGGCTCGATGAAACCTGGATTTTTGACCTGAATGGCAAAAACTGGACAAAAATCAATACCACAACACAACCTGAGATAAGAAGCGGTTTCGCGATGGCAAAAGTTTCTGATGGGAAGGTTTTGTTATTTGGTGGACAAATCCATAATTCGAGAGTTTACTATGATGATACGTGGTTATTTAACATAATCGACGGCACCTGGACAAAACTGTCGACAACAAATAAACCAGCTGCCAGAGCCTATCATGCAATGGAATATATCTGCGATGATAGTGTTCTGATGGTCGGTGGTTTTCAATACTATCTTTACAAAGAAACTAATGATACTTGGATTTTTGATTTAAGCGAAATTAAATGGTCCCAAATGAATCCTTCGAGTACACCATATTCGGTTCATGGTCATCAGTTAGCTTACTACAAGGATGATAGAATAATGTTGGCTGGTGGAACTTCAAATTCAAATGATATGGCTTATAAATTTATCTTTAATATTAGCGGTAACAATTGGTTAAAGGTTCCTAATTTTGATATTCCTGAATTTTCATTAAATAACAACTGCTGTGTTGAAAATATTGGAAATGGTAAAATTTTCTCTTATGGTGAAATCCACAAACCAGTATCAAGTTATTATCCATATACTAGTATTAATATTTATAATGATGGTACTTGGACAGAATATTTCAAATATATTATTGATCAACCTACAAATGATCCAAATTGCCAGAATAAAGGATCATATATTAAGGACAATTTTGTTCTTATGTTTAAAAATAATGAAACATGGCTCTTTGACCTGAATTACCCGCTTTTAGGTGAATTAAGCATTTCAGACATTTCCTATTTTTCAGTAAATTTAAGCAGTAATGTATTGAATGATGGTGATTTAACGATGGTATCAAGGGGCTTCTGCTGGAATACTGCAGGTAATCCAACTATTAATGATACAAAAATAATATCTGACGGAACAGGCGAAGGATCTTTCAGTAGTTATATTAATATGCTTGAATTAAACAGTGGATATTATTTCAGGGCATTTGCCGAATTTTCCGATGGGACGGTAATATACGGGAAACAGCAAAATATTCAAACATTAGGATTCTGGTTTAATATTAGTTCAAATAGAACGGATTTAAATACTTTAAGTTTATCTTTCACTATTGAAGATTATGGCAAAGAAATTACTAATAAAGGTGTTGTATGGAGCACTCAGGAACACCCAATTATGAAAAATCCGGTAGGTGGAGGCATTATTGATTTAGGCTCAGGTACAGGCTATACAGCACTAACAATTACAGGATTATTACCAAAAGAAACTTATTATATCCGCTGCTTTTTTATTGATGAGGATGGCAGGTTAGCTTACAGCGAAGAGCAGTCTATTGTAAATATCTTTACCCCAGGGGTATATTGTTACCCTTCAGAAATAACAAATAATTCAGTAACAGTAAACTGGCAAGCTTGGAAAAACACTATTGAAAATACTGGTAATGGCATTGTCTGGGGCTTACATCCACGTCCGACAATTGAAGAACATTATGGAGGGGGAATGATAGAACATGATATTACTAATGGCGAAACTATTCAGAATGTAATAACTAATCTGGCGTCAAGTACTGAATATTATTTTGGTGCTTATGCTTTTAATGAAACTGATACTGCATATTATTGGTTTGTCAGTACAACAATGGCAGACTCCTCGAATTTCTACAAGCTTTCATTCCAGGGAATACTTACTAATAATGACGGGACTATTATTAGCGATGGTGATTACCCGATGACTTTCAAAATTTATAGCGGAGAGACAGTTATTGAGCCTCGATGGGTGGAAATGCAGAATGTTACAGTGAAAAATGGATTATTTAATGTATATTTAGGAAGCATCGTACCTATTGACCTGCCGATACCAACATCCTATTACCTTGGAATACAAATCGGCCACAGTCCCGAGCTGAGCCCAAGGACACCAATTGTCGGGCCTGCTTTTAAAAATGGTTTTGGAAAGTAGGTGCACGATGAAGAATAAATTTATTTGGTTATTGTCATTGTGCCTGACGCTATATTTATGCATGCCTGCTATGGCACAATATAAGCTGGGAAAAAGTGTTGTGGCAATGGGGGCTGTCGTGTCTTCGAATCAGCAATACAGTATTACGGGCACTCTTGGCCAACCGTTGATCGGAGCATCCAGCGGCGGGCAGTTCTCTGCCAGGTTTGGCTTCTGGTATAATATTACACCTGGTGGCGCAGTACCGACAGTTGAAACACACGAATTATCTAATGTCAGGGGTCAATCTGCCGTTGGCTCGGGAACTGTCGTTACCGACGGAGGACTCAATGTTACGGAACGAGGCCTGGTTTGGTCAGTTAATCCCAATCCTTTACTCAATTTAAATGAATCCGGCCACTCAGTGTGCGGCTCCGGCCTGGGATTCTTCCAGTCTGTGATTTCCGGGCTTAGTGAATTAACTACATATTACGTAAAATCGTATGCCACAAATGCATTGGGTACTTCATACGGCAGGGAAATATCCTTTACAACGAAAGATGAAACACCACCCTTCGTCGCTTGTAATGACATCATTGTAACGCTTGATGAAGACGGCATTGCCACGATAGCCTCATCGGATCTGGACGGTGGCTGCAGCGATATGTCGGGGCTGAAATCTGTCGGGATTGACAGGAATAGCTTTGACTGCAGCAATTTGGGAAGCAATTACGTAATGCTCACTGCGACGGATAATTATGACAATTCTGCTTACTGTACAGCCGAAGTAATGGTTATTGATAATTTACCGCCAGCAATTTCTGTAATTTTGTCCCCTGCGACTATTTGGCCGCCAAATAACAAAATGACGGCGATAAATGCTTCCGTAACAGTAAATGACAATTGCCCTGGTGTAAAATATATGCTCACATCGATAACTAGTAATGAAAATATTACTGATGATGTCGATGGCGTAGAGTTTAATACTCCCGACGCGGCTTTCAGGTTAAGGGCCAAACGTAATGGAGGCGGTGTTGGCAGGACCTATTTCATCAAATATATTGCTTCTGATATTTCCGGGAATAAAACTGAAGCGACTGCCGAAGTAGAGGTACCCCATGACCTGGGCAGGATAACGGAGCCATCGGGAAACCATGCTGTCGCCGGAGAGTTTGAAGCAAAACTTGGTGATATAATTCCCAATCCATTCTCTGCCTCGGCAGAAATTGAGTACTTCCTGTCTGATGTCGCTGCTGTCAGGCTTTATATTACAGATATTACGGGAAGGCCGGCCGCTGTAATCTTTGACGGCGAATCTCCTTCCGGATGGAATGTTGTCGGTTACGACACTGAGAAACTTACTAACGGTACCTATTTCCTTTGCCTCGAAACACAGAATGGCTCGGTTGTCAAACTGATACAAAAAATTGATTGATAGCCTGTTTGAGTGGGCGGGGCAACCCGCCCTTTCTATTTTCCGGAGCTTTCCTTTTCGCCTTTCTACGGAATATACCATTCTTCATTAACAGCAATTGCCTGGTAATTGCAGCTTTCACCGTACTTCTCTCCCAAGGTGAAAATTAAGGATTTCAATTCTCCATTAAAAATTTGTAATTTAGGCTATAAAAAATAGAATTGATACATATTGGAATTATGATGAAAAATACGATATGCCTGATAATAATTTTCCTGGGACTGGCGCTTGTACAGGACAATGTCCATGGTAAAGCCCGCAATGTCATCCTGATGATACCTGACGGGACAAGCCCTGCCGTCATTACGATGGCTCGCTGGTATGCTACCTGTATGTTGCATCCCGCTGAAGACTGCCCGGACCAGCCGGAGCCGTTTGCCTTCGACACCCTGTTCGCAGCGATGGTTCGCACCAACTCGGCGGATGGCAGGATTGCAGACTCGGCACCGTCTGCCACTGCCTATGCCACAGGCTGCAAGTCTCATTCGGGCTTCGTAGGCGTTTCTGCCGACACCGTTCCCAGGATGACAATCCTCGAAGCCGCGAGGATCGTTGGCGGCAAATCGACAGGCCTCGTTTTTACCTGCCAGGCAAACCACGCCACCCCTGCCGCCTTTTCGAGCCACACCGAGAGCAGGGGCAATGCCGCCGCCATCAGTAAACAACAGCTCTATAATTCAATAGACGTGGTTTTCGGAGGTGGCTGGAGCAGCAATTACAACCGGCAGGAATTTGAAATCCTCAGGGGGCTGGGCTATCAAACAATAAGAACAACTGAGGAACTGGAGAAGCTGGTACCGGGCGATGGAGAAAGAATTAAGGCCTGGGGACTGTTCAACGCAGATACTGCCGACGAAGGCTATCTTGCATTCGACGCCGACAGGAAGAGAAGCAGCATCAATGAACCGAGCCTGTCGCGAATGGCCGGTAAGGCTATAGATATTCTTAACCGGAATCCTAACGGCTTTTTCCTGATGATAGAAGGCAGTAAAGTTGACTGGGCCGCCCACAATAACAATGCCCTCTTCACCATCACAGAGTTCCTTGCCTTCGAAGAAGCTGTGGACACTGTCCTGAACAAAGCAAAAGACATTGGCAACACACTTGTAATTATCTGTGCCGACCATGGTAACGGCGGCTTTTCCATCGGTAATAAATGTTCCGGCGGCAATTCGGTAATCATCAAATACGATCGCCTGTCCTACTGCGAAATTGTTAAAAGGCTGATCGCTCATACCGGGGATAATGACGACAGTTCATTCATCGGCTGGACAACGACAGGACACACAGGAGAAGATGTACCCGTATTCTGGTATTCCTATCCTCCTGCCGATTGCAGGCCGCTGAGGGCTGTGAACGACAATACGGACATCGGGCGCTATATTGCAGAAGAGATGGATCTCGGTTCGCTCGACAGCCTCTCGAACCAATACTATGTTAAGGCCTCAGAACTGGCTAAGGAATATGGCTGCAGCCTGGAAGAAAATGAAAAAGGCTTTGTCGTCAGGAAAGACGATAAGTACATCATGCTTTTTCCGGATACTAACCTGTACGAAGATAATTGCAGTGTATTGCAGCTCCCGACAGTTAACGTTTTGCTGAACGGTAAGGATTTCTATATCTCCCGCCGTGCAATGGAGATGTTCCGGTGAGTGGAATACATTCATTAATAAAAATGTTCGCAGATCGATAATACGAATTAAGAATGTATAAGTAATTGATTGAAAATCCGATGAAAGCAAGAATTCTATTCACATTGTTCCTACTTGCACTGTCTGCTGCCAACCTGAAAGGCAACGGCGGCCCTGTCGTCGTTAATACAGTATTCAAAACCTCCGACATACAGCTCCTTGATAAACAGGATATTGCAATTTTAAAAGAGAACCTGAGTGTAATAATTGAAGGAGACAGTACCCTTGTCAAAGTGGAGTACCTTTTCAGGAACAGCGGCGAAACAGCGGATTTACTCTACGGTTTTCCCGTGGACTATTTCCTGAAGCCGACTGTCGGCGAGGTTACATGGGACAGGATAATCGACGGCTGGAACAGCAGCTATATTACAAATTGCTCGATTGCCGACGAAACCGGCAGGCTCAAACCCGGTGAGAACTACGAAGAGAAAGTTTACCAGGACACCCTGCCGGTAGATAATATGTTCTATAGAAAAATTGACGTTGCCAGGAAGTGGATCATTACAAAACTGCATTTCGAAAAAGGTAAAGAAAAGAAAGTTACGGTCAATTATACAATAGCCAATTATGTTTTTGACATGATGATGTCCGACATGTACTTCCTCATGTATTCCGAGCGTGTGTTCACTTACGATTTTACGCCGGCAGGCTATTTCGGCAGCGGGAGAATCGGTGAATTTAACCTTGACATCGACCTGTCGGTGTTTACCTCTGCCAACTGCCCCTGTTCGGTATGGCTGGGCGAAAAACTGGAAACAGGGGACGGCAGGATTAAACTGAGCAAAAAGAACTTCGACCTGAAGAATGCACCCAAACTCAGGGTGATTTACAAGCCCGACAACATTTATAAAGCACAGGTTCCCGATCGTTACCGTATCGGCGCTAAAAGCAGCAGGTTCTTCAGGTCGTCGGCACTAACCGGGAAAAAAGACTCGGTCCAGGCTGCTTTGCTTGACGGCAATTGCCGGACGGTATGGAAGGGACTGAAAGCCACCGGCGACTGGCTCGAAATCGGGCTGAAAAAGGACAGCATCTCATACATCGGAATTATTAACGGCAACACAGCCGACAGCGCTTCTTATTATGATTACCCGCGAATCAAAAAACTGAGGATCGAACTGGGAAGCAGGACCATTAAAGGCTATCTGGGCACAAATAAACTCGAAGTCGATTTGCCTGACAAAGACTACCGGTACTTCAACGCTATTTACTTCGGTAGTTTCCTTACTACTCTCTTTGACCTGGGGATGGATTTCTACGATGACCTGAAAACTGTAAAGCTTACAATACTCGATGTTTATCCCGGCAGGAAATACGACACTCCATGCATCAGTGAACTCTATATTTACAAATTCAGGGGGCCGGCGCCTGCTATTATCGATAAATAAATCTTACTCTATATCAACCCGTCGCCCTGCGTCGTGTCGTCCTTCTCTCTTCTGTCTTTCGGCTTGGAATAGTTGTTTAGTTTATATGTGAATCCAATGTAAATATTCCTCGACTCAGGATAGTATTTATTCTCAAATGTGTAATTGCTTCCTTTTGCCATTCCACCGTACTTGATTGTTTCGAATACATCGCTTAACCTGAAAGTCAGGGACAGGTCCCTGTACACATCCCAGCGTGCCGATAGATCGACATAGTAAAAACCGAGCCTTCTGCCGATTGACGTAACAACGTCAGGCTGGTACAGGCAGAAAACCTGTACAAGCAGGTTCGGCAGGATGTTGATGTTGGTACTGAGCCTTCCGCTCCAGGTATAGTCGCTGTTGCTGTAGCTTGTGTCGGGTAGCCTGACGTCCACGACCTGCCTGTAATATGACATGCTGAAATTTATTCCCAGTTCTTTAAAAAGCCTGCCCTGGTAGGAGAAGTCCAGGCCGTAATTCTCTCCGTCGGAGCAATTGTTGAAAGTAAGGTTCAGTACCCCGTTCAGGTCAACCTGTCCGAACATAAATATATTATCGGTGTTCCTCCGGTAAAATACGGTGGGAGTGAATAGATGATTATCGATATTTTTTATAAATGACAGCTCGTAGCTGTCGGTGTAAGTAGGTTTGATTTCAGGATTGCCGATGAGTACGTTCATAGGGTCGGTCGGTTTGCGTACAGGGGGATATATTGTGAAGTACGGCCTGGTGATACGCCTGCTGTAACTTAACTGTGCCTGGTCATAATCGGTGAATTTGTAGCTTACTACGGCGCTGGGGAAGAAGTCGGCGTAATTATCGGAAAATTCCTCTCCCAGGGACAATACATCCGACAGATGATGGGTGTATTCGAACCTCAATCCTGCCTGGTAATCGAAACTGCCTGCCGAGCCGCTGTAAACCGAATAGAGTGCATGTATCTGCTCGTCGCTTTTGTAACGGCATGAATAGTATCCGTCTAATACCCATTCCTTGCCGCTGTTGTCCTGGTTGTAGTACTGAGCGTTCAGGTCCATATTCTTAAAGTCGCTCTTGTATCCCAGTTCAAGCTTGCCGCCGCCTTCGAAAGGCAGGACGAAGTCGGACTGGACCGTGTAAAAGTCTAATTTCATTACGGAACTAAGTTTCTGTAACTGAAGGCTCCCAATGGGGCTGCCGTCCTGATTGAGTGTTGACCAGGAAAAATTGGAAGCGCCGTCTAAGCTCCAGCAGCTGTAATAGGCATCGACTGTCCACTCCATCCCTTTTTTCTCAAATTGCTTCTTGTAATTAAATACGATGTCGCTTCCGATGTTCGGCTGGTCGATGAAGAAATTCCTCCCGTTCTTTGCCGACAGGCTACCCGAGGGATTGTATGTATCATAGATGTTATTATTGGAAACCGTTTGCCCCACATTTTTATAAATACCGTAAAAAGCCAGTGAATGGCCTTTGCCAAGGTCGAGTTCTGCACCGCCTTTGACACTGTGAACAAAGAAATCGTGCCTGCTCGACGAGGACAGTATCAACTGCGACATTGAATCACCCAGGAACGAAGACCTGTCGATGACCTGCTTCATGGGATTGATTTCGCGCTGAAAATCATAATTGGCAAAAAAGTTGTAGAAATTGCGCTTGTAATTCATGTTAACGGAAGCGGAATACCTGTCGCGGGAGCCTGCATTGGCAGTGTAGAGGCCGTTAAGGCCTTCACCTGTTGTTTTGTTCTTTGCAAGCACCAGGTTGATGATGCCGCTCTGGCCTTCAGCCTCGTATTTGGCCGATGGATTGGTGATGATCTCTATGCTTTGGAGCGACGATGCGCTGATCTGCTTCAAAACAGCCGAAGGGTCGTCCCCAAGCGAGGGAGAAGGTTTCCCGTCTATGAGAATGCGCACATTGGCGCTGCCCCGGAGCTTGATTGAACCCTCGGGTGTAACCTCCACAGCCGGTGACAGTTTAAGGGCGTCGAGAGCAGTACCTCCGCTTGCGGCAAGGTTCTTGTCTATGTTGATCACTGTCTTGCCCATGTTGAATTGGATGTCGGGCCGTTCACCGGAAACATTAACTTCCTGTGTTGTGGTAACAGACTGTTGAAGGTAAATCGGCCCGACTTCGAGATAATTCTTCCCCTTTTCCACTTTGACGGAGGGGACGATGGTTTCAGAATAGCCTATGTATGACACTTTAAGATAGTAATTGCCGTCAGCAATACCCTCAATTGTAAAGTTGCCTTTAATGTCGGTCAGGCTGCCCTTGAGCAATGACGAGTCGGCAGCGTTGTGAATAGATACGGTTGCAGAGGCAAGGCCTTCTTTTGTGGAGGAATCGCCTACTTTGCCGCGAATGGAACACTGGCCGCCGAAGGCATTCGAAACCGTTAACAAACCGGCAATAGCTGCAGCTATAAACACCCTTCCAAGATATATACTGACCGAATTCATTTTGTTTCCCCAGAAAAAATATCACAAATACCAAAGAATTCTACGGCGGTTATTGATGGAAGTTTCAGGAATAACTCCAATATTTAAGTAAAGTTAGCATTAAAGTAATAGTATATTCTCACCTCTTTCGAAGAAATGTTCCGATTATCCTGCATTTTTATGCGAAAAGACTGTTGCCAATGGCAGGTAACACCCGCAATATCCTGTTGCCGTACAATATGTTAGGGGACGTAGGAACGAACGGAACCATTAAAGTCATTCCCGTTTGTGCCGATACGTCTATCGTATTGGCGGGGATTTTCCCCGCATCGAATTATTAACATAGAACGACAAAGATTGTGAAAATAAATTCAGAAAAGGAAATTTGCAATCTATCTAAAATACTGTGATATAATGAAATAAGAAAATTATCGATTCCATTGACAAAAGTATTTGAAAATAGTATTAAAATAAATTGAAATAATATGAGTCAATAAAAAGCTATATAAGTCAAGAGACAATTGAAAATTGGTTTTTCATATCAGTAAATGCTGATAGAATATAAAGATGGAAATATTTTACTAATTATCTAACGGAATAAATAAAATGCTCGATATTTCTAAAATTCGAAATATTGGAATAGCAGCACACATTGACTCGGGCAAGACGACCCTGAGCGAAAGGATATTGTTTTACACAGGCAAGATCCACCAGATAGTTGAAGTGCGCAGCAAAACCGGCTCCGGCCCGACAATGGACTCGATGGACCTGGAACGCGAAAAAGGTATTACAATACAATCGGCAGCTACGTACTGCACATGGCAGGATATTAATATTAACCTCATAGATACCCCCGGCCATATCGACTTCACTGTCGAGGTGGAAAGGGCGCTCAAGGTTCTCGACGGCGCCATCCTTGTACTCTGCGGCGTCGCCGGCGTCCAAAGCCAGACAATAACCGTGGACAGGCAGATGAGAAGGTACAATGTACCAAGGATTACATTCATTAATAAAGTGGACAGATCGGGTGCCAACCCGGATAAAGTTGTTACGCAGATTGAAGAGAAACTCAACCTTAAACCGGTGCTCATCACCATGCCCATCGGCATGGAAGACCAGTTCCAGGGAGTTGTCGATCTGTTGAAGATGAAAGTCATCAAATACGAAGGTTCTAACGGCGAGATAATTAAAGAAACAGACATCCCCGATTACCTCCTGGAAGAAGCAAAAACCAGGCGGCTTCAGATCGTCGAAACCATGGCCGATTTCGATGACGTCATTGCAGAAAAGTTCCTTGCCGATGAAGAAGTAACTACTGAAGAACTGAAACCTGTCATCAGGAAAGCTACCATTGCCCGCCACATAACACCTGTTTTTGTCGGCACTGCCAAACAGAATAAGGGCATCCAGACACTTCTCGACGCTGTCGTTGACTTCCTTCCCAATCCCTCGGACGTGAAGAATGAAGCTCTCGACCTCGACGACGATGAAAAACATATTGAACTTAAACCGGAAGACAACCTGCCCCTCGTTGCCAATGCCTTCAAACTCGAAGACGGGAAATTCGGGCAGCTTACATACATGAGAGTTTACCAGGGATCGCTCAAAAAAGGCGATTTCATATACAATACCAAGAACATGAAAAAAGTGAAAGTGCCAAGGCTCGTAAGGATGCACGCCAACGAAATGCACGACATCGAAGAAGTCGGCGCCGGCGAGATCGTTGCCACCTTCGGCGTCGAATGTTCCTCCGGCGACACCTTCACCGACGGCAATGTAAACTACTCGCTTACATCCATGTTCGTTCCAAAACCTGTAATAGAACTGGCCGTAGCGCCGAAAGAAAAATCCAAACAGGAGAATTTCTCCAAAGCGCTTAACAGGTTCATGAAAGAAGACCCCACCTTTGTCGTTTCGCGCGACGACGAAAGCGGCGACACCATCATCAAAGGCATGGGCGAGCTGCACCTCGAGATATACATCGAGAGGATCCGCAGGGAGTACACCTGCGAAGTGGCTGTCGGCCAGCCTAAAGTAGCATACCGCGAAGCAATTACTAAGATGACCGAATTTGACTATACACACAAGAAACAAACCGGCGGCGCCGGACAGTTCGCCCGCATCGCAGGCTATATCGAGCCGCTTCCTGCCGGTTCAGCCGAGGAATACATCTTCCAGGACGACATTGTCGGCGGCGTCATCTCAAGGGACTACATCCCCGCCGTGGACAAGGGCTTCCAGGAACAGATACACAAAGGTGTCCTGATAGAACAGCCTGTCGTCGGCATCAAAGCCGTCCTTAACGACGGCGCCATGCACGCTGTGGACTCTTCGGACATGGCCTTCAAGACGGCAGCCAGGGCCGCCCTCAAAGAAGCAATCGCCAAGTCGAAGCCGATAATCCTCGAGCCCATAATGAAACTGGAAACCTCTGCGCCCGAAGAATTCCAGGGAATCATCATCGGGCAGATTAACCAGCGCAGGGGCATCATTGCCAACACTAACATGGACGCCGGATACTGCGTCGTCGAAGCCGAAGTGCCCCTCAAAGAGATGTTCGGCTATTCCACAGACCTCAGAGGCTCGACACAAGGCAAAGGCGAATTCACTATGGAATTCCTCAAATACAGCGCCGTACCGAAGAGTGTCCAGGAAGACATCATCGACGAGTACAAAAAAAGGAAAGCTGAGAAAAGCTAACTCCGAACAGTATTAGAAATTAGTTAATTTGAAAAAAACAATACTTTTTTTTCAAATATTTGAAAAATAATTTGCATTACATTTAATAATTGCATAATTTTGCAAGCTCTGACAAAAACAGTTACGGTTTTTGTTATTTTTAAGATAAAATAAATTTTTTTGGGAGAATAGAGTGCCGACGATAAGTCAGTTGATAAGGAAGCCAAGGAAAAAGGTGATTGTAAAAAGTAAATCACCCGCAATGATTTCATGCCCGCAAAAAAGGGGCGTTTGTACAAGAGTTTACACAACAACACCAAAGAAGCCGAATTCGGCCCTTCGCAAAGTTGCCCGTGTAAGGTTGGCATACGGAACTGAAGTTACTGCGTATATCCCCGGCGAGGGACACAACCTTCAGGAGCACTCAATCGTTTACATCCGCGGCGGCAGGGTTAAAGACCTTCCCGGCGTCAGGTACCACATCATCAGAGGTACGGCAGACACCCAGGGTGTGGACGGCAGGAAACAGGGCCGTTCCAAATACGGCGCCAAGAGGCCCAAAAAGAAATAAGTATAATATTCAAAAAAATATATAAAGAATAGTAAAATGAGAAAGAGAAGAGCAGAAAAAAGGCGTGTAATGCCGGATCCAAAGTTTAACGATTACGTACTTGCTAAATTCATCAATAACATGATGGACGACGGCAAGAAGAATACGGCAAGAAGGATTGTTTACGATGCTTTCGATGTAATCTCCGAACGCGCAAAGAAAGAACCCCTCGAAGTCTTCAAACAGGCCATCAGCAACGTTGCCCCTGTTCTCGAAGTACGCTCGAGAAGAGTCGGCGGCGCTACCTACCAGGTGCCTGTCGATGTGCGCGAAGACCGCCGCATTGCTCTTGCTATCAGATGGATAAAAAATTATGCCTCCGCCAGGCGCGACAAGTCAATGGCTGCAAAATTAGCCGCCGAGATTATGGCCGCTGCTAACGGCGAAGGTTCGTCCGTTAAAAAACGCGATGATACTCACAGAATGGCTGAAGCTAACAAAGCTTTCGCACATTTCAAATGGTAAAATTACTGTCGTTCTTTGTAAATTGAATTGCTGAGGTTATGCCGAGGTCAGTAGCTATATCGAAACTTAGAAATATCGGCATTATGGCTCATATCGATGCGGGTAAGACTACAACAACGGAGAGAATACTCTTCTACTCCGGTTACCTGCACAAAATTGGCGCCGTTGACGAAGGCACCGCTTTCATGGACTATATGGACCAGGAAAGAGAAAGAGGTATCACCATAATGTCCGCAGCTACAACAAGCTTCTGGCAAGACCATCAGATTAACATTATCGACACACCCGGTCACGTTGACTTTACTGCCGAGGTTCAAAGATCCCTGAGAGTGCTCGATGGCGCCATCGCCATCTTCTGCGCCGTAGGCGGTGTTGAACCACAGTCGGAAACAGTGTGGCACCAGGCCAGCGAATACCATGTCCCGAGAATTGCATATGTCAATAAAATGGACAGGCTTGGAGCCAACTTCGAACGCGTCCTGCAGATGATGCGCGAAAGGCTGAAAACCAGCCCCGTCGCCGTACAACTGCCAATGGGAGCCGAAGACCAGTTCAGCGGGATAATCGACCTCATCAGAATGAAAGCAATCTATTTTGATTTCGATTCTCAGGGATTGAATTTCTCTCTCGAAGAAATTCCCGAAGAATACATGATGAAGGCCGAAGAATACCGCTCCTTCATGGTTGAAGCTGCCGCCGAACAGGACGACAGCCTCCTGGCAAAGTACCTCGAAGAAGGTTCGCTGACAGAAGAAGAGATCAGGAAAGGGTTAAGGATCGGTACTCTCAGGCAGAAGATCGTTCCGGTACTCACCGGCTCCTCCCTGAGAAACATCGGTGTACAACCCCTGCTCGACGCCGTGATCGACTACCTCCCGTCTCCCGAAGAAGTAAACTATCTTCCCGGATTCGATGTAGAAGACCACGAAAAGCTCATCAGCAGGAAACCCGAAGACAACGAACCATTCTCTGCACTTGCCTTCAAAGTCCTCACCGACCCCTACGTAGGCAAGCTGACGTTCATCAGGATATACTCCGGAACACTCACACTTGGTACGACTGTTGAAAACACAAGCGCCGCCAGGAAAGAGAAAATTCTGAAGATACTCAGGATGTACGCAAATAAGAGAGAAGAAGTCAAAGACATCTATTCCGGCGAAATTGTGGCAATCTCAGGCCTGCGCTTTACGAAAACCGGCGATACACTTGCTGATATAAAACATCAGCTGATCTACGAACAGATCAACTTCGCAGAACCGGTAATCAACCAGTCAATCGAAGCAAAAACACTGGCAGACCAGGACAAATTGCTCGAAGTACTGTCAAAGCTCTCTGACGAAGACCCGACCTTTACCTTCCGTAACGACGAAGAAAGCGGACAGATCATCATCTCAGGCGTCGGCGAATTACACCTCGAGATAATGGCAGACAGGATCAAAAGAGAATTCAGCCTGCCGACAAGAGCTGGAAAACCACAGGTCGCTTACAGGGAAACAATCTCCGGGACAGTGACCCAGGAAGGCAGATTCGACAGGCAGATGGGCGGAAAAACACAATTCGGCCATGTACTTATCGAGATGTCCCCGGCAGAAAGAAATCAGGGAATTGTCATAGAGAATATGCTCGACGGCAACAAATCGCTGAAACCTTTCATGAACGCAATCGTAACCGGGATCAAAGAAGCCCTTCAGATTGGTCCGGACGGCTACCCGATGATAGACGTCAAAGTCAAAGCCCTCGACGCCGAATACAACGTGGAACTGTCATCCGAACTGGGCTATAAGATTGCGGCCTCAATAGCCGTAAAAGAAGGACTGAGAAAAGCAAAACCAACGCTGCTTGAACCGTACTTCGACGTTGAAGTTGTCTCACCCGATGAATATGTCGGCGATATAATCGCTGACCTGAACTCGAGAAAAGGCAGAATCGAAGGAATCAACCAAAGAGGTATGATGCAGGTGGTCAAAGGTGTCGCTCCCCTGTCCGAAATGTTCGGATATGTAACAAAACTCCGTTCACTGAGCCAGGGAAGAGCCGTTTACACGATGACCTTCTCGCACTATGAACAAGCAGCTGCAAAGCAAAATGCTTATTAAGTTGATAATAGTTAAACCATTTACAGCAATGATGGTATAATTTATAATAAATATTTGAATTTAATATTGTAAACATATTATCATAAATCATAATTTTATATAGGAGCTATCTACAATGGCTAAAGAAAAATTTGACAGATCGAAACCACACGTAAACGTTGGTACCATTGGGCACGTTGACCATGGTAAGACCACTTTGACAGCAGCTATCACAATGGCACTGGCAAAAAAAGGCACGAGTACACAGGTCAGAACCTTTGACTCAATCGACAATGCCCCCGAAGAACGCGCACGTGGAATAACGATTGCTACTGCTCACGTTGAATACGAAACAGAAAACCGCCACTATGCTCACGTTGACTGCCCCGGTCACGCCGACTACATCAAAAACATGATCACCGGCGCTGCTCAGATGGACGGTGCAATCGTAGTATGTGCAGCAACTGACGGCCCGATGCCCCAGACAAGAGAACACATTCTTTTAGCCCGCCAGGTTGGCGTTCCCCGCCTTATCGTCTTCATGAACAAAGTCGATATCGCCGACGCAGAACTTCTCGACCTCGTAGAAATGGAGCTCCGTGAACTCCTCTCCGAATATCAATTCCCCGGCGACGAAATTCCAATCGTCAAAGGTTCAGCTCTCCAGGCTCTCGACGCCGGAACCGACCCCGCAGTTCCCGCCGACGATCCCCGCCTCAATTGCATCTATGAATTGATGGCAGCTGTTGATGACTACATCCCCACTCCCCAGCGCGACGTTGACAAACCCTTCCTCATGCCCGTCGAAGACGTATTCTCAATCACTGGCCGCGGTACAGTCGGTACAGGCAGGATTGAAAAAGGCATCATCAAAGTTGGCGAAGAAGTTGAAATCGTCGGCTTCGGCTTACACAAGAAAACAACCTGCACAGGTGTTGAAATGTTCCGTAAACTCCTCGACGAAGGACGCGCCGGCGACAACGTAGGCCTCCTCCTCCGCGGCGTTGACAAAAACGAACTCGAACGCGGTATGGTTATTGCCAAACCCGGCTCAATCACACCTCACCATAAATTTAACGCTCAGGTTTACGTATTGAAGAAAGAAGAAGGCGGACGCCACACACCGTTCTTCAGCGGCTACCGTCCCCAGTTCTACTTCCGTACAACAGACGTAACCGGCATCCTTAACCTTCCCGAAGGCGTCGAGATGGTTATGCCCGGCGACAACCTTGACAATCTTGAGATCGAACTTATCACTCCCGTAGCTATGGACGAAGGCCTCCGCTTCGCAATCCGCGAAGGCGGCCGTACCGTCGGTTCGGGCGTTGTAACAAAGATTATTGAGTAATAACACGGTAGAACCCGGGATTGGCCCGAGGTTCATATACCCAATGTATAAATTTGAGGTAATTTAAAGTGGCAACACAAAGAATAAGAATAAAACTAAAGTCATACGACCATAATCTCATCGACAAATCGACAGAGAGAATTGTTCGTACCGTAAAGCAAACCGGAGCAGTGGTGTCGGGACCGATACCACTGCCGACCAGGCGATCAGTATATACCGTACTGCGCTCGCCCCATGTTGATAAAAAATCGCGTGAGCAATTCGAAGCGCGCATTCACAAAAGATTAATCGACATATTCAGCTCGACACAAAAGACGATCGATGCTCTTATGAGGCTGGAATTGCCCGCTGGTGTCGATGTTGAAGTAAAAGTATAACTAAGGAGTTAAGAATGACTTCCGCTGCAATATTAGGAAAAAAAATAGGCATGACCAGCCTTTACAGTGAAGACGGAACGCAGATACCCTGCACCGTCGTCAAAGCAGGCCCATGCCCTGTCCTTCAGCTCAGGTCACCTGAAACAGACGGATACACTGCAATCCAGGTAGGTTTTGAAGACATTGAAGACAGAAAGGTTAACAAACCGCTGAAGGGACATTTCAAAAAAGCGAATGCAAAATCAAAACGCCATATTAAAGAATTCCGCGACTACGCCGCTGCAATGAAAGTCGGCGATGAACTGACCGTCAGCCAGTTCAAAAAAGGCGACAAAGTAAAAGTTGTCGGCACAAGCAAAGGTAAAGGATTCCAGGGCGTAATCAAAAGACATAATTTTGGCGGTGTCGGTATGACTACTCACGGACAGTCAGACAGACAGAGACATCCCGGCTCCATCGGTTCCTCTTCGTACCCCTCAAGGGTACTCAAAGGCCTCAGGATGGCAGGACAGCTCGGTAACAAAAGAGTTACAGTCAGAAACCTCGAAGTAGTCGAAATATTATCCGACCAGAATATAATTCTTATTAAAGGTAGTGTTCCCGGAGCACAAAATACATTATTAGAAATTGTTAAGCTATAGGCAATAAAGATGCAAGTCGAACTATATAACAATACCGGCAAGAATACCGGCCATGTCGAACTCAATGATGACATCTTCGGTATCGAACCCAATGAAAACGCAATGCACCAGGCAGTCGTTACTCACCTGGCTCACCAGAGACAAGGTACACACAAGACTAAAGTCCGCTCCGAAGTATCAGGCGGCGGCAAAAAACCCTGGCGCCAGAAAGGCAGAGGCACAGCCCGCTCAGGTTCATCGCGTTCACCCGTATGGGTAGGCGGCGGAACCGTACACGGTCCACAGCCCCACATCTATGACCTGAAGATTACAAAGAAACTCAAGAAACTGGCCCGCAAGTCGGCACTCTCACTGCGCCGCTCCGAGGACAGCATCAAAATAGTCGAAGATTTTACTTTCGATGAGATTAGAACCGGCGCCATGTACTCAGTACTGAAAAACCTCAGCCTCAACGAGGACAAAGTACTCATCATGCTCCCCGGCGACGACGAAAAGGTATATCTGTCAACCAGGAACATTCCCAATGTCTCGATATACCCCGCCGATAAAATTTCGACCTATGATATTCTTTGCCATAAAAAGCTCCTTATTTTCAAAGGCGCTTTAGAAAAAATTGAACAAACTTTTGCTATCTAACTTTATTTGGAAGTAAAATGAGCGATATAATTAAAAGGCCTTTGATTACAGAAAAAGCTATGAAATTGGGTGAAAACCGCCAATACGTTTTCCAGGTTGACCCCAATGCAAATAAAATCGAAATCAAAAAAGAAATCGAAAAGATGTTCGAAGTAAATATCGTAAGCATCAGAACTGTAAGGATCAAAGGCAAAGTCAAATCCAGGATGACACGCAGAGGCTACATGAGAGGCAAAACCCCCCTGAAGAAAAAAGCCTACATCACCCTGAAAGAAGGCCAATCAATCGATATAGTATCCGGAGAAGCCGGAAGTTAAGAAAATTATTATAAAGTAATATAATAGAAAAATGGGACTTAGAGCATTAAAACCGATAACACCAGGAACGAGATTCTACACCGTTAGCAATTTCGAGGAAATCACTACGGACAAACCGTACAAACCTCTCGTGGAATCGATGAAGAGTTCAGGTGGAAGGAATAACACCGGAAGGGTAACTTCCAGGCACCGCGGTGGCGGACACAAAAGATTATACAGAATCATCGACTTCAAACGCAAGAAAATCGGCATACCCGCCGTGGTTGAAACCATCGAGTACGATCCGAACCGTTCGGCACGCATAGCGCTTCTCAAATATGAAGACGGCGAAAGAAAATACATCATCGCTCCCGACAAACTGAAGGTAGGCGAAAAAGTAGTTGCCTCTCCCGAAGCGGAATACAAAGACGGAAACGCACTCCCCCTCAAAAACATCCCCGTCGGCCTTTACATTCACTGCATTGAACTGAAACCCGGCAAGGGAGCACAGATGGCACGCAGCGCAGGCACTTTCGCACAGGTTGTCGCCGTCGATGAAAAATACGCACAGGTAAAATTGCCCTCAGGCGAAGTCAGAATGGTACCCCGCGACTGCTACGCCACACTCGGCACAGTCAGCAACGGCGACCATGAGAACATCCTTCTCGGTAAAGCCGGCAGGAACAGATGGCTCGGCGTCAGGCCCCAGACAAGAGGTATGGCAATGAACCCGATTGACCACCCGATGGGTGGCGGTGAAGGCCGCAGCAAATCAGGCGGTGGCCGTCAGCACCCGGTTTCTCCAACCGGCAAATATGCCAAAGGATTGAAAACACGTAAAAAACGCAATCCCAATAATAAATATGTTGTTCGTTCACGACACGGTAAATAATAGGGTGGTAATATGTCTCGCTCATTAAAAAAAGGATATTTCGTATATTATAAACTTCAGAGGAAGATTGATGCCCTCAACGAAACAAGTAAAAAACAGGTCGTCAAGACCTGGTCAAGGGCTTCAACGATTACTCCTGACTTCGTCGGCCACACTGTAGCCGTACACAATGGTAATAAATTCATCCCAGTATATGTTACTGAGAACATGGTTGGCCACAAACTCGGCGAGTTCTCCCCCACGAGAATCTACAGAGGCCACGCCGGTCACAGAAAAGATCTTAAAACAGGTAAGAAATAAATCCGGAGTAATATTATAATGGAAGCAAGAGCTTTAAAAAGATACATAAGGTCGTCGCCGCGTAAAATGAGACTCGTAACCGACATGATCCGCGGGAAAAACGCTGCACAGGCGTTCGGAATACTGAACTTCGCAACACAGCACGCTGCCGTCGAAGTCGAAAGACTCCTCCGCTCAGCCATCTCGAACCTCTCAAACTACGAAGACGGTAAAAGATTCGATCCGGCAGACGTTTACGTCAAAGAAGTATTCGTTAACGCCGGCCCGATGATGAAAAGAATACAACCAGCTCCGATGGGCAGAGCCTACAGAGTAAGAAAAAGAACTAATCATTTAACAATTGTTGTTGCTACCTCAGAAAAATAAGGAGATTTAAATTGGGCCAGAAAACAAATCCGATAGGTTTAAGATTAGGCATCATCCGCTCATGGGATGCCAACTGGTATGACGAAAGAAACTTAAACGAAAAGCTTTCAGAAGACATGAAGGTCCGTACATACATCAAAAACCGTCTTAAGAAAGCAGGAGTAGCAAGAATAATTGTCGAAAGAACAGCAAAACAACTCAGAATAACAATAAATACTTCCAGGCCCGGCGTCATCATCGGCCGCAGCGGTAAAGACATTACCCAGCTCGAAGAAGAATTGAAAAAAGTAACCGGTAAGGACGTAAAAATCCTCATCAGCGAAATCAAACGCCCCGAACTGGAAGCCCTGCTCGTAGCAGAAAACATTGCACAACAGCTCGAAGGCCGCATCTCCTTCAGGAGAGCAATGAAACAGTCAGTAAGCGCAGCCATGAGAATGGGCGCCATGGGCATCAGGATCATGTGTGCAGGCAGACTCGGCGGAGCTGAAATGGCCAGGACGGAACAGTACAAAGAAGGCCGTATCCCCCTGCATACTCTCAGGGCCGACATCGACTACGGCACAGCCACCGCAATGACCATCTACGGCGCCATCGGCATCAAAGTATGGATCTGCAAAGGCGAAATCATTGGAAAACAAGTATAATTAATAAATAGAAAGTAATTGAAATGTTACTGCCAAATAGGGTAAAATACAGAAAAACACAAAGAGGTAGAAACCGCGGCAAAGCACAACGTGGCAGCTTAGTTACCTTCGGCGAATACGGCCTGAAAACACTCGAACATTGCTGGATTACAAACAGACAGATCGAAGCTTCCCGTATTGCCATCAACAGATACCTCAAACGTGACGGTAAAGTATGGATCAGAATATTCCCCGACAAACCGTTCACCAAAAAACCTTTGGAAACACGTATGGGTAAAGGTAAAGGCAGCCCCGAAGGATGGGTGGCAGTTGTAAAACCCGGCAGAGTACTGTTCGAAGTTGCAGGCGTTGCCGAAGATGCAGCAAAAGAAGCCCTCAGGCTCGCCTCTCACAAATTACCAATTAAAACAAAATTTGTTACACGTATAGATTTAGCATAAAATGAAGCCGAGAAAAACAAAAGACTTAAGAGACCTGACTCTCGACGAGTTACAACACTCGCTGCAGGAAGCCCAGGACACCCTGGCAAAGCAGAAATTTCAGCATGCACTCAGCCAGTTGCACGACACGGCTTATATAAGAATCCTGAAAAAAGACATTGCTAGAATTCACACATTATTGAAAGAGCGGGCTAAGTAATTATGGATAACGAATTAACAAATAATACAGAAAACAATCAGGCAACCCCTGAAGCCAAAAAAGGTACCGGCCGCAAGAAAATATTGCAGGGCAAAGTCGTGTCCAACAAAGCCGACAAAACAATCGTAGTCTCGGTTGAACGCCAGGTCGCACACCCCATCTACAAAAAGTATTTCAAAAGAAATACGAAATTTATGGCCCACGACGAAATGAACGACTGCAAAGAAGGCGACATCGTCAGGATCATGGAATCGAGGCCTCTCAGTTCACGCAAACGCTGGGTACTGAAAGATATTATTGAAAGAGCAAAATAATTAAAATAGACAGGATATAGTCATGATACAAGAAGAAACCAATTTAGTCGTAGCCGACAATTCAGGCGCAAGAAAAGTAAGATGCATCCGTGTTCTTGGCGGCCACGGCAAGAGATATGCCAAATTGGGCGACCTTGTGGTGGTTTCCGTAAAATCTGCTTTGCCGAACTCAAACGTTAAAAAAGGCGAAGTCGCTAAAGCAGTCATCGTAAGAACAAAAAAAGAATACAGAAGAAAAGACGGTTCCTACATCAGGTTCGACGACAACGCTGCTGTCATTCTCAACACAGCAGGCGAACCACGCGGCACCCGTATCTTCGGACCCGTTGCCCGCGAACTCAGAGAAAAGAATTATATGAAAATAGTATCCTTAGCCCCAGAAGTAATTTAATTTGGTGAACAGCAATGAAAGAAAACACAAATAAAAAACTGAAAGTCAGGATCAAAAAAGGCGACACTGTCAAAGTCATCTCCGGCGACGACAAAGGCAGAACCGGAAGAGTCCTGGAAGTCTATCCCAAAGAGATGAGAATACTCGTCGAGGGCGTTAACATTCACAAGAGACATACAAAGCCCAATCCGAAAAATCAGCGCGGCGGCATCGTTGACAAAGAACTTCCCGTTCACTACTCCAACGTACTCCTCACCGATTCGGACAACAAATCCACAAGGGTTGGCATCAGGCATATCACTGAAGGCGACAAAAAGAAAACCGTCAGGGTTGCCAAAACAAATGGAAAAGATTTATAATAATTCATAAATAAGAGACTATGGGTAAGCAAGCAAAAACAGCAGGTGCACAACCGGGCGCCAAATCGGCAGCCAAGAAGGGTGAATTCCCATTCGAAGGCAAAAGGCTTGAGGATGTGCCAAAGGACCAGAAACCCCCGAAACCAAGACTCGTTGACTTCTACAAAGACAACGTAGTACCTGCACTGATGAAGAAATTCCAGTTCAAATCCGTAATGCAGGTACCGAAGCTCGAGAAAATTTGCGTTAACATGGGCATCGGCGAGGCTACTCAGGACATCAAACTCCTTCAGTCAGCCGTCAACGAAGTCGAATTGATTACAGGCCAAAGACCGGCAGTAAGAAAATCGAGAAAAGCGATTTCTAACTTCAAACTCCGCGTCGGAATGCCCGTGGGATGCATGGTAACACTACGCGGCGCAAGAATGTACGAATTCCTCGACAGGTTCATCAACATCGCATCACCACGCATCAGGGACTTCAAGGGATTCTCCGACAAAGGTTTCGACGGAAGAGGCAATCTTTCAATCGGCATCAAAGAACAAATCATATTTCCCGAAATCGACGTAGATAAAGTCAGCCGTATCTCGGGCCTGGATGTGACATTTGTAATTAAATCCGCATCGGACGAAGAGTCACACGCACTCCTTGCCGAATTCGGCTTTCCATTCCGTAAACGAGATTAATGGTGTAAATATGGCAAGAATATCTACAGTAGCAAAAAACGAAAGAAGAAAAAGGCTGGTCGCCAAATACGAAGCCAGACGCAATGAACTTAAGGCCAAAGGCGACTACGAAGGCCTGCAGAAGCTGCCCCGTAACAGCTCACCGACCAGGGTTCAAAGCCGTTGTGTATTAACCGGAAGAGGCAGGGCTGTTTACAAAAAATACGGACTCTGCAGAAACGTGTTCCGTCAATTAGCACTGGAAGGAAAAATTCCAGGTATTAGAAAAGCAAGTTGGTAATAAACAATAAAATATTAGAAGAAATATGCCAGTAACAGATACAATAGCAGATTTTTTAGCCAGGATTCGCAACGCAGGCGCTGCGAAACATAAAACAGTCGATATTCCCGGCTCCAAATTGAAGCATGCCATTGCCGAAATTCTTAAAGAACAAGGCTTTGTAAACGATGTCCAGGTGCTCGAAGAAGGACCACAGACAACACTGAGGATATCCCTCAGGTATTACAAAAGGCAGCCTGTCATTAAAAAGATGATCAGGGTAAGCAAGCCCGGCAGAAGAATATACGCTCCGGCAGACAAACTGCCCAGGGTAAAAAATGGTTTGGGCATTGCAATTATATCGACCTCAAGAGGTGTGCTGACCGACAAACACGCTCGCAAGCTCAATGTCGGCGGTGAAGTGCTTTGCACTATTTGGTAATAATATTAATGAATTGTGGAGTTAAACCGTGTCACGAGTAGGTAAAAAACCGATTGTGGTACCTGACAAAGTTCAGGTTAATATAAACAATAATGTCCTTGCCGTTAAGGGGCCAAAGGGTGAATTGCAGATGGCCATCCCAGCTGAGATCAAATACACCTTTGAGAATAAGACATTGAATTTCAGCCGCGAAAGCGACGACAAAAAGATCAGGGCATTGCACGGCTTGACAAGGGCCCTGGCCTCGAACATGATCGAAGGCGTTAACAACGGCTTCACCAGGACACTCCTGATTGAAGGCGTCGGATATAAAGCTGAGATGAGAGAAAAGAAACTCTTCATGACCCTTGGATACTCTCATCCCATCCTCATCATCCCACCCGCAGGAGTAGAGTTCGTCCTGCCCAACGCCAACACCATCATCATCAACGGCTACGACAAACAACTAATCGGTTTGATCGCTGCCCGCATCAGAAAACTCAGGCCACCGGAGCCCTACAAAGGCAAAGGCATCAGGTACGAAGGCGAAAAGATCAGAAGAAAAGCCGGAAAAACTGCTGCATAGTTTTGATAATATTTTGTTAATTATATATAAATTGATAAGATGAAAATAGAAGCAATAAAAAAGAAAAGAAGGATCAGCCGTAAGTTCAGAGTACGCAAAAAGATCACCGGTACACCGGACAGACTCAGACTTACAGTCTTCAGAAGCCTCAATCACATCTACGCCCAGTTGATCAACGACGTTGATGGTAAAACTGTGGTGTCAGCCTCCACAATAGACCCTGAAGCTAAAGGACAGATCAAACCCGATATGCCCAAGAAAAAACAAAGCGAAGTGGTTGGAAGCCTACTGGCTAAAAGAGCCATTGAAAAAGGCGTCAAAAAAGTAACTTTTGACAGAAACGGTTATCTGTACCACGGCCGCGTCAAAGAACTTGCCGAAGGCGCAAGAAAAGCAGGCCTGGAATTTTAAAATTGTAAATAAATGCCAATTAGGAGTATAAATTGGGAAAGTATAAAGCATCAGAGTTCGAATTAAAAGACAAATTAGTCTATGTTGGCCGCACAGCTAAGGTTGTAAAAGGCGGCAGAAGATTCAATTTCTCAGCCATCGTTGTCGTTGGCGACGGCCAGGGCCATGTAGGTTACGGACTTGGTAAAGCCAGCGAAGTAATCGACGCCGTAACCAAAGCCACCGAGTCGGCTAAGAAGAACATTGTCAGCGTCAACCTCCAGGGCAATACCATACCTCACGAAGTGGTAGGGAAATACGGCGCCGCTAAGGTGCTCATCAAACCCGCCACCGCAGGTACCGGCGTCATCGCTGCAGGCGGTGTACGCGCCATCCTCGAACTGGCCGGCATCCAGGACGTACTGACAAAAAGCCTCGGTTCATCCAATCCCCACAACTCTGTCAAAGCTGCAATGAGAGCTCTTACCGAACTGGAAGACGCTGGCTCAGTAGCTGCACGCAGAGGTGTCCCAATTGAAAAAATTATATTTGGTTGATAGTGTTAAATTAATATCTGAAGTAAAATGGATAAATTAAAAGTTACGCAGGTTAAAAGCGTGATCAAAACGTTGAAAAAGCAGAAGCTTACAATCGAAGCTCTCGGTCTGGGCAGACCCAATTACTCCAACATCTTGCCTGATAATGCACAGACAAGAGGCATGATTGAGGTAGTAAAACATTTGGTAAAAGTAGAAAAAGTATAAGTAATTATAAAAAGTTAAAACTATGAAACACATTGGTAACTTGAATTATGCCGAAGGGGCAAAACATAAGAGAAAAAGAATTGGCCGCGGGCCGGGTTCCGGCCATGGTGGAACCTCCACAAGAGGTAACAAAGGACAACAGTCCCGCAGCGGCTATACCAGATTCGTCGGGTTCGAAGGTGGACAGATGCCTCTCAACAGGCGTATCCCCAAATTCGGATTCAACAACAGATTCCGTACCGAATATCAGGTTGTCAACGTTGGCAGGCTTCAGGAGCTCTTTGACAACGGCAGCCTCGAAGGAGGTATTGTTAACGCCGAAGTACTCATGAATCTCGGAATGATCTCCAAAAAAAATATGCCACTCAAAATCCTTGGTAACGGCGATGTAAAAGCTGCCCTCACATGTGCAGCCGACAGTTTCTCAGCTACAGCAAAACAGAAAATTGAATCAGCCGGAGGGACAGTAAAGATAAATGAGTAGTTTTATACAAACACTAAAGAATATCTACAAGATTGATGAACTCCGCTCAAGGATATTCACAACCTTGATCATATTATTCATCGTCAGACTGGGTGCACACGTTACTCTGCCCGGCGTCAACGTACAAGTACTGACACTGGCAGCAAGCTCGGAGGATTCGAACACACTGTTCGGATTGTTCGACATGTTCGTAGGCGGTGCATTCTCGAATGCAGCAATATTTGCACTTGGCATCATGCCCTACATCACCTCTTCAATCATCTTCCAGCTTGCGGGCATAGTTATACCCGAAATATCGAAGATGCAGAAAGAAGGCGAAGAAGGCAGACGTAAAATTAACCAATATACCAGGATCGGTACCGTTCTAATATCTATGCTTAACGCCTGGGGCATCACCATCAGGCTGACCTCGCTACAGGTTGAAGGCTATCTGGCAGTACCATATCCGGGACCAATGTTTACAATCACCACAATGATTCTGCTTACTGCCGGAACCATGTTTATGATGTGGCTCGGCGAACAAATCACCGAAAGAGGCATCGGCAACGGTATCTCACTCATCATCGGCATCGGCATTATGGCACGCCTCCCCGCCGCACTCATGCAGGAATACAAACTCATTTCAGAAATGCAGACAAGGCCGTGGGTAGCAGAGATCATCATCTTCTTCGTATTAATAGGAATAATTGCAGCAGTAATATTCATTACCCAGGGAGCCAGGAGGATACCCGTCCAGTATGCCAAGCGACAGGTCGGAAGAAAAGTCTTCGGCGGAACCACCCAGTACATCCCCCTCAGGGTTAACACTGCCGGTGTAATGCCTATCATCTTTGCAACTTCCATCCTCTTCATACCGAAGACAATTGTTTCCTTCTTCCCGGACAGCAGTTTCTTCCACACGATTGACTCAATGTTCAACCAGGATTCGTTCTGGTATGCCATCATATACGGCACAATGGTAGTATTGTTCACATACTTCTACACTGCCATCGTATTCAATCCCAGGGACATTGCAGACAACATGAAAAAACAAGGCGGTTTCGTCCCGGGTATCAGACCCGGCAAACCAACCGCCGAGTACATAGATTCAGTATTGACAAGAATAACCCTTCCCGGTTCGTTGTTCCTTGCACTGATAGCAGTAATGCCAACCTTTGCAATCAACGTACTGGGTGTTACCGGGTTGTTCGCATCGTTCTTTGGAGGTACGTCTCTTTTAATTGTGGTTGGCGTAGCACTTGACACACTTCAGCAGATCGAGTCTTACCTGCTCATGAGGCATTACGACGGCTTCATGAAAAGCGGCAAGATGAAGGGCAGGGTAGGAGCCGGCGGTTATTAATGAAGAAGAGCGGCAATTATAGGGTTGGTCCACTTATTAAGACCGACAACGAAATACACTTGATGGAAAAAGCCTGTAGAATAGTTGCCGACACCCTTACTATGATCAAACCCTATGTTAAGCCCGGTGTGAAAACAATCGAGCTCGACAAAATAGCCGAAGACTTCATACTGTCGAAAGATGCCAAGCCCGCGTTCAAAGGCTACAGGGGTTTCAAAGGAACACTCTGCCTCTCCATCGACGAGGAAGTGGTCCATGGAATCCCCGGAGAAAGAATGCTGGAAGAAGGCCAGATACTCTCGATTGACTGCGGTGCGCAATACCAGGGATACTTCGGCGACAGCGCCATTACCTATCCCGTAGGCACAGTTTCGGAAGAAAAAACGAGGCTGATGAGAGTTACGGAAGAAGCCCTGATGCTGGGAATTGAAAAAGCTGTGAGCAATAACAAATTATACGATATTGCACAAGCCATTCAAACCTACGTCGAAGAAAACGGCTACAGCGTAACCCGCGACCTTGTGGGGCACGGCGTCGGCAAAAGATTGCACGAGGAACCACCGGTACCCAACTTTGTTCCGCCACTACTGCACAGGACACAATATCCCAATGTCAAGCTGCAGAAAAACATGACCCTGGCAATCGAACCCATGGTTCACGCCGGCGTCAAGGAAATCCGGACATTGAAAGACGGCTGGACAGTGATTACAGCAGACGGTAAACCGTCGGCACATTTCGAACACACGGTCGTAATCGATGACGAGAAGCCCGTAATATTAACATTGAGAGATTGAGAGTTATATGGCGAAGCAGGAATTAATAAAGACAGACGGTGTAATCGAAGAGACTTTGCCAAACACCCAATTTATCGTAAAACTGGAAAACGGCCATAAAGTAATGGCTCACATCTCCGGTAAGATGAGGATGAACTTCATCAAGATATTGCAGGGCGACAAAGTAACGGTAGAGATCTCGCCCTATGACCTGAAAAAGGGCAGAATTGTTTACAGATATAAATAGTACTAAATAGATAAAAGGTTGAAAAGCAATGAAAGTACAAGCATCAGTCAAAAAAAGAAACCCCGACGACAAGATCGTCCGCAGAAAAGGCAGGGTTTATATAATTAACAAAAAGAACCCCCGTTTTAAACAGAGACAAGGTTAATTTAAATAAAGGAGTTATAAATTGGCACGTATAGCAGGTATAGACTTACCTAAAAACAAAAGGGGCGTAATCGGCCTGACTTATATCTTCGGAATTGGCAAAACCACTTCCATAGAAATCCTTGACAAAGCCAACATGGACCACAGCAAAAGGGTCAGTGAGTGGACCGACGACGAGATTGCCACAATCAGGCAGATACTCCAGGACAACTACAAGGTAGAAGGTCAGCTTCGCTCCGAAGTACAAATGAATATCAAACGTCTTATGGACATCGGTTGCTACCGCGGACTTCGCCACCGTAAGGGTTTGCCCTGCCGTGGACAGCGTACCAGAACCAATTCACGTACACGTAAAGGTAAACGTAAGACAGTTGCCGGTAAAAAGAAGGTCGGCAAGAAGTAATTGATTTGCTTCTTAGTAAAAAAAATTGAATTAGTAATTTTGTTCATTTATTAAAGTAATGATTAAATGGCAGCAGGTAAGAAAAGAACCAAAAGAAAAATAGTAGCCGATGCTCACGGCAAAGCATTCATCCGTGCCACATTCAATAATGTGATGGTAACCATTACCGATATGTACGGTAACACATTGTGCTGGTCTTCTGCCGGAAGGAACGGCTTCAAAGGCTCCAAGAAGAACACTCCCTATGCCGCTCAGGTGTCCGCCGAGAAGACTGCTAAAGAAGCATTCGACATGGGACTGAGAAAAGTTGACGTTGTTGTAAAAGGCCCCGGATCCGGAAGGGAAGCTGCAATACGCGCCCTCTCGCAGGCAGGCCTCGAGATTCACAGCATCATCGACAAGACACCCATCCCTCACAACGGCTGCAGGCCTCCCAAGAGGAGAAGAGTATAAGTACTCTTAACATATAGAAAATGTTTTATTAATTTATTAGATCCGGAAAAGATTTATATGAATACTCAAATGCAAATGCCCGAGAGGGTACAGATTGAAGAAACTACTGACGAGAGCCATGGCAGGTTTATACTTCAGCCTTTGGAACAAGGCTACGGTGTAACCATCGGTAACTCATTCCGAAGGATTCTTCTCTCCTCCATACCCGGCGCAGCAATTATCGGCTTGAAGATTTCTGATGTTTTGCATGAATTTCAGACAATTCCGGGTGTCATGGAAGATGTTTCCGAAATAATACTGAACCTCAAAGAAGTCAGGATGAAAGTCCTGGACAAGAAGCAGCAGCGCATCGTGTTCCACCTGAAAGGGCCCCATACCTGGACTGCCAAAGACCTTCAGGAAGCCTCCCCTCAGATTGAAGTGCTTGAACCCGATCATCACATTGCTACTCTTGCCGACGATGCTGACCTCGACATCGAATTACGCATCGGCAGGGGAAAAGGATACATCCCGGCTGAAGAACAACCTATCGTTGACTATCCCATAGGTATGCTTCCCCTGGACGCAATATATACTCCGATTAAAAACGTTGTTTACTATATAGAGCCCTACCGCGTCGGTCAGAAAACCGACTACGAAAAGCTCATACTTGACGTAAGAACCGACGGCACAATCTCTGCACAGGATGCAGTGCACTTTGCCGCCAAGATCATCAACGATCATATTAAACTGTTCATTAACTTCGAGGAAGTCGAAGAAGAGCGTCCGACTCCCGACCTGGTTGAAGAAGAAGTCAAAGAAGCAGAGCGTAACAGACTCAGGAAAATACTCCTTACTCCTGTCGATGAACTGGAACTCTCTGTCAGGGCACACAACTGCCTCAAAGCTGCCAACATCAAATCGCTTTCTGAACTGGTTACTCTCGCCGAGTCCGAATTGCTCAAATTCAGGAACTTCGGACGGAAATCGCTTGCCGAACTTTCCGAAGTCGTTCACCAGTACGGTTTGGAATTTGGTATGAGCGTTGAAAAATACCTGAAACCAGAGACAACAAAAACATCTGAATTGCTCGATTCATTTTAATGCGAATTTTAGAAGTAATATATAAAGAGTATTAGCCATGAGACACTTAAAAGCAGGTAGAAAATTAAAAAGGACACACAGCCACCGCGTTGCATTGCTCGACAATCTTGCACAGTCGCTGTTTGAACATAAAAAAATTGCTACAACTGAAGCAAAAGCCAAAGAACTCAGACCTTTCGCAGAAAGCCTGATTACAAAAGCTAAGCTTGCCCTGAAAAGGGAAAAACAGGGCCTCTTGCCCGAATCGCAAAAGATCGACGTTCACAGCCGCAGGGTCGTTGCAAGGCACATCCGCAAAAAAGCTGTTGTTCAGGAACTTTTTGACACAATTGCACCCATGGTCGAAGAAAGGCCCGGAGGCTATACAAGGATAATTAAGACTGGTTTCCGCAGAGGCGACGGCGGCAGCGCTGCCATCATCGAACTCGTCGATTGGTCAGCACCGCGCGACGGCGCTCAGAAGATCAGAGGCAGGAAGAAAGCTAAGACACAGGCACAAACACAGCCCAAAGCAGCTAAAACTGCTGCTCCGGCAGCTGCTGATACTAAGGCTCCTGTTGAAGAAAAAGCGCCTGAGGCAGTAGCAGTCGAAGAACCAATCGTTGACACTCCAGTTGCTGTCGAAGAGTCCGTAGTCGAAGAACCCGCAGCTGAAGCCGAAGCTGAAGAGCCGAAAGCAGAAGCCGAAGGCGAAGAGACAAAAGAAGCCTAAGAATAAATAAAATATTCTATTGACAAGAAACCCGCTACAGGCGGGTTTTCTTGTTTGAGGCAGACCGGTAGTCTGTTTGAAAATTCACCCCGAATTTTATCCGATTGATCGGATCAGATTTGACAGAATTGGTGAGCGACTGAGCAATCCGTACTGCTGTAGCTGTCTTTCCTTGTGAGTAACCACGAACCTGTGAGATAGTAACTGAAAGAAGGAAAGATATACATTGTGTATCGAAAAACAGTTCCGACGGCAGATCTCAGGCCTCGGAAAGATCCGGTACCGGCCGGTTCTTTTGTCTGTAGATGAACATATACACAGATGCAGAGATAATGATCATTGCACCTGCAATCGACCACCAGTCGGAAAGCTCGTCAAAGAAAAAGTAACCGAGGAAAGCATTGAAAATGACGTTGGAGTAGCTGTAAACAGATATGACCGAGGCCTGCTCGAGCTTAAGGGCATACGTGAGGAATATCTGGCCAGAGGCCGCTAACACTCCCGTGCCTATCAGCATGAACAACTGGAACAGATTCGGAGTGACATAGTCAATTGCAGCGAAAGGCAGCATAATCAACACTGAAACGAAGGAGAAGTGGAAGACAATGGTAGCAGGGTCTTCACGGCTGCCGAGGTAGCGAATCAACGTCTGTGCGCCGCCGGTAGTTACAGCTGAAAGGAAACCAGCGAGGGCAGGGATGATGAGGTAATTGAATCCGGGCTTAACGATGAGCATTGCTGCAAGGAAGATGACGATCAGCGCCGGGAACTGCATCCGGGTAATTTTTTCCTTGAGGAACAGCCAGGCGAAGATTGTGACAAAGAACGGTGCAATCCGGTTGAGCATGGCAGCGTCGGCAATGTTCTGGTTCTCGATGGCGTAAAAATAGAGCGTAACACTTGCCAGGCCGACGAGTGAACGTCCCCAAAGCCCTCCCTGGCTTGATTTTTTGCCGAAATATGATACACCCATTTTTCGTATAGCGAAAAAGGCAATTAAGAGGCTTACTAAGTTCCTCGAGAGTATTTTCATTGTGATAGGTATGTCGCCGCCGAGTTTAACGGTGACTGCCATGAGCGAGAATGAGAGGTCCGACAGAATAATAAATAATACTGCCCAATACTTAGTCTTCATGTTGCCAAGATAAAATTTTAAATTTATGAAATATTTGGTTAATTTAAACAATAAGTGTTAATAATATGCGGGTAATAATGTTGAAAAGACTGCTCCTGATTCTGGTTTTGCTTCCGCTTGTTCAGTACCATAGCCTTCAGGCACAGGAGGAGAGCTTAGACAGCCTTCTGGAAAAAGAGGCCGGAGACAGGACATTCGATGTAAGCGCAACTTTCAAATCGACCCGTGTAATCTCGGGCCATTCCATTGAAAGGATGCCGGCAGGGGAGATGGATTTCAGGGTTTCCCACAGGTTTGACAGGTTGAATAAAGGCTTCTATGAGTTTTTCGGAATGGATGAATCAAGCTCATTCTTCAGCCTCGAGATGGGGCTGACCGACTGGGTGATGGTCGGCATCGGAAGGGGAACCGTAAAGAAGTTCTACAACACTTTTGCCAAATTCAGCTTACTGAGACAGTCCGAAGGTTCGGGGGCCATGCCGCTGTCACTGTCTTTAATGACTGCCTGCGGTATGTTTACGACAAGGCTTAAGGAAAGCGACCCCCGTGACAAATTTTCCGCACGCCTGTCCTATACATACCAGCTGTTGCTTGCCAGGAAGTTCAGCGAAAATCTGTCTCTTCAGCTTGCACCGACTCTTATTCATCGGAACATTGTGGGAGAGGTAAACAATAACGACCTGTTTGCCCTGGGAATTGCAGGCAGGTATAAGCTCACAAGCTGGGTGGCAGTCTGCTTCGAATACTATCCTTTGTTGACAGAAAACAAGGAGACAGGCGCTACATTCTACAGCCCCCTGGCAATAGGGTTTGACATTGAAACCGGCAGCCATGTGTTCCAGATACATTTTACCAATTCGATATCTATGGTTGAACAGGGGTTCATTGGCGAGACGACCGGAGACTGGAGTAAGGGGGACATCCGGCTGGGGTTCAATATATCGAGAGTATTTACAATTTATTAAATGATATGACTAAGACATTGAAATATATAGTTATTGCTCTTGGCTTGCAGATCCTTTTTTCAGTCAGCCTGTCAGCCGGTGGCAACAGGTATTTTACCCGTACCGGGTTCATCAGTTTCATTTCCAGTACTCCGCTCATAGACATTGAAGGAACAGACAGGCTTGTTACAAGTTTCCTCGACATCAGGACCGGAGAAATGGTATTCTCAGTATTCATTAAGGATTTCAAATTCAAACTGGAGCTTGCCGAAGAGCATTTCAACGAGAATTACATGTACTCCGAACAATTCCCCCAGGCAAAGTTTAAGGGTAAGATTGTCAATATCGGCTCCATAAATTTTGCCGAACCCGGGAAATATGAAGCACGGGTTGAAGGCATGCTGACGATTAAGGACAGGTCCAATCAGGTATCTGTCAATGGTACTTTCGAAGTGAAAGACGGAAAAATTGCCGCATCGTCCACCTTTTCCGTACAATTGAAGGACTACAACATCGGGGTTCCGAAAATTGTCGATGACAAGGTTGCAAAGGTAATACCTATTACTGTAAGAATGATATACGAACCATATACTAAATAAACGGTAAATAGCATGAAACAGGATAAATCAAACAGGAATAAATGGAGGCAGGCCCTGGAAGAAAGAAGCGCCTGTACAAAAGCCGGCAATGAGAAAAAAGGCTTTGCCGGCAGGATTGCCAACCTGCTTGTAGTAATTTTCATCTCGGTAATGCTTGCTCTTGCAGAAGCTGCCTGCACATACGAAAAAATTCCCGTCGAGCCGGGAACAGGCGTTGTCCGCTGCGAGGTCATCGACGCTATGTCCGGGCCTACGATATTAATGACCACTCCTCTTGTCGGCGCCGACGTATATACCTACCCCGTATCCACAGAGGGGCTGTCCGACGACGGAGGCGATGCCTTCCTCGAGAATGTCCCTGCCGGTTGGTATAATGTATATGCGGCGAAGAAGGGGTATTACAGCGCTTACTATAACGTAGAAGTGATGACAAACGAAATTACATCGATCAGGATTCTGCTCCGTCCGCTTGTGGACGGCAATTTTCCGCCGGCTAAGGCTTCCAACCCCTTTCCCAACGACATGAAGGTGTACAGCGATTACATTAACCTTACCTGGGATTGTACAGACCCTAATGACGACATAATATACTATGATGTATATTTCGGGAAAGAAAACCCGCCTATGCAGCAACTGATATTCAATGCGCTCGACAAATTCTTCGAGATAGACACTTTGGACGGCGGTTCCACCTATTACTGGCGTATAAACGCCAGGGACAACTACGGAGCCATTACCGAAGGAGACACCTGGAGCTTCAGGACGAATTAGAGACAGGTTGCGATGGTTCTTCTTTCAATATTTGTATTTGTTTGAAATACCAGAAAAGACAGGGTAATACATCCTTCAGGAAATGTAAGTATATCAACTATAAAACAGCAATACTATTGGTCAAAATTACTAAGTTATTTCCTTATAGAATTGAGGAATTGTTTTCCTTTGTCGGTAGTAACATATTTCTGATTTCGATTTCTGGGGTTTTCCGGAATTGAAAGATTTAGCAATCCTTGGTTCACAGCAGAAAGAACATGCTTTTTATAATTTTTGAAATGATTTGTCAAGCCGATGTTCTGAAGTATGTTGATTCTTGTCCTTGGTTGTAAACAGAACTGCAATACCGATATTAATCTATAGTCTGTCTGAGCCTGCAGCATTATCTTTTCTTTGCCGTTTTCTTGTGCACTTACATAGGCACCATGTTGACTAAGAAAACCTGGATGAATGGGTATATCTATAATAAAATAACTTCTTCTGTCTCCATCGGTATCAAATTTCGGTAAAGGAGAACCATTCCTACGGAGTTCATTAATAATTGTAGGGATGCCAGTTCCACGACCTTCTGTCAGTCTCAATTCCTTCAGGAATTCCCCAATGCGACGGTTCCTGTATCTCCTTGAGAGGATTGCTCCTTTCAGGAAATCATCAGGCCTGATTGAAGGATCGATCCCACCCTGATTGATTATCTGAATTGACTCCGGCATTATCCTTATTTCTATTTGTTCCTGTATTTCATAATTCTTATGGTAAACAGCGTTAGCAACTGCTTCTTCAATTGCTTGATAGGGATAGTTGAAAAATCTTGCAGATTCAGCTTCAGACGGTGATTTGATGACTTTCTCTTTAATTATATTTGTTTTTATATATGACAATGATTCCTTCAATTGATTTTGTATCGGTCCGGAAAATTTCTTCTCGTAGAACTCATTGGAGGCATAACCATTTGGGAATTCCACAATATCGATACGAGTGTTAGGGAAAAATGATTCTGGCATAATCGTAAACATTAACAATGATATATTTTTGGAAAAATATATTCATTAGTTCCCTCTGAAAGGTTCATTTGCCTGGAGATTTCATTAAGATTAACTTTAAAGCTTTCTTCGTAAAGCTTACTTTTTGTTTCATATAGATGATTCTGAATCAAAGCTATATCCAAGTCTTCCATTCTTGCTGCTCTGTTCATCCTGTCGTCAAAAGGTATATCAGCCGTAAGAGTTATTAGTTCTCTTCTTTGCTCGATGTTTGCCTGGACAGTATTTGAATACTGCCTGATATAGTACGAGTAAATTTTGTGTTTTGATGTGACATCCTTTGGTGCCTCATAAGGTCTGTTAGGGCCGGCAGGGGCCCATATTACAAGAATTGATTGGTTTTCAAATACTTCCAACGAAATGTGTGGAAAATAGGGTGGTTTTAGTAGATTGCAATAATGTAGTAATTCTTTTTGTATACGATCGAAATTTCCTGTGGAGAATCCGGACACCGGTCTTTTAATCATTCCGTCTTCTTCTTCGATACCAATTATTATATAGCCACTTCCGAGATTCTCAAAATCATTGGCAAAGGCACAAATAGTTGTCATAATCTCCGAAGGGTTCCATCCTCTTTTAAACTCAATTCGTTCTGACTCTACGATTTTTCCGGTTAGAAGCTCATTTATACTTATGGGTATGGACATCAGAAATCAACTCCGGTTATTATGGCACAACAGCTATATTTTCAGAATAAATGACTTCAATAGCCTATCTTACATAATGTCAAACTTACATATAAATATTTGAATATAAAGCTATTTCCTTTATTTTTACAAAATATTTTGAATCATTATATTAACCACCAAACGGCCACATCTGCTGAATTTTCAACCTGCTGTCGAGTTTATGTTTGATTAACATCGATTTGACTTCTTCGCTGCTCTTCTTCGGGAAAACAATATCCTTCCTGTTGGCAAGTTCTGTAATTACAACAGACAGCACTGCTGCAGCCTGCGACAGGTAGTTCTTCCGTACTTTGTCGAAAGTGTCGCCGTAGTCGTGATAATACCAATGCATGTCTTTATCTAAGTCAGCATTGACATTGACTGAGGGAATGCCCTTTAGGATGAAGGGCATATGGTCGCTTCCGTTCCAGGGGACGCTGTTAACTCCGTTCTTAAGGTTAAAACCGTTCAAATTGGTACACATGTCGGTAAAGAACGGTGTAAGTTCATCGAATCCCATGACATTGAAGCCTGTGGGTATGCCTGTCATGTCGAGATTGATCATCAGGGTAATATCATCATCCTTGTGCATCTCGACATAGCGGCGCGAACCCCACATTCCGGTTTCCTCCGAATTGAACCAAACGAATTCGAGTGTCAGCTCATTGTCGGGGCTGAAAACCTTAATCAGGCGTGCAAGTTCGAAAATGATAGCCGTACCGAACCCGTTGTCCACCGCACCCTGTGAGATGTCCCAGGAGTCGAAATGAGCGCCTACTACTATTTTCTTTTTACTTTTACCGGGAAAAGTAACAACCATGTTCTCTTCTTTGATGTTGCCTGTACAATGTGATTTTGTAATGATTGTAAGTTCGGTCTTTACCTTCTTTTCGATCAGCCCCTGGAGCCTTGCTCCTTCTTCGACAGTAATCGTAAAGGCGGGAATGGGGGTCGGGTTGCCGTTGTAGGATCCAATGCCGAACAACAGAAGGCCGCCGTTCTTTTCATTGATGAACAACACAGCGGCGGCGCCTTTCTTCGCGGCGATTTCTATTGCCTCACAGCGCATGAAGGGCTGGCCATCGATGTGAAGGCCCTGGTTGGCAATGACGATTTTGCCTTTTACATCGAGGCCTTTGTAATCGTCTTCTGTTCCGTTCTTTACATAAACCGGGGTGGAATGGATGTCCGCTGAAGGGCCGGTGTAGCCGAGAGCTGAAGCGCGCAATTCATAGTTCACCGGTTCAGTCATTATTACATGGTCATCGCCGCGGTCCCAGCCGGGCATTGTGAAGGATTCACGGCGGGAGGCAATGCCAAGCGCCTTCAATTCCGCTTCAAGTATATCCATAGCTTTATGATAGGACTGCGAACCCGCGAGTCTGCCGCCTGCCTCGAAGCAAAGGCGTTCGAGCAGATTGCCGGAGGCATTGTCGAGGAAAGCAGAACCTGCCATCCTGTTCCATTTGTCATTGTCCGAAGCTTTAAGCGCTGAAACTGCAGTAATAACGATAATAAAGAATTTTAAGAGTTTCACTTTGTACCTCATTCTCCAACTTGTTTGATTCTGATGAATTTATCATAAATTATCAATCCGGCAACGCAAACCACGCCTATGCAGCAGAAGATCAGCCACAGCTCCTGGGTGTAAGCCTGCTGCAGTATTGAAGCCCGATCGATGCCGGCGGCTTTCGCAGCGTCCATTGCCTGTTGAATGGTGATATCTCCGGCTGCCAAAGAAGATTTCGCGGCAGTAGGGAGCATAGTTCTGATATATTCAATCATTGGATTGTCAACAAGGAGATTGTAGAGGGGGATGCCGATCATGGGGCCAAAGAAGGCGCCGGGGACGCCGTAGAGGAAAGTGAATCCCATGTATGTTGCCTTCTTGTCCTGTGGGGCAAGTGAACCAAGGTAAGAAAAGAATTTCGGGTGGGCAGTCATCTCTCCAAGTGAAAAAACCGTAATGCCGGCAAGGAAAATCCAGATGCTCTGGCCCATGGCAAGAATGGCCATTCCGACAATGCCGAAAGAGACGCCGACAATCATCGTCGGGAGCGATGGTGTGCGTTTGACGATGGATGAGATGATCAGCTGAAGGCAGATGATGGTAAGAGCGTTGATCACCGTAACATGCTCGACGTCGAAAAACCAGGTGATGCCGAATAAATTTTCCAGAAAAGGCGAAATAATGTTATTAAGGGGTGTTGCATCCACGAACATGTCCACATACCACAATACCGTGTCGAACATCTGGAAATAGAGTATCCAGAAAATGGAATAGATGAAAATGAAAAGTATGAAACGCCAGTTCTTGAATACCGTTACGATTTTCGTAAAAATATCGGATATTGATGAAAAGATAGAATCCTGAGATGGGACAAATCCCTTCGGCTCTTTGAAAAAGATTAGGGTGGGGATTATCATTGCGGCGGTGCATATTGCCGAGGCAATCATGACGTATGAGCCGTCGATCTTCTTCAACGCAGGCACGAGTATCAGCGGGAAAAGGAAAGCACCGAAATTAATTGCCCAGTAGAATATGCCGAAACCGAGAGTGCCTGTCCTCTCGTCTGTAAGTTTGGCGATGGTGCCCGATACGATGGGTTTGAAAGTGCCTGCACCTACTGCCATTATTAACAGCGAGGCAAATATATAGGTGTATTGTGTAACCTGGCTCGTCAGGAAGTAGCCGATGCCCAGCAGGGAAAAAGCAACGAGGAAAGAACGGCGGTAACCCATCTTGTCGGCAACAGCGCCTGTCAGCAGGGGTAAAAAATAGAGAAGCGGGACTATTGTTGACTTTATTAGCCCAACCTCGGATTTCGCAATTCCGAGATTATCTGTCAGATAGACCGACAGGAAACTCATCATGCCGTAGTAGGCGCCTCTTTCGAAGAACTCAAACATTATTACCACCCAGAAATTCAGGGGGAAATCCCTGAAACCGGCTTTGCTGCTTACCTGATTATTCATCCCAAACCAAAATATATGATGATAAAAATTCAAATTAGCAATATTAATCTGAACGAAAAAACTGAAAATTGTACTATTTACCTGATATTTAAAAGTGATGATATTGGAAAGCCGTGCAAAATTCCATCAGCTTCAGAATTTCTACATTAGTTTATTCACCTTGACGCAACAAAACCGCCAATAATGGCAAGGACGGAATTAAGCTTTTTATTGACGGGGTCAGCTTCCAATCCGAAGTTTTCCAAAGCGGTTGCTCCGAGCAGGAAGATCGATCCCTTTGTGCCGGCGACGACAGGGCAGGTGTTGACAGAAGGAAATCCTTCGATTTGAAAATTGCAGTATCCAAATGGACATCTTCCGACACGGCCGTCGGCAAAAACCATCGAACGGGTTTCTACAGGTTCAAATCCAATCGAATCCAGTATTTCTTCCGGTATGAATGAATACATTGCACCGGTATCAATCCAAAAGTCCTGTTCAAAGAATTTTGCTTCATCTTTTGGATTGGATACTTTTACTTTCTGTTTAAACATACCCATAGCGATAAACTCCGTAAATAATTATCTTTTCAGATAGAAACAATTATTCGGGTAAATTATTGTAATTGGATCAGGGTATTGTGTCCAGGCATTAAATTGTCAAACACAGTCGGTTTTCAGGGATAAGTAAGTACCTCTTTTATTTACTCCCGGGCACCCAAAAATCATCTTCCGGGGTGAGTTTCACATCGAAGGATATCTTCTCCACCTCCTGCAGGAATTGTTCGCTGTCGCCGGGGGGCATTACCGACGGAGCGCACCTGTTGATCTTAACGGGGTAAATGCGTATTACCGGTTCGGAGCCTTCGCTGAATTCGGCAATCAATGCAAGCGCCATGTTCTGCAAGGGTTTGCTTTGGTCGAAGACGAAGTTGCCGAGGCTGTAAAACACCGGCTTACCATCAATATACTGTATGGATTGGACAACATGAGGATGGTGGCCGACGATGAGGTCTGCTCCTGAAGCGACGAGGGTTTCTGCTTCTGCCATTTGCCCGCTGTGCGGAAACTGGTGGAATTCGTCGCCCCAGTGAAGGAAGACGACAATGAAAGATTTCGGGTGAGAATTCTTGTAATTCCTGATGCTTTCGGCGAGTTCTTCTGCTCCTGCCTGGCACAGAGACGGTTGTTCGGGAAGGAACATCCAGTTTTCTAAGGGAAGGGTTACAGACGTGAAAATGGCACATTCAATTCCGTCTTTTTCAATTACTACCGGCTGGCACGAAAGAGCGTGGTTTTCACCATAGCCTAATGGCACTAGGCCGGTACTGATGAGATTGCGGTATGTTTCAGTGAGGGCTTCTCTTCCCTGGTCGTAAGAGTGGTTATTAGCAAGATTGCAGTGGGTAACGCCGGCGGCCTTGAGGTTGGACAGCCATTCGGGGTCTGCCCTGAAAATGTATTTCTTGTTAACGGGTGTGCTGTCATCTACAGCAGGGCATTCAAGATTGACTACGGTGAAGTCTGCCTTTTCGAAAATTGATTTGGCGCCGGAGAGAATGCTGTCGATGCCGTTTCTTTCGATCTGTGTACGGACTCCCCTGTCTAAGAGCACGTCTCCTGTAAAGCAAATCCTTACTGTCGGTGTGGAGCATCCTGTAAGTGACAGAAAAACTAACAAAAGGAGAGGATGGATTGAAAAAAATGCTTTTTTAATCCATGGACTGCTCCCCGCATTAGTATTCATTCTATCATGTCCCCTTTGTTTATATAACAGCTTTGCTGTGTTCGGCTCAGAATTCTTCTTACTTTAAGAACATTATAAACTTTACTCTTACCTAACTCATTACTCTCTTGAGATTGTTTCGATTTTTGAGACGCAAGCCTTGCGTCTCTACAGCTCGTAATTGGCTCCGCCGGTCTCGCTGCGCTCGGCTCAGAATTCTACATTAGTAATTCGTAATTATCTTCACTCCAAACTTCGGGATTTCTTCACTTTATAAACTTGACTAACTCTCTACACCAGCCACTAATCACCGACCACCAGTCACTAACAACCGACCACCAGTCACTAATCACCGACCACCAGTCACTAACAACCGACCACCAGCCACTAACAACCGACCACCAGTCACTAACAACCGACCACCAGCCACTAACAACCGACCACCAGCCACTAACAACCGA
>CAZWLN010000011.1:0-113589 GCA_964634885.1 uncultured Hyphomicrobiales bacterium | reverse complement strand
TCTTTCCCCTTCCCCTTGGGGAAGGCCGGGATGGGGTGGTCAAGTTCGTCAAGTTTATAAAGTTTATCAAGTTCGTCAAGTTCATAAAGTTAGTAAAGAAAGAAAAAGCAGTACTGGAGCGACTTTCCCTTTTCCTGCGCATTATGTTCCGGTAGAGACAGGTCTCAGACCTGTCTCAATATCATCTTTGCCGAAGATGGACTCCACCTGCGAGGTGGAGTCCATCTTGCAGATTACCCCTGCTTTTTTCTCCTTCCCCTTGGGGAAGGCCGGGATGGGGTGGGTTCAGTTCGTCAAGAATTCTGAATGAAGAATTATAAATAATGAATGATAAATTAAAAATTATAAATGTAAGAAAAAGCAGAGCCATAGCGGCATTCCCCGCCTTGGATAAGGCGGGGGCAGGGGGCGGTTCGATATTTATTTTGTCAAGTTTATAAAGTTTATCAAGTTCGTCAAGTTCATAAAGTTAGTAAAGAAAGAAAAAGCAGTACTGGAGCGACTTTCCCTTTTCCTGCGCATTATGTTCCGGTAGAGACAGGTCTCAGACCTGTCTCAATATCATCTTTGCCGAAGATGGACTCCACCTGCGAGGTGGAGTCCATCTTGCAGATTACCCCTGCTTCTTTCCCCTTCCCCTTGGGGAAGGCCGGGATGGGGTGGTCAAGTTCGTCAAGTTCATCAAGTTTATAAAGTTTGTCAAGTTCATCAAGTTTATAAAGTTCATCAAGTTCATCAAGAAAGAATCTAAGTGCCAGCGGGTCTACATATTAATAGCACAAAGCCGGCCCACAGCACTTCCTTTCTTTCCCCTTCCCCTTGGGGAAGGCCGGGATGGGGTGGGTTCAGTTCGTCAAGAATTCTGAATGAAGAATTAAAAATAATGAATGATAAATTAAAAATTATAAATTTAAGAAAAAGATAACCAAAGCGGCCTTTTCCTCTCTAAATAGCCACGCCATTTATGGCGTGGGCCGGATAAAGAAAGATAATCCCGAAGGGATGGCATTATTATAGAAGAATTAAAACCTTGAACCGACTGACAGAGAAATGAAAATACCGCCCAGGTCTTTCATGGGGGAATTCATTACGCTCTCGATGCCATTCTTACCAAAAGGTATGAAATAGTAACGGACATTTACACCGAGTAATGTTTTGTTGTTAGACCCGAAATTAGCACCTGCCCCCAGGAAAGCGCTGAAGCGTGTGTAGCCGTTAGCGTAGCCGAAAGCTTTGAAGAAATCCTCTGAGTATGGAGTGGTGAGGATAAACGCAGGTCCCAGGCCGCAATTGAGGTATGGCTTGAAACTATCGTCCAGTTCGTCTGAGAAGAAGTTCTTTTGTACACCGAAAGTCAGGGGAAACATGTAAACACGGTTGATCTTGCCCTTAACCCTGTATTCACCGGCATAGGGGTCCCAGGTTTCAAACTCGTCGGTATTGCGTGCACCGGAGATATAGAGACTGGCAAATACGAAAAAGTCCCTAAACAATGATCTTTGAATGAAGATGCCTGCTCCGAAGCCGTTCTCGGAAAAGAGGAGATCGCCGCCGGCAGCATAGGGCAGGGCCGATTTATCGTCGTCAGGGTCGATGAGGGAACGTGGCGAATTGAAAATATACACTGTATCCTTGTTGTATTCGGGCAGCGGTTCTCCCTTGTCCTGCGCCTTTAGTGCGATTGTGCCCGTCAGCAGTGCCATCATGATGATCATTGTTTTTTTCATTTTGCCCAGTTCATTTTTTTATTATCAACATTCTAAGTTAAATAAAACGTAACAAATTATCTAAAAATTGTATGTAAAATTATTCTTTTGTAAATTTGTATTCTTAAAATGTGGAGAGATGAGTTTTTTGAAAAAATTAACGAAGGGTTATGCCGGAATAGCATAATGTATATACAAAAGTTACTAAATTTAATTGAGAACACCTTACCGGCAAAAACAGCAATGGAAGGTGATAAGATAGGATTACAGATTCATTCGGGCAAGGAACAGGCAGACAGGTTATTGGTAACGATGGAGCTTAATGATGAAGTAATTAATGAGGCTGTAGAGCTGAGTTGCGATTGCGTTATTACATTTCACCCTTTGATCTTCTCCCCACTTACATACATTCACGAGAGCGAAAGAGTAGGCAGGCTCTGCATCAAACTGATACAAAATTCCATTTCCCTCATTGTGATACATACAAACTTCGATTCCTATTCCCAAGGTACCAGCACCATCCTGGCAGAAAAACTCGGACTGGATGTAACATGCTTTCTTGAACCCGACAGTCAGGCCGGGAATTACGGCATGGGTGTCATTGCTACTGCCGGCGGAGCCATCGAAGCGCAGGAGCTTCTGGACAGAGTGTCAATCCTGTGCAGTTCACCTGTCAGGTATTGTAACGGAAAAGGGAGCCTCCTGGAAAAGATTGCCATTGTCGGCGGCAGCGGCAGTTCCTTCATCAATTCAGCCATGCAGGCCGGATGCGATGCTTTAATCACTGCCGATGTCTCATACCATAAGTTCCACCAGGCAGACAAAAAAATGATGATCATCGATCCCGGCCACTATGAGATGGAACAGTTTGTTCCCTCAGGACTGTCAAAGCTGATTAAAACCCTGGACAAAGACTCTGAAATCGGCTCGGTTTTAATCTCGAAAATTCACACTAATCCCGTTAATTATTATCCACTTTCTGCCGATTATATTACAAAGCAAAAAAACTATTTGATAAATAATAAAGTAATGGTGTAATAAAGATGCAATACCAAATTCAAAACCTTGTTGCCTTAAGTATGATTGATTTACAGCTTGATGAATTGGAAGAGGAATATGGCGACTTGCCCGACCAGGTGAAAGCAACAGAGAAGAAAGTAAAGGAAAAGAAAGCCATCGTTGACGAAACAGACGCCATCCTCAATGATGTCCGTAAGTTTAAAAACAGCGCAAAAGCCACAATGGCACAATTGAAAGAAAAGGAAGAAAAACTTTCGAAGCAGCAATTCCAGGTTCGGAACAATAAAGAATTTGACGCAATTACAAAAGAGATTGAAACAGTGAAGTTCGAATATAACAAAATCACTGACGAGATGCGTACCGTGGGCATCAAAGAAGAGAATCTCTCGCGTATGCTCGAACAGCAGAAGAAAGACCTCGACCTGGTAAAGAAAGAACATGAAGCCTTCCTCAAAGAAGTAGAAACGATTACTAAAGAACAGCAGGAAGAAGTAAAAGAGCTGAAAGAAAAAAGGAAGAAATACAGCAAGGATTTGAAGAAAGAAAACATCGACACTTACAAACGCATCAGGGCTATGTTCCCAGACGCCATTGTCATGGTTAAGAAGAACAGTTGCTCCGGATGCTTCAGCCTTGTACCCCCCCAGCGCATTGTTGAGATCAGGAACAACCTCGACAGGATATTCTTCTGTGAAAACTGCGGCAGGGTACTGTTTCCCGAAGAACTGGACACATCGGCAATCTAATGCTGTAAATAAGACTGAGAACAATTCGTTTATAATAGCGTTATTTGAAAATTAATTGTACAAGAGGGGAAAACGGGCAACCGCGCCGCGTGCAATAACCGGTGAGGAAAGTCCGAACTCCGCAGAACACTGCGCTTCGTAACGCGAAGACGGCGACGCCCCGTTCCGTAAGGTTTGGGGAAGAGCCGATGGAAAGTGCCACAGAAAAGATACCGCCTGCGCCTGTGCGCAGGTAAGGGTGAAAAGGTGAGGTAAGAGCTTACCAGCATGGCGGGTGACCGCGATGGCTCGGTAAACCCCGCAGGGTGCAAGGCCAAGTAGGAATGTCGGCGCAAGCCGCGGGTTGTTCGTCCGTTGGTACCGAAAGGTACCTGGCATTTGGGTAGGCCGCATGAGGGCAGTGGCGACACTGCTCCCAGATAAATGGTTGCCTCCTTTCTCAGGAAAGAAGACAGAATTCGGCTTACAGTTTTCTTCTCTGTTACAATTTTTTTTGGCATAGTTTTTATTGCTATATTTGACAATATTTTGAAAAATTAATAAGGATAAAATTTGTGAATATTCCTGATGATCCCTTTGTCAAAGAACTCTTGCCGGAATTTATCGATACCTGGATTCAGGACATCGATACTCAATTCAAAGGACTCATCGAAGACAAGAAGAACGATGAGTTGTACAGGTTCGGCCACACCCTGAAAGGCTCCTGTTTCCAGTTCGGCCTCGACGATATTGCCGCTCTCGGCATCGAACTAATGGGCTATTCTAAAGAAAGCAACTGGGAGAAAGCTGCTGAGATGGAAAAAAGGCTTAAAGATGCGTTTCTTGAAGTTAGGGCAATAATCCAAAACTCTTAATTACTTTGCCTGGCTTTTTTAATTGTTATTATATTTCAAATATTTTCTTTAAGTTTGAATTACAGGGCTGTATGCCCCATTTGTTTAACAATTGATGAAAAGTCGGTTATGAAACGTCAATGTCCCAAAGTTTGGTTGCTATTACTGCTCGCCCTTCTCATCAGCAATGATTGCTTTTCCCAGGCAAAAAGAATTGCTTTCCTGCCTTTCCAGAATATGGACGGAAACCAAGTCCTGAATATATACTGCTACCAGTTACAGGATTCATTGTCGAAGGCTTTCAAGGAAGCCGACCCTGAGGAAAAGTATTATATCATTGTGCCGTCGGATTCTGTTGATATGCTCCTTGCCGAGATGAACCTCGACCCGAACAATCCACAGTACGCTACTGATATGTGGAAAGCTGCAAAGCTTTTGTACGTCGATCTGGTGATTACAGGTAATTTCAATATGCAGGCCAAAAGACTGCTGATCAATGCCTACGTCTATGATGTCAACACCAAACTTCCCAATCCGGACTACCAGGCCAGAGACCTGTTCAAGAAAGAAGAACAGGTTTTGTCGGCTGTCCCGATGATACTCAGGCAACTGATTAAAATGTTTAAACAATAAGTGTTTATTCATATAATTCCTGTTTACTGAAAGCCGGCCTCAAGACCGGCTTTTTCTATAAAATTAGCATCGTATCCCCACACATGAACCGCTGTGTTAATGCGCCTTCCTTACCACAATTAGCCATTCATCCGGCCCAGGTGCTCAATTCAGCTTTTTAACTTCATATACAAAGCGGCTGATCTCGGCTGCCATCAGTACAATCAGGATCAGGTAATACACCCAGAATGCAATAGATACGATGATGGCATAGGTGCCGTAAAACCTGCCGTAGGTACCGAAGCTGGAAACATAGAGTGAAAAGAGGTTACGGGAGATTTCCACCATGACGACACAGATGGCCGTGCTGAGGAATATGATAAACCTCGGCAGCCTCCTGTTGGGAACGATGGTGAAAAGCATGAAGAACAGGATGAAGGAGGTGATTAGAGACAAACCGACAAGTACAGCCTTTGAAAAGATTATCTGCAGGAACTCCGGCATATTGCCCTGTGCATAGCTTTGGATGAAATCCAGCACCGGAGCCGTGAAGGTTGAGAACAACACGGTTGAGAAAAAGATGAAAAATGCCAGTATAAACGTCAGGAATATGTCTTTTATCTTGTAAACAAAGAATACTTTGTTGGTCGAAATGTTAAATATCCTGTTCAGGCCGGTACGTAGCGAACTGAACAGTGTCGAGGAGAGCCACAGCAGCGAAAAGATACCTACCCATCCGGCGACGCTGCTTTTCTCGAAAATCATATAGACTTCGTCGATGGTGTCCTTCAGGAAGGTTTTCGTCGATTCATCAGGCGGCAGTACGTCCTTGAGGAGGTTCACAATGCCGATGGACATGTCGGTGGCGCCGACTGTAATGTTCAGGATGTAAACGATGACAAGTATCATCGGGATGAGATACAGTAGTATATTGAAAGCAATCCCTGCGGCAATGAGGAATATATGGTGGTCTTCCATCCTCTGAAGAAGCAGGAAAACAGCCGACCCCAAATTTTTTATATTTTCTTTTTTACTTTTGAGTAAGTTTACCATAAATTTGTTAATTGTTTTTCACTTATTCAGATTTATTAATGAACAAACTTATTAAATATTATTGTCTTTCTATTATTTTTCTGTCGTCATGTGCACACATAGCAGCGCCTGACGGCGGTCCGCCCGACAAGACCCCGCCTGCCATCGTTTCGGTGTCCCCTGCGGACAAAACCCTGAACTTCGACGGCGACGAAATTGTCATCGAATTTGATAAATACATGAATAATAACAGTGTTAACGAAAGCATTTTCATCATTCCCGAGCTGAAGCTGAACTTCGACTGGAGCGGCAAAGAGCTGACCGTAGAATTGGCAGATAAGCCCGACACCAACACTACTTATGCCCTAAGCCTGGGCACGGGCTACTCGGACTATTACGGCAATAAGCCTGCCGAATCATTTACTCTCGTATTCTCAACCGGATCGCGGATCGACAGCGGTTCCATCAAAGGGTTCCTCCAGGACAGGAAACCCGACGACATAGATGTGTATGCATACCGTATCGACGGCATGAACCCCGATACTCTTAATATGATGGCTACGAAAGCAGAATACAGGACCCAGGTAGGTTCGAGCGGCGCCTTCAGTTTCATGGCTCTGAAAAACGGGAAATACAGGGTGCTGGCAGTAAGAGACCAGTTCCGGGACGGCATCTACACTGAAGGTGTTGACGGTTTTGGTACCTGTACCGCCGACATCGACGTGAAGCAGGACTCTGTCCCGGTCATCAGCCTGAAGATTGGCAGCCCGGTGGACAAAATCAGGCCGAAGTTGAACGACGCCGAGTCTGTAAAGAACAGGATTGTCCTGGCCTGTCTCGACGAGAAACCCGACAGCCTGACCCTATCGAATAACTCATTCATTCTTACCGATTCTACCGGGACCGATACCATACGAATAATCAGCGCTGTCATGAACAAATCTGCCGTGGGATGCGCCGAGCTTATTGCCGCCTCCGGCCTCGACACTGCAAAGACATGGAAGCTGACCGCAGTAAATTCCGGCAGCTTCGTGATTAAGGATTCCTCGGGCAATGCAATGGACGACAGCTCTAATTTCAGGTATTTTAAAGCAATTGGGGAAACAGACTATCCAAAGCCCCAGATTTCAACCATGCCTTTCCGCGACAGTTCCCAGCAGGTTACCCGTACCGGGCCTTTTAACTTTCCGTTGTCCACACCGGTTTCAGCCGATGTTGTTTACAACCGGATAGGTTTCATCGGCCTTAAAGACAGCAGCGCTGTTGACTATGACCTGATCATGTATTTCGACAACATCATCACTCTTATGCCGAAGAAACCCCTCGATCATGACCAATGGTACAGGATTAATATCGATTTCAGGGACCTCGCCGGCATCCTGGGCGTGAAATCAAAGGACACAACCTACAGGCTGGACTTCAAAACTGAGGACACCCGCAGCTATGCGAAAGTTTCCGGCATATTGAAAGACTCTTCACACTACGGGGGCAATTACTTCATCGTCCTGGAGTCTGCCGACAGTAAGTTCCGACGTACCGTCAATGTCCTGGGCGGGGGTAACTGGGCCTTCGAAGAAGTTCCCCCCGGTGAATACCAGATCGAAGTGTTCTGCGACACCGACAGAAACTCAGCCTATTCTTACGGCAACGTCTATCCGTTCCGGTTCTCCGAGCCGTTTTCCAGGCTTAAACAGTCAGTTACCGTAAAACCGAGATGGAACGTAGAGGACATCAGGATAGTATTTTAATATCTGCAAAGTTACCTGAGGAGAATCGACTTGAAGAAGAAGGAAATCAGGCTTACGGCCAACGAGTTCGTCTATGATACCATAGACGTAACCTATTCGGCTTTCCTGCAGCGCCTGGAGCAGTGCCGCCTGGAATACAGCGAGCCGGGGATTCATGACCTGAGAGTGTCGGCAAGGAAAATGCTATCACTCGTGTCTCTCCTCTCCAACTTCACAGATGTGCCTTACCTCAGTGAACTGAAAAAGACACTCAGGAAAATCCTGCGTTCTCTCAATCCTGTCCGCGACCTCCAGGTGGAGGTAATACTACTGAAACAACTGATATTCAAATTTCCCGTACTCTACACCTTTTACATTCACCTTTCCGGGCGTGAGATATTCCTGTCGGACAAAACCGGCGCCATTCTGAAGGCCTTCAACACCGACGACAGCGACGGGCTTATCTTCTTCCTCAGGTACTACCTGAAAGACCGGAGCAGTGAAATAGGATTCGATGTGAAAAAAATGATAGAGGTGAAAGAGCGGTTGTTCAGCGACCTGATTAAAATATTCGGCACGGCTCGAAAGAATGACATGCAGAGCATACACAAAGTAAGGCTGGCGCTGAAAAAATACAGGTATATCGAGGAAGCCCTGAAACCGCTTACAGGCTTGTCCAAGAAAAGAATTAAAAGGATGAAGAATTTGCAGGATCACCTGGGAGACATACAGGACTACAGTGTCATCATGGAGAGGATACACAACTTCAGCCTGATACAGAGCGTGATACCCCTGAAAAGCTATGCCGAACCTTTGAACTACCTGGCAGAACAAAGGGCAAAAGCAATCGATGAACTGTTTGTGCTCAGGGAAGGATTCGGTAATTATTTCTCTGAAGAGACTGTGTGAGACACCGGCCTCAGTCCTGTCGGCACTATTCTTTACCCTTTTTAACGGCGTTGGCAGCTTCAATCTTCTTAATCTCGTCGCGCAGCATGGCAGCCCTTTCGAAATCGAGGTCCCGGGCCGCCTTCTTCATCTCGCCGAACAACTGTTCCAATAAGCCTTCACGCTGCTCGCCCGTCAGGTACTTGATTATCGGTTCGGCAGCTTTAGCGAGCTTTTGCGTCTCTGCCTCCTTAATGCGGGTCACTCTCTGTTCCTGGATGTCGGCAATGGATGTGGAATTGAGTATCTCCTCCAGGGATTTGTACACCGTCGTGGGATTGATGCCGTTTTCCTTGTTGTAGCCGATCTGCAGCGACCGCCTCCTGTTTGTTTCGTCGATCAGGTGCTGCATGGAATGGGTGGTCTTGTCGCCGTACAGAATAACTAAGCCTTCGACGTTGCGTGCCGTTCTCCCCGCAATCTGCAAAAGGGAACGCTCGCTCCTGAGAAAACCTTCTTTGTCGGCGTCGAGTACGGCAACTAAGGACACTTCAGGCAGGTCCAGCCCTTCGCGCAGCAGGTTGACGCCAACGAGTACGTCGAATGTGCCGAGGCGCAGGCTCCTGATGATCTCAACACGCTCGAGCGAATCGACGTCGGAGTGGATGTATGCGACTTTTATGCTCAGGTTATGAAGGTAATCCGTGAGGTCTTCCGCCATTCTCTTTGTCAGGGTAGTAACCAGCACCCTTTCGCCTTTTTCCACACGCAGCCTGATCTCATGGATGAGGTCGTCGATCTGGTTGCTAACCGGCCTGATGCTTATTTCTGGGTCAAGAAGTCCGGTAGGCCTGATGACCTGTTCGACAATCACCCCTTCGCACTTTTCCAGTTCGTAAGGGCCAGGCGTTGCGCTCATGAAGATGGCCTGGTCAACCAGCGATTCGAACTCCTCGAATTTGAGGGGGCGGTTCTCTAAGGCTGAAGGCAGGCGGAAACCATGCTCGACGAGGGTTGTCTTGCGTACTCTGTCGCCGTTGTACATCGCCCGCAGTTGTGGTACGGTAACATGGCTCTCATCTATGATCAGGAGGTAGTCGTCCCCGAAGTAATCGAACAGGCAGTCCGGCCGCTCACCGAAAGCCCTGCCGGTAAGGTGCATGGAATAGTTCTCGATGCCGGAGCAGTAACCCACTTCTTTCATCATTTCCAGGTCGAAAAGAGTACGCTGTTCCAGTCTTTGCGCTTCGACAAGCTTGTTCTCCGCCCTCAGGAATTTCAGCCTCTCGTACAATTCATCCTTGATGGCATTCATCGCAAAAGAGAGCTGCGCTTCCGAAGTAACGAAAAGCTTTGCAGGCAGCAAGGTCATGAAATCGATGTTTGAAAGCACTTTACCGGTAAGAGCATCGATGATCTTCAACTTGTCGATCTCATCGCCGAACAGTTCAATCCGCAGTGCTTCCTTCGTTTCAAAACCGGGCAGTACGTCGATTACGTCGCCCCGAACCCTGAAATTGCCCCTGCCGAAGTCAACGTCGTTACGTTCGAAATACAGGTCCGCAAGTTTGTATATCAGCTGCTTACGGGTGATCTTCTGTCCAACCCTGACCGGGAACAGGTGGTCGAGGAAGTCTTCTTTTTTACCGATGCTGTAAATGCAGGAAACAGAAGCCACGACGATGACATCCCTCCTGCCTTCGATCAGCGAGCTGGTAGCTTTGAGCCTCAGCCTGTCAATCTCGTCGTTGATGGAAAAGTCCTTTTCAATATATGTATCTGTCGAAGGAATGTACGCTTCGGGCTGGTAATAGTCATAATAGGAAATGAAATACTCGACGGCATTGTTGGGGAAAAAGCCGCGGAATTCGCTGAAAAGCTGTGCTGCCAGTGTCTTGTTCGGCGAAATTATCAGTGTCGGTTTCTGCACCTGTTGTATGACGTTTGAGATGGTGAATGTCTTACCTGAACCGGTTACACCCAGCAGGGTCTGGAATTTATCCTTCCGGAGGAGCCCCTCTGCCAGTTCCCGTATTGCCCTGGGCTGGTCCCCGGCAGGTTTGTATGTGGAATTGAGTTCGAATTTTTTCATTTATTTTATTTATATAATTATTTTTTAGTAAATTCACTTTCGTTAAATTAATAAATCAATAAACGAATTGAGAAGAATATATATTTGATTGAGCAATGAACGAAAACATCAGAAAACCGTTAATAACAGGCAAAGGTGGATTCTTTGTCCTGATAGCCCTTACGGCAGTAACTTTCATCGTTTGGCAGATACCTCTTGTCGGCAGGTACATACTCTATCCGTTCGTAATACTGGGTACCTGGTTCCACGAGATGGGGCACGGATTAGCAGCGATTGTCCTTGGAGGGAGCTTCGAACAGTTGCAGATATTCTCCGACGGTTCGGGACTTGCTACCCACAGCGGCAGCCTTTTCTTCGGCTCCTTCGGCAGGGCGCTGGTAGCTGCTGCCGGCCCGCTCGGCCCTCCGCTGGCAGGTACTCTGCTGATTTCGCTGTCAAACCGTCCCAACATACATAAATACCTGTTGTATGCCGTTGCCGGATTGATTATTGTCTCCGTGCTGATCTGGGTGCGTTCATTCTACGGATTGCTCGTCCTGCCGGTCTATGCCGCAGCCCTGATATATATTGGCCTGAAAGGACAGCCTGTCTGGCAGAAAGTTGCTGTCCAATTCATTGGTGTCCAGGGCTTCTTCAGTGTTTACCAGAGCCTCGGCTACCTGTTCTCCAGCGGTGGCGTGGTTGACGGTTCTTCGATTATGTCCGACACGGGGGTGATTGCCGACAGCCTGTTCCTGCCTCACTGGATCTGGGCAGGACTGATCATTGCACTGTCTGCCTACCTCTTCGTCGTTTCACTGCGCGGCGCTTACGGGAAAGAACCGGCGGCAGTTCCGGCAAAAACCGGCACAGATACATTCGATATTTAATTTTTTTTAGAAATTATGTAACTTATTTCTAAAAAATTTGTTTAAGCAATGAATAGAATGATTAATGTTAAATTACTTTCAAGGGTAAAATGAAACTATTGAAACCACTATCCTGTATTATGCTGATACTGGCTCTGTCTCTTTCCGCCGGCTATGCCAAGGACAAAGAGAAACCTAAAGAAAAGAAGAAGTTTACATTCGAGGATGTAATGCAGTTCAAGAACCTGCTCGCCCCGGTAGTATCATGGGACGGTAACTGGATTGGTTACTACGAGAAACCGGACAGGGGCAACTGCACAGCCGTTGTCAGGTCCACGTCCAGCGACACCCTGATGTACAGGTTCGACAAAGGTACGAACGTTACGCTGGCAAGGAACAGCCAGTGGGCTGCCGTTAGAATCCTGCCCGACAAACTGGACCTCGAGAACAAAAAAGGGGCAGACAAGCCGAAGAACGGCATGGCGCTGATCAACCTTCAAAGCGGCAAGAAAGAGAGTTTTGAGAACATCGACAGCTACGATTTCTCCAATGATTCTAAATGGCTGGCTTACAGGAAAGCCGGAGACGAAAAAAACAGCGACAAGAAGAAAAGGCCAGTTGGCTCCCCGCTTTACCTGAGGCATCTTGAGTCCGGAACAGAGATTGCTCTCCAGAGCGTTACCGAGTTCAAGTTCGACAGCTTGTCCAAAAACCTGGCTTTCATCGTCGAAGAAAAGGACGCAAAGCAGAACGCTGTCTGTGTCGTCGATCTGCAAAGCGAGATTAAGTTCCCGAAGAAGGTGCTCCAGGAAAAGAACGTTCACTTCAGCAGCCTCTCATGGAATCACGTCAGGAACATCCTGGCTTTCGTAATGGCGAAAGAAAGGGGCAGCGGCGCTCCGGACTCATGTGTTCTGGCAGTCTGGAACAACAACGACAAGGAATTCACCGAACTGGTCAATTTCGGCAATATGCCCAAAGAGTGGTACATACCTTTCAGCAATAAACTGGAATGGTCAAAGGACGGCGAAAGACTTTTCTTCGGTTTCCGACCCATGATCGATACCATCCCCGAAGACAGGGATTTCAAATATGCCGACTCCAATTATTATGATATTAAAACAATTACTTCCAACGCCAATCTCGACCTCTGGCACTGGAACGACCCGATGATCAAGACACACCGCAAGGACTTCTGGCAGGAATACCAGAACAAAACATACCTTGCCGTCTATTACCTTAAGCTGAAGAAGTTCATCCAGCTTGCCGACAAGAATCTCCCCGACGTGTCGGTCAACGACAATCCGGACTATGCACTTGGTGCCGATCCGACACCCTATTACAAAGACCTTACCTGGGATGGGGACTATGCCGACATTTATGCGGTCAATCTCAAAACAGGTGAAAGAAAACCGGTCCGGAAAAAGGTGCAGTACGACGTCCATCTCTCACCGATGGGAAAATACATTGTTTATTACATCGACAAGCAATGGCATGTTTACACTTGCGCTGCAGGCACAAGCCGCTGCCTTACCGACAACGTACCCTTCCCGTTCTATGACGAGGATTGGGATGTACCTGCCGAACCCGGCTCTTACGGCATTGCCGGATGGATGGAAAACGACGAAGAGGTGATGATTTATACAAAATATGATATCATCAGGCTTTCCACTGCCGGCCAGGACTGGAAGAACCAGACTGTCGGCGACGGTAAGACGCATAAATACAAATTCAGGATTGTCAACCTCGACCCTGAAAAGAAGTTCTACAAGAACGACGACTATGCGCTGATCGAAGGCTTTAGTGAAAAGAACAAGAGCCAGGGCCTTTTCAAAACCGAGTTTAACATTCTCGGCATGATCCTTTTGGCTGACTCATCGAACTATTACTACAACCTGGTGGCCCAGTCCCAGGGATCGAAGAAGGTGATTTTCACAAAAGAGAATTACCAGACTTTCCCTGACCTGTGGATGTACGACTCCCTCCTCAATGAATCTTCCGAGCCGTGGAAGCTGACAAACCTCAATTCCCAGCTTGACGAATACTACTGGGGTTCGAGCGAGCTGATAAAATGGATCAGTTTTGCAGGTGACACCTTAGACGGTTATTACATTAAGCCGGAGAAATTCGACGCTAAGAAGAAGTATCCGGTAGTAATCTATTTCTACGAACAGATGTCCGACGGGGCAAAGAGATTCTCACAGCCTGCCAACAACCACCGTCCCTGTTACCAGGTTTACAACGGCGACGACTATGTCATCTTCCTTCCCGACATCAAGTACAGGAACGGCAGTCCTGGTAAAAATGCCCTTGACGCACTTGTCTCGGGTTCTTTGGCTTTGTCGTCTATCGGTGTGGCAGACTCTTCGAGAATAGCCCTCTGGGGCCATTCGTGGAGCGGTTACCAGGCATCCTTCATCATCACCCAGACCGATTTCTTCAAATGTGTCGTTGCCGGCGCCCCGGTTTGCAACATGACCAGCGCCTACGGCGGCATCAGGCTCGAAAGCGGAAGGGCACGCCAGTTCCAGTATGAAAAATGGCAGAGCAGGATTGGCGGGAATATTTGGGATTCATTGAATGCCTATATAAAGAATTCACCGATTTTCTTTACGAAAAATGCGAACACCCCGATATTAATCGAATTCGGCGACCAGGACGACGCAGTACCGTGGCAGCAGGGCATCGAATGGTACCTGGCTCTCAGGCGCCTGAGCAAGCCTGCTTTCATGCTCGAGTACCGCGATGAACCCCACATCGTCAGGAAGTACCAGAACAAGCTCGATTATGCCGTCAGGCAGAAAGAATTCTACGATTACTACCTGCAGGGTAAAACCGCGCCGAAATGGCTTACCGAAGGCCTTGAATACAGGGGACAGTAAGAAGCGCGCCTTCAGCAATATGAAATAAAACAAAGGCTGCCGGCTGATATATCTTCCGGCAGCTTCTTTTTTTGTTGTTCCTGACGGATTATTGTACCTTTGTTAAGACTTTAGCTATTATTACCGAAATTATTAATTAATTGGTTCGTATATAGTCTTGGAATTATTGAAAATTTTGTGGAAGTGATGCAGGCTAATATAAAAGATATTGACGTTTACTATACGATTGAAGAAGATGTAAGAGCCGAGATAAAGGTCAAAGGTTCCCGTTTCATTGCCAGTGCTTCGAGGGCATCCGACCGTGAGTCGGCAATGGATTTCCTGCGTAGGACCAGGAACGAATTCCACGACGCGACACATAATTGCTACTCTTATCTCATCGGCCACGACGGCCTCGAATTCAGGTATTCCGACGACGGCGAACCTTCGGGAACGGCCGGTAAACCAATATTGTTCGAGATAAAGAAGTACAATTACAGCGACATCATCGTTGTAGTGACACGCTTTTTCGGCGGGACAAAACTTGGTGTCGGCGGCCTGGCCCGTGCCTACGCCGAGTCTGCCGGCGAAGCGCTGAAGATTGCCAAACCCAGGCCTGTGTACAGGACCGTTACTGTACGTGTATTCTGTACCTATGAAGATATTTCCGTAATAAAGAAGATCCTCAGCGAACATGCGGTGTCCTATATGGAAGAGTACCGGGACGCCATCGAGATCGACGCTTCGGTGCCGATTTCCAAGATAGAATTCTTTAAGAATGCCGTTGTCAATAATACTGCCGGAAGAGCCGGCGCCCTCATCAGGGAATAGCAAGAACCAACCGAAGGAATTAATAGAAATGCAGATTGTCAGAACTGTTGCTGAAATGCAGAAAATTGCCGCCGAGTTGAACAGGAGCGGAAAAACCATTGCCTATGTACCGACGATGGGCTATCTTCATGAAGGGCATGCAAGCCTCATCAGGGAAGCCACCGGCTACGGCGATGCGATAATTGTTTCCATTTTTGTCAATCCGGTACAGTTTGCCCCGAACGAAGATTTCGAAAAGTACCCCAGGGACTTAGTGAGGGATTGTAAGATTGCCGAAGAAGCAGGTGCACACATTGTCTTCCATCCCGAGACAAAGGACATGTACCCCGACGGTTACAACACACTGATAAACGTATCGGGAGTGTCAAAGAAATTCGAAGGCGCTTTCAGGCCAAACCATTTCGCCGGTGTTGCCACTGTCGTTGCCAAGTTCTTCAATATCATCAGGCCGCAATTTGCTCTCTTCGGGCAGAAGGATTACCAGCAGACACTCGTCGTCAGGCAGTTTACCAGGGACCTGAACATGGATATAAAAATTGTTGTGGCGCCGACGGTACGCGAAGCCGACGGCCTGGCAAAGAGTTCACGCAATACATACCTCTCGCCTGAGGACAGGGCCAAGGCCCCGGGTATTTTCCGTTCCCTTGAAAAAGCGGTCGAAGCCATAGAGAACGGCGAGAAAAGAAGGAAGATAATCAATGCTATCATTCTCGACTCGTTGAGGAAAGCCGGCAATTTCCGGATAGACTACTGTCTTTCGGCGGACGCCGAGAACCTGGACGAACCGGAGGAATTCCTCCCCGGCCAGAGGATTGTGATGCTGGTTGCAGCTTACCTCGGTAAAACGCGCCTCATCGACAATGTTACAGTGTCGCTCCCTTCGCCGATTTCCATGAAACCGGCAGCTTTCGTCGATGGTGTGAATGGTTGACAACTCTTTTCATTAAAGAAAACCGGCCCGTGGCGTGAGACTCACCCATCGGGCCGGCAATAGAATTCCAACTGCTATCTGCAGAGAGTAATCTTTATCGTCCTTGTTTCACTGCCTGCTGTGAGCCGGCAGAAGTATGTACCGTTCGGCAGCTTCGACGAGCCGGTGCTGCAGCCGTCCCATATGATTTCATAGGAATTGGCGGGCAGGTCTTTCTGAACCAGGGCTGCAACGATGTTCCCGTTGATGTCCACAATGTCAAGGTGAACAAAACAAGCTTCGGGCAGGGTAAACCTGATTGTTGTTTCATCACCCATAGGGTTCGGGTAATTCTGTTCCAGGGAGAGGTTGTAAAGGGCATCATACCTGATTGTAATTATCTGGGAGCCGCTGCTTGTAGTACCGTCCAGGTCAACCTGTCTCAGGACATATTGATAGGTATTATTGGGAACGACATCCCTGTCATAGTAGCTGTAGTAATTAACCGACCGGGAATTGCCGCAGCCTTTGACGAAGCCCACCGGGCTCCATTGCGTATTGTCGCCTGCCAGCCTTCTTTCGATATGGAACCCGTAGTTGTTTATCTCTGAAGCCGTAGCCCAGAAGAGGTCAATGCCGCCGTCACGTACTTTGCCGTTGAAATACATCAGCTCGACGGGGATATTTTCATCGCTGTCGGGTGAGAGTGTATCCTTTTCACCGTCGTCGGTAGCCAGGAAAGCAGTGTAAACAGAGAGGATGTTGTAATCGAGGCTTTTATTAATAATGTCATAAATCATTACCAGTCCTGAGTTCCTGTTCATTTCTACTTTCCTCAGGTAATTACCGGCCCAGATTGCCCTGTTGTTATATATCACAGGCAGCTTGTCGTTAACCACTTTGAAGCATTTATAAAAAGACTGCTTCCTGTATTTGCCCGATATTTCGATGTTCAGGGGTTCGGAGCCTGAGTACTTACCGAATTCAGTATAATATGTATTGAGCGAGATTTTACCAAGGGCATCCGACGGGCTTATTTTGTCGTAAGTATAGCCGTCGGTCAGGTAGGTTGACATGTTTATATCCTCAAACCCGCCGAGAACCGAGTTAAATACATTGTCAAGCATGGTGCTCATTTTCAGGCCGCATTCGTTGATTTTCAGGAAGAATCCTCTCCTGGCAGCTACCAGGTTTGAATACAGGTAATCGTTCCCGGTGTAGGCAACATTGGCAATGAAGTTTGTTACCCAGTTTTTCAGGACATAGGAACAAACAGACACTGTAATGTGGTTTGATGTCATATTCATGACCGTTGACCCGATCTTGTTCGCAGTGTCCTGTTTGCCGTGCTGGTCGGTGTTGGCAATTAGTATGATATTGGCTGTATCGGCATTCGCATTCACCCATTCCACAGCTTTAAACATCAGGTTTGCCAGGTTACTTGTGTTCCGGATTTTTTCAGCATTCATATTTTCGAAATAGTGCTCTATATGGCCGGTGTCTGCAGGTATCCACTTTTTCGACAGCTGGCGGATGACGTCGTCGGACATGAATACATTGAAAGAATCTACAGGTGTCAGGTTCCTGTAGATTGCCGATTTCAGTTCGGTAATGACTTCTTTATCGGTAATATTGCTTTTTGATTCATCGTAGTCAAGCAGGAATGCAAACCTCTTTGGCTTGACGACATCGATGAACTGTTTGGGATTTATTATTACCTGATAGAAATTTTCATTGTCACAAACACTCGTGTTGGCGAGGATACCACTGTTGTCAGCATAACTGAACCTGATTGTGTTTATTTTATTTATTGAGTTATATGGAACGGCAGCAAGTTTTGCACTGCCGAACCTCGGATTGTACACGTCCTTAAAACCGAGAGAAGCAGAGTCGGGCATTACAGGGTTGACGAAGGATGTGTCCGTGAAGGCATATACCTTTATACTGTCGGGTTTATTTTTTGATACGTTAAGGATATTAAACGGCAGGCTTGCCGAAACAGTCTGATTGTTCCAGGTGCAGGGAACAAAGAAATTGATTTTTACGGTCCTGGAAGAATTGCCTGCCATCGGGAATATTTTTATGGTGTATTTTCCCATGTCCATTTTATAAAGTATGGACGGATCCCTGCGCCTTTGCACAATCCCCTCGTAGATATAGCCTGCCGTCCATTTGTCCATAAGTTTGGCATTGATGTAAACCGAGTCGTCGAGGAACAGCCACATCCCGTCAATAAATGCTTTAGTGTCCAAATCAAAATCAAGTACTGCTTCGAGTGTGTCTTTTTCAGAACTATAAACAGAGCCTTTGGGTGAGATCGTCAGGTACATACCTACTTCAAAATATGCTCCGTGCGGCTTTACAGTCATTTTCATTTCTTCGATGGTTCCGGGGTACTTTGTGAAACTGTTACGCGGGTCTATGATATATAAATTCATTGAACTGGCTGACGTTAACTGCAATACATACAGCAACATACATAGCGACAACTTAATAAGGCTCTTCATGGATTCCCCTTACTTTTCATAATAAACAAAATTGCATAACCCTAATGACACATGAACCGCAAAAAGGTCTCAAAAATATTTTCAATATTTGATAATTGGAATAAGTTTTCGAAAAGTATTTCAATATCTATTAATAAGATATATACGAAGTACATTGAACATTATTTACTCTTGTTAAGAATATGAAATTTGACAATTTCTTTTATTACATCGGGTAGTTCGATTTTTTTCTTTTGCGCAATTTTCAGGAGTTTATCAAAATACTCAACTTCATTTTCTTCCCATTGTATTTCTATTCTTCGTATTTTTTTTAGTGCAATATGATTATAATTCAGTGGATTACTCCAATAACAGTGCAAACAGGTATCCGGATTCTTTCCGGTATTCCAATTACTACACTGTTCGCAGGACCAAGACTTAGCTCTGTTGCATGAACCACATAAAAGCATAAAATCATGAACATCGTTATTTATTCTATATTTATCGCCATTCACTTCGTATGGAATTCGATGGTCAATTTGTAAATATCTTTCATCATAAGCGCTATTACAAATGTAACATTTATTGTTCCCGGCAATAAACAATTTTGCTTTTAATTCCTTAGAAAAAGTTTTTCTTCCTTCTAATCGGAATTTTTGAACTTTATTTATATCACCGAAACGGTATGCTGCAATGTTTTTGTTCTCTGAAGATTTTACTCTAAATGTTTCTATTGGTATGCCATTCTCTCTTACATCCCGAACAGCTCGAGGAGGATGGCTATAGCCATATTTATTCTCCAGATCTTCAGTTGTAATAAACCCATGTTCAAGTATATGATCAATTACAATTTTTGCTCTTCTATTTGTTATTGATTCAATTAATTCAATAAATTCCTTTGGAAATTTTTGGGCCATGATAAATTAATTTGGAAATATTGTTTCTTGAATGTTATTTAAAAGGTTATTACTATACTTTTCTGTTCTTCGTTCGCTATTAAATTCGTTTATTAATACAGGTGATAAATATATTGATTCAAATGTATTATAATTTCTATTTAATAACGTAGCTTGAGATGAACGTCCGGCATTAATTTCAATCTTCTTCAGCTTTAAATCATCAGGTAGATCCATCCCGAATGTTTTGTCTTCAGTTCTCCCGTCATAACTCAGTATAAAAGGGATTCCTTTCATATTTAATAAATCCAGTGATTCTATAAATGAATTATGGTTGATGTTACTATGATAATTGAATCCTCCTGAAAGGCCGGTTCCCTGATAAGGTGGATCCAGATATATTAAATCGTGGGAAGTAAAGTTCTCTATCAAATCAAAATAATCCAAAGAGAGCAGAACTGTTTTATGCTTTAGGAGTTTTGAAACATTTAATATATCCTCTCTCATCATTTCAGGTTTCTTCCCCATTCTTCGTTTGTCCGGGCTCTGATTGAATTTCCCTTCTGCATTGTATCTTACAGAAGACTTCACACATTTTGCTAAAAGAAACAACAGATATTCAGGTTTTTGTGTCTGATTAAATATATCGCGTACTATATAATAATATTCTTCTTCTTTTCCAATTTGATTAAACCATAAATCACGGTACTTTTTTACCATAATTTCAGGAAAATTAATAATTTCATTCCATAGGTCCATTAAAGGTTTATTTATATCATTTAGAAAATACTTAGATGATTTAAAATAATAGGCAGAAGCAATTGAGATGGCAGCGGAACCGGCAAATGGTTCAACCAGTCTATAAACATTGTCTGGGAAGCAGTTAAGAATATGATTAGCTAAATTTCTTTTACTACCCTGATATGGTATTGGATGTGGAACCCTCATGATTATAAATTAATTTACTTTAATAAATTAAAGATAAAGTATTATCTTATATCAATTATTCTACAAAAATAATATAATTAATATACTATCTCAACTTTCATTTCCATTCATAGCTTTTATTTAGCTCCATTTATTACTTCTGCTTTATCAGCCTGCCGAAGTATTCCTTGTGAGAGCCTGTCTCAGTTACGCCTTTGATGATATAGTAATAGGCACCCTTTACGAGGTCGGGTACAAACCAGTCCACTGTATGCAAACCGACTGTGCAGGGACAGTCGTTGATCGATGCTACTTTCATGCCGTCGTTGGAATAGACCTCTATGTCAATTTTCGAACAGGCCCTGGGCAGGGTATATGTTATCTTGTTCCTGTACTCGAAGGGATTGGGATAGGATTCGACTTTAGCTATCCATTCCGGATCCTTGAAAGGAACAATAATGCTCTGGGTGTTGTTGCTCCTGCAGAACTCGCACTGGGTTGCCCCGGAGTCAACGATTGCATAGAATTCGATGAAGCTTGCGTCAAACGGCACTAAGTATGGAATCGTGAATTTGTACGCTGAGAATTTCTCCATGCTGTCGAAGAACTGCTCACCAATCTTTACTGTGTCGGGTATGCCTGTAAAGGCGCTGTCTCTGACCATTGAGGCATAGAGGCCGACGTTGACGCCGGAAGCTTCAGTAAGGCCATTGCGGCAGTTAACCGTCAAATTGACGTTTTCACCCTTAACCAGTTTCTCCCTGTCGGAAGTAATGGTCTCAAGCCTGACGTCCTCTGCCGGGAAATCGAGTATCTCTTTGTCAATGAAACTGAATGTCTCGAGGGCGGATTTCACTTTCACGCCTTTGCCCTGGTATGAGACAAATACCTGGTTAACAGCTTCGGATGAGTCGTAGAGGAAACTGCATACATCCGGTGTCTTTTCGTAGTTAACATAGACCTTACGTGTCTCGCCGGGCAAAACCGAGCCGAGGGAGAGCGTGATGTCTTTGCCGTCAACGGTAACTGCCTGGCCTGTATTGAGGGCGGAAGGAGTGAAATAAGCGCCGGCCTTAATGTTTATGCCTGTGAATTCGGCAATGTCGCTGCCCTGGTTGGCGATTTCAAACAGGACTTTGATGCTGTCAACTTCACTCTTCGACTTCCATTCATACTTTTTGCCGAGTTTGACTTTCTCGCCGTTTACAGCGACAACACTCTTGGCAGTGAATATCTTGGGCCCGCCGACAGTAACTTTGACTGCGCCGCTTTTCACGTTCAATCCTTTCAATACGTCATTGTCGTATGTCAGGGCCGAGGACATTGTTGCGTTAATGTCGTCCGACGGGTCGTCAGCGGCCAGGTAACTGTTCAGCTGCCCCTTTTCGAGGATATAGACCGAGGTCATGGCGAGCGAGGGGAAGTCCCTGAATGAAGACATATCAATCGTTTCAGTGGCAGTTGAATCGACGTAAGTTGTTTTTAAGGTGTTTGCTATTTTGTCCCAGTCGTTGTATGTAACGTCCGTAAGCGACCACTTAGACTGCCCGAGGCCTTCGAAGTACGGCGAGGCCTTAGTGGTGAGCTGTTTCAGGTCCTCGTCCCCTACAATTAACTTCTGGTATTGGAGGACAGCGCCTGAAGAGTTCTTGTCGGTAACGGAGAAGCAGACCGGAGGCACCTCGAAGTTATTGCTGCCGGTAACGGTACCGGTGTAATGCCTGCGCACACCGTTCATTTTGAAATCGATCTGGTAAACACCATTGGCAAGGTTGTCGTCAACCTTGAACAGGTAAATGAAATAGCCTCTTCTCGACGGCTGCATCAAAGGCAGGGTATTGCCCATTTTTATCAGCACTTCGCCTTCGGGCTGGTTGAACCGCCAGCCTGCCCTGAACGACCCGATGTCGTCACCGCCCTGGATTATATCGCCGGTAACGGGATCGACCTTTGCGGGTACCAAAGGCCTCGGATAGGCTACATAGCTCATGACGAGGGAAGTATTGCCAAGGGAAGCGGGAAGTACCGGCTCGATTTTCGTGTTAATCCAGTTGTCGTCGGTACCGTTCGAGACCTCAATACGTACTTCTATCAGCGAACCGGAGACCTGTTTGGGATAGTCCTTAAGGTCAGGGTTCGACTTGTCGGCAAGGGGCACCAGGGTAACATTGTACTGGTCAACAGCCGGGTCGATGATGGCGGGCATAGTTACATCAGGGGTAATAAGGCTGCATGGGTCTTTGCCGCCCGTATAGCTCGTGATTGTCGTCAGTCCGTATCCGTAGGACACATGATACGGTGAGAAGTTATAATCGAAAACATGTGGTTCATTCTTATCGGTAATTTTATGCTTGATAAAGATCGTATCCACTCCGAAACGGGCTGTCGAAGGGCTGGCCGTAGAAGTCAGGACATAGTCGGTGCCTTTCGAGTAACCGGACAGTGTATGTGAGAAAATCACCCAGGGAGAGCCGCCGAAAATCTCTTCGACAACGAGCCATCCGCCGTTGCTGATGTCAAGAGGCCCTTCCTTGCCGTTGCCTTCATACTGCGCCCTGAACCTGAAATGTGTCTTGCCCAGGTTCTCGAAGAAGTCGTCGCCGTAAGTCCCGTCTGCGCCGCAATACCACCCGGAGTCAACCATGCCGTAAATATCGTCGCGGAAAGGAGTCTTCGGGTAATCGCGCCATTGCTCGCCGTCGTCGAGCATGAAAGGATCGTGCAGGAAGCCTGTCTTTGAGCAGAACCTGTCGCCCCTGTCGTCGATCCAGTCGTCGATGCCGTCGTGGTTGTCGTCGTCGAGAGCCGGTGGAATCAGCAGTTGCGGGACATATACCTCGTACTGGTAGGGTGTCTCCCAGATATCTACTTCGTTACCCGTGTTCGGATTGTCAATCCATTTGCTGAAAGGTTTCCCGTCAACTTCTACGATCTTGTCGATGTCATAGGTACCGTCGGCCTTTTTTGGCAGGGTAATCTTGTAGCCGCCCATGCCTTTGGGTATGTCGTAGATCATATAGCCGATGACGCCGTCGCCGAGTTTTTCAACGCTTTCGTTCTTTTCGGAGGGATCGTTGTAATCGGCGTCGTAGCCCACGTTCCTGATCCAGTAATAGGTGTATTCCGTCGAAGCGTCAACGTCGAAGATGAGGTTGGCTTTGCCGTAAGAGGGAAGGAATTGAAGTGTGTCCCTGCCAAGTGTGTCGGTAATTGTGTAATTGTTTGTCAGGTACTCGAACTGAAGGGGATTCGGCAGGGGAGCATAGTAAGTATAGGTGCTCCTGATCGGTGTTGCCCTGTCCTCGCCGAAAATTGTCTTGTAATCGAGTTTTGAATAGAGTGAATTCTGCGGTGTCGGGTGGTACATGTCGATTTCTTCGCCGCCGAGGGACAGCACAGCAATGAACTCTCTGTTGGGCTGGGGAACGGTACCTGCGCAACGGTCGGTAGGCTTCAGCCTGTAATGCGACTTTGCAGTGTCGATGAAGGTAAATCCTTCGTAATTGTTTATTCTCTGCCAGATGAGCTGCTTCCAGACAATGTTGCCGTTGTCGTCGCGTTCCATCCAGTGGGTCCAGCTCGTGTCCGCCAGGTTCGGATTGTTAATATCTTTTGAATAGGGATAGAACATACCGGCAACGTCTTCGTCCAGCTTACCCTGGGCGAAAGCGACTCCGGCGCTCATCGGGACGAGGTCGGGCGGGTCCACCCATATTTCGTAATAGCAGTACGGATCGTAAAACTGTTTGGCCGGAACCTGTCCGATCTCCCAGGTTACTTTCCACACCCTGATCTTGTCGCCGGGTTCCTCGACATCGACAACACCGTCGCCGTCGGTGTCCTCTGCCCTCAGGCCGTCGTGGTCAATATCTTCGTAGAGGAATTTATTGCCGGTTTTAAGGTGCTCCCACGGATTGAGCCAGTACACTTCATCTTCGACGAGGGTGTACCCTTTGGGATAGATGGAGGCCGTATCGAGCCATGCGTCGGGTTTGCCGTCGCCGTCCATGTCATATTCGGGATTGGCTTCGTCGTTACTGCCCCTGAGGACGTCGATGAATTTGCCGCCCGGAGTTTTGAGGATCGGGATGTCGAGGGAGTGGTCAACCCAGTAAAAAGGCACATCTTTTGGGATATACTGCGTGTAAACAGTAGTCTCTGCCGAGGTCCTGCCCTTGTTTTCCATTATCATGAATACCTTGAAAGGCTGGTAGTACAGGCCCAGGAAATTCTTCCAGTTCAGGTCCGCATCGGCTGCCAGTTCAGCGCTGAAGATGACGTCTATGTAATTGCGGTATTTGCTGTATGTCTCCGCACCTTCGGAGTCGGTGTAACTGAGCGCCAGGTAGGAAGCATAGATATAGGTCTTCCATGATATGTATTTGTCCACCTGTTCGTGAATGGGATCGAGCCTGTCGGGGGTTGCAAGCCTGTACACGATCTCGGTTTCTGTTTTCGGGCCTATGTTCAAGCCGCTGATTACAAGGTTCCCGTTGGAATAGGAAGTAGTGACGCCGGGTGTAACGACATCGACGAAGGTAAGGTAACTGCGGACGGATTCGGTAATGTTGATATTGCCGAGAGATTCGCTTCCAAGATTGCGTACTTTAATTTTTACCTCGAAAGTGTCCCTGCCGTCGTAAGAAACAGCATTCCTGCCTACGGCGAGTTTATTGTACAGGTCGTTGTCGATGGAGCGTGTAACGTCCAATTTCTTTGCGAATGCGTACATGATGGCGTTGAGAGGCCACCCGAGCTGGCGTGAGCCTTCGTTCAGGTGGTTGAGGCCGCCGGCAGTCGGCAGGGCAGTGTTACAGACAATCTTTCCGCCACCGGCATTTGCGCCTGTCAAAGCAAAAACGACCGGGGCAGAACTCGTCTTTTCAACTGCAATCACATCTGCACCAGGTACTTTCAGGTCGGGTACGGAAGAAGCATACAACTGGGTGCCGGACGTTGCCTGTGCAAAACCCACGGGATTGGCGCTGCCGGTAAATGTAAGGCTGATGTTCCCTGTACCGGTGTTTGCCATAATCATGTCGTCGCTATCGACGGGATAGTCCTGTATGTAGCCAAGTTTCGCAACGGCATAGGCAGCGTTGCCTTCAGTGTAGATCGTGCCGCCGCGGGCAAGGAAGGCCTTGAGTTTGGCTGCAATGCCCGGATAGGAACTGAATAAATTGTCTATATAATAGAGGCTGTTGTCGCCGTTAGAACTGAAAGCAGGTATGACGAGCAGTTCAGTTGCTGAGTTGATGCCGTCTTTCAGGATGTCGGATTCATTGATGTAATAGTATATATTATCGAAGAGATAGGTGTCGAAGAGGTTCTTGAAATAGGGCGCCTCCCACGAAACAGAGGCCCCGTTCAGCCTGATGCTGCTCCTGAATATGGCAATTTTCTTTGCAGCGCTCCTGAACTGGATGGAGTAGTGGTCGCATGAAGCCCAGTCGTAGCTGTCTGTTTCGGTCCTTGTTACGGCAGCGTATTCAGCTTCGATTACGTCGGGTGAAACAAAAGCTCCCTTATTGGCGCCTGAAGCAGCCCAGTAAAGGGAAAATTCGCCGTAGAGCGGGAACATGGACTGGTCCAGTGTTGTGCCGCTGAACCTGTAATCCTGGTTTGCTTTGTACAGGGCGTATTTATAGGCTTTGAGAAACTCACCCTGGCTGTTGTCTGTTGCAATTACCGATACTTTCGACTGCCCGGTGTAAACCATGGCCAGCAGCAGCAGTGTGCATATTCGTAACAAACGGTTCATAGGAACTCCTGATAGATCTATTCTTAGTTTTCTATTCTCTCGTTACAAGAAAATTATTTGTTCATTATTCACAGAACGAGTATAAATAATTCATGATTTCGGTGGTAATTAGTAACAAGGCTTTCACCTTAAGGGATACAAGCAAATGATCTATCGGCCACAACAACTCCGCTGCCGGTAAAACTCACCGTTTTCTGCCCTTTTAATTGATCATTACTGACCGGATGAGTAACACTCTTACTATACTACCCCCTTCACTAATTAATAATATTATCATTAATATACACAATTATTACGAAATATTAATAAGTAAATTTACTTATTTTTCAAATAATATTTATACAAAGCGGACAGGGGAGTCTGATTATAAATGAATCTTGTAAATAATTTAAGAATTTGGAAAAAAAATGGGACAGATGAAAAATTTGGGGAGAAAGAGTTTAATTTATTATTTTAATTGCCACGAGCTTCAGCTCGTGGACAAGTATTCTATGGGATAATCGGCTTTAGCCGTAAATGATTGTAAATAAAGCTTTGAACATTTTAAACAATGTATCCAATCATAAGTTAGAATAATAAATTGGCTTGCAAAACCGATGTAAGCATCCGATTGGATTATGGGTAAAACCGGTATCCTGACAAACCGGTCCACGAGCTGAAGCTCGTGGCTAATAAATCACTTTTCATTTTTACCTAATCCCCAAATAATTCACCTGTCCCAAAATAATATCAGAATTTGTAGATATAATTCAGTGGGCCAATGTCCGAACAATCCATAAGAATATGCAACAAACCGGCCAGGTGGTTGAGGTCCTCATCATTGAAGCGGCCTGGCAGGGGGCTGTCAATGTCGAGAACGCCGGCGACGCTGCCATTGTGAAACATTGGAATGACAATCTCCGAGCGTGAAGCAGCATCGCAGGCGATATGCCCCGGGAATTCGTGGACATCGGGAACGACGAGAGCTTTTCCAAGCGCAACAGCCGTGCCGCACACCCCTTTACCGGCAGGAATGTCGATGCAGGCAGGTTTGCCCTGGAATGGGCCCAATTTGAGGGCACCGTCATGCATGAAGTAGAATCCAGCCCAATTGATGCCTTCGAGGGAATGGAAGAGCAGGGCAGCGAAGTTCGATGCATTCGTAACGAAATTGCGCTCGGAGGCGCATAGTGATTCCAATTCTTTTTCAAGCATTTTATACATAAACAAACAGCAAATAATCTAACAAATTAAAAACATAATAACCCGTAAATCAGAAAAATATTATCAGAATAGTAAAAAATATTTTCAAAAGCTATTGTATTTAGCAGAAAAATTTTATATCTTTTAATTAACGTTTGTTTGAACTAAAGAAAAGACAGGCATATACAACCTAATTGCATATGATGCAACGTATTACAAGCTAATTGCCATGTCGGAGAGAAAGTCAGGCTGATAAGTAAAGGAATTCAAACTTGAAAAAGTGAATTTGTGAAATGCTTAAAAAAACAACATAGCGCGACTTGACAAAGACATTACAAGAGAAGATTACATAATACACAGTACACCGAATGGCTTTATGTTTCATCATTTTAGGAAGGTTCATTTTATGTCAACTCTCAAATCCAAACTCGCAGAATTATTCCGGAATGAAAAAGCAACACTGGCTGCTTTTCTCAAAGAACACGGAGATAGGGAAGTGGCAAAAGTCACCCTGGCACAGGCATACGGCGGTTTAAGGGGGGTTAAAGGGCTCGTCTGCGATACCTCGGAAGTTCCACCTGACAAAGGCTTAATCATTCGCGGCATCGAACTCAAAGACCTTTTTGACAAACTGCCCGAAGAAATTCTATGGTTATTGCTTTGCGGCGAGTTGCCCAATGAGGCCGAACTGAAGGAATTGCAGGCAGACCTGCGTTCGCGACAGGAAGTTCCCGCCTACGTATGGCAGACTCTCGACGCTATGCCAGCAGATTCTCACCCAATGGCAATGTTCAATACGGCCATCCTCGTAATGCAGAAGGAATCGGTATTCTCACAACAGTACACTAACGGCATGAAAAAAGAGGAATACTGGGAAGCTACTTACGAAGATACCCTGAACATTATTGCCAAACTGCCGGCTCTTGGCGCTTATGTTTACCGCAAGAGATTCAACAAAGGCCCGAGAATTGAACCTGATGCGAAAGCAGACTGGGCAGGCAATTTTGTACACATGATCGGGCTGGGCGAACCCGACGGTGAATTTGCCAAACTGATGAGGCTTTACTTTACACTGCACAGCGACCATGAAGGCGGTAACGTTAGCGCCTACAGTGCAGCAATCGTCAACTCAGCCCTGTCCGACCTCTATTACTCCCTCTCTGCCGGACTGAACGGCCTGGCAGGCCCTCTCCACGGCCTTGCAAACCAGGAATGCCTCGGCTGGATCCTTGAGACTATTGAAAAATTCGGCGGTGTACCTAACATTAAGGAAATCGAGTCCTATACCTGGGAGACACTGAACAGCGGAAAGGTGATACCAGGCTACGGCCATGCCGTATTAAGGGTTACCGACCCGAGATTCACCGCTTTCCTCAATTTCGGCAATACCTATTGTGCCAAAGACCCGGTGTTCCAGACAGTTGCCAAAGTGTTCGAGGTTGTTCCCGGTGTCCTGAAGCAAGTGTCAAAGATCAAGAACCCGTGGCCGAATGTGGACGCCGGTTCCGGAGCGCTCATATACCATTACGGACTGAGGGAGTTCAGCTACTACACCGTACTGTTCAGCATTTCGAGGGCTTTAGGCATCTGTGCCCAGGCTGTAGTATCCAGGGCAATGGGCTATCCCATCACACGCCCCAAGTCACTGCCTACTCCCGAATTCAGGAAACTCGCAGGAGTCTGAGGCCGCAGCAGCAATGAAGTGCATTAATCAGTAACGGCAGCTAAAATGGCGAGTTACCGTACTTCCTGTGTGAAAATGGCACGAAAATGGCAATCTGTCCGGCAACAGGCGCTATGATGCCTGAGGCAGCGGAGGACAATTCAGTACAGTCTGAATGGATTATTCTGTTGATACGGATCGTTACATTATATTGAGGAGTTAGTAAAATATGAAAATTACAGTAATCGGCGCCGGCAATGTAGGCGCTACGACTGCCCAGCTTATCGCCAACAAGGAACTTGCCGGTGAAGTGTACCTGATAGACATACTTGATGGTATTCCCCAGGGCAAGGGACTGGATATGTACGAATCCATGCCCGTCATGGAATCGGATACGAAAGTTTTCGGTACTAACGACTATGAGGTTACAAAAGACTCTGACATCGTTATTCAGACAGCAGGACTGGCACGTAAACCCGGCATGAGCAGGGATGACCTGCTCATCAAGAACGCCGAGATTGTTTCTACGTGTATCGAGAACGCTTTCGAATACTCTCCCAATGCCTATTATCTCATCGTCTCCAACCCCTTAGACGTCATGACCTATGTAGCGCTGAAAAAGACCGGACTGCCGCGGCACAAAGTCTTCGGTATGGCCGGGATACTCGACACTGCCCGCTATAGGTCGTTCATTTCGATGGAGCTTGGAGTGTCGATGCAGGATATACAGGGAATGATACTCGGTGGACACGGAGACACGATGGTACCTCTGCCGCGCTTTACGACAGTGGCCGGAATACCGGTTACCGACCTTATTCCGAAAGAGAGGATGGACGCCATCTGTGAGCGTGCTGCCAAAGGCGGCGGCGAGATCGTCGGCTATCTTAAAACCGGCAGCGCTTACTATGCACCTGCTGCCTCTGTGGTTCAGATGGTAGAGTCGATGGTCAGGGACCAGAAACGCATACTGCCGTGTTCAGTACTGCTCCAGGGTGAATACGGCTACAGCGATGTCGTTGTCGGCGTTCCTGCAGTGCTGGGCAAAGGAGGCATGGAAAAAGTACTCGAACTGAAACTCAACGATGAGGAAATGGCTCTGCTCAAAAATTCGGCAGATCACGTAACTGCTACCATCAGGGAAGCCATGGAGCTGATCGGCAAATAAATTGTACAGAGTACGAATTATTAAATAAAAAAGGGGCCCGAAAGCCCCTTTTTTTTTATTGTAATTCGGTTACTACCTGACGACGCTGATCATCTTTGTGTAGATGCAGCCGTCAATAGTGAACCTGATTAAGTACGTACCTGAAGATACGGCTTTGCCGCAATCCCAGATGAATGAATACCTGCCGGGTTCAAACCTGCCGCTTGCCGGTTCGGCCACTTTTGTGCCAAGCAGGTCATAGATACCGATATTTATTTCGCTGCCGCTTGCAAGGTCGAGGGCAATCATAGCAGTACTGTTGACCGGGTTGGGTGCAATCGAGAGCAGGCCGGGAACCAGAACTTCATCGTCAGCCGAAGTAACGAGCCTTGTCTTGAACTGCCAAACCGAAGACCAGTCGCTTTCGCCGTCGGTGTTGCCTGCCTTTACGTGCCAGTAGTAATCTGTGTATTCAGCCAGGTCGGTGTAATTGTAAACGTTCTGTGCCAGGTTTCCGGACACCTTGTCGATGTTCGTGACGGCCGGGTCGAAAGCTAGCTCCATTACATAGTACTCGGCGCCTGTAACTTTTTCCCAGGAGATGCTGCCTGTTGTGGGTTCGACCTCAACGGCCTGGTGTACGGGTGATATGTAATTTGCCGGAGCAGCAAGCTTGGTCTTGAAATACAAGCCCGTAGTCCATTCGCCGATTGTAATCTCGCCTGTTTCTTCTTCGAAGACAGCCTGTACTCTCCAGTAATATGTACTGTTGTGGGACAGGTTCCTGTAGATATAGAAAGTATCGAGGATGTGTGTCGAGTCGAAGGTCCTGACCGAGAAATCCTGTACGTTGGCAATCTGTAGGTTGTAATAGATTGCCTTGGGGACTTTATGCCAGATAAGCAGCCCGTTTAGTGTCGATGCATTGACGGAGGCGCTGTCGGTGTCGGGATTGGTTTCATCGTCGGCGTCCGGAGCTTTGTGTTTGGTAGTATATCTCCATGTATTGGACCATTCTCCGGTAATCGATGAGTTGGAAGCCCTTACGCGCCAGAAATAGGTTATGCCGTTTTCGAGGCCGGAGTAATTGAATTCGGTGGCGGCAATGTTCGACTGGTCTGATACGGTAGCGGCAAAATCGGATTTCTTTGAAACCTGTACCTGGTATTTATCAGCATTGTCCACCGGCTTCCATTTGAGCGTACCTGCGAGGGCGGCGCCGAAGAAGTAATCGGTGGGTTCGGCCAAAATGGGTTTGTCAATTAACAGCTTCGTAGTGAAGGACCAGGTATCCGACCATACGGTATGAACATCGCCGGGATAGATGGCATAGATCCTCCAGTAGTATTTTGTAGTTTGATTGAAGCCGGAGTATTCAAAGGTATTCTCTGTCAGCTCGGTTTCTTTCAGGATATTGCCGAAGGCCTGGTCAGCAGCAATTTGAATATAATATTTCACACCGGTTCCGAGGTTCAGCCATTTGAAGCCGACAGAAAGCGGCTGGCCTGAAGCGTCGTTTACAGGTAAAGTAAGAGCCGGTTTCGGAAGAGTTGTTGTAAAGCTCCAGGTTTCGGACCAGTCAGAAATGACTGTGTCAGGGTCATACTTCAACATTGCCATCTTTTGTTTGTCAACTTCGGGAATCCTCTTTGCACGAACCCTCCAGTAATACTTGGTGTAGAACGAGAGGTTGTGTACATCGTATGTTTCCTTGACAATGAGTGTCTTGTTGAAGAGGGTAGTTGCGAACGACGGATCTGTCGAGACCTGCAGGTCATAGAAATCAGCGCCTTTCGAAGCATTCCATGACAGGTCGGCATTAACTGCGGCACCGGAGGAACCGTCAGTCGGAGAGAGCAATACGGGTGCAGCCATATAGGACCGGAACTGTCTTGCTGCCGACCATTTGCCCGTATATTCGGAGGTTGCAGCCTGTACGCGCCAGTAATAGGTTGTATATGGAGAAAGTTTAAGGCTTGTGAAATTCCTGAATAAACCGGTTATTCCTTTCGCATCGACGAGCAGTGTGCTGAAATCTGACGAAGCCGAGATCTGCAGGTTGTAGAACTCAGCATTGGCAACGCTGTTCCATTCGAAACTGACAGGAGCCTTGATTTCTTCGGAATAATTGGAGGGTGCAACGAGGACAGGAGCCGGAAGAGTTGTCGTAAACGACCATACCCCGGACCAGACGCTCTTACCGTCAGTGTTTGATGAACGTACACGCCAGTAGTATGTCTGGTTCAGGCCCAGGCCGGAGAACTCGTATGACAGTTGTTCCAGTGCGGTGGCGTCGATTATCGGGGGGGTAAAGTTTACATTGTCGGAGACCTGAAGGTCATAGCTGTCAGCGTTGTTTGCTGCAAACCAGGTGAATGTACCGGGCATTGTAATGTCGTTCGCTCCGTTGGCCGGGGTTCCTAAGACGGGAGGAGCAATCATCGTGGTGAAGCTTCTCACGGTTGACCATTCGCTGTTGCCGTGTGAGTCTGTGGCTCTTACTCTCCAGTAATAAACGGTATTGTTGTCGAGGCCTGTGTATGTTGTTTGTGTGGCGGTTACGCCTGTCTTTGTCACAACGACAGAGTTAAAATCTTCGTCTGTCGCAATCTGTGCGGCATATGAAGTGGCTCCGGTTACTGTGTTCCAGGACAGGTTGCCTGCAACAGTAACAGCCTTCTGCAAGTCTGCCGGGCTGACGAGGGTGGGAGGTGCAAGCATTGTTGTGAAGTTCCAAACTTCCGACCAGGGGCCGGTTGTCAGAGTGTTCTCAGACCTGACGCGCCAGTAATATTTTGTATTGTAATCCAACCCGGAAAAGTTCTGTGAGGTGGTGTTAGTAGTGTATTCGGTGTTCGTAGCAAATGTCTGATCTGTCGAATACTGAATCCTGTAATCTACAGTCCTGGCGACGGCAGTCCAGTTAAAGGTTCCGGACAGCGGTGCCACGAACAGGTTGTTTGTCGGTGAAGTGAGCGCCGGTGGAATGAGTTCGGTAACACCGGACATAATCAATGAATAGTTCTGGTAAGCAGGGCTGCTCAGGGTGTTTTTGTGAGTTACCCTTACAGTGTAAACGCCGGCTGTGGGCGAGGCAATGTAAACCTGTTCCACGTTGTCAACGCTGTTGTCCTGGTCGCTGCGCGCTGCATTAGCAGGATTGTTCCGGTCAAGGGTATAGGGATAGTAATTGGTACTGTTGCGGATGAGCCTCAGGTCCAGGTCGTTGACAAGCATTTTGTCGGACGGGTCAAGAGCCGGCGAGGGAGGTGTCCCTGCTTTGTCGGTCCAGCAGATGGTAACCCTGATTGGTGAGAGTCCGTCGGAATAAACCTGAATTGAGTTCGTAGCGCCGTTGTTGAGTGTTGTTTCTTGAATCTCAAAAGGTGTAGCGTGCTGGTAATTCTGGGACATGAGCTGAGTTGCTTTTTTCGTGTTCATCAAACCCCATCCGTAGGAATAGTCAGGCCCGGTGTATGAACCGGCTTCGTCGGCAGTGTGGATGATGAGTCCTTTAATCGTTGCTGCTGTTCTTGTGCCTCCACCGCAGTTCAAAGCAAGGTGGTGGAGCAGCAGGCCGATGGAACCTGTGACATTGGGTGTAGCCATCGAGGTACCGCTCATCGTCGTATAATCGGTACTGCCGGTATTATTGGTCGAATAGAGGCCGTAGCCGTTACCGCAGATGTCGGGTTTGATCCTGCCGTCGTCGGTAGGCCCCCAGCAACTGAATGATGTCATTTGGACATCCGAAGACTGGGTGTAACCGGCAGGAATGTCGAGTACAGCTCCGACGGTAAGTACGTTCTTGGCGATGCCTCCGCCTTCGATGCAGTCATAGCCGTATGTTCCGCCGTCATTCTCCCTGAAAGTCGTCGATGAGACCCATCCACTGTTGTAGTACCAATGAGTGACAGAGGCGCCGGGGCCTTCGTTCCTGTCGTTGCCTGCGGCTTTGCAGATCAGGTAATTGGGTGCATTATATGCAAGATTGTCACATGACTGGGCGTAGTCGCTGTAGAAACCTAAAGAGTAATCTTCGGTTTCGCTTATCGATGCGTCGCCGAACCATACCCATTTGCTGTCGCCGAGATAGTTATAGCGCCAGCCGACAAGGTATCCATAGGAATGGTTGGAAGCTTTCATTCCGGCAACTGCTTCTGTTGTCATCTCGCTGATGTCACTGTCCCAGTCGAAAGCCCTGAGGTTTGCCTGGTAGGCCATGCCTTTGGCTGCTGCAGTAACACCCGTAGCAATCATTGTTCCTGCGACATGGGTTGAATGGCTGTTTGTTGAGGATGGCGAGTCGCCCTGTGTAACTCTGCCGGTAAGCTCCTGGTGTGTTGTCAGGACTCCGCCGCCGTCCCATTCGCCAAGTGTTACACCGTTGCCTGTAAGGTTGTAACCTGTACTTCCTCCGGGCCATACTTTGTCGTTGGACAGCGTCAGGGCTGCATTACTATTCATGGTTATAAAATAGAGCGGCATTCCGTTCCTGATTTCCTGTAACTCGGCGAATGAGTTGTCGTCGAATTGAACAGTCAAAGGGTATCCTTTCTCTGTGGCAATTTTGACTGCCAGCTCTTTCTTTGCCTTCCATTCAGCCGACTGCTGCTTTGCAAAGTCGAGAAGGTTTTGCTTTTGCAGCGCTGTCTGGGCGTGCAGGCTGCCGGCAGTCAATAATGACAATGTAATTAGTAATAATAATTTCTTCATAACACACATACCTCTATCAAAATAATAGTTCCTAATTTTCAAATAAAACTTTTCAAATTACATAAAATTCTCAACATAATATATAAATTGACTGATACATTTATAAAAATATTCTATGATTTTGTTGAATATTCTGTATAAACGGCAGATTTTCTTCGTCTTATTCAATTCATGATATGATCTTGCCTCTACAGGGCCGAAATGTCCTGTGCAACCGTCCGGTTTGTCGATGCCGGCCTTACAGCGTAGATGTTGCCTGCTATTGATCTGCACAGTTCAATAGCAAGCCGACAGGAGCGAATCCCGTCACGTCCCCCGGCGGATTGACATTATTTCCCGGCCATTGGAATTTCAAATATCCCGTTGTAAGAGAAGCTTAAAACAAGAATTGCCAGGGCAATCCATCCGATGATTTTCCGTTTCGGGTCCAGTTCTCTGTCGTCGCTGATGACCGGATGGTCAATCTTAATGAAAATCCTGGTAATTAGCGCCCAGAACAACCATCCGGACCAGCATTCGAGCAGCCAGGGTATGTTGTTGTGAAGGAAGTCGAGGGCGGGAAAGAGCACAGATCTGAAGAAACCGTATATGCCGTCGGGGCTGTCGCTCGCGAGGAATTCGCCATGGAGCATTCCCAAGAGGCCGAATGTACCGAGCGCAAACATTAACCACCAGACATAGCGGGCTACTTTACCCTGTTTCTTGCCGAACATGGCGTATGTTACATGGCCGCCGTCCAGCTGGCCTATGGGCAGCATATTGAGAGCGGTAACGAACAGCCCGAACCATCCTACATTGAGGAACGGGTAATGGTAAATTTCATTCATGGGCGGCAGCCAGCCGTCAGGGTTTGCGAACACGGCCGAGAGGGCAGAATAGAGGAGAGTGTCTCCAAAGTGCAGTCCGTAGGTCGGTATTTTCCCAAAATAGATGCTGTATTCAGGATGTATCTGGTAAATGAAGTCGATAGGCGGCAGAGTTACCAATCCATAGATGAGGAATCCCAGGCTCACGATGAATCCGGCAAGCGGGCCTGCTACCCCGATGTCGAACAAAGCTTTACGGCTGTATATCGGTGTGCGGGTTTTAATTACTGCTCCGAATGTACCGAAGGGCATGAGCATCGGCGGGGCCGGTATGTAGAACGGCAGTGTCGCATCTACCTTGTGTATCCGGGAAGCAATGTAATGGCCGAATTCGTGGGAGCTGATGAAAATCATTATCAGGACGCCATAGGTAATGCCGTAGTGCCAGTTCAACAGGTCTGTAAAATCTTTCATGGCCCACATGGAGCCTGCCATTACCGTCGTCAGGATTGTAACTGCGAACAGAAGTGCATGAAGCCAGTATTTATTCTTTGCCATTTTTAAATTCATTACTCCCGCCTTTCAGGTACGGAAATACTCCCGTTCATTCCCATCGATAATATAAAACCAATCCTGTCTATTGTTTTGTTTCAGGCTTCATCTGTGGGAAGAATATCACGTCCCTGATGGAAGTCTCGCCGGTCAGTAACATTACAATCCTGTCGATGCCGATGCCAAGTCCTGCTGTTGGGGGCATTCCGGACTCGAGAGCGTAGAGGAAATCTTCATCGACTATCATAGCCTCGTCGTCGCCGGCCGCCCTGATGCGGGCCTGTTCTTCGAGCCTCTGTCTCTGGTCGCGCGGGTCGTTAAGTTCGGAGAAAGCGTTTGCCACTTCGCTGCCGTTGATGAACAGCTCGAACCTTTCGACCAGTCCTTCGACAGAACGGTGTTTTTTTGCAAGGGGAGACATCTCGACGGGATAATCGATGACGAAAGTAGGCTGAATCAGGTTCGGCTCAACTTTTTCCTTGAATATTTCGTCGAGAATTTTCATTGTGCTCATGGACTTGTCAACCTCGACGTTGATCTGTTTGGCCGCAGCAACAAGCTCGTCGTGCGATTTTCCGAAGAGGTCCAGTCCTGTGTACTTTTTGTACAGGTCGAACATTTTTTCTCTTTGGAAGGGCCTTTTCAGGCTGATACTGTTGCCGCCGTATTCGATCTCGTCCGTACCCCTGACCTTCAGCGCCGTGGTGGCCAGCAGGTCCTCGGTCATATCCATCATCCAGTTGTAGTCTTTGTAAGCAACGTACAATTCGAGCAGAGTGAACTCGGGATTGTGCATTTTGTCCATGCCTTCATTCCTGAAGTTCTTGCCGATTTCATAGACACCTTCGAAACCGCCGACAATCAGGCGTTTCAGGTACAGCTCCACAGCGATCCTCAGGTAGAGGTCCACGTCGAGTGCATTGTGGTGAGTAATGAACGGCCTGGCAGTTGCGCCTCCGTACTGGGGCTGAAGAATGGGTGTTTCCACTTCGAGCCAGCCTTTTTCGTTGAAATAGTTCCTTACGGCGGCAATTATTTTTGCTCTCATCACAAAAGCGTCTTTTACCTGGGTGTTGACCATCAGGTCGAGGTAACGTTTCCTGTACCGCAGTTCTTTGTCGGCAAAGGCGTCATAGACGGTTTTGTTGCCCTCTTCGTCCACTTCTTCCTTGGCGATGGGCGGAACGCGCAGTGACTTGCAAAGAATTGTCACAGCCTGCGAATGTATTGACACTTCGCCTGTTTTTGTCCTGAAAACATAGCCGTTAACACCGATGATGTCGCCGATGTCGAGCAGTTTCAGGTTATCGTAGAAATCTTCGATGTCGTTTTTACGGAAATAGACCTGAATCTTGGAGCTGTGGTCCTGGATGTGGAAAAAGCTGGCTTTACCCATCCTGCGGATGCTCATGATCCTTCCGGCAATTGCGACATTGGCAAGGGGCGAAGGGTCTTCGTCGTTGAATTCCTTCAGTATTGCAGCAGCGGAGTGCGTAACGTCGAAGGAATAGGGATAGGGATTGATGCCGGCTTCTTCGAGCAGCTTCAGTTCTTCTTCACGTCGGAGTTCCTGGTCATTTTTTATTATTTCAGGCATAGTCTTCTAACAGTATAATAATACAAAACCCATAAATATTTAATAATAAGCAGCAAAATTACAAATATAAATTTGTTTTTAAGAGCAAATAATTATAATTTAATCGTTTGTTTAATAAATAAGTATATTAATCGTTAATATAAAAGATAAATTATTAACAAATAGGAAAGGTCGATTTGAGATTTGTATATTTTTCCCACTTTATGCCCGCGTCAAAGGGCAAAAAAGACATTAAGGAAGGCCGTTACAGAGTAAACGAAGAGATTTCCGCCAAGGAGATCAGGTTGATTGACGAAGAAGGAAAGCCTTTGGGCATCCTCAAGAAATATGAAGCTTTAAGGATGGCCGAAGAACGTGAGCTCGACCTGGTGGAGATTGCTCCACAGGCTGTGCCTCCTGTTGTAAGGATGATTGATTACGGCAAGTTCCAGTATGAACAGCAGAAGAAAGAAAAACACCAGCGCAAACAACAGGTGCAACAGCAGATGAAGGAAATACGCTTCAAATGGCGTACCGACACACACGACTTCAATTTCAAGGTCCGCCATGCGCGCAATTTCATCGAAGAGGGCAACAAAGTCAAAGCCAGCATTATGTTCAGGGGCCGTGAGATTGCTCATAAGGACATAGGCCAGGAACTGCTCGAGAAATTCATCGTCGAACTCGACGACATTGCAAAAGTTGACCAGCCGTTGAAAGCCGAAGGTAAATCCATGAACGTCATCTTAGTGCCCGACAAGACTAAGAAGAAGAAGACACCTGCGACAACAGTAAAAACTGATATTAATCCCGGTTAATTGCCGGAGCGAATTGTAATATTCTCTTGGAACCGGTTACTGCGGTTCCAGGGTTTATTATTTTTCTGCGGCCAATGAGGATATTCAACTCTCAAATTTAGTTTTTTGGGTTTTGCCCCTGGCGGGTAGGAAGTTTTTCGGAGAATAGCGGAAGGTTCTGATGAATAGAATAAGTCTATTGTATATATTTGCATTAATGACAGCTCTGATGGGGTGTTCCTCGACAAAGCAGCCTGAGAAAGACCTTAACCTGGTGATTAAATACGAGATACTTGACTTCGAAGAGTGTACCTGGAAATTCATTCCCGACATCATCGATCCGCGACACCCGGGTGAATTCTACGTAATGCTTCGTGCTGAGTACACCGACGGAGTTTTCCTTTTTCCCCTTAACATCGACACCAAACTGAGGAAAGCAAAAGACGGCTTCATCAGGACAGCCATCAGGTACAACCGCAATAATCCTGAAACGATGTACCTTACACTCCTCGACGAAGATGAACTCAATAAAGGTATCAACAGCCTGCTAACCGGAATTACAGTCGAAGCCGACATCAAGTATTTCAGGCTGAAGAAATCGCTCGACAGTGTTGCGATACTCAATGACTGGGATGTGTGCGGCGAGCAGACAGCAAGGATTGGATCGAAGCCACCTTCAAAAGAGAAACCACTAATTGTGAATTTCGACAAGGTTGTCCTTCGGCTTTATTATGAATGATTGTAGCCAGGGCCTCAGATAAATTAGAATACATGACGTTTCAAGTTTAACGGGCCGGGGGGTAGGCTTTTCTGTTTAAGCCGGATTGTGCAATAGATAACCCAAAACACGGAATATCCAACCACCCCTGGCCCCTCCTTATCCAAGGAGGGGAAAACTGTAAATTGTTATATATCAATTATATATGTGATATTTACAACTTCTAACGCATTATCCGGGTTTAAGATAGTCGTGCCGCAGGCATACATTCAGGGATTTTATGCTGTCATCTTTTCGTGATGTCCTGTTTCCCATCATTATTCACAGGAATGTAAGGGATTGTGAAGTAGAAAGTCGAGCCCTGGTTTTCAACGGACTCTACCCATATCCGGCCTTGAAGAAGGTCCACCAGCCCTTTTGAAATTGACAACCCCAGCCCTGTCCCGCCGTAATGCCTTGAAATGCTGTCGTCAGCCTGCCTGAATCTTTCAAATATTACTTTTCGCTTATCTTCCGGAATACCCGTTCCTGTGTCTGTAACATAGAACAGCAGCATATTGTCGGTTCCAAGTCGGCAGCCGAACTCAATTCGCCCTTCTTTTGTAAATTTAAAGGCGTTACTGACAAGATTGCCGATTATCTGCTGAATTCTGGAAAAGTCGGTAATAATCTCGGATTCGTTGTTCTTAAGACTGCAGTTCATAACGAATTCTATATGTCCTTTCCGGTAATAGATTTCTTTCTGAGCTTCGAAACCGGAATAGATTTCTTCCATGAGTTTACCGAGCGAACCTTTTGTCATTGCTATCTTCATCTGGTTTGCGTCTATCTTGGAAATGTCGAGTATATCGCTGACAATATTGAGCAGGTCTTTAGACCTTGACTTGATGATCTTTGCGAATTTGACCTTTTCTTCAATAGTGATATCCTCATCGCAGGATAGTTCCGAAAAACCCATTATGGCGTTCAGCGGGGTTCTTATCTCATGGGACATATTGGCCAGGAAAGCAGATTTCAGCTGGTCGGATTCTTCTGCCTTTTTCCTGGCATTCTCCAGTTCTGCTTCGGCGCGTTTACGTTCGGTTATATCGCGAATAATGGCCTGGATATATACCGTGCCTTTAAGTACAAGCTTGTTCAGTTTGACCTCGGCGTTGAACAGGGTGCCGTCGAAACGTTGATGAACCCATTCGAAAGACTGAGGAACATCGTCGAGTGTCTCCTGTAAATAGCTGTTGCCCATTTCGTCGGAGAAGCGTTCGTTCGGCTGAGCCACAGGAGAAAGAGACTGAAGTGATTTGCCGATGATCTGCTCTTGTGTACAGTGGAACATTTCCAATGCTTTGGCATTACACCTGATAATGGATCTGTTAACGATTATGAAAACAGCATCCCCGGAGGACTCGAACAGTGTACGGTAGTGTTCTTCACTGTCCTGAAGGTCAATTTCTGCCTGTTTTCTAATAGTGATGTCGGTGAACATTGCAAAAGATCCGCTGAATTGGTTATTGTCGCCGGACACAGGCGTTGCCGAGACGATAGTCCAGACAACCTGTCCGTCTTTCCTGAGAAGTCTTCTTTCGTATTGTACCTGGGAACCCTTTCTCAGGATGTCGAATTTCGCAATCTCGTCCTCCAGGTCTTCTTCAATAATGAAGCCCATGAATGAACTACCTGCGAGTTCGTCGATGGAGTAACCGAGCAGTTGCGCCATCTGGAGATTGACCAGGATTGTATTCTGCTTTTCGTCCAGCCACCAGATTCCTTCCTTTGCAGTGTCGATTATCCTTCGATAGCTCTCCTCGCTATTGCGTAAGCCCTCGATGGTCAGGTTCAGCCTTTTTGTCATAACATTGAAAGCCCTGCCGAGTGTACCTATCTCGTCACCGGAGCCGGCAGGCACTTCACTGCTGATGTTGCCGGCAATAATCTCGTTGGCAGCCTTTGTGATCTGGCGTACAGGCCTGGAGATAGACATTGCAAAAATAATGCCCAGTAAACCGATTAAGATAAGTATTGCCAGTCCTGCACCGCTCATAATTGTTATCAGTTGCATACGTCCTTCTGTCAGGACTGTATAGTATTCCTGGAGTTCATCTTCATAGACACTTGTGCCGATGACCCAATCCCAGGGCTCATAGTATGCCAGGCGTGCAATTTTCCAGCGAGGCTTAGTTTCGCCCGGATTCTGCCACCTGTACCGCTCAGTCGTCATTTCTCCGGGTTTCAGATTGGTAGCTTTATATACAATAGACCGTATTACGTAGTTGCTGTCAACGTCCAGGTTGTCCCAAATATTTTCACCGTCGCGCTCGCCTCTCTGCGAAATTATATAATGGCCGCGTTTTTCATACTTTCCTCCGATAACATAGACATAGCCTGTCCTGCCGACTTTCGTATCGAGGATGGCATGGCGTACCCGTGCTTCGATGCTTTTCTGGCTGACGCCGACATATATCATGCCGATAATGGCTCCCTCTCTATCTCTTAATGCCTCGTAGGAGGTAATATACCATTCGTTGACTACGTAGGCGCGTCCTAAGTATGGTTTGCCGCTTAGTATTGCTTTTATTACTTCATTGCGGGTACCGTCAGGGTTGATACCGGGTATATAGGTGCCGACGGCTCTTTTACCCTGATTGTTTTTAACATTGGTTGCAACGCGCAACATATCGCCCTGTTCATTCATCCGCTTGAAAATTGTGGCGTTGCCTCCTACCATTCGTACCAATTCATCTACGATGGGTGTTTCTACCTCCGGATCAGAGTTGAACCCCAACCATTCCGATCCAAGCATCATTTTTGGCAGGGAGACATTGACGCTGTCCCCGGTAAACTGATTGACGGCGTTGTAAGTTGCTTTCTGATTCCCTATTGAAAGCCCGCCTTTTGACGCAATCAATTCCCTCTCAACACTGAGGTTATGGAACACCTGCTCCTGGACGCTTTCGTTTTCGGTACGAACAAGTGTATATATTCCATTAGTAATGTGATCGAGGTCTGCATCTATCAGTTTATTGACTTCTTGCTGTGCCAGTTCGTAGTATTCCCCGCTCAGCCACAGGAAGAGGCTCAGCATGGCAGTCATTGTAATCAGGACGCTGGCGCCCCCTAACAGTGATATTTTAATACTGAGGCTGCTATTTCGAATACGTTTTAACATCCAATTACCCTGAACATCATCGCATTCTCCTTTACAATATGTTTTTCATGTCTCCAGCCTATGACCGGTTACAGAACATATATATATTTAACAGTAATAATCCCTTCAATTGAATATTATCGTCGGGATATACCGAATATTAACACATAAAAATTAGTATAGCCGGAATATTGCTATAGTATGTACTCAGGCTGCAATAACTCAAAATAATTAATTTTTCCGGAATTGTGTTCCCTTAATTCTTCCTGCTGTTGATGGTAGTAAGAATGGTGTCGTAGTCTGCGTCTTCGAGGTAGTAATGTGCGTTACAGTAGCGGCAGACGAGTTCGTTCTGCCTGCTGAGTTTCATGTCTTCGATCTCTGACGATTCGAGTGTCAGAAGTTTGCCGACGAAGCTGTCCTTAGAGCAGCGGCAGAAGAAATCCACCGGTGTGGTTTTCACTACTTCGAAGTCGAAGGGTACAACTCTTCGTAAGGCGTCTTCGCTGTTAAGCCCTTGTTCGACATTGTCGAAAAAGTCTTCCGAATCCATCAGTTTCTGTTCAATCTCCAGGATTTCCCTGAAAGTAGTGCCGGGCATTGCCTGGACGATAATGCCACCGGAACGGGTAATGGTAGCGTCCTCTTTGTCCGTTTCGGCAATGAGCATCACTGTCGAGGGTATCTGCTCGGATTGATGTAGATAATAGGCCAGATCCGAAGCGATGTCTCCCACCACGAGAGGCACAACACCGGCCAATGGTTCCGGACGGTTGTAAAGTATCCTGCTGACCTTGAGAAAACCGTTGCCGGGTTCAAGGTACCGGCCCGGTCCGGTATCGGGGCTGAGTTCGGCAAATCCGCGTACTTCACCAACCTGCATGGCTTCGGCAAACAGCCTTTGTATCCCGTTGTCGCTGGTAATATCGACGATTACACGTTCCTCTCCCTTGAGGAACATCGAGAGTAAAGAAGCGGCTGACAGTGTCTTTGCCAGGTATTGTATTGCCATGCCGCTGAGTTTGTGCTTTTCAACGGCCAGATTGGCAGCGTTTGTGTTCTTTATGACAGAAGCCCTGAAGCGTCCGTCTTTGGACATCAGCCTCAGGCACCTGTCCCTGTACTTGAATTTTTCTTTTATTGCATCCATTTCAATTTTGCCATAATAAATAAATCCATAAGATTGAAATCGACAACAATTATTGTTTTCTATGGAAATATTTTATCGATCGATGAACAATATAGTGAACAAATATCACTTAAATGTCTGATTTAATAAAGTGTGATATTATTCCGGGTTTGCCCGGGCTGAAATCTGTTGGAGGTAAGCCTTACCACCTGCGGGGCTTGTACTGAATATTTTATATTGGTTTTTCGCTATTTGTAGTGGGTAGGTAGTAATTGAAATGTACAACAGCAACCCCATCCCGACCTTCCCTTGGGGAATTATTCCCCAAGGGGAAGGAGAAAGAAACAAGGCAGTTCTTGAAGTCCTCCCTTTGGGGAGGATTTAGGTGGGTTAACACACACAGAGTGCACAAATACCTTATCCCGGACACTGGAAAGCCGCACCAGTAAAGACGCAAGGCCTTGCGTCTCTACGAAATCTATTGATATTACAGTCTCTTTACTGTCATCATTATCAATATAATGTTCCCCACACTGAATAGCGAAGAGCCTTTATTTACATAATTTTAACAGACTATCCGGTATTTAATTACCGGTAATACCTCCTGATTCTTGTGTCAACAAAAACGAGTAAATATATTGATTCAAATTTATACATACCTAAATTAATTTTTATATATGCCTAAATATTGCTAATTTTGTTACCGGTAAATTGAAAATTGTAAAATGTTTTTGATTAATGAATTGATATGAAACCGGATATTAGGAAACGAAAACCTGAAGGCCTGTCTCTATTCAGACAGTAAACGGACAACTGTTTTCTATTAAAGAAACATAGTAATTCAGCCGAAAATTCTATTAAGGGAATAATTGTTAACGGCAAGGATGACAGGAAAGTAAAGGTAAAAGAAGGTGTATGTATGGCAAAGGCAGCGGCAATACTGAATATAATTCTGATCACATTTACTATGTTCCTTACTCCAGCCTATTCGGAAGATGCAATTCAGGACGATTCGGGCATACTTAACCGGGAGCGCCTCACCGGCGATTGGGGCGGATTCAGAAATAGCCTGGAAACCGCAGGAATTACGATCGACGCAATGTATAAAGGCGAAGTGTGGGGTTCGGCGGTTAACGGCAGGTCTGAATCCTGTTATACCGATAACATAGACCTGACAGGACTGTTCGAACTGGAAAACCTGGTTGGTGTTGACAATACAAATCTGTTCATTCATGTCCTTGGTAACAACGGTAAGAACATCGCGGACTATGCAGGTGCCGGACAGGGTATCTCTAATATCGCCGCTTATAATACATGGAAAATATTCCAGCTTTATTTGGAAACATCATTTTTCAACAACCGTTTGAACATGCTTGTCGGTATGTATGACCTGAATTCCCAGTTCGACTGCAAAGTTGTAAACCAGTTGTTCATCAACCCATCGCACGGCATCGGTGTTGACTGGTCCCAGTCCGGAGAGAACGGCCCTTCGATTTTTCCCACTGCTTCTTTCGGGTTGCGGATCAGGTATTCTCCTGTTGATAATACTTATATTCAACTCAGCGCCCTGGACGGTGTCGCCGGCGATCCTAACCGTCCGAACGGTACTCATATAGTGTTCAATGACAATGACGGCCTGTTGACTGCTGTCGAAGCCGGTTTCACTAAAGGAAACAAAACATGTGCGCTGCCCGGCAATGAAAAACATAAAAATGAACCCTACACGAAACTGGCACTTGGCTACTGGCATTATACGGACAGTTACAGCCATATTGTTTCAGGCATTTACAACCAGGGCTTATACCTGATTTTCGAACAGGACCTGTTTCTGTCAAGTTTTGATAATTGTAACGGCCTGTCCCTTGTTGCAAGAGCAGGTGTAGCAGACGCCAAGGTTAACCAGTTTGACTTTTATTTTGGCGGAGGGCTGGTTTACAGAGGTGTCTTCCAGGAATCATGTCCGGATGAGTTAGGGGTGAGTTTTGCTTCCGCACACAATTCCGGACAATACAGGGAAACCGCGAAAACTGAAGGCCGGACCGTGTTACCTTTTGAGCATATATTTGAGCTTACATATAAGTATTACCTTACTCCTGCACTTGCTCTCCAGCCTGACTTCCAGTATGTTATCGATCCGTGCAATTCGGATACGGGAGATGATGCCCTGCTGTTCGGTCTCAGGCTGATTGCGGCCTTCTGATGTGCATCGATCCGGTTAACCAATGTTGTTGCCTGTCCCAATAATGGAAAATGGCAACGCAACAGAAAGGCAGCTCTTAGCTGTTCTTCTCCATCAGTCGCCTGCCCAGCGCCGGTATTGCCCCAAGCGCGGCGTAGAATTCATTGCCCGCCGGTGTTGGTGTGGGGTAAGAACTGAACTTTGCTACTACCATCTCTGCTGCCGGTGCAATATATAGTATCTGGCCGCCGTAGCCCAGTGCATAGTAAGCGCCAAGTCCATCGTGCGTGTTCCACCACTGGTGGTGATAGGAATAGCCTATGTTGGAGGGGCCTGCTGCCGCGCTTCGTGCAAATGCTTCCTTGTCCGCTCCGGCTTCAATGTCTTCGACGGCAGCGCCCGATAGTATCTGCATGCCGTTAAACCTGCCGTTTTGAATCAACATTTGTCCGAAACGCGCCATATCTCTTAGTGTAGTGATCAACCCCGATCCCGATGTCTCAGAAGTCGAAGGATCGACAATCCAGAAGGCGTCGCGTTCTGCGCCGAGTTTTGACCATAGTTTTTCCTGCATGATGGCGGATAGGCTTTTGTTGTATATTCGTTTCAATATCCATGCGAGTATGTCGCAGTTTGGAGTCTGGTATGTAAAGCGTTCACCGTGTTCGCCGGTTTTGACCATAGTCGGCAGGAATTCACAGGCCGAACGGGGGCCGGTGTAATCCGGAGGCATTGCCCGCCAGCCCATGGCAATGCTGTATGGTACGTTTTCCGAGACGGGATCGGTGTCGGGTTGAGCGAAGCCGACAGCTGTAGTCATGTCCATTGCATGGAGTACAGAGGCATCTCCGAATCCGCTGCCTCTGAGTTCAGGCAGGTATGTGACGATTGGTTCATCGGGGTTGATCAGTCCTTCGCTAACTGCGCCGGCAGCCAAAGTCCCGACAACAGCCTTGCTGCACGAAGCCCATGCGTGAAGTGTGTGAGGCTCCATGCCGTTGAGGTATTGTTCAAACACGACCCTGCCTTTGTGAAGAACAATAATACCATCGGTATAGCTCTGCCTGATCATGTCATTGAAAGAAAATTCTGCTCCCAGGAAGTTCTTGTATCTGACTTCGCCAAGCTCCTGCAGGTCGTAATCAAATTCGGCCACTTTGCCGCTGCCTCTCCAAACATCAGAAGTTCGGTTCAGTTTCAGCTCATTCAGGAAACTCCACCGGTTGAACGGGCCGTATAACTGGTTTGAGTGTGTTACAAGCTTGTCCTGTGGGACCGGAAAACCGACCATCAGTCCAAGTTCAACTGCTGTCTGCACAGCCGGTTGTTCATTCATACTAATGCCTTTCGATAATTTATAATAATATTAAATATATTAACATTGCTAAAATAGTAAACATTGTTAATAATTCAAAATAATATTAAATATTTTTATCGTTGTTTTACAATTCCGGCATATATAAATGCAATTCCTGAAGATAGTGAATAGAAGCGGCAGTCAGTAAGCCGTCCGGTCTGTTCCATGATTGAAATGAAATCGTTGCGGCAGGGGAACTTAGAAGCAGTAACGGGGAGATAGGTGTATGCGTCTTTATCGCCGGCGAAAAGCCTGCCGAGAAGTGGCATTACAAACCGGGCGTAGAACTTGTAGGGCAGCGAAAGCAAGCCCTTCGGCTGACCGAATTCAATGACGATGACTTTTCCTCCCGGCTTAACGACTCTGGCCATTTCAGAGAGGCCTGCCAGCGGTGAGTCCACATTCCTGATTCCGAAGGATATGCTCGAGCAGTCGAAAGCGCCGTCAGGAAAGCCGAGCTGCAATACGTCGCCTTCGGAAAAATCTATATTGCCGCCTTTTTTCTCAAGTTTCTCCCTGGCTAAGGCAATCATCCCGCCACTGAAATCGATGGCGGTAACCGATCCGCCGGGGCCGGTTTTCCTGCTGAATTCGAAAGCCAGGTCTCCCGTACCTGTTGCACAATCGAGAACACTGTCGCCTTCCCTGACTCCTGACAAACGCACAGCCTTCTTCCTCCAGAGGTAATGAATGCCGAAGGAGAGGATGGTGTTCATCCTGTCGTAGCGGGGTGCTATTCTCGAAAACATCTGTTTAACCTGTTCTGTCATGCCTCTTGTGCCAATATCCAATAAAAAAAATCTAAAAAAGAACAAAAAATAAGTATTCAATACATTCGTTCTTGCAAATTAAGAAATATTCTATGATTTACCTATATAGTGTACATTCTGGTTAAGATGTAACATTGTATGAATCAGCATAAAATAATTGTTCACTATGATATGCTGTTACGGGCTTGGTTGAGTAGTTGTTATCCGGTGGAGTAAGTATGTCAAAGATCAGTATTGCAGGATTAATTGTAATAGCGCTTTCTTTATTTATACTACAATCAGGTATTTCAGTTGCCCGGAAGCCGTTGACGATTCCCGCGTTGCAGGAATGGTCCGACGGAGAGGGCTGTTTCATCTTCAGTTCAAACAGCAGGATTGTTGTCGATCCTCAGTATTCTGAAGCTCTCACACCGGTTGCCCGAACTCTCAGGGAAGACATATACGTTCTCCGGGGCTGCCATGTGAGTGTAATCACCGGTAGCCAGCCGGAAACAGGCGACATTTATTTGTCTTTAAGCTTTACAGGTAACAATCCCGGCAAAGAAGGATACACAATGCGAATCGGTGACCATATCACGATAGGCTCTCCTTACAAAGCAGGTGTATTCTACGGTACAAGGACACTGCTCCAGTTGTTGAAACAAGGCGACACCGTCGGCTGCGGCGTGGCAAGGGACTGGCCCAGGTATTCCGAGCGTGGGCTTATGGTTGACAACGGCAGGAAATACTTCACTGTCGAGTGGCTTGAAGAGCACATCAAAGAGCTGGCCTACCTGAAAATGAATCTTTTCCACTGGCATCTCTCCGATCATCAGGGATTCAGGCTCCAATGCGACAGCTACCCTGCCATCCAATCTGATAAATACCTGAAAAAGTCCGAGATTAAGTCATTATAGGAACTGGCAGACAGGTATTTTGTTACAATCATTCCTGAGATTGATATGCCTGACCATATGGAACATATTCTTTCCCGGCTCGACTCGAGCTATCGTTTAACAGACACGAGCGGCACCGGAAGCCCAAGAATTGATTTCACTAAGGAGAAATCGTTGAGATTCATCGTTACACTCCTGAATGAATACCTTCCGTTGTTTACCGGCCCATACTGGCATTGCGGCGCTGACGAGTTCTTTGCCGATTCCACTTTATATCCTCAGCTCAGGCGATATGCCCGGAAACAATACGGTGAAAAAGCCTGCCAGTTGGACGCCTTCTTCGGTTTCATTAATATGGTGGACAGTGTCGTCAAAAGCCACGGCAAAACAATGAGGGCATGGAGTGACTGCTATCACGGCGATGATTTGTCCAGGTCAACAATTCGACTGAACAGCGACATCATACTGGAACACTGGTATTGTGACATTCAGCCGGAGGAGCTGATTGATATGGGGCACAAACTGATCAACAGTAACATGAATTTTCTTTATTACAGCGCTGTCTATCGTTGTTGGCCGCCGAACAAGCAAATTTACACAGAATGGAATCCCTCGGTTTTTCAGGGAGACAAAAGGATCAAAGATGATACCACAATGATACTTGGCAGCAAATTGCAAATATGGTGCGACTGGGGGGATTTTGAAACAGAGGACCAGATTGCATACGGGATAAATAATTCACTCAGGGTCTCTTCCCAGGTCAATTGGGGATCGGCCAAACCGGATTCGACCTATGAAAGCTTCCTGGCTTCCATAAAGAAGGTTGGCATGGTGCCGGGATTTGTTTTGCCTGAAAATCCCATCCCTAATAACATAGCATTCAGGAAAAAGGTGTCCACCTCGACGATGGTACCTGGTTCGCCTGCCATAGGAGATTCGCTTGTCGATTCGGACTATTCCACATATTGGATGAGCAGCGAAAGCGATACACAGTGGGTTTGCATAGATCTTGAATCTGTATATATAATAGAGCATGTAAAAATGAACTGGGACAATAATTTCCCGGTTTCTTACAAAATCCAGGTTTCGACGGATTCGGCCAATTGGGAAACCATTTATGAGACCGACAGCTCTCACGCTTTCGTTGGCCATCATTACTATCTCGACAGCAAAGGGCGTTTTGTAAGGGTATTGTTCCTGAAAAGTAAGAAACAAAGCGGATATAAGATCCATGAGTTGGAAGTATTCGGATATGTGTATGACAGCAATGTAGTCGATGAGAACCATGATTATTATAATGCGCATGTAAAATGCTATCCGAATCCGGGCAACGGAATCATTACCATAGAACACGCTACAAGTCAATTCTGCCATATTGAATTGAAAATATTCAATTCTATGGGCATTGAAGTCAGCGCTCTTGAAAACAGTTGGTTTACTCCGGGTGTTCGAAAGTCGTACTGGAATACGGCAGGCCTTCCTTCGGGCGTATATTTCTGCCGGTTTCGGACCGACGACAAAATCACCTTCAGTAAAATTGTCCTGGAAAGGTAATAGGACAGCTAAAGAGGACCGGCAGGACGCTCACCTCTTTCTTACCCCTACAGCAAGGCCGGGATGGGGTTTATTAGTTCATCAAGTTTATAAAGTTCATCAAGTTTATAAAGTAAGAAGAAGCTGAAACTTAGAGGCTTCTTCCCCACTAAATAGCCACGTCATTTATGGCGTGGATAGGAATGATAACGAAAAGAAACAATCTTCTCCGTTCCGGGAGTGTCGGGATGGACTCCACCTCAGAGGTGGAGTCCATCTTGCAGCAAACCAGTTGTTCACCATTCGAAGGTACAACCCCACCTAAATCCTCCCCATTGGGGAGGACTTGAAGAGCCTGGCGTTCTTGCCCCTTCCCCCTGGGGAATAATCCCCCCTGGACAAAGCCTGATTGAGCGATACACAGCGATCTTACAATTGCTTCATCGTCCACTACTGTCAGCAAATAATAAAACAAGCCCGGCAGGTATCCTGGTTGAATACCGCCGGGCCTGAACTTTTGGCTTTATATAATTTCCTGTACTACTATTTGCCGGCAACCGTAACGAACTCTCCGGTTGCAGCCGCTTAGCAGCCTATCGTACAATTACCGGTTTTGTAAACCTCTGGCTGCCCGCATCGAGGACAATCATGTACAAACCGGGAGCCAGGGAATAGTCCGCCGGCCTGAACACAGCGCTGTATGCGCCCTGGTTCGCGACACCGGGGGTAAGAGTACCAATCTTTGAGCCAAGCATATCATAGATGAAGAAGTGCACCTGGGCCGGGCTGCTGATAGTATATTCTATCTCCGCAGAATTGCTTACCGGATTGGGTTTTATGGTGAAAATACCAGGATAGCTGTCGTCTTCTGCCCCCAAAGTTTTCTCGACGAAGATGGTATCCGATGTCAAACTGTTGCATGGATTGGCAACGGTACAGTAGTAAATACCTTCAACGTCGGCGCCGGAACCGGTTTCTATCTCCAATTCCCGGTCGTCCTTGCCGGTAAGAGGGAATTCGTCCTTGTACCACTGGAAATACAGAGGATCGGCGCCGCTGGCTTCGACGAAAAGCGTTATCTTATCTTCGCCTTCGACAAGAACATTCCTGGGAGACTGCGAAGAAATGACTGTCTTCGGGACAACCGTAAGCTGGGCCGATGCGGAAGAGACATTCTGGGTTAATACTCCGGAATTGTAAAGGCCTGCCGCAACACTGTAGAGGCCGGCATCGTCGGCAGTAACCGAGCCGATCGTCAAAGTACCGCCCGACAAGGCATAGCGTTTATTACTCGTATCGATTGCATTGCCGCCCTTGAACCATTTATAATTAACAGAGTCACTGACGGAAGCAATGTCGATGGTGAACGAGGCATCATCTGAAACGCAGGCTGTCGTATGCTGCAGGTCGGAAATGATCATTCCCGGGTGCCAGCCCTGGCCCCATGCCGAGCTGACATCGGCGGTAAGGAGGATTTGGCCGGTAGTCGCAGCACTGCTGCCGGCTGCCTCTTCAAACTGCCAGTATGCTGCAAGTTTATTTTCATAGCCGTTAAGCGTAGTGTTCATCGTCTGTGCAATCTCCGCCTGCGAACGGCATGATTCCCACAGCCTGAGCTCGTCGATTCTGCCGTTGAAGTTGTACCTCATGTCTCCGGTATTGCCGATGCAAAGCGGCTCGTCGGAGTTATCCAGTAAAGTGTCGGGATAGTCACCCATCAGGGTGTCCAGTTCCTGTAGCCTTCCGTTGATATAGAGTTTAAGGTTCCTGTTCCCGTCGTAGGTAACAGCGACATGCTGCCACTTATTCAGTTCTATCGTGTTTTTCTTTGAAGTAATCATGAAATAGTCTTTGTTGCTATTCTGGAATGTGGCCCTGAGTTTGTTCTGGCTGTAAACGGAGAACACGAAAGGCCTCTTCTGGATAATTGTTCCTGCGTTTCGCGTACCCGTTGTTTTTGGGAAAATCCAGGCCTCGACGGTAAACTCCTGTTTCAGTTTAAGGGTATCATTCGCTTCTGCCTTAGCCAGATGGGCCGAAGAACCGAACGAAAGAGCCGACTCGCCGTCGAATACGTCCACGCTGCCGCTGCTGTTGTGGCTGTGGTAGCCGTTGTATTCACTCATCATGGGAGTGTATGTACCTCTCTCAGTGTAAAGCCAGGCAGGACTGCCGGTCCTGTCGTCGATTATTCCGTCGCTGTTGAAATCCCATTCGTAAGCTTTGATTGGAACGGAAGTATATGATTTGTCGGTGAAGTTAACATTGAGGCTCTTGTTGCCGTAGCCCGGTGTATATGTGAAATAGGGTACGGTGTACTCAAATTCTAATCCGAAGTAATTGAGCACTCTTTTAATTATTTCATACCTGCAATTGGGATTATTATGGTCATAGAGTTCATAAACGGGATAGACCGTGGCGAAGACCTTCTGGCCGTAGTCGCCTGTGTACTGGATGGCAGAAGTGGAATAGGACGGTTCGGTGAAAGCCGCCGATGCTTTGCCGGGATAGAGCCTGTCGATGGAACGATAGGACATCGTCGAGCCGTAGAACTGCAGCCCTGCCATTATTGAACCTTCTGCGCCCAAAAGAGTGTCCAGCGTTTTGCTGTCGGTACCGTCGTCGGTGCTGTCCAGGCCCATCAAACCATGGAGTTCCGTATTGGTAAGCTGGTCCCACCCGAGGGCTTCGCCGCCTTCGAAACATAGTTTCCCGCCTCTCTTAAGGTAGTCGGTCACAACGTCGGCCATCCAGGCGTCAAAACCTGTGGTGCTTACTTCTGTTCCGCCGTGGTAGCCGTAGCTGCCGAAGGAGAGAAAGACAGCATCGAACCCGGTAAGGGACACAGGGAAGTGATTGGTGTATAATACCTTGAAACCTCGCGACGAAAGGAAGTCCCGAAGGAAAGTGCCGCTGTACCCGTATCCTTTCTTGACGCCTTCCCAGATCAGGATGCCCCCGGCGCTGACAGGAATGTCAAAGTTGAAGTCCGAGCCGTTTACGATTTCCACGCTGCTGCTGGAAACGGATACCGTCAGGGTGGCAAACTGAGAGAGGGCTTCGGGGTTGATTTTCACTGTGAAAACATTGGGTATCTGTGTGAAACCGTCGTCGTTCAGCGATGTTGTGTATTCACCATTGATTACTTCCACGTCTTTGTCTTTTGAACTGAGAGTGATTTTTACATTGTCGGCCTTGATGAAATGTGCGAAGTTTCGGAAAATGAAACCAATGTTGATTTCTTCACCGGGTTCGAGGGCGCCGTTGTTGTTGGCCGTGGAGTCTTTGACGATTGCCTGGACGAGGTCCACGCTGATCTGCTGTTTCCTGGAAGGATGCTCTTCGGCAAGGGCGCGGTATGCGTTAATCCTTCCGGAACCCATCATATTTGCGTACTTGGTGTTTAATGTATCGATATAGTCCGTGGTACCAATTACCTGGTTGATGACTTTTTCATTGTCCCAGTCCGGGTGGTAAGACCTGACAAGGCCGACGAGGCCGGCAGCAAGAGGGCCTGCCATCGACGTGCCCATGTACCTTGCATAGTCGTTGCCCGGCAGGGTACTCAGAATGCCCGTGTCGCTGTTGTCTCCGCCGGGTGAAGAGATGTCAACAGCTTTATTATATGTGGAATAGCTGGCTTTCTTGTCGTTGCTTGCAACGGAAGCAACACATACCACCTTGGGATATGCTCCGGGATAGAGCAATTCGGTGGTGTTGTCGTTGCCGGCGGAAGCGACAATGATCGCTCCCAGTCCGTATGCATATTCAATCGATTCGGCATTGGCTTTAGAGTATGAACCTCCGCCCCAGCTGCAGTTAATGACGTCGGCGCCGTTTTCTGCCAGGTAAACCAGGGCTTCATAGCCATTGTAGATATAATTGCTCTGGGGAGGCGCTGTTGCTGCTGCCAGTATCTCTACGTTCCAGCTAATCGATGCGATGCCTGTGCCGTTATTGGTTACGCCTGCCGCAATGCCCGCAACATGGGTACCGTGAGTCTGGTAATCCGTCGGGTTGTTGTCCTGGGTTTCCGCATCGAGGTCGGTCATGAAATGCCAGCCGATGAAGTCATCGATATAGCCGTTGCCGTCGTCGTCAACGCCGTTGATGTCGCCGGGGTCAAACACCCACGATTGTGTACTGTCTTCCCATACCAGGACGGTGCCGTTCTGGTTGGCGTCTTCGCCCAGGTTATGGTGTATGTTCGCATTGAGGTCGGGATGCTGCCAATCGACACCGGTGTCGCAGATGCCGATGATGATCGGCGTGGAGCCGTCTTCGCCCTTGTGTATCTCCCAGGCCTGCTCAGCCATTATCTGAGGCAGGTGCTGGCAGAGATTGTACATCGAATCGTTCGGGACGGCAAGCGGATAGTCCACCGGTACAGGTTCTGCGTATTCGACATTGGGGTCGGAAGCAAACTGTTCCACAACCTTGTGAAGGTCGTAGGGGCCGGAAAAGCTCAGTGTGTATATTCTCGACAGGTCGGGAAGATTGGCCGCTGACTGGACACGGTTCCTGACTTTTGCAGGGAGGCTGTTGTGAAGCCGGAATGCAGGTTTGATTTTTGCGTTGAAAGCAGCAATCCTGCTGTCAAGTGAATTAATCCCGAAACTCTGTCCGTTGGACGACTGCACCCTGCCGCTGTTTTTTACCGTTTTGCCGGGTGCGGCTTTCAGTTTTACGTATATCCTGTTTGCCAGGTACAGGGGATTGCCGTTGTTGTCATAGCGAACGCCCTGTTTCAATTTCGCGAAATGCGCGTCAGTAAAGGTGTCCACAGAAGGAAACAGGCTCTCTGCAGGAAGATTGGGACTGCTCCAGTCGTCGTTGCAAAGGCACAAAGTGCTGATGGTCAATATCCCAGCTATTATTCCGGTAACAAATCTCACGTTCGACTCCTCACAAATGTCAATGTTTTACAAAAAATACATAATATAATTACACCGATAATTCCGAAATATTATCAGATAATTTTATCTAATACGTATATTATCGGAAAAGATTTATCTTTCATTGACAGAAAGTGATATAATTGGTGAAAATTTTTGAGAAAATATTTCCGTTTAGCAATTACTTACCGTCATTTACTTCTACTAATAATTGTATAAATTGATAATATTGAAATAATGGGTTCTTATGACGATAAAGGAAGCACAGGAAACGGTTGACAGATGGATTAAAGACCACGGGGTGAGGTATTTCTCCGAGTTGACGAACATGGCGCTGCTTGCCGAGGAAGTGGGCGAAGTTGCCCGCATCATCGCCCGCCGTTTCGGGGAACAGTCTTTCAAGGCTGCCGACACTACGAAAGAACTGGCGGATGAATACGCCGACGTACTCTTCGTTCTCATCTGCCTTGCCAACCAGACAGGAGTTGACCTGACTGAAGCGCTGCGGAAAAACTTAGTAAAGAAGACCGAACGCGACAGCCGCCGCCATAAAGACAATCCAAAATTAGCAAAGTAAACCGTCATGAGCCTCGAACTTCCACAACTTAACCTCCCGCAGTATGAATTCCCTGTCAGGCTGTACAACAGCGACGCTTCCATCTACGACAGCTTCCGTAAGAAATATGTAAAACTGACACCGGAGGAGTGGGTGAGGCAGAACTTCGCCAGGTACCTCGTCGAAGAAAAAGCCTGCCCCATGACACGTATCAGGCTCGAAGCCTCACTGACGGTAAACGGGCTTGCAAAGAGGTGCGACATCGTTGTCTATGGCAAAGACTTCAATCCCCTGGCTGTTGTTGAATGTAAAGCCCACAGTGTCGAACTGTCACAGAAAACCCTCCAGCAGATCGGGACATACAACCTGAAGCTCAATGTTGACAACCTCATAATTACAAACGGCCTCGTCCATTATTTCATAAAGATTGACAGGGTGTCAAAGTCATTCTCCATCTCGCCTGATGTCCCCGCTTACAGCGAGTTGAGCTGAGCCGCTCGATTTTTTCTATTTAATACATGTAATCATTTTCGAGACTGTGCTGTTGCCCGCAGTCAGCCTGCATATCACTGCTCCGCTGCCGTTGCTGTGCCAGGGGAAACTGTAGTTGCCCGGCTGCAGGACAGAATTGTTCAACTCTGCAATACGGTTCCCCAGCAGGTCGTAGAGCTCAAGCAGGACCCGGTTCTCAGAACCGATTGCGATTTTCACATTAACAAATTCGCTGAAGGGGTTGGGTGAAAGGTCCAGGGCAATATCCCCGGCAGCGCTGTTGTCTTCTTCGACCGGTGCTTTAAGCCATTGCGGTAGTTTTAAGGCCGGATCGCCAAGCAGATTGTGCCTTTTGGCATATTCAATATCTGCTCCGGTGTTTTTTTTGCTTTTAAGTACCACATCTCCAATTCTTGTGAAAGTACTATTAAGTGCATTAATAAAAAAGCCTTCCATATTAAAGTAGGAATAGGAGCCATAGATTAATCCAACCGAAGCGTAACTCGCGACAAGGCCGCTGTTTCCGAGGCTCATCAACTTTTCGATAAGTGATGGGGTATGGATGTCGTCGTATCGCTGGCTGCAGGATAGAGCTACATTTATAGAAGGTGGTCCGTGAATGGCCCCACTGTTAATATCAGCAGAAGTAAGCACTGTTTTCATTCCCCACACTCCCGGATTCCCATGGAAAAAGTTAGCCAAATAGACAACGCCATAGTTTATTTTATCGATGAAATCCTGCTTTTCGCCGGAACATTGAGTACCCGGTATTAAATACAATGTGTCAACACGTAGGTGTGAAGGAATTATATTTTTTATCAAATCATCAGAATAGTATTTAAAATTTTCGAAGCCGGCACTGTCAACGGTAATCTGGAAATCCTTTTTGTAAGCTTTTTCAAAATCAATAGTTTCAAATGTTTTAATTTTACTGATCATGTTTGCAAGTTCTGCTCCGTCCCTGAATGGCAACCTGCCGATTGCTATGTCCGGAATGACATCATTTTCATTTATATTGATTGCATAATAGCCGTCGATGCTGATGCTGTCCTTATCAACATAGCTATAATCCAATATTGACGGTATCAATGGAATACCTCCGGCGAGAAGGATATAGCGGGGAACAGGTTTCTGCCAGTATGTAAGTGTATGGCTGATGAATTTGCGAATTGACATTGAGAGCTGTTCGTCGGGAAAGTTTTCCTGTATTTCAGGTATAGTAACCGTTTTGACAGTGAATCCTTCGTTTTTCCTCCAGGAGGCAAGTTCTTCCATCTGATTGCTGTACTCTTCCGTTGTAATGATAAGGTAATCTGCCTGGTTGTTCGTATCCTTGAGGTTTGCATAACAGACCGATGTACTAAAAGATATAAGGAATAGTAATATACAGGTGATCTTTCTGAGAGACATACATACCTCTGCCATAATAATTTAAAAACATACTAAAGCTGAACAATTATGTAGAACAATACCCGATAAACCAGCCCGGGAATGTAAAAAGGTAAAAGTGATAATAATTCTTTTTTTTCCCCAGGCAAAACGAACAATTGTTCCGTTGGTCTTTTATTGTCTTTGTTAAGTCATTCTGGAAACGAAAAGCTATCTTATACAAACAACCATCTTAGAGACGACGCTGTTGCCCGCAGTCAGCCTGCATATCACTGCTCCGCTGCCGTTGCTGTGCCAGGGGAAACTGTAGTTGCCCGGCTGCAGGACAGAATTGTTCAACTCTGCAATACGGTTCCCCAGCAGGTCGTAGAGCTCAAGCAGGACCCGGTTCTCAGAACCGATTGCGATTTTCACATTAACAAATTCGCTGAATGGGTTAGGTGAAAGGTCCAGGGCAATATCCCCGGCAGCGCTGTTGTCGTCTTCGACCGGCGCTTTTGCCCATTGCGGCAGTTTCATGGCCGGATCGCCAAGCAGGGTTAACCTGAGTAAATATTTCGCTTCTTGAATGTTGGTTTCTTTCGGGCATGTCGCTATGACGTCGCCAATCCTTAATTCAGCACCATAGATAGCGCTTTTCAGAAAATCCTGAATCCTCTTATATGCTATTTGAGCATAATTCATTCCTACCGAAGCGTAGCTTGCTACAAGGCCACTGTTTTCAAGGCTCATCATTTTCTCGATTATCGATGGGGCTTGAATACTGTCAAAATCCTGCGAACAGCCGATCATGAGGTTAATAGCCGGGGCGCCATGGATATTGCCGGGGTTGATTTCCGCTGATGACAGCAACATTCCTCTTGCCCACACTCTCGGATTAGCGTGAAATATATTTATTAAATAATATGTGCCGTCGTTCAGTTTGTTGATATAGTCCGCCTTTGTGCCCGAGTACTGTGTACCCTGGGCAAGATAGAGCCTGTCCACGCGAAGGTATGAAGGTATTGTTTCTTCAGCCAGTTTTTCGGCAAATTGTTCCAAATAGCCGTAATCACCACTGTCGGCAGTAATAAAGAAGTCGGTTTTGTATCGATCCTTATTCTCAGGATTTTCAAATGTTTTGATTTTCCCGATCATGTTTGCCAGTTCGGTACCGTCCTTGAAAGGGAGCCTGCCGAGAGATACATCCTGGTCCATGTCGTCCTGGTTCAGGTTGATTGCATAATAACCATCGACACTGACACTGTCTTCGTCGAATTCGCCGGCTACCCTGAAGGGCGGTACAATGGCAACGCCGCCCGCAAGAAGTATATAGCGGGGTTTGGGCTGAGTCCAGTATGTAAGTGTGTAGCTGATAAACTCGCGAATTGAACCGGAAAGTTGTTCGTTGGGAAAATCGGCTTGTATTTCAGGTATTGTTACTGTTCTGACGGTAAACCCTTCGTTCCTCCTCCAGGAAGCAAGTTCTTCTGTTCCATCCCTGAAAGCTTCGGTAGTAATAATCAGGTAGTCTGCCTGGTTGATAATGTCTTTCAAACCGGCGCTAAAAAGGGAAGCGCTGCTGATCAAAAGGAATAGTGCTATTCCGGCAATTTGCTTAGTGAACATAGATACCTCAGCATAATAATAAAACAACATACTAAAGCTAAAATACTATGTAGAACTTCTTACGATAGTGCCCCATTAATGTAAAAAAAATATAAACGCATAAGTAATAATTATATTATAACAGGCGCATGCAAAATATTTATAACATGAAAGAACCGACAGTTATTATTTGACTATGCTGAGCCTTGTAACCCGCTTCTTTGCAGGAGTCTCCATGATGAGGAAGTAATTGCCGGAAGGTATGCCTTCGGTGTCAACGGTTAATTTGCGCCTGCCCGGTTCCAGTTGCTCGTCGAGTATCGTTTTCGTTACACTGCCCGCCGATGAAAGGATGTACAGCCGGACCCTGCCCTTCTCGACAATCTCGTATTCAACCACACATGAGGATGATGCAGGATTAGGTGTGGGAACAAGCAGTTCTGTCCTGCCGAATGAGCCGACAAGCCTCAGGCCGTCGGCGTGACACACACCGAGCAGATAGAAAACAGACGGCCTGGTAGTGTATTCGAAGCTGCCGAGAGTGGAACCGGCATCTTTAATGACTATTGTAGTGGAAGTGTCGTTTCCGAGGGTTGCCCTGAACACCAGTTCCTTCAGTATGCCGTTTTTCAACGAGTCTGTCGGGCACTCTGCCTCGATGATCCTCTGCCCGTCCCTGACATATCCCGCAGGCGTACCGTACCATGGTTCCAGCAGGGTAGCATTGAAACTGACTGTCAGCAATATATTCTTTATTCCGTATGTTTTCAGGTTCTTGTCATTCTTCAGGTAAACCGGGATTTTTATTATCTGTCCGGGTTCAGCGGCGTAGTCGCCTGTGCCGAAGGAAAATTCGGGTACAGTGTCCTTAATGTTGTAGATGAATGGGTTGGAATGGAATGACTCGCAGCCGTACTCATTTGTTACTGTGGCGGTGTAGCTGCCCAGCCTGGAGGGTATGAGGGTATCGTTTACTTCTCCCGCGATCTTTTTCCCGTCGAGGTACCATTGGTTCCCGTCGGCAATGGTGGAAACAAGGCGCCCGTTAATGTATGTTATTACCGGAGTCGGAGGCAGTTGCCGTACAGTAATGTAGCTTACAGCCGTACCGCTGCATCCGAATTCGTTGCTGACGGAGTACAGTACAGGGTGGACGCCGGGGCCTGCTTCGGTGGGATAGAAATAGCCGCCGTTAACACCGCTGCCGCTGTATTCACCGCCTTCCGGCATACCTCCTGTAAGGAGCAGGGGCGGTTCGTTGAAGCAGATGTCTTCGAATGAACCGAGAGTAGGGGCCGGAACAGGTGCAATAGTAAGGTAGCCCGCTGCGGTGTAGAATATGTTCCAGGGATTCGAAGACCTGACTCTCAGCCTGTATCTATCCGAGTAAGGAAGGCTGGCGGGGATTCGGCAGCCAAACACTCCCGAGCTTTCAGCCAGGAGCGTTCCCAATTGGTATGGAACTGTAAACTGTCCGGCTGAGTCCGACAGTTCAAAGGTGAATACATTGTCGTCCTGGTAGTCTCCTGCAGTGTAATAGACCGTCAGGCTGTCGCCACAGCACAGTTTTGTGCCGGAAACAGAGGCAATCTTCAGCGGGATCAGGTAAAATTCACAAACTACGCCGTCCGTTCCGTTGTCGTAAACAGAATCGTAAGCGCCGGTGCTGACAGGGAACTGCCTGGAGTCGGTAAAACCACCGAGAATATACCTGTAATCTTCGTCCGCAACAATCTTCAGGCCCGTTTCATTCCTGTTGGCGCCGATGAAAGCCGAGTACTCAAGGATCCTGTCGATATTGTCCATGATGTTCAGCTTAGTAATATACATATCTTTCATGCCGTTGTAGGTCCTGTCGTATGAACCTGTAGTGGCGGGATAATTCAACGATTCGGTACTGCCGGTAAAAGTAACGAATCCGTTATTATCCGTAGCGAATGAATATATCTTATCGTTGGATATGCCTCCGAAGTATGTCAGGTAGGCAAGGTCTTTGGTACCATTGCCTTCCGGGCTTAATCTTCCGATGAAAATATCCGAATTGCTCAGGGAAGATTTGAAGTAAGCGTCGTTTGTTGTGGGCAGGTTCAGGGAATTGGTGTTGCCGGCAAAGATGACATTGCCGTTCTCACCGGCTGAAGCGCAGGTAATATAGTCATCGCCGTTACCGCCGAAGTATGAAGAATATCTCAGGTCGGATGAGCCGCCTGAAGCCGGATGTATGATTATGATGAAGCCGTCCTGGGAATTGCCGTTGAATTTGCCGGAGAATGCACCGCCGGTAACAGGTAAATCATCAGACTCCGTGTTACCTGCAACGATGATGTTGCCTGTACTGTCGAGAGCAAGCGAACCGGCAGCGTCCGATTTGTCCCCCCCGAAATAGGTAGAATACAGCAGTTTTACCTCCGACAGAGAACTGACATCGAAAATGCTCAGGAAAACTTCATCTTCACCGTTTGGGTTTTCGTTGTATGCACCTTTTGTAATCGGGAAATCTGCTGAAGCGGTAGTGCCGGCAAGATAGACTCTTCCGTTGTCGGCGATCATTCCCGAAACACTGTCTTTGCCCGTTCCACCGATGTATGACAGAAACGACAGGGTGTAACTGTCTGCCGCCAGTGGAGACAGGACAGCCAGGAAAGCATCGTTCGAGCCGCCCGAAGCTCCCTGCCAGGAATCAGTACCTGTAGGAAAGTCCGTGGAACCGGTAGTCCCGGCGATGTATATTTTACCGCTGCCGTCAACAGCAATGGCGGCAGGCAGGTCATCTCCGCTGCCACCCAGCATGGTGGACCAGGCCAGGCCGGAGACAGCCCCGTTCTTATAATTGAACTTTGCAATGAATATATCTTTTCCGCCTTGGCTGCTGTTTTGCAGGGCGCCTTTGGTAACCGGAACCGCTGCGTCTGTAACTCCGACTATGTAAAGGTAATTGCCGCTGACGGTAACACCTGCAATCCCGTCGCTGCCGCTGCCGCCAAAGAATGTGGAGTACAGCAGCGGTGAATAGGCTTCCAGCTTTGCTTCCCCGCCACCGGCATTTGTAACGGCTCCGGACACTGAAGGCCAGGCCTGAACCAGAAGCATTATTATATATATTATCTTATTCATCTAATTTTCAATAATATTGAACATTACTCATGGTAAATTATTACCATCGATATATGTTAAGAAAAAACTATACCAATAAATATTATCGGCACTTATATAAATTTATTATTAATTTTGGCATTATGTTGATGAGTATTAAGATTACAATATCAAAACCGATATTTGTATGAAAAGTAATGTGGGTTATTTGAAATAGATTAATATATTTGAAACTCAGATAATCTAATAGTGGGAGATAATAGAAGGCTTGGTTTCAAGAGCCGCTTTTGTTTTTTTTCGGAGAGTTAATGATAGAAGCCCGAATAGATGAGGTCATTGAATTGCTGAAAGACGGCAGTACCGACAGGGACCTTGTCTTTCGGAAATTGGAAGAACTGAAGGCTACAGCTGATCTACAGGCTTCGGCAAGGGGTTTTCCCCAGCCGAAAGGACAAGCCGATCTGGACCCTTCCAACACGGCAAGGCTGCTTTCTTTCCTCCCTTTCATTGCCTGGGTCAAGGACAAAAACGGCAGATATGTAGCTGTTAATAAATCCTACTGCGATTTCTACGACCAGGCCCCGGAGAATATTGTCGGTAAAACCGACAGGGACCTCTGTGATTATGTTATTGCACAAAAATACCGGGAAGAAGAGATCCAGATAATGAACAACGGCGTTGACATCCTCATCGAAGAAGCGCTCGACAGCCAGTACGGCTACATCTGGGTAGAGAAATACAAAACACCCATCAGGGATTATACCGGGGACATCGTCGGCATCATGGGAATTGAAAGAGACATTACCCACAGAAAGATAATCGAAAGTAAGCTCAGGAACAGTGAAGAAAAGCTAAGGTCATATATCGAAAACGCTCTCGACGCCATATTCATAATCGACAAAAGCGGGCGTTTCAGGCTCGTTAACAGGGCGGCCTCAATACTGACAGGCTATGACAAGGCTGAACTGGAAGCCAAGGACTTCGAGACACTTCTCTATGACGGTACAAGATACCTGGGAATAGAGCATTTCCAGGCCTTAATCAGTACCGGCAGCGCTAAGGCGGAGTATTACCTGATCAGGAAAGACAAATCCTCGGTCTATGTATCTTCTGAAGCAACACGTATCTCAGACGATGAATACCTGATTTTCTGCAAGGATATTACCGAAAAGAAAGAAGCCGAAGAAGCCATCAGGGACAGCGAGGAAAGATTCAGGCAACTTGCAGAGAACGTAGATGAGATTTTCTGGCTGATGACGAAGGATAAGATACTGTACATCAATCCGTCCTTCACGAAAATTGTCGGGCACAACATAGATGACCTGTACGAAAACAACAGCAGCATCTTCAATTTCATTTACAGGAAGGACAAACCCAAAGTATTCAGGAAGCTCAACTCCCAGTCCTTCCTCCGCGACGGCCTGTTCGACGACGAAATTCGCATCGTCAAGCCGGACAGGGAGATCCGGTGGCTGTGGGTCAGAATGTTCCCCATTTACAGCGAGTCTCACGATATTGCCAGAATTGCCGGCATCGCACAGGATATTACCGAAAGAAAGAACTTCATCGACGCTGTGAGGCAGAGCGTGTCGAAGTACAGGTCCTTAGTTGAAAATATTAATGAATGGGTATGGGAGATCGACAGCGATGATATCTATGTCTATTCCAGCCCACAGGTGTCTGACATTCTGGGCTATGACGCCGAAGAAGTACTTGGCAGGAAGCCTTTCGATTTCATGGCTGCCCAGGAAGCTTTCCGTGTTGGGGAGTACCTGAACAGTTCGAAGAAATACCAGCAGTGGATCAACTCGTACGAGAGCAGGATGATCGACTCGTCGGGGAAAGAAAGGTTCATTGAAACAAACGGCAGCCCCATCATCGACGAAGCCGGCGTTCTGAGGGGGTACAGAGGAATTAACAGGGACATCTCCGACAGAATCATGAACCAGAAGAAAATCCAGCAGTATGCTAATGAAATGGAATGGAAAAGCTGGGAATTGCAGAATGAGATTACTGTACGAAAGAAAACCGAGGAAGAGCTGGAACACAAAGACAAACTCCTCAGCGCTGTTGCCAACGCCGGTAACCTTCTGCTGATTAAAAGTGAAATCAACGAATCCCTGTCTGAAGCGTTGTCTGTTGTCAGCAGGACAATCGGCGCCGATTGCTCCTATGTTTATGAGAATAAAAAGTCAAATGAGAGTGAAGACTCTTCCCCGAAAATTTTCTGTTCCACACTTTCAAACAGCAGCGGCGACGCCAACACAGCATCCGACAGGATCCCGTCGGGCCTCTGCTTTTCTTTCTTCGACGAATTGAAGCAGGATACGGTACTCTACGGAAGCATAGGCAATCTGTCAGCCAACAGGAAACTGGAAAATATGCTGCTGAAACACGGCCTTAACTCCGTCATTGTCCTGCCCATCTTCATAGACAATGAATTTTGGGGTATCATCGGCTTTAATGACTGCAATATTGAATATATAATGTCCGAAACATATATATCCATTTACAGGATGTTTGCCGGCGCCATTGCCGCCTCGATCAAACGCTCACAGCAGGAAGAGTTCCTGCGCAGGGCAAAAGTAATGGCCGACACTGCGAACAAAGCAAAGTCCGAATTCTTAGCCAATATGAGCCATGAGATCAGGACTCCGATGAATGCTATTCTCGGCTTCTCGGAACTGCTGATGGAACACATCCCCGATCCGGTTTACAGGGAATACCTGCAGGGCATAAGAATCGGCGGAGAGAACCTGCTGACTCTCATTAATGATATTCTCGACCTGTCGAAGATTGAGTCCGGCAGGCTCGAGCTTCGTCTCGAAACGGTCAACCTCTCTGAACTGTGCCAGGAAATGCAGCAGATATTCGGGCTGAAAATCAAAGAGAAAGGACTGACATTTGATATTGACATTAGAAAGGATGTGCCACAAACCGTACGAATGGACGGTGCACGTATGCGCCAGGTCCTTCTTAACCTTGTCGGCAACGCCATTAAGTTTACCGATGAAGGCAGCATTACCATCTCCATCAGGAATATCGGAAACCAGGACGGCTCCGGTGCCGTTGACCTGGTATTCGAGGTAACAGACACAGGCAAAGGCATCCCCCCCGATCAGCAGAACCTGATATTCGAAGCTTTCAGGCAGCAGGAAGGCCAGAACACCCGTAAGTATGGCGGTACAGGCCTGGGACTGACGATTACCAAAAGGCTTACTGAAATGATGAACGGCAATATCGCCGTAGAGAGTGAAGTCGGCAAAGGGTCCAATTTCAAGATATATCTATATGATGTAGAAATTGCCGACCCTGCGTCCTATGTCCCTATGGTCGAAAGCAGGGAATTGAAACTCGATTTCAAGGGTAAAACGCTGCTCATCGTCGAAGATATACCCTCGAACAGGACTGTCCTGAAAGGATTCCTCGAAGCGTCGAACCTGAACATTATCGAGGCAGAAAACGGCAGGGATGCTTTGAGGCAAATCGAAAACATCCGTCCCGAACTGATTCTGATGGATATGCAGATGCCGGTAATGGACGGCTGGGAAGCAACAGGCATTTTGAAACAAAGTAAGGAATACAGCTCCATTCCCGTCGTTGCATTAACAGCATCTGTGCTTGGTACCAAGGAGAAGGACATACAAAGCCTTTGCGACGGCTTCCTGATCAAACCCGTTTCGAGGCAGTTGCTGATTGCCGAGATTGCGAGGCACATCGCTTTCAATGATCTGTCTGCGCCGGGGCCTGAAGCTGAAACTGAAACGGAGTCCATCGAAGAAAGCGCTCCCATTGCCGAAGATTTGAAGATGATGCTCAGGGAGAAGTGGCTTGAAAGATCTGAGGAGTTGAGGCAGTCGATGTTCATCGACGAGATTGAAACATTTGCCGGCGAAATAATGCATATCGCAGAAGAAAGCAATTCCGAGAAGCTGATGGAATACTCAAACCGCCTGTATATCGAATGTGAGACATTCAATTTTGACAATATTAATTTAATACTTAATGAATTTGTTGCATTACTCGAATAGAAGCTGCCATGGAACCTAATAATGCAGAAATTAAAGAAACCATCATCAAGAATTCCAGGGTACTTGTTGTGGACGACATCTCCCAGAATCTTCAGGTACTCGGTACAACCCTGAAACACAACGGTTTCAACGTTGCTCTCGCCAACAACGGCATGCAGGCGATCGAGATTGCCAGGGCACGTAAACCGGACCTGATACTGCTCGACATACAAATGCCCCGAATCGATGGTTTCGAAGTGTGCAGGATACTTAAGGAATCGGATGAAACAAAGGATATACCCGTAATATTCCTGACGGCATTGAACGAGAAGGAAGACATCATCAAAGGTTTTGAAGTCGGCGGAGTGGATTACATTACCAAACCGTTCAACCACCAGGAACTTGTGGCACGTGTGGTTAACCACCTCGAACTGAGCCACACCAAGAAAATTATTGAGACACAGAACGCCGACCTGATCAAGCTGAACAAGGACAAGGACAAATTCCTTTCGATTATTGCCCACGACATGAAAAGCCCGTTTTCCAGCCTGCTCGGCATTGCCGAGGTTGTGGTCAAGGACTATGAGAACCTCAGCGACAGTGAGGTGTTCGAATATGTCAGCTCTTTGTATGAATCGCTCATCAGCCAGTATAAATTCCTCGAGGAACTGCTGGAATGGGGACGTTTCCAAAGAGGAGTACTGGAGTTCAATCCAAAGGAATTCAATATCATAGTGGATATTACCGACTCCATAGGCCTGCTTCGTGGCAACGCCGCCGCCAAGAAGATTGCACTGGAGATTGATGTGGATGAAGACCTGACTGCCTGTTACGACAGCAACATGGTTTACACAATTCTGCGTAACCTGGTTTCCAACGCCATCAAGTTTACACCCGAAGGAGGAAAGATTACAATTGCTGCCCTGCCCGACCCGGACTCAAAGGACCTCATCCTGGTCTCAGTTTCCGACACAGGCGTAGGAATGCCCCAGTCGGATATCGACAAGCTGTTCAGGATCGATTCGGTATTTACAAGGATTGGCACCAACAACGAGAAAGGCACCGGCTTGGGGCTGATACTGTGTAAGGAGTTCGTTGACAGGCACGGCGGCAGAATATGGGTAGAGAGCGCCCCTGGGGCAGGGACAAAGTTCAGCTTTACGCTGCCGGTGAAAGCAACAGAAAGTAAATAGGTATTGCAGGCCTGTTTGTGTGTTGACATTCCTTTGTTAGGGAATTATTCCCCAGGGGAATTATTCCCCAGAGGGGAAGGAGAAAGAAAGCCGGCAATCTGCGAGATGGACTCCACCTCGCAGGTGGAGTCCATCTTGAACCACTCGAAAAGGAGCAGATTGTTTCTTTCATTTTTTGCCCACGCCATAAATGAAGTGGCTATTGAAAGAGGAAAATGCCCCTGAGGGGCAATATTACCGGATAGTCGGCACTCTTAATGGGCTGCGCTCGGCTCAGCATTCAGAATTCAGAATTCAGCATTCTTTACATACTTTACTAACTGAGAAACCCCATCCCGGCCTTCCCCAAGGGGAAGGAGAAAGAAGCAGCAGGATTCTTTCTTCTTTCTTTACAAACTTGATAAACTTGATAAACTTGATGAACTTGACTGCCCTTCCCCGAGGCGAGGCCAGGTAGTAAAAATGCTGCTTAGCGAAAAAAAAAGGACAGGCCTGAACCTGTCCCTTTTACTGTATTGTACTCTGTTCTACAGCAGCTATACTACAGCCTGCAAATTGCCCTGGTTCCTGAATGCGAACTGCACCAGTTCCGCAACGTCAACAATCATAATAACCCTGCCGTCGCCGAGGATTGTCGAGCCGGCAATGCCGCTGATGTGCCCCAGGTATTCCCCGAGTGACTTAATGACGATCTCCTGCTGGCCGAGCAACTCGTCCACGACGAATCCGACGCGTTGGTGGCCCATGCCGACAACGACGATGTACCTGCCCTCAAGTCCGAGGTCCGAGCCGTTTACCCTGAGTACCCTGTCGAGCCTGACTAAGGGATAGACATCATTGCGGAGCCTGACCACTTCATTTTTATTGACGGAATAAATGCTTTTCATATCGACAGACACGATTTCGACGACAGAGCTGAGAGGTATTGCGTAGGTTTCAGAGCAAATCCTCACCAGCACACCCTGGATGATGGCCAGTGTTAAGGGCAGCTTAATGACAAAAGTTGTTCCTACGCCAACTTCCGATTCGATTTCGATCATGCCCTTAAGGTTTTGTATGTTGGTTCTTACCACATCCATACCTACACCTCTGCCTGAGACGGACGTAACTTTGGCGGCAGTACTGAAGCCCGGTAAGAACACTAACTGGAGAGCTTCTCGTTTCGACATCAACTGAGCTTGTTCTTCGGTAATGATGCCTTTGGAGACGGCTTTTTCTTTCAGTTTGTCGGGGTCGAGCCCTCTTCCGTCGTCAGAAATTCGCAGGACAATTGCGTTGCCTTCCTGTTCGGCGTCGAGTATTACAGTACCTTCGACAGGTTTACCTTCCTTCACCCTTTCTTCGGGAGTAGAAATGCCGTGGTCGCAGGAATTGCGGATCATGTGAACCAGCGGATCGTTGAGCTCTTCGATGATGCCCCTGTCGATCTCGGTTTCTTCACCCTTGACTACCAGCTTTATTTTCTTGCCGAACTCCTTCGACAGGTCGCGAACGATACGCGGAGCTTTCTGGTAGAGTTTTGCCACAGGCACCATCCTCATTCTCATTACAGCGGACTGTATCTCGGAGGTAACGAAGTCTATCTGTGCCGTTGTTTCCATCAGGTCGCGTACACTCTTGACCTTTTCAAATTCCTGTTCGATTGTGTCTGTAATCTGTGCCAGCCTGTTCCTTCCCAACACGAGTTCACCGGAAAGGTCCATGAGAGTTTCCACCCTTTCGACGTCCACCCTGATTGTTTCGCCGGCTCCTTTTGCCGCTTTAACAGGGCCTTTCTTGTCGTCGGCTTTTGCCGCTTCGGGTTGAGCCTGCGCGGGTGGTGTTTCTTTCTTGGGAGTGAGTGCAGCCGGTGTCTCAGGTATTTTTTTCTTTTCAACCGGAAGCTCTTCAACTGCAGGCACTTCGTCGGCAGGTTCTTCTGATTCTTCCGGCAGTTCTGCCATTAATTCGGGATCGGGTGTTTCCTCTGATGCGGGTACACTTTCACCCGATTCGGCTTCGTCGGCAGGTTTTTCTTTTGCAGCGAGGTTTTCTTCGAGGAAAGCCGAGTTGACTTCAGCAAAGGCCGCGTCGAGCAAAGCCAGTTCTTCATCTGTGAAGTCGCCGGGCTTCGAGACCATGTCGGAATTGGAGAGGACGCTGTCGAGCGCGCTGAATTCCTTTTCGTCGGTGCCATCGTCGAAACTTTCGTTGAAAGCTTCTTCTTCAGGCAGGGCTTGTTCTCCGGGCGGGGCTGCCGATGGTTCCTGTTCGGGTTTATAGTCCGGGTCCTTGAGCTTTTCCAGCATCCGGATTGTCTCGGAGTAATCGACTGGAGAGTCGTCGCCTTCGGTCAGACGGGCCATCAGCGTTTCAATCCAGTCATGAACTTCGAGCAGTACGTCGATGATGGGCTGGCTAACGGTAAGCTCCGATTTTCTCAGTTTGTTGAGAATATCCTCGGCATGGTGGGTAATGCCGGCGATGGTGTCAAATCCCATGAACGAGGACGTACCTTTGACGGTGTGAAAACTCCTGAAAATTTTATTAAGTAATTCCAGGTCGTCGGGTTGGCTTTCGAGGAGCATCAGGTCCTGCGAAAGGCTGTCGAGCAGTTCGGTCGTTTCGACAACAAAACCCTCGAAAATTTCCTGCATTTCGGGATCGATGAATGAACTCATGATAATCCTTTATTATTTCTCCTAAATTCCCGTTTTTAATTAGCTGAACATGGCATCGATGTCATCCTGGGAGACAGTTTCGTCTGCATCCTGTTCTTTTACGTCTGCATTCTGTTCTTTTACGTCGGTGCTGTCGGCTTTTCCGGCGAACAGAGCGTCTATGTCTTCCAGTGAAGCTTCCAGGTTCATCATGTCCGTGTCGGCTCTTCCTTTGTTGTGTTCTTTAATTGTTTCGTCCACCTCCATCTGTCTGGTGTCTTTGAAGCTGATCGAATCGACAGCTTCCGGATCGAAGGCAATAGTCCTGTGCATTTTCGAGACATTGGTTCGTTCGTTGTATGAAGGTTTTTGTTCCATCAAATCGCTGATTTCAGTGCTCTGGAACCGTTTCATAATGGTATTAAGCTTGTCCTGGATGGTGTCGAGGAGGTGGTTAACGGCAGCGATCTGCTGAGAAGTAATGTCCTGAACCTGTAGCGACATCATGATGGAACTGGAATCGTTTTGAATGCTCTCAACCATATTTGTAGTTTCTTTGATTATGGTTTTGAATTCCGGTGATTTTTCCGATTTGATGTCTTTCACTTGTTTGGAAAGTTTAGGAAGCAATTCCTGTATATCTTCGTCATTTTTGAGGGCTTGTAGTATAAGGTCCAGAATTTTCAGCGGTGAAGAAGACTTTTCGTTGGACATTTTCTCGATTTTTTTCAGGTTAGCGCTGATGATGTCGGTCTTGTAAATGACCCCGTCAACGATGTCCATAATTTCATTGGTGGCGTTTTCAGTAGCTTCGGTAACTTTTGACAACTGTTTTGAGGCATTGGGCATTTTCTTCAGGTTTTCATGGATGGATACGGTAATCTCATCGAGCATTGGTTTAATGTCTTTAACAAAGATGAAAAGTTCTTCGAGGAAGGGAATAACTCTTTGGCCCAAAACGAATAAAGCTTTCAGTTCGTCGGCTTTTCTCAAAAGAGTGTTAATATCATTGTCATTCATAGTTTTATATCTCCAAATAGGGTATTTTATATACTGCTTTCACCTTGGACAGCTTTAAGGACAGCTGCAATCTTTTCTTTTAACACCTGTGGCGTGAAAGGTTTTACAACATAGTTGTTGGCTTTGGCTTTCAGAGCTTCGACGATGTCCTGTTTCAAGCCGCGGGTAGTAACCATGAGAATAGGGATGTTTTTAAGTTCGTCGTCGGTCCTGATGGCTTTGATCAGTTCCAGTCCGGTCATATTCGGCATATTCCAGTCAGTGATGACAAAATCAATTTTTTCTGATTTTAATTTGTTTAAGCCATCCTGCCCGTCTTCTGCCTGAACCACATCCTCTATGCCGAAGACCTTAAGGGCATTAATGACAATTCGGCGCATGGTCGGTGAATCGTCAACTACTAAAAAACGCATAATCATCCTTATAATTAGTTTTTAATAATATCTTTCTAACCCAAATATTTTGAAACCTCATATTGAATCCTTTTCGTATTGAAAGGTTTTATTAAATATGAGTTTGCTCCTGCAGCGAGTCCTTGCTGTACGTCTTCATCCTTGGCAAGAGAAGAAAGGATGATAATTGGCAATTCGATATAATCCGGATTGCTGCGGACAGAGTTAATTAGTTTAAATCCATCTATGTTCGGCATATTCAAATCCGTAATCAACAGATCCACTTTCTGGCCGGGCAATTTCTCCAATGCTTCCATGCCGTCCTCGGTTGCAATAACCTTGAATCCCATGATTTTCAATGCCATTGTAACGAATTTCCTGATTGAGGCAGAATCCTCAGCTACTAAAATTGTCTTTTCCATTATAAAACTCAATATATATTAATTATCAATTTATTCTTTTTTATAAGCCATGGCTTTGGGCAGGTGAACCAGTTTAAAAGCTTTGGATATGCCGTGCAGGGACTCGGAATAGCCGATGAACAGGTAGCCGCCTTTATTTAAAGAATTATAAAGCATAGAAACAACTTTTTGCTTGGACGGGATGTCAAAATATATCAGCACATTGCAACAGAAAATGACGTCGCATTGGGTGATCATCCTCATCTGGTTAGAATCGTAAAGGTTGACGTTCATGAATTTGACCATTCTCTTGACCTGGTCGCTCAGTACATATGTATTGGCCTGTTTAGTAAAATACTTGTCAAGATAGAGCGGAGGAATGTTCCTGATTGAATACTCCTTGTAAACGCCGGCCCTTGCGGATTCGATTACACTTTCGTTAATGTCGCTTGCCAGTATCTGGAACGTTACGTTCGGGAACATGGGTTTCAGCCTCTCAAGGACAAGGATGGCCAGTGTGTACGCTTCTTCGCCGGTGGACGAAGCTGCGCTCCATATCCTGAAGATGGGCATTACGGAATTGCCTTTTTCCTTGAGGATTTCAGGGACAATAATTTTCTCGAAAGCTTCGAATTGCTGTTCTGCCCGAAAGAAGTACGTTTCGTTGATAGTAATTGCGTCGTACAGCGGTTTCAGTTCGTCTTTGTTATAGGGAGATTTCAGGTATTCCACATATTCTTCAAAGCTCTTGAAATTCTTTGCCTGGACACGTTTGCCGATCCTGCCTTCGAGGAGGTACTTTTTACTGGTTGTGTAATAGATGCCGCTGATCTTATATATTACATCTCTCAGGTTGTTGAAAGTCTCATCGCTCATCGACAGGGTCTTCTGCAAAGGCTGTATGGGTGGACTGTCTGTGCCGGCCTCTGTCTTGGGTTTTCCCAGTTTAAATTTGAATAGCTCTGAACTCATAAATTATCTCATATTCCATTAATGTCAATTTAAATATTCAAGGGTTTCGGCTGCTTTTTCGCTGAACGCTGAGTCTGACCCGGCAATTATTTCAATATCATTTCTAAATTCGTCGAGCCTTAACCCTGCAACGATGTCAAGTACTTCCCCTGTAAGTTCCGGTTCTTCTTCAAGGTAGTGCCTCAATTTATTGAAAACAATTTCAGGATTGAGCTGTAGCATTATTTCTGTAATATCAAGTTTGTTGGCCCGGGGGGATGTGTAGCTGATGTCTAATATGGTTTCTATTGTTGCATGCGCATTTTCTTCAGGTACGTCTTCCCAGACAATTTTTATGTACGAAAGAAACTCAGACAGGTCCTCGTCGAATGAGGAGTTCATGAAGTAAACATCGAAGAACTCCCTGATGGCTGTCGTGTCAGAGTATGTGAGCAGTACGGCCAGGATGTGCTGTTGCATGTCGGGCCCGTTTTTGAGCACGACGTTGACGAGGCCGGGGACATCCGAAGTGTTGTATGTGAAGCCAAGGGCAATCAGGCCCGCGCCGACAATGTCGTTGTCGTCGTCGAACAGCGCCTTGACTGCTACATGGCGTAAGTCCGGCGGAAGTTCGATCTCCAGGTCATTCCTCGAAGCGATTGCAAATATAGTTTTAAGAAGGATTGGCTGAAGCTCGGCGGGAGTGCTGCCGAGTTCGTCGAGCAGGTGATTGCAGAGGCCTATGTCTTTACCGCAGAATGCCAGGGCGTCGATTGCGGCTGTTTGCATGAATACATCTTCTTCGTTCTTCAGCTTGTCGATGAGAAAATCCTCAGACTCGGTACTGCCGATTTTGCCGATGGCTTCCATCAGGCCCGGCTTCAGGTCTTCGACTCTTCCGTACAGGGAAGCCAGCACTTCGAAAGAGCTTTCGGAGCGGATGTTACCGATGGCTTCGATTGCGGAATTGATAACATTCGGGTTACTGTCGTCCAAAAGTGTGTAAACACTCTCCAGGCCGCTGGGATCGGCAATCCTGCCTACTACGTCGCAGGCAAACTGGCGTACCTGGTAGTCAGGGTCGCTGAAAAAGGGTATCATGAATTCATTGGCGGCGGCGCCTATCTTAATCAGTATGTCGCTTGACAGGTTACGGATCTCGATGCTTTTGTTGCTGATGAGCGGAGCAATGAACCTGGAAGCCGGCCTGCCGTATTCCTTGGGGATTTCGGACAGGGTGCGGGCACAAATATCCTTCACACCGGAATCTATGTCTAATAATCCCTGTGCCAACGCTTCCAGCACCTCGTCGTCATAGGCGCCGAGTGCGCCCAGTTCGGCTGCTGCTTCCCATCTTGTTTCCGGATTTGTTCCACTTTTCAGGTTTACGATTAATTCGCTTTTTTCCATTTTTTGCTCAATTCCGTTATTTCAAAAGTATTCCTAAACCAATTTCTCAATTTATTTTCGGTCATTTTCCCAAATAAATTAAGTATTTCAACAGTTTTTTTTCTAAGATACGATATTTTTTTCATTCATGATAGCACCAGGGGTAAAGTAATGTGATTTTTTTTTAATTTTTCCGTGTTTTTTTTATCATCTGTTAGTCTTTCAGTTTTTACTATCTTGCATTTTTTATTGTAACATTTATCATTTAATTAAAATTGCTTACTTTATAATTGGAACTGAATGTTTGAAGACGTAGTAAAAACCATAGCCGAGACCTTGCAAAACACAGATATTCCGGTCCTGTGGATATTGCTGCTGGCTTTTTCCGTCACACTGATTGAGAACCTTTTTCCGCCGTCGCCCTGCGACAGCCTTCTGGTAATGATGGGTTCACTCGTAGGCCTGGGTAAAGTGGGCCTGCCGGAACTGCTGATTGCTTCGACAGTCGGCTCAACCCTCGGGTTCATCGTCATGTACTGGCTGGGGGCTGTACTCGGCAATAAAATAATTGCTTCGAGAAGGTTCAAGTTCATCAACGAGGAGAGCCTGGCCAAGCCCCGAAAGTGGTTTCTACGCTGGGGCTATGCACTGATTGTCATCAACAGGTTTCTTCCCGGCACACGTGCTGTTATCTCTTTCTTCGCAGGAATTTCGAAAATCAATCTTAAGCTCACAATAGTCCTCAGTTTCATCAGCGCCGCTGTCTGGAACCTGATACTGATCTACTCCGGCAACCTTTTCGGTAAGAACTGGCAGAAAGTCAATGACTTCATGGAATCGTACGGCACGATTACAACCGTCGTTGTCGTGTCTTTACTTGTGTTGTTCGGAGCTTTCAAGCTTTTCACCTTCATCAGGAACAGGAAGAAAGCCACTGCCTGAAATTACTTCGCAATCATGATCGACCTAAAATGCGATTTCATAATAAACCATCCCATCTGTCTGTTTTTTCCCTATTTTTGTAATAATGATATTTCATTAATGTATGTTATCGGTACTGAAAATATGGCGATGGTAATCGACAATATCGAACTGGACGACGGCAACGAGGAGTTCAACCAGGCCGTCAGGCTTGTCAACAACGGCGCCCCGCTGATCTACCTTACAGGTAAAGCCGGCTCGGGGAAAACCACCTTCCTGAAGTATATTAAATATCATACGAAAAAAAAGACTGTGGTTCTTGCTCCGACAGGCGTCGCCGCACTGAACGCCGGCGGACAGACAATCCACTCATTCTTCAGGATACCCCCCAGCGTTTTCGTTCCCGGTGACAGCCGGTTCAGGGTCAGGCCCGACCCCGACAGCGAAGACAAAAGCACCGTGTTCGACATTTTCAAATACAAGAAGAAGCAGAAGAAGGTCATCGCGGAAATGGAACTGCTGATCATCGACGAAATCTCCATGGTACGATGCGACCTGCTCGATGTCGTTGACAGGCTGCTCCGGATTTTCAGGGAGCGGGAGTATCTCCCGTTTGGCGGTGTGCAGGTCATACTGATTGGCGACGCATTCCAACTGCCCCCGATTGCACAGAACGACCAGTGGGAGATTATGAAAGAGCATTACGAAACCCCGTTCTTCTTCAGTTCCCTTGTCCTGAGGGACAACCCGCCCCGGTACATCGAGCTTCAGAAAATATACAGGCAGAGCGACAGGCAGTTCATCGACCTGTTGAACAAGATTCGCGTCAACCAGGTTGGCGCCGAAGACATGGAACTGCTGAACAGCCGCTTCGTCCCTTTAACCGACACGGACAGGAACCATAACTACATTGTATTAGCCACACACAACCGCATCGTCGATGATATTAACCGCAGGAAACTGGAAGAACTGCCGTCTCCGCTGAAATCCTTCAAGGCCTTGACCAGCGGCAGCTTCCCGGATTCGATGTTCCCTACCGATGAAACGCTGCAGCTGAAAGTAGGAGCACAGGTGATGTTCATCAGGAACGACCTCTACCGGCAGTTCTTTAACGGCAAAATCGGCATTGTGAAGAGAATCGAAGAAGACATGATCGTGGTTGAAACTGCTGAAGGCGACGAGATAGAACTGAAGGAGCATACTTGGGAGAACGTAAAGTACACATGGAACAGCAAAGAAAGCAAGATCGAAGAGGAGACCATCGGCGAATTCGTCCAGTACCCCCTCAAGCTGGCCTGGGCCATTACCGTACACAAAAGCCAGGGCCTGACGTTTGAGAATGTAATAGCCGACCTGAGCGGCTCTTTCTCACCCGGCCAGGTCTATGTCGCTCTCAGCCGCTGTACCTCCATGGAGGGGCTGATACTGAAATCGCGTATCAGCAGGGGAGCGATCAGGACAGATCCCTTCGTACTGAAGTTCGCAGGTGTGGATTTCTTTTTCGAATAAAGGCGTTTAAGATTCTTCCAATTTCTCCATTTCGGCAGTGTAGTCGCATTGCAGGTCCTCGTGCAGAGAGCCGACGGCTTTGTATATCTTCTCTTTCTGCCTGTAATAGATATTGGAGAGGGCGCTTCCCGGCTTCATTTCAATGCCCGAGTCTTTGAGGCAGCGGCAGAAATATAGCAGCAGTTCTGTTTCGGTCTGCTTCGAGCCTGAAAACCGTATGTATTTATTGATGTTCCTGAGGATTTTCCTGACAGACTTAGTTGCCAGGTACTGGCTGCTGCGGTTCATGGATTCGAACAGGCCGTCGGTTTCTTCTTTCACCGAGTTGACATAGTTGACTTCGTCGTCGGCTTCGAAGATGAGGTAAGTGAGGAGTTCCTTGTTCTCTTTTTTGTGTCTTGCCAGCCGTAGGCACATTTCCAGCACTTTGGCCGGTTTGGCGTTTTTGAGTTCATTCTTCAGTTCGTTGATGGTAGCAGGTTTCAACTGAAAGACCTCCTCTTGAGAGGTTGCAGAAGGTAGTCCAGCCCGTTAATCTTTATCTCGAACATCGTCCGTAGCAGCATTCCCAGCCTGCCCTCGGGAAACCCTGTGCGCTCGAACCATTCGAGGTATGAGACGGGCAGGTCGCACAGGACGGTACCTGCATACCTGCCGTAAGGCATTGATGTTTTCACTAACTCTAAGAGTATGTGTGCATCGGGGGACGCTAAACTGTTTTCTTTATCATTCATAATTTTTCAATTTGATTTAACCCTTATTACAACAAAATTAATAATCTTTTTGTTTCCCCGGCCTTCGAAAGTTTCCATATATATTCGCCACCGGCAATCATTTGAAGGAGTATAAAGAATTCATTTCGATTTCCTTACAATTTTTCAGACATACTTCATTCATTGTCGGAAAAAACAGGTTCTCTGAAAAAACGGCATGACTCATATAAAACGAGGAATAACAAGGGATAGTAATTTTATTATTAAGAAATAATTTTGTAGATTAAGTTGAATTTTGATAAATTGGACTGATATTATGAAAATATTCATTAAAAATATGGTTTGCATTCGCTGTAAGATGGTGTTGCAATCGGAACTCGAAAAGATCGGGATTCAATACAACAACCTCGAACTGGGCGAAGTAAACGTTGTCGGAAGCATATCGTCTGAACAACTGGAGCAACTCGACAAGAACCTAAGGAAAACGGGCCTCGAATTGCTTGTAGATAAGAGATCGCAGTTGATCGAAAAGATAAAAAGCATAATCATCGAGCTTATTCATTATTCGGATGATGAATTGAAAATCAACTTTTCCCAGTATCTAAGCGAAAAACTGAATTACGATTATACATATATTTCCAATCTGTTCTCGGAAGTCCACGGTACAACCATTGAGCAATTTATTATCCGCCACAAAATCGAACGCGTAAAAGAATTGTTGGTTTACAACGAGCTCAATCTCTCGGAGATCGCCTGGAAGCTCCATTACAGCAGCGTCCAGCATCTATCCAATCAATTCAAGAAAGTAACCGGTTTAACCCCTACTTTTTTCAAAAAGATGAGCAACCAAAGAAGGCACGGAATAAACAATGTGTGAATTATGTTAGTAATTCCCGAAGTTCTGTAATTTTACTTGTTTTCAATACCATAACTTTGTATCCGGAAATAAACAGGTTAAAACCTGGTTTAATTATCTATTCAGGATAATGTATGATACTATTTGTGGGGAATCTTCCCAACAGTGTTACCGAAGACGAATTGAAGTCCGAATTTTATGAATATGGCGATATAGAGTCTTTGAAAATAATTACTGACAAAGAGACAGGAAGATCCCGTGGTTACGGTTTCCTTGAAATGGCTGATGACGATGCCCGCAGAGCTATAAATAAGCTTAACAATTCGGACATGGACGGCAGGAAAATATCAGTTCGTATTGCACAGGATAAAAAGGATACCGTCAGAAGATACTGTTAATATCAGAAGTCGGCTGGTACTTTCTGTTTGGAATTGTAAAAATATATAGGAGGTTTGTATGGAAATTATTTTGGGAGGAGCTCTGTTCGTCGTATTATTTGTTTGGAGCGGCGTAAGGATTGTCAGGCCTACTCACAGGGGATTGACCGAGCGCCTGGGTAAATACAACAGGTTTGCCGAGCCGGGCTTTCACTGGGTATTCCCATTTATCGAACGGATGTACAGGGTAAATGTAACCGAATCGATGATCAATGCGGAACGCCAGGAGATTATTACCAATGACAACCTGAACGCAAAGGTTGACGCCCAGGTCTATTTCAAGGTCAAATCGGACGAAGAAAGCGTAAAAAACTCGCAGTACAATGTCAACAATTATATGTACCAGATTGTCAACCTTGCACGAACGACTCTGAGGAACATAATTGGTACCCTGACCCTGAAGTCCGCCAACAGCGAAAGAGGAAAGATCAACGCCGAACTGCACAGAACGCTGCTCGAAGAAACACATAACTGGGGAATCGAAATCGTCCGAACCGAACTGAAAGAGATTGACCCGCCCTCTGATGTACAAGAGACAATGAACAAAGTCGTAAAAGCTGAAAATGAAAAAGTGGCAGCAGTTGACTTTGCCTCGGCAAGAGAAACGGTAGCTGACGGCGAAAAACGCGCAAAAATCAAGGAAGCCGAAGGATACCGCCAGGCAAAGATATTGCACGCCGAAGGCGACGCCGCTTCTATAAAATTGGTCAATGAAGCCGCTGATCAATACTTCATCGGCAATGCGCAATTGATGAGAAAACTCGAAGCTGTTGAGAATTCTCTTGCAAACAATGCCAAGGTAATCGTTCCACAGGGATCCGAGTTGGTTAATATAATCGGGGAATTGGCAGGAGTAAAGTCTTTGCTTCCCAAGTAATAGCAGGATTAGTAATATGTCAAAGAATTTAAAAAATAAATCGATAAACAGGATAGCTTTCATCGGTAATTATTTGCCACGGCAGTGTGGCATAGCAACATTTACTACCGACCTGAGCGAAGCCATCGCCGATGAATACCCAAATACGACCTGCATCGCAATTCCCGTCAACGACATCGAGGAAGGATATGACTATCCCTCGCGGGTAAGGTTCGAACTGATGGAAAAGGATATAGAGTCGTATCGTCGTGCTTCCGATTTCTTAAATATTAATAATGTCGATATCGTATGTCTTCAATTCGAATACGGTATTTTCGGAGGCAGGGCAGGAAGCCATATCATTACTTTATTGCGGGAACTGACGATGCCCATTGTAACAACATTGCATACAATTTTACGAGAGCCGAATCAGGATCAGAAATTAGTGCTTGACAAAGTTGCTGCTCTTTCGGACAGATTGGTAGTAATGAGCGAAAGAGGAGCCGAATTCCTTCAGGATATATACAAAGTACCACCCGAAAAAATCGACATGATCCATCACGGCATACCCGACGTACCTTTTGTCGACCCGAGTTTTCACAAGGACTTGTTCAGCGTCGAAGGCAAAACCGTATTGTTAACTTTTGGATTGCTGTCCCCAAGCAAAGGAATAGAGAGTGTAATCTCAGCCCTTCCGAAAATTATTGAACGCCATCCTAATGTAGTATATATTGTTCTTGGTGAAACGCACCCTCATGTGAAACGCAACGACGGTGAAAACTACCGATTGTCCCTTCAATGGCTGGCGCATGAGAACGGTGTTGAAAGCCAGGTAATATTCTATAACCGCTTCGTTAGTATTGATGAACTGATTCAGTTCATCGGCGCCGCTGATATATACATCACACCCTATCTTAATGAAACGCAGATCACGTCTGGCACGCTGGCTTACACTCTGGGAGCCGGCAAAGCAGTCATTTCCACACCCTATTGGTATGCCGAAGAAATGCTGGCTGAAGAGCGTGGTGTACTTGTGCCTTTTCACGATCCTGAAACTCTTTCGGAACAGGTAATCAGACTGCTCGACGACGAACAGAACCGCCATGCGATGCGTAAACGGGCCTATATGTTCGGCAGGGAGATGTTATGGTCCAAGTCGGCACAACACTATATGGAGAGCTTCCAGCGCGCACGTGTAGAGCGCATGAATTCTACAAAACACCCGGTTCATGTCGTTAAGACTTTGAACGAAAAGCCCGGGGAACTTCCACCTCTCAAACTCGACCATCTGTTAAGGATGACGGACGATACGGGAATATTTCAACATGCTGTATTTTCTGTACCTAACTACGAAGAAGGATACACAACGGACGACAATGCCCGTGCCCTGATTGTCAGCATTTTGTTGGAATCAGTGTACAACGGAGAAGCGTCAAAAATGGCTTCCCGGTACCTTGCGTTCATTATGTATGCTTTCAACAGCGGCAACGGCCATTTCAGGAATTTTCTTGACTTCCGGCGCAATTGGCTTGAAACAGCAGGTTCAGACGACAGCCACGGCCGAACTCTTTGGTCATTAGGCACCGTGCTGGGGAGGTCAAAAACGCCTTCTCTGCAAAGCCTTGCCGGTAGGCTTTTCGAACAGGCCCTGCCCGCTATTCTCACAATGACAAGCCCCCGCGCATGGTCCTTCGCTCTCATGGGCATTAACGAGTATTCTCAACGATTTGCGGGCGACAGCAAGGTAAGTCATGTACGTTCGGAATTGGCTGAACGGTTACTTGCGTTGTATGAAAATATTCATTCCCCAAACTGGCCGTGGTTTGAAAAGAGCCTGAGCTATTGCAATGCTGCTTTGCCGCATGCATTATTAATAGGCGGAAGTTCGATACCCAACAGTTCCATGACAGAAAAAGGCCTCGAATCGCTGCAATGGTTAGCCGATTTGCAGAAAGCCGATTCGGTAGGCGGACATTTTGTGCCCATCGGTTCGAATGGATTTTTCCCCAGGAACGGAGAACGCGCAAGGTTCGACCAACAGCCGGTCGAGGCTCAAACCATGGTTTCAGCCTGTCTCGAAGCGTACAGGATTACCGGCGAAGAACGCTGGCGTCAGGAAGCCCGGCGGGCATTCGAATGGTTCCTTGGCAGGAATGACCTGAATCTATCCATTTACGACCCAACGACCGGTGGTTGCCGCGACGGCTTACATAGCGACAGAACAAATGAAAACCAGGGGGCCGAATCCACATTGGCATTCCTACAATCACTTCTGGAGATGAGGTATATTGAAAATTTAATTTTATGATAAAAAACAACAAGAAAAAAATGGGACATCAATATATAAAACTGTTACACCGATATAAGCACAATCCAATACTGACTTCCGACGATTGGCCCTATCCGGTAAACAGTGTTTTTAACGCGGGCGCCACTCTTTTGGAAGACGGGACAACCCTGTTGCTGTGCCGTGTAGAGGAAAGAAACGGCCAGTCTCATCTTTGTGCCGCTCGTTCAAAGAATGGGGTAGATAATTGGGCTATCGATAAAGAAGGGACATTAAGGCCCGAACCCGAGAATTTCCCCGAGGAAATCTGGGGCATTGAAGACCCACGCGTTACATGGGTCCCGGAATTGAAAAAATACGCTGTCGTCTATACGGCATATGCAGTTGAAGGTCCCGGAGTGGCGCTTGCTTTCACGGAAGACTTCCACACCTTTGAGCGATATGGCATTATTATGTCGCCCGAAGACAAGGATGCGGCATTACTGCCCCATCGTATCGGCGATTACTGGGCTTTAATTCATCGTCCCGTAAGTTCTCCAAGGGCGCATATCTGGATTTCATATTCACCCGACTTAAGGCATTGGGGAAGCCACAAACTGATGATGGAAGCCAGGAGAGGCAGTTGGTGGGATGCCAATAAGATCGGGCTCTCATCTACACCAATTGAAACGCCGGACGGCTGGCTGATTATATATCATGGTGTCAAGCAAAATGCTGCCGGCTGTATTTACAGGCTGGGCCTGGCATTATTCGATTTGAACAAGCCTGAACTCTGCATTAAACGGTCTGATGACTGGATGTTTGGTCCTGAAGAGCAATACGAGTTGACAGGCGATGTCAATAAAGTCGTGTTCCCTTGCGGCCACACCATTGCACCCGACGGCGATACTATTAACGTATATTATGGGGCTGCCGACATGTGTATTGCCCTTGCAACAGGTAGCGTCAAAGAACTACTGAAATGGCTTGATGACCAGCAATGATACTATAATAAAAAAGATTTTACAAATTAATAATCAGGATTTACAATGAACAGTGTCGAAATAGTTAAGTCGCAACCGGTAATCCTGGTTGAAATAATAGAGTATGAACCTCATACGATTGTCAGTAAAACAATTATTAAAAAGGCTACCGGAAACGTTTCTGTCATGTCTTTCGACGACGGGGAAGCTTTGGACGAAAGAACCATTCCTTTTGATTCTTTTGCGCAGGTCATCGAAGGCAGGGCCGAAATTATTATCAACTCAGAAGCAAAATTTATTGAAACCGGCAGTTCAATTGTCATTCCGGCACATTCAGCTCATATTATCAGGGCGAATGAACGGTTTAAGATGATTCTGACCGTCATCAAAAACGGCTATATGTAATTCTCTGCACGGCAAAGGTTTGCATATACCTGTGACTGAGAAATGCAACGGCTGTGGTCTGACACACAGAATATGGCATTCAGGATCCGGAAATTGATATGCATGTGGGAATCCAATTCTTTTTAATCGGAGAGTCTGAATATCTATTTCATATAATTACAAATGACATCCAATATTGCCTCTTTTCCAATCGGTTTTGCTATATAGTCATCAAAGCCGATGGATAGGATGTTGTTTCGTTCCTCGGTGAAAGCATAAGCTGTCAGAGCAATGACATGTAAATCGGGCCTTATTTCCTTTATTTTTTTCATTGCTTCGATACCGTCCATTAATGGCATTTTTATATCCATTAGTATTAATTCGATGCTTGGTGTATTATTTACAAAATCGACCGCCTGTTTACCATTTTTAGCATGTAAAGGAAAAATATCATGCTTTCCCAAAAGTTTGTTAAGATACATGAAACTTGTCAGATCGTCCTCAACAACCAGGATTTTTCCGGGAGTTTGTTTAATTGTGTTTTCGGTATATGTAATATTTATCCTGGCTGGTATTGCATCGGGAGTATATGGCAATGTAAAGTAAAATGTAGAACCCTTGTTAATTTCAGATTCAATCCATATTCTGCCTTCGAGCAATTCTACCAGGCTTTTGCAAATAGCCAGCCCAAGCCCGGCTCCTTCATGCTCATTCGAAAGCGGCTGTCCGACCTGAATGAACCTGTTAAAGATTTTATCCATAAACTCAGGCGGGATACCGATTCCTGTGTCTTTTACATAGAATTGAACAGTATTACCTTTGATTACATAGCCAAAATCTATGCTGCCGGATTTGGTAAACTTTATTGCATTGTTTATCAAATTGGTAAGTATCTGATGCAGCTTCGTTTCATCAGTATATACCAGCACTTTTTTATCATTTTTATAAATATGGTAATCCAAATTAAGACTCTTAACCTTTGCCAATGGAGCAAAAAAGTCAAATAAGTCTGATAGAATTGAATTAATATTAATTTGTCTTTTTTCCATTTGTACTTGCCCTGTCTCAATTCTGGCAATTTCGAGAACATTATTCACTATTTCAATAAGCCTTTTTCCGCTTCGCTTGATTATATCCGTAAATTCGGCTATATCATCACGTGTAATATCATCATTTTTAAGCAATTCAGAGAACCCTATGATACCATTCAGAGGGGTTCGTATTTCGTGTGACATATTGTGTAGGAAAGCGGTTTTCAGTTTGTCTCTTTCTTCGGCTTTTTCGAGTGCTTTCTTTAGTTCCCGCTCAGCCAGTTTGCGTTCTGTGTCGTCGAGTATCATACCGGAAAGCTGATTGCCGTCAAGCTTACCGTTAATAACAACATGTATCTTTTTCCCCTTGTAAGTAATTAATTCAGTTTCAAAATTGTTTATTGTTCCGGCATCCCGGATTGTATTTATCAATAAATTTCTTTCGTCTGAATTCCTATACGAAACATTTGTATTCAATTCTTTATAATCGTTGCCTTCAAATTCTAATATATTTAGCATGGCTTCGTTACAATATGTGATCTCGCCTTCCAAAGAAGTTCGATAAACACCGACCAATGCATTATCAACTAAGTCGCGATATTTGATTTCGCTTTTTCTGATTTTCTCTCCCGACTGAATTCTGTTATAAGCAATCCCGATAGTCGAGGCAATTTTTTCATAGAATTCAATCAGGCTAAGTGTAAACATATCGGGTTGTTTGCAACTGAATTGCAGCAATCCGGCCGTCTTATTGCCGGTAACAATCGGTAGTAATGCCACAGACATATAACCTGAATGAATGCAATTATTCCTGGTTTGCGTACTAATGTCATCATTGGACCCCATCTCTTCTAATTCGCTAAATTGATTAGTCCAAAAGCTGCCGCCTTTGGTATAATAAGGCTTTCCTGAATCTGTTTTACCTGACAACACAACTCCGCATTGACACTCAAGTACCGGCATGCCATCCTGATCCATGTCTATGGAACCATATTTGTTTGTCGCACAAAGCCTGTTTTCCTCAGTAAGAATTGCTTCTGTAAAACCATATTGAAGATAATATGGATAATCGTTCCCATTCTTCAGCCGGATTCCTACCGAATCGAATCCCGAAAACAATTTTAATTCTTTCAATATATCGCTGATCAGAATTTGCCATTCATCTTGCCTGTTCAATTGCTCGAGAATAACGGCAAAAAGTTTCAGTTGATCTTCTTTTATCTTATGTTCACTAATATTGCGAATATTACATTGGATAACCTTGTTGCTATTTACGAGATAGACATTGCTGACAAATTCCACATCGACACGTTTTCCGTCGGCAGTTTTAAGCGGCAAATCTTCGTAACGCACGTATTCCCTTTGACATAACTCATAGAACTTGTCATAGCTGGCAATAACATCATTTAAAAATCCCAATTCCCACACTGCTTTTCCGATGATTTGTTCGTAATTATTGTGTAAAATATTGATTAAATAGGGATTAACGTCAACGACCTTTCCAGTGTCTGTGTCGAGAATCAAAATGCCGTCTTTTGCCGATTCAAACAGTCGGCGATACTGGATTTCAGATGCGCTCAATGCTTTCAACGTACTTTTATATGAAGCTATTTCATTTTCCAAATCATGATTCTTATTCTCTATTTTTGTAACCAGGCGTTCACTGATAAGCTTATGCCACTCTCTTCCATCTTTTTCAATAATGTTCTTCGGTACAATTTGGGAATTCCCTTTTTTTTCAATTATTTCCTTAATAATACTGTGAAGAACTTCCGGTTCTTGTGGCTTGCGTATCAATCTCTGTGCGCCTAACAATAAAGCAAATTCTTCATCCTTATCATCGACAAATGTTCCTGTATAGAATATAAAACATATATTTCTCAATTCAATATCTTTTTTGCATTCCTTGCACAGTTTGAAACCATCCATAGCCGGCATTTGTATTTCGGAGATGATTATATCATACTTTTCGGAACGAAGCTTCTTAAGCGCCAGCATGCCGCCGATAGCAGAATGAACGCGATGGTTGTTTCTTCTGAAAAGTAATTCTGTCTTTTCCAGGCTTTCCTGATTGTCATCAACTATTAATATTTTCATTATTTACCTCAAACCGTTGGATTGAGAAGAAGTTGATTATGTACCCCCCGAAAAGAAATCACTTTTAAATGAACAATTATTTTTTATTCAACTCAATAACCTATATATTCTGGTTCAGGAGTACCTGCCTGAAATGATAGCCGTAGATAGACATCGTAATTGCTAACGGGAACAACCTTGGTTTGCGAAATGTAGTCCAAATCAGTACTTTCCAGAAATGAATTTTTCCTTTTTCAATTATCCCCATTTTTAATATCGATTTTGAAAGCGCTTTTATCTGTGTAGCCACTGTCAATCCCGATGATACCTTCGGACTGCGGTATTCCTTCAGAAACACTTTTACTCTCCTGTAAAATGGCTTGGGTGAGAAAATAGTGTCCTGGATTTTCCGGTATCCCTCGGTTAGAGTGTCAATGTTCATCTTCGGCAGGAAATTCAGTGTGCTGTCCGTATTGTTACCTGTTGGCGCGTTGATGATCCTGTCTTCGTGTTGAAGTTTCCTATACAGGTTTGTTTCCGGCATGGCATGGAGCAAGCCTACCATTGCCGTTACGATGCCGCTTCCCTGGATGAACCTGATCATATTGTCGAAAATACCGGGCGTATCTGTATCAAAACCTACGATGAACCCACCCTGGACTTCGATTCCATTCCTTTGAAGCCATTTCACTTTTTCGGTTAGGTTCATGTTGAGATTCTGGTGCTTGCCGCATGACTTTAAGCCTTCTTCATCCGGCGTTTCAATGCCTACGAAGACCTTCACAAAATTGGCTTTTCGCATCAGATCGACAATATCTTCATTGTCGGCAAGCGTGATGGGAGCTTCGGTTGACAGGGAGAAAGGCCTCTTTTTCTCATCCATCCATTCGATTATTCCGGATAGTATTTGTTTCACCTTGCTATAATTGCCGATGAAATTATCATCGACAATAAACAGGCTGCCTCTCCAGCCGGTGTTGTAAATTGCGTCGAGTTCGGACCTGACCTGAGCCACAGTCTTCAATCTCGGAACCCTGCCGTTAATAACCACAATATCACAGAAATCGCAATTGTAGGGACATCCGCGTGTGATTTGTATCGACATCGAAGAGTAATCGCCGGGATCGATCAACGACCAGTCCGGCAGCGGTGTTTTGGTCATCTCAGGCCTTTCGGCGGATGAGTACACCCTTTTCAGGTCGCCGTTTTTCAGTCCTTCCAGAAACATAGGGATAGTGACCTCGCCTTCGTTGAGCACAAAGCAATCCACGTTCTTGAAAGACTCCGTTTCGTTTGTAAACAAAGGCCCTCCGGCAACAATCAATTTCCCAAATTGCCTTACCCTGTCGATTACCTCTTGTGCCGATGCCCTTTGAACCGTCATCCCGCTGATCAGGACATAGTCTGCCCATTCGATGTCCTCATCTTTCAATTCGGATACATTCATGTCAACCAGCTTTTTATCCCATTGAACGGGGAGCATTGAAGCGACAGTAAGCAAACCCAAAGGCGGAAGCGAAGCTTTTTTATTTATAAATGACAGGGCATATTTAAAACTCCAGAATGTAGCCGGGTACTCCGGGTAGATTAGTAAGGCATTCATATTTCCATTCCAATATAGTACTTTTATCTTTTTAATAAATTAATACTTAACTGAAAAACATTCGTTACAGAAATCCGGGAAAGATTTATATAATTATAGTTAATTTTATCAATTGTGCTTTGTTGGATTTCTTATATTTGTATAGACTGCCGGTGTGTAAGGATTATTGATCCCTCCGCACACAGGTGTAAGCCATAAAGCAGCAATCATGGGTCCGGTTTTCAGCTTTAAGCATTCATACAGTTTGTTAATCCTTCGACTCCATAGACTTCATCCGTCTTTTTTCTTCCATGAGACCAAAAAATCGAAATATTATCAATAATCTGTGAATTATGTAATATATTCTGCGATTTCTGTAATATATATAATCATAATATTTGTAATTTTGTAGTCTATTAATCAATAGTGATTAAGAATTTTTAATTTTTAGGATTTTATATGAAATTATTTGTCGGGAACCTTCCCAACAGCATGACCGAAGCCGAATTGACTTCGGAATTTAGAGAATTTGGAGAAATCGATTCTCTCAAAATTATTACTGACAGAGAAACCGGAATGTCTCGTGGCTTCGGTTTTGTCGAAATGTCTGACAACGCTGCCAGAAAAGCAATGGACGGATTGAATGAAACTGATATACAGGGCAGGACAATCACTGTAAAATTAGCGCAGGAAAAACCACAATCAAATAGAAGAATGTATTAGGATCCGAATGATGTTAAGCCCCTCAATCAGAATTGATTGACACAATCTGATAAGGCTTAGTAATCATCCTTTCTAATCGCTTAAACTTTTAATCATTCCAAATGTATTCTCAGGATGTCGTTTGGAATGATTTTTATTTTATCCCTGGCCCTGTCTTTCCATTGAACAAAAACAACCACTGACTTCGGAACGGGAACAACTTCAAAGCCCACTAAGATTTCAATTATCCAATCATTGCCTTCACTAATTTGTGGACATCGGTATATGCAGACAGATCACAAATGTGTGATCCCCTGTCTATTTCTTTTTTGTTTGCTTATTATTTCAGACTGAAGTCTCCGATGACCGGAATGGCGCCGAACCTTCCGCTCAGGTACCACTTGTCGATTGGAATGTCCTTCCTTACGCCTTTGATGTCGCTCAACCTGTACAATTCCGAATTCCCTTCATAGCCCTTTTCGACAAAACCTATCTGGTCCCTGCGGAACAGTTCGGAATCGAGTAAGTAGCTGTCGTGGGTTGCAAAGATCAGTTGAGCATTTTTGGGATTGGTTTCCGGGTTGTGGAACAGGCCAATCAACATCCTTGTAAGCAAAGGATGCAGGCTTTGGTCAAGCTCATCTACGAATAAAATTCCTCCGTTATCAAGACAGGTAAGTAACTGATAGCTTATCCCGAATAGTTTTTTTGTTCCTGATGATTCCTGGGTAAAATCAAAATCTGTATATCTGACTATTTGACCGTTTCTGAAGACAGGATGCATTGTTTTAAGATTAATTTTTTCAAACGACCAATAAGGCTTTTCATCTTCATGAACACTATATAAAAAACTTTGTGCAAAATGAGATTCTGCGGCATTTTGTCTGATTAGTTTAAAATCATGAATATTCGTGTCTGCATTTTTCAATAAATTAATAATACTATTCATTCTTTTTGTTTTATCCTCTGTCATTCCGATTGGAAGTCCACGGTCAAAATCAGTCTGATTTTTCATTACACTGACATAAGCAATGATAGATGAATACACTTCATTCAAATATTTAAACCTCATTGTTGAAGACTTAGAAAGAAACAATTGGTTCTTTAAAAGTTCATTTTCAATTGATTTTCTATTTCCGGAGAAATAGTCTCCGTATGATAGTTCCAAACCATCTCTCTTATAAAGTTTTGACTTTACACCATTAGGATAAAAAAATAATTCTTCTTTTAATATTTCATCACTGTTAAATTCGATAAGATAATTGTACCTGTTATTATCATATCCGATGAAGTCGATTGCAAACATTACAGGTTTATTGATATATTCATCGTCGAGTAAAAATGGCTCATAAACAGGTATCCTTTCATTAATCCTGAACTTGTCAGATTGTGAGACAATATTCTGTAATGCAAGTATTGCAAGTATAACATTACTTTTCCCCGAAGCGTTCCTGCCGTACAAGACTAAGCTTTTAACGGCTTTGAACTTGTCGTGGAGGGCGACATTGTCGGGCAGGTCTTTCTTTCCCAGCCTGCCGGAAGACATCATCGACAATGTAAGTTCCTCACGGATTGAGCGAAAGTTGCGGATTTTGAATTCTAAAAGCATATTATCACCTATTTATTATCTATATTTGCAAATATTTTACAAATCTAATGTATAAAACGGATTATTGCTAATATATTTTATAAGTATTTGCAAATATTCTTCATTTTGTTAGTAATTATTAAAATATTGTTGAAATATTTGTATTTATTGCATTTAACTAAAATTTGAAGTAATTTAATAATAGTTGTCAAATGGTTGTGGCTAATAAACTATGAAGAAGTTCATAATATTACTCCTGCTTTTCCAGGCCCTTGCGGCGGCAGCGCCCGGAACCGATGCCCTTGTCAGGAGCATCAGGAAAGAGTGTAAGAAGGTCCTGTCCGAAAAGAAACATTACACTACGGTCGATTCGGTCTTAGTAGGCGATACGGTAATACTTACAACCGACGGCGTGGATTTGACGGGCTATTATTACAAAGGCGAGTTGAAACTAATCAAAGAAATATGCCTCGGTGAGAGTCGTCAGGTACAGACAGATTACTACTTCAAAGACAACAGCCTGATTTTCATTCTGGAGACAATCACCATATATAATGTACCGTACTATGAAGATAAGTTCAATTGGAAAAAAAGGAAAATCCAAAAGAACAGGTATTATTTCAATGGCGGCAAGCTTATCAGGATGACAAGCAGCTACCGGAAAACGAAAAATATTCCGCAGGCAGAACTCGATGCCATCGCAAGGTTGTTGATCAGGGAGATGGAATATATCATGCAGTTCATTAAAAGCAGCCTTTACCCAAAAATATAATGGAGTATTATTATTCAAGAGAATTCATGCTTACCGGTAGTAATTATCCCTTTCATTATCATCAGATACAGAAAATATTATTCTAATTAATAATAATCTCTTATTTTTGTTAATTTATTAATTGAATATTTTGTTGAGAATGAGATAGAAAGCGCATGCAGTTAAGAATATTTACAAACGACGTGGCGATAGACCTCGGGACCGCCAACTCCCTCATCTGGATGAAGGGCAAAGGCATTGTCCTCAACGAGCCTTCTATTGTGGCTTTCGACAGATCAAGCAAGCACATCATTGCCATAGGGCATGAAGCCCAGGCAATGGTCGGCAAGACTCACAGGGAAATAAAGATCATCCGGCCCATGAGGGACGGGGCGATCGCTGATTTTGAAATTACAGAAGGCATGCTCAGGGCTTTCATACGCAAAGTGTCCCTCAGTTGGCAGCCTGCCCGCAGGGTAGTGGTTTGTGTACCCAGCGGCATTACCGAAGTTGAAAAGAGAGCTGTTCGCGACAGTTGCGAACACGCAGGAGCAAAAGAAGTGCACCTCATCGCCGAACCAATGGCCGGCGCCATCGGCATCGGACTCAATGTCCATGAGCCCATCGGCAACATGATCGTGGACATCGGCGGCGGCACTACCGAGATTGCAGTCATTGCACTGTCGGGCATCGTTACCGTCGAATCCATACGTACTGCCGGCGACGAGATGACACAGGCCATTGTCCAGTACTTCAAACGCGTACACAACATACTCATCGGCGACCGTACTGCCGAGATGATTAAGCACAGAGTCGGCTCTGCGGCACCTCTCGACGAAGAAATCGAAGTGGAAGTCAAGGGCCGTGACCTGCTTACGGGTATTCCTAAGATGATTCGCGTCGGTTCCGAAGAAATTCGCGAAGCGCTCGCAGAACCGGTCAATGAAATAGTCCAGGCTGTTCTTAACCTCCTCGAAAGAACACCGCCGGAACTTTCCGCCGACATCTTCGACAGGGGCATAATGCTCACAGGTGGCGGCGCACTGCTGCTCAAACTGGACGACAGGCTGAAACAGGAAACAGGATTGCCGGTTCACGTTGCCGACGACCCGCTTACTGCTGTTGTACGCGGTACCGGTCACGTGCTTGAGAATATTACCGAGTATTCCAATGTATTACTTAAAGCAACACGCTATTAATAAGCATTAGTAACTGAAAAAGCGGCTCGATGCAAAGGCTGATAAATTTTGTGATGAAATATAAGGACTACCTGTCCTTCGTTGCCCTTGTAATCATCAGTGTATTTCTCATATCCATGAACGGGGCTTCCAGGATGGGCGGTTTCAGGACGCTGATTATCGGCGGCGTAGGCTGGCTCCAGGACATTTTTTCATTTATACCCGATCCCGCTGCGCTGGAAAGCGAGAACCAGTCCCTGCGCGAGCTTAACCTGCAGCTTTCCAATGAAGTTGCCAGGATGAGGAAAGCGCTCCTGGAAAACAAAAGCCTGAGGGAAACCCTCGGTTTCCGCGACAAACTCGACGACCCGCATATTCTTGCCGATATTACCGGCAAGTCCACAAAATTCATGAAAACTTACCTTACTGTTAACCGGGGCACCGAAGACGGTGTCGAGGAAGGAATGGCCGTGCGTACCGAAGCCGGCTTGGTAGGCTACGTTTTCGGCGCTTCTTCAAACTACTCGATCATAGACCTCATCGACAATCCCGGCACTGTCATTTCGGCAAGGGTCGAAGGCAAGTACATCGAAGGTACCCTCGAGTGGTACAGCAGTTCGACATTCAAAATGAATTACGTCTCGAAAAATTCGGGCGTGGAAGAAGGCGACAAGATCATAACTTCCTATTTCAGCAGTAAATACCCCGAGGGCATACCTATCGGCGAGATTTCAAAAATCGAAGAAGACCCCGGAGGCATACATCTGGTTATTAAAGTCAACACATTCGTCAATTTTTCAACATTGCAGCAATTGTTCATCCTGAAATACCTGCCCGACCCGGACTTGCAGAAGCTTGTCAGGGACATGGACAAGAGGCTTCAGTCACGGCAGCAACCAAACAAACAGTAGGCACAGACAATGAAAATCGTATCTGAAAAAACGGTAAGGACAAGATCATTCAGGACAAGGCTCATCTGGTATGCTGTGGCAATGTCCCTTCTTACGCTTTTCCACCTGACCTTCCTGCGTTACATCTCCCTGGGAAACATCGCCCCGGACCTGCTGGTAATACTCTGTGTGTGGATTGCCCTCTCGGAAGGACGCTTCGTTGCTGTCTTTGCCGGATTCATAATAGGCTTGTTCTTCGATATTGCTTCCCAGGACATAATCGGTACCAATGCCTTAGTAAAAACAATTGTCGCGTTCATTGCCGGCTTCTTCTATGTTGAGGAAAAAACCGACCAGATCATCAAAAGCTACAAATTCCTTGTAATTCTGTTTTCAACTGCCGCTGTCCACAACCTGATATACTACCTGTTCCACATCGACCTCAACAGCGGGTTCCTGTACCAGTACTTCCTGGTCTATGGCATTGCAAGCTCCTTCTATACCACATTCTATGGCCTCTTTGCCATGCTTTTGAAAATTCCCGGCAAGAGATTTAAAATGTTGAACTGATTTTTCTTATTTTTACAGTTTGTTAAAAGCAGAATTTTAGAAATTTAATATAAATATGTATTTATCTGATTTAGAAATAATAGGATTCAAATCCTTTGCGAATAAAACTACCTTCAGGTTCTCCGAAGGAATAACCAGCTTCGTAGGACCGAACGGCTGCGGAAAGACGAATATCCTCGACGCAATCAGGTGGGTGCTCGGCGAGCAAAAGACTGCGGTACTTCGTTCCGACGTGATGGAGAATGTCATCTTCAACGGTACCGACAAGCGTAAACCTCTCGGCATGGCCGAAGTTTCCATCACACTTCAGAACAACAAACAGAAGCTGCCGACGGAATACACCGAAGTAAAGATTACCAGAAGGCTGTTCCGCAACGGCGAAAGCCACTACCTCATTAACAACGCCAAGTGCAGGCTGCGCGACGTTACCGACCTGTTCATGGATACGGGAATGGGCCCGGATTCCTACTCGGTCATCGAATTGAAGATGGTCGAGGCAATCCTCAGCGGTAAGCCCGAAGAAAGGCGGCACCTGTTTGAAGAAGCAGCCGGCGTAACAAAATACAAAGCCAGGAGAAAAGAAGCAGCCAAGAAGCTCGAGTCTGTCCAGACCGACCTCATGCGTGTCGAAGATATTGTCCAGGAAGTGGAAAAGAACGTCAATTCGCTCTCCCGGCAAGCTTCTAAGACAATGCGCTACAACAAGCTGATGGCACAGCACAAAGAACTGGACATCAAATTAGTGTACCACGAGTATGACCGGCTGAAAAAGCAGGAAGAGAAGCTGCTCGAATCCGGTAAAGACACTGTCGGAAAGAAGAAGGAATTCGAAGAGAAGATCGGGGAGAGTGAAAACCACCTCAACGAACTGAAAATCAACCTGAACAACCTTAACAAAGAATACCAGAAAGCACGCGATCTCGAAGGCGAACTTAACAACGCCCTGGCTTCCAAGAACAAAGAGATTGCCGTCATCAACGAGAAAATAATCGCCATCGATAACGACCAGAACAGGATTGCAAGGGAGATTGCCTCGTTCGAGGAAAACAGCAGCCGAATCAAGGCCCAGTCCGAAGAAGCCGCTAATAAGCTGGACGAGACTGTCAACAAAAAGAACGAGACCGAAGACAGCCTGGAAGGCCTGAGGACAAAAAGGGACAAGCTCCTGTCCGAACTGAACGGCTTGCGCGAAGAAGCCAACATGAAAAATGAAGAGCTGATCAGGCTTCAGAATTCAATCGAAACGACAAAAACTCATATTGCCAGGAACAGACAGAGGGTTGAAACAATCGAGAACAACCTCTCGGAGAACGATACGGAGATTGAAAAGATCAACAACAGCCTTGGCGACCTGGACGGAGAGATTGAAAAGAACGAAAAACAAAAAGAAGAGAACCAACAGGCAATCAAGGACGCCGAAGACGAACTATTCGCGGCACAGGAGGAGCAAGCAGCTCTGGCGAGGGCCATCGACAAACTGCAGGAGGACCTGGCTGAACTTAAGAATGCCCACAGCCGCAACACCGCCGAACTGGATTTCTACAAAGGATTTGTTGACGCTGACGAAAGTACGAAGTTCCTGATTGAAACTGAGGACTGGAATCCGGAATGCGTCAAGGTACTGCTTGCCGAAGCCATCGGCGCCGACGACGAGCATCGTGTTGCAGTCGAAGCTGCCCTGGGCGAAGCAGCGGGCTATTTCATCGTTGACAACAGGCAGCAGGCTTTTGCAGCGTTCAATGCACTGAAGAAAAATGAGAAAGGCAAAGCTGTTTTCATCTGCCGCGATTCCGTTCCTGAAGTCATGCCCCCGGGCGAACCGGTCATCGGCGACGGCATCATCGGTTGGCTCAGCGAAATCGTAAGAGTGGACCCGCAACTGAGGAATGTACTCAGGGCTTTACTCGGAAAAACTCTCCTTGTCGATGTGCTGCAGAACGCCATCGACATGGTTGACTTCGGCATTGCCGACGCTGCCATTACCATGGACGGCGAACTGGTAACCTCAAAGGGCATCATCAAAGGCGGAGCCATCGGAGACACCGAAGGCTTGTCCGTAGGTAAGCGCGAGAGAATGGAAACACTGGAAAAAGAAATATGGGAACTCAACAAAACCATCACCGAGCTTGCGGAAGAATACAGGATTGCAAAGAGCAATTACGCCGCCATCGACATCAACAAACTGAACGAGAACCTGAGAGCCAGCGAGAACAACAAAAACAAGCTTAACAACCAGATTGCGGAAATAAATTTCAAAAAGCAAAACCTCGTTAACAAAAGAAACCTCATCGAGACCAATCTCGGCAGGTTCAACGAAGAGATACTTCAGATCAACTCCGAAACTGGGAACTATGAATCCGAACTCGACGAAATGAACGGAAACTATGCCGTCCTCAAGGAAGAGTACCAGTCTGTCATCGGCGGTGTACGCAACTCTGAGAAGGAATACGACGAATGTGACGAAACCGTCCGCGCTTCCGAGAAAGTCAGGTACCAACTCGAGGCAGAAGCCAACTCGCTCCGGAAAGATATTGACCACTACCGGTCGGAACTCACGAACCTGACTGAAAGGAACACAAACAGCAGGGACGAGCTACAGAAGAACGACGAGCGGAAACAGCAGTACAAAGACACGCTCCAGGCGTTGGCGCTTGAACTCGAAGCGCTGAAAGGTACCGGAGACCAGGCAAAAACTTCCAGCGAATACATCGAAGAGCAGATCAATTCTGTCCAGGAGCAGATCGGCAGGCACAGCGACGAGCTGTCGAACCTGAGAAAGGGCCACGAACGTTTCACCGAGAGCATGCACCAGTATGAACTGAACCTCAATGAGTACAGGTCATTGAAAAACAGCCTCGTCGTCAGGGCAAAAGACAGCTTTGAGATTGAACTCGAAACCGCACTGTTCGAAGAAGACCCCGAGTTTTCGGTGGAAGATACGAAATATGAACTGAAGAACATCAAAGAAAAGCTGATGGCCATCGGCAGCGTCAATTTCATGGCGCTGGAGGACTATGAGCGTGAGAGCCAGAGGCTCGATTTCTACCAGAAGCAGATCAAGGACCTTGTCGATTCGGAGAAAACACTGAAAGAAACCATCGACGAAATCAACCAGACAGCCGAGACAAAGTTCATGGAGACCTATGCACAGGTAAATACCAATTTCTCCGGCTTGTTCAGGAAACTATTCGGAGACGACGGCGAAGCCCATCTCCAGCTTTCAGAAGGCAATCCCCTGGAATGTGACATCGAGATCGTTGCCAAGCCACCGAACAAAAGGCCGAACTCAATCGAAGCGCTGTCCAGCGGAGAGAAGACACTGACGGCAATCGCCCTGCTGTTCGGTATCTACCTCGTCAAGCCCAGTCCCTTCTGCATCCTCGACGAAGTTGACGCCCCTCTGGACGACGCCAACATCGACAAATACCTTAATCTCATTAAGGAATTCAGCGTCGAGACACAGTTTATGATCGTTACGCACAACAAGCGTACGATGAGCTCTGCAGATACGCTCTACGGCATTACGATGCAGGAAGTGGGCCTGACAAAGGTTGTTTCAGTACGTATGGCACCTGAGATAGCCCAGTAGGTTTTTCTTTAGCAATTGATTTACGTGGATAAGTAATTATCAGTAATAAATTTTGGGGAACAAGGCAATGGAAAACAGGAAAGCACTCGAATTGATTTACTCCCGCAAAAGCGTCAGGAATTACACCGGCGCGAACGTAAGCCAGGAATTGCTCGACGAGATAATGCGGGCAGCGATGGCAGCGCCTTCTGCCGTTAACATGCAGCCATGGGAATTTGTCCTGATTCGTGACAGGGAAGTAATCAACAGGCTTGGCGACGGCCTGCCACACGCAAAAATGCTTTACAAAGCCGGCGCTGCAATCGTCGTTTGCGCCGTACCTGAGAAAGCCCATGACAAAATGACTGAATATGCCATAATCGACGCCAGCCTTGCCGGACAGAATATCCTTCTTGCAGTGGAAGCCCTCGGGCTTGGCGCTGTGTGGACTGCTGCCTATCCGCGCCAGGACAGGATGGTTTACGTCAGGCACTGCCTCGACATTCCTGAGAATATAATACCCCTCTGTGTCATTCCCGTCGGCGTACCTTCAGGCGAAGACAAGCCGAAAGAAAAATATAAGCCTGAAAACATCCACAGGGAGAAGTGGTAAAGAGTACAGTTACATGTAAGTCGCATAAGAAGTAATAGATATAATTAGTGCGGCGGTTTCTCAGTTACAAACAGGTTTATCCATCCGGCTTACATTAAAGCTGTAGTTCTTAAACACATATTCTGTCTGTTGCCAATCCGTGTTTTCTTTTACCATCATTACCCATCAATTCCCTTTCAATGATTCGAGAATTTCTTGTTCGATTGGCCTGTTGCTTTCGTCCGAAGAATCGGTAATGGAACAGACCGGGACATTATCCCTGAGAAGAAATACGGCGGGTAGGGAATTGAGCCTGAGAATACTGTCATAGGGATGGGCAGAATTTATATTTTTCATGTAGTATATGGAGTAACTGCCTGAGGTTATACCTGATGCTTCAAAAACCTTCATTGCATGGGGGAACCGGTATTTTTTCTCATCATTATCGCAGGAACAGCCTTTTGTAAAAAAAATTGCAAACCGGAATTCTATCCTGTTAAAGACTTCTGCGATTTCCCTGACAGTGAGGGAATCGGGATTATATTGAGATTTTTTTAGGTAATACAGTTCATCCCTGAGCAGATCGGCAGCTTCGCTTTCAGTCAGAACCGTTGAGTCGGCTGACGGCGAAGCGCTGTCGTCACACCTGTATGCGCTGAAGCAAAACAGTATAATCAGGAATAGTCCGGTTATCTTTGATTTTGCCATATATATGGTCTCCACTTGTACTTTTCAAACACATGAAGTATAAACACAGGAAACAGCGACGTAATTTGTTTGAAATCATTTTTGCAATAAATTGAAACGCTTTGTGTGAAGGAGAACAATCTACTATTACGATGAGAAGTAAAAAGTAATATATCAATTTAACCTCTTGAATAATAAGACAAAAAATTCATTATATTTGGTTGTTTATTATCCACTTATAACAGAGGTTAATATGAAAAGTTACGCAGCAGAGTTTTTCGGTACTTTCTGGTTAGTGCTTGGCGGATGCGGCAGCGCTGTACTTGCAGCCGCTTTTCCCGAACTGGGCATTGGCTTTGTCGGCGTTGCCCTGGCTTTCGGCCTGACTGTACTGACGATGGCTTTCGCAATCGGCCACATCTCCGGCTGCCATCTCAACCCGGCAGTGTCGATTGGGTTGTGGGCAGGCGGCCGTTTCCCTGCAAAAGAACTTATTCCTTACATTGCGTCGCAACTCGTCGGGGCAATAGCCGCTGCCGGAGTGCTATACCTCATCGCCAGCGGAAAAGCAGGATTCGACGTCAGCGCTGGTTTTGCTTCGAACGGCTACGGTGAACATTCCCCCGGAGGCTATTCAATGATTGCTGCTCTCGTGTGCGAAGTAGTAATGACCATGATGTTTTTATTAGTAATACTTGGAGCAACAGACAAGCGTGCTCCCCAGGGCCTGGCTCCCGTAGCCATCGGCCTTTGCCTCACCCTTATCCACCTGATCAGCATTCCCGTAACAAACACATCTGTCAATCCGGCCAGGAGTACAGGCGTAGCCCTCTTTGCAGGCGGCTGGGCGCTTGCCGAACTATGGCTCTTCTGGATTGCGCCGATTGCCGGGGCATTACTGGGAGCGGGAATTTACAGGTATATCGGGAGCAATACGAAAACGGATTCTGTTACAGACTGATAGTTGTTATTCCAGGTGTGATTTTATTCACAGCCGGTTTTAAGTAAATAAATAATGGGAGTACATATGTACAAATGTATGATTGTCATTGCTTTGATGTTTCTGACTCTCAATCTCTATCCGCAGGAACAAAAAATGGCGCCGCCGGATTTTGTTAAAATTGAAGCCGAGATTAAAAACGAAAATTCAAATTACTATTACCCGAAACTGTTCGAAAGATATTTGAAAGGCGACACAACACTTACAGTAGAAGAATACCACTACCTTTATTTCGGCTATTCATTCCAGGAAAAGTATAAACCGTATTTTACTCATGATTCGATGACAGCATTTTTAAAAATATTTAACAAAGAAGGTGAATTGACCAATGAAGAATATGCCCATATTATAAAACTTGGGAATGAGATACTCGAGAAAGACCCATTGAATATAAGAATTCTCAAAATGGTGTCCTATTCATACCAAATGACCGGGAATGAAGAAAAGGCATGGGCAGTTGGTACAAAAGAGGTGAGATTGCTTGAAGCCATATTAAATACTGGTGATGGACATACTGACAGTACTGCTTTCTATGTGATCTGCGTACCTGATGAATATGAAATAATTAAGTTCCTCAGTTGCCGGTTTGCCGGGCAGCAGGCTTTAGTCGCTTCTAAGGGACATTCTCTCGATGCAATGACAATTCTCAATAAAGACAATCAAAAGAAAACTATGTATTTCAATATTGACCGTTCGCGTGCAGTAATGAAAAAGATGTTCAAAATTGACGACATCAAGCGTTAATAGACAATATGTCGAAGTCGAAAGAACAAAGGGCGGCCATGTAGCCGCCCTTTGATGTTTCAATATATTAAAGCAAATTCCTATCTCATATAGAAGAACTTCACTCTTTCTGTTTTGTTACCTGTGTTAACCATCAGGTAATATGTCCCGGAAGGCAAAGAACTGAGGTCGAGGCTGACAGGATTCATTCCCGCCCGGAGACTGAGGGAGCCTATGGTGAAGACTTCTGTCCCGAGAGAATTGTAAACGGTAAGGGCAGCCATGCAATCGACTGCTGTCGCAATGTTTGCTACCGCTTCGCCGCTGACGGCAGGATTGGGAACAACAGTAACACCGCCAATTCCCTGCCGGTTGTCATCGACACCATTAGGGCCTCCTTTACCGTTCAGGACACAAATGCTGTCGGTAGAACCGGCATTGCTGTAGAAAATGATCTTGTCCTGGAATGTACCTTCAGCTCCAGGCTTGAAAATAACGTAATAACTAACAGTCGAACCGGGAGAAATTACAAGTGGCCCGGGATTTTTTATATCGGTGTTCATTTTCGGCTCTACAGCAAATATAGCTTGTGGATTAATCAGGTTGTAATCGAAAATACTCAGGTCAGCAGAACCGGTGTTTTTAATTGTGAACGTTTTCTTTACATCGGCACCTACTGTAGCAGTACCAAAATCGATGTCCGATACTTCTATGACCGGGACGCCTACAACAGCTTTCAGGGCAACATAGTAGTAGTAATGGCAGGTATCGCCGATGCCGACCGAGTCTGTATATGTACCGGCTGTTGAAGCCTTGAATTTCACGGTAATAGTCTTTGATGAATTGGCCGGTATCGAGAATGGCAGGGTAACATCGACAAATTCGAACTCTTTCGTAGAGTCTTTCAGGTCGAGCCTTGTAACATCGAGGGGCGATGTAGATGAATTGTTGCTGATTGTCAATGTTTTGGTCACTTCTTCGTTGACGCCGACACTTCCCCAGTCGAGCGATGTAACAGAAGGAGACATTTTGTACGCATAGTAATTCAATGTAATCGTTGTGTCGTTGCCTGCTTTGTCCACAAATGTGATAATAGCCTTTGCGTCCAGGTTCAGATCGACTACATTGATATTCCACTTCGCCTCACGGTCAGTACCGGGTATGAATTCATCATGAGTAAAAGCATAATTATAGCTGTTCTCGGCATCAAGGACAATAGCAGCCAGGTTGGAACGGTTGGCTGCGTCATCGGGCATATCCCTGACAATGGCGTCGCTATGGAACGTACCGCAGCAGGCGCAGAAAGTAAATATCGGCCTGGGCGGCTCGGTATCGTTCATTTCCAGGTTTTTAAGTCCGGCATATACCGGATGGGCATAGGACTCCGTGGAGTTATAGCCGTAAGTAAAGAGGTTGAACGGATTGTTTGCCCTGAACTTGTAAACACCCTCATTGGGCAGTGTAAAATTCTTTACCGCATATTCTTTGCCGTTGACTTTTGAAGTTAGAATTTCACCAACGGTAGGGAAGAAGTCTTTCAATTTTTTCCATGTAATGCTGCCGTTCGACTCGACGTAACCATATTCGATGTCGTCGGGGAGGCCGTGGTTCGAGTCGGTTTCATATATTAGATTCAGGTAATTGTCGGAGAACATTGTCTTGTCCGAAGTTCCGGGTGTCATATAAACAACTTCATTCAGGTATTGTTCCACTGGTGTCTGGACAACAGAGAAAGGGTCAGTCTTTGCAGTTTCGCTGTTGTCTTCCTCCGATTTACAGGTATTGTAAAGTGTAACGCCAATCGGTTTGTCTCCGGAAATTAGCGCTGAAGCTTTCTTTTCGGTGATGGGCAGCAGCCTCATGTCAATCCAGCCGTCGTTAATCTTGCCGCCAACCTTTGCAATGGAAGCAACAGCTTCCCCGTTGCGGTAAACTGTAGTATTCGTTTCTTTGGAAAATATCCTGAGAACGGGTGTATTCTTCTTTTCGGGAATTGTGGCAATATAGTAATTCTTGCCCCATGTGTATGTCGGCAGGTCCATTTCGGCAATGTAACTGCAGCCGGTATTGGTAATCGGTACATTGGCACAGAAGTGGCCTGAAACGACGGCAATAGGTTTGGTAGCAGACCAGACGCTTCCGGTAAGGTCGGTATTATAGACATCGGCAGCAAAGACGAGGACGTCGCCTTTGGAAAGGTTCTTTTGTACCGTAGAACCGACTTTGGCGCCACCTGTTGTTTCAGTGCCGCCGGTACCACCGACGGTGAACCTTACGGTTGTGTTGTCATAGGCAGCGACACAGGTAGTTAAGCTGGGGAGGACATAAGTACTGTAAAGTTTGTTGGCATTGTAACTTGAGACAATGTAATTGGTGCCAAGAGCAGAAACCGGCAGGACAAGGAAACTTTCTGTTGTGGTACTCAAATACACCATTGCATAGACCAGGAGGTTTGCTGTTGAAGTAATATGGATGCCGTATGACTTCAGCACTTTTTCTTCGGGCGATCCTTCACTGGCAGTTTTCAGCCAGGGGGAAGCCGTAGCAAAATCGATGTCGAATTCGACCAGTTCGTATGCTTTGACGGATTTCGTCTCAGTGTAGGCCCGTCCTTTGATCTCGAGTTTAACTGAAGCGTCGGACTCGCTTGTTACATAAATCTTTAAATTGTTGTTCAGCGATCCACCGCTCGCGTCGTACAGGGGCGGGGGTATGGTAAACCAGAATTCGTTACCCATGCCCGAGGAGCCAAGCAGCTTCGGCAGGTCTTTTTTGATCTGTTCGGGTGTAGTACTTAGGACAGTAGCGCTTGCGGCAATCATGCAAAAGATTGTTGCCAAAGAAATTAAAAAGGGTTTGAAATAACTTTTCATTTTTTTACCTATATATTAATTAAAAAAACGATTTTCAATTAACAAGTAAAACAATTCAAAACAGAATTTGTTACAAATATAATTAATAATTCCAAAGAAAAAAGCAATTGACGTAATTAATCATTGCATTGTAACAATACCTGATATGTCAAAGAATTCAACTTTACAGAGCCATATTAAGGCTCAATTCTTACTGTACGACAACGAGCAGCGCAGCAACCGTACCGACAGGGCCGGCAAGGTGCACGGAATAGGAACCCGACGGAAGGCCTGCAACATCAGCAGGAACTGTTAACTCAGGAAGCAGGTTCCGCTCTTTGAAGCACATCTTTTTCACTGACTGCCCCCGCAGGTTGAATATCTCAACAGTGTAGCTGCCGGGGACAACGTTCGACAATTTCAGGTTTACACTCCCGGAAGCAGGATTGGGCAGAATCGTCATTGATACCGGATTGCTTATGCCCATTTTCCTGTGTGCCAGGGCACAGTCGCCCAGGACCAGCAGGCTGCCGTTGACGGTGTCAGCATCGACACTGGCATTAGAGACGGTAAGATTCTCAATCAGGATGGGGGTAAAGTTGGTATCGCTGTGGAGTACCCGGCCGTAAAGGCAGTTGATTTCAGCTTCGGCAATGCCTAAAACGGCATTCCCCTCAATTGTTACCACCTGCTCACCGTTGTCGATATATGAATTTTTAATTGTCCCTTGTGCGATGCTGTCAACATAGAACAGGCGGGCGTTGAACCTGAGGTCTAAGCTGTAGGCCAGGTCGAGGTTACCGGCAGCGTCGCAACTCAAATGCGCACGGATTGGTATCCTGAAACCTGTGTCGCCGGCATAGCCCAGGGTGTCGGCCACCTGGAACACGGCCATATCATAGAAATAGCTCTGAATGAAGGTAGGCAGGCCTCTGCGGCATTTCCTGCCGCCCAGATCGACGCCGCTTTCCACGAAATTGCAGGCAGCGCCTTTTTCGTTCGGATTGTTAACAACCGCGAGATAGGCCACTTCGTTCCTTGCTATGTACAATTTCCCGTCAGGGCCGGCTTGTATTGCTGCCAGCATATCATCGATGTTGCTTTCCAATACGGTTGTAAACTCTTTTTCATAGAGTACAACCTCGGAGTTGATGATGTCCTGCTGGTCAAAACTGCCCAGGTCAAACTGCAGCAGCCTTGTCTTTTTTACAAATGCCAGTAAATAGTCTTTGACAGAATAAACGTCGGTGTACAGTTTTGAGCCGTCCGGTGAGAATTCCACGCCGTAAGCATTGGAATAGCCGGACTTATATATTGTTACGGGATTGGATACAGCACCCGTCCTGTTGTCGAAGTCGAACAGTTCAATTACCCCATTGAGGAAGATTGCCAGGGCAATTCTCCTGCCGTCAGGCGAGGCTTTCATATAACCCAGCTTGTTCTCGTTGCTGTTGTTGGCCATGTCATGTACGGAACCCGCAGCAGAGACGACCGGCTGAGAGTCGATGCCCGATTCGCCGATGCGGTAGGCCCGAAAAATGTTGCTTTGCCATTCGTGGCCGATAACCCAGACGCCGTTGCAGCTTTTATCCCTGATGGCGGTAATCTTTTCGACACAGTTGTCAAAGAGTAGTATATTCTTTTCGGTAACGGCGCCCAAGCCGTTGTCGAGAGCCATGTCCACGACGGAATACCTGAAGCCGTTGGAGGAATTGCGGTCGCTGACGGTAAATACATAAAACATATTTGGATTGCCGGGTACAGGGACGATGACGCCCGACTGCGTAGAAGAGCTGTGGCCGAGGAGGTCCGTTCCGTTGCTCATGACTGCGTGGGTCCTGTTCCAGATGGTAATGCCGTCGGTATAGAACAGCAGGTTGCCGGCGCCATCGGAAATGACGGCACAGCCTTCCTCGGTACTGAGAGCACCGTCGCCGAGGGCAACAGGAGCGCCGGAATTGAAATTCAGTCCGGCGTTGTAACCGAAATACCAGATGTTTGCTTCGTTCTGGGAAGCCGTAGCCGTATATAATCCTGTAAGCAGTGTAAATAGTAATAGCAACCTGTTCATCATTATCCTTACCGTAATAAATACCTGCCATTAAAATACAATATATTTAATTAAGTATCAACCGGAAAATAATGTGTTTGAAAAGACAGGTATTTCTCTTCGCGCTATTCTCTAACACTCTATATATCAAAACAGGAAGCCCGGAACCATCCGAACCCCCTGTTAATTCATCATTTATACATTTCAATCGTGTTCGTTTTTTGCCACCAGCTTCGACCATGTGTCTTTCAGGGTTACCGTCCTGTTGAACACGAGCTTCTCAGCTGTTGTATATTTCGAATCGACACAGAAATAGCCCAGCCTCTCGAACTGGAATTTATCGCCGGGTTTAGCCTCTTTGAGGTATGGCTCGACGTAGCAGGGGTCAATTATTTCGACAGAAGCGGGGTTGAGGTTAGATGTGAAATCTTCGCCTTCCTCCGTGTTGTCGGGATTTTCCTTTGTGAACAGGTGCTCGTACAGCCTCGCCTGCGCTTCGAGTGCATGTTCTGCCGAAACCCAGTGGATGGTAGCTTTCACTTTCCTGCCGTCGGGAGCGTTGCCGCCCTTTGTTTCAGGATCATATGTGCAGCGCAGCTCGGTAATATTGCCGGCGTCGTCTTTAATCACCTGAGTACATGTAATGAAATAGGCGTAGCGGAGCCTTACCTCGCGTCCGGGTGCCAGGCGGAAGAATTTCTTCGGAGGCTCTTCCATGAAGTCGTCCCTTTCGATGTACAGAGTCTTTGAGAAAGGAACAGTACGTACTCCGGCTCCGGGATCTTCCGGATTGTTCACGGCTTCCAGCTCTTCCGTCAGCCCTTCGGGATAGTTTTCAATCACGACTTTCAGCGGGTTGAGAACAGCCATTACCCTTTGTGCCCTGCGGTTGAGGTCTTCGCGAATGCAGTGCTCCAGGAGGCTGATGTCAACGATGGAGTCTGCTTTGGCAACGCCGATCCTGTCGGCAAAATTCCTGATAGACTCGGGAGTGTAGCCCCTGCGGCGCAAGCCGGAAATAGTAGGCATACGGGGATCGTCCCAGCCATCGACAAAGTTTTCTTTCACTAATTTCAACAGTTTGCGCTTACTCATAACGGTGTAATTGAGGTTAAGGCGCGCAAACTCGGTCTGCTGGGGCCTGTAAGTGTCCAGCTCGATGAGGAACCAATCATAGAGGGGCCTGTGAGCTTCGAATTCGAGGGTGCACAGCGAATGTGTAATACGTTCGATGGAATCTTCGAGGCCGTGAGCCCAGTCGTACATGGGGTATATGCACCATTCGTTACCGGTGTTGTGGTGCTCTGCGTGAAGTATCCTGTACATTACCGGGTCGCGCATGTTAAGGTTGCCCGAAGCCATATCTATCTTTGCCCTGAGAGTACGTGAACCGTCGGGGAATTCTCCTTTCTTCATCCGCTCGAAGAGGTCGAGGTTTTCTTCGACGGAGCGGTTGCGGTAAGGCGACTCTTTACCCGGTTCCTTAAGGGTTCCGCGGTATTCCCTGGTTTGTTCGGCGGTAAGGTCGCAAACGTAGGCCTTACCTTTCTTTATCAGTTGGACAGCAAAGTCGTACATCTGCTGAAAATAGCCCGAGGCGAAGAACAGCCTGTCTTCCCAGTCGAAACCGAGCCAGCGGACGTCTTCTTTGATGGACTCTACATACTCTTCGTCTTCCTTTGTGGGGTTGGTGTCGTCAAACCTGAGGTTGCACTTGCCGCCGTATTCGAGGGCAACGCCGAAGTTGAGGCATATCGACTTGGCATGGCCGATGTGCAGGTAACCGTTTGGTTCGGGAGGGAAGCGTGTATGTACCCGGTTGTCAAATCTGCCGGTTCTGTTGTCTTCGTCTATCATCGTTTTAATGAAGTTCGACGGCTTTTTTCTGTCCATTTCTTCCATTTAACTTACCTTTTTCAATATATACTACTCAAATATTTAATTGACGAAATTATTATGCAATTGCATAAAATAATTTTGCTAAATTATTAAAAAAAATCGAACGTCAACACGATATTGCTTTCGGGCAATATTATTAACTTGAGATAAATGGGGATATAACTATGAAAGTTACTTTGACACTTGACGGGAAGATGAGGCTGGTCGGCGCCGACTCCCGCGGCCACGAAACATATTTCGATACTTCCGACGCCCACGGCGGGGAAGATTCTGCTTCGACACCGATGGAGATAGTCCTGGAGGCTATTGCCGCTTGCAGCGTATTCGACATACTCAGCATACTGAGGAAGAAGCGTAAACACGTAGAAGGCCTGGAAGTTAATGTCGAGGGGGAAAGGGCTGAAGACCACCCCAAAGTCTTTACAAAAGCGCACATCGTCTATGAGCTTACCAGCTCCGACGCCGAACTGGCCGACCTTGAACGCTCCGTCGAACTCTCCCAGGAGAAATACTGCAGCGTCTCGGCCATGATCAGGCGCTCCGGCTGCGAGATCACCACTGAGTGCAGGGTGGTAGGGAAATAAAACAGATTTAACAGTAACAACAAACATTAGAGTAAGAATCCGGTCAAGAAGACCAACCCTTTCTGATTGTCTCCTCAGGGAATTGAATGCTGCCCGTCGTTCGACGGCATTTTCCGCGCCACTCGACTTGCTGTTTCGCGGTGTTTTTAGCTTTTTCATAATTATTATAATTATATTTTTTGTCGCATTCATACAATTTCCCCAGCCCGCTGAAGGGTAATTTCGTAACGTGTTTTTTGTACAATTTATTATTGGAGATCAGCAATGACTGCAAAACTTGGTTTTTTTGAGATTCCCTCCGAGGATTTTGACAGGGCAGTGAAGTTTTACCGCAACGTTTTAGGCTTTAAGATCGAAGTCTGCCCACCTTACGAAGAGGAGCAGATGGGGATGATCGAATGCGAAAACGTCATGGGAGCCATTTTCAGGGCCAAAGGTTACAAGCCTTCGCCACAAGGTACAATTATTACCTTCGACGTCGAAGACATCGACGAAACCCTGCAGAAGGCGAACAAAAACGGAGGCCGAACGGAAAAAGGCAAGACATGCATCCAGGCTGACGGCATGGGGTGGTTTGCGCTGTTGAACGACAGCGAAGGTAACAGGATCGGCCTCCATTCCCTGAAATAGGCGCGGGACGGCGCTCTCCTGCCCTGCGGGGCAGGAGGCCCGCCATTTGTTGCGGGTGGCTGCAACAATAGAGTGCTATATTCGTAATTTCTAAGTAATAAATATAAGTTAGGTAAAAGGGAAATGATTTTCAGGACATACAAACCCTCGGCAGCGCTTAGCGACTATGTGAAGTACTACTGGACGATGGATTCGGAGCTGCCGGGTGAGGCGGACTCCACCCTGGTTTACCCCGAGGGATACCCTGAAATGGTGTTTCACTACGGAGATGCTTTCGTTGTAACCGATGGGCGGAAGGGAGCTGTCCGTCAGCCACAGAGTTTCTTCGGCGCACAAAAAACAAAGTCCCTTTATGTCTCGACCAACGGCACTACCGGGATGATTGCAGTTACTTTCAGGCCTTTCGGCGCCTCTCCATTTTTCAGGTTCGACCTCAACCAGGGCCGTGACCTGAAAATCGACCTCTGCTCCATTTTCGGCGACAGGCACAAGCTGCTGGTGGAACAGATTGCCGGGGCAGGCAGCACAGAAAAAAGAATCGGAATAATCGAGTCCTTCCTGCTGTCCCAGTTGAGCGTCAACGCCAGGGAACTCGCAATTCTGAGCCTGGGCGCCGGGGCAATCGACAGTTCTATGGGCAGGATTACCATCGAGGAGGCGTCGAAGACGGCTTATGTCAGTTGCCGCCATTTCGAGCGCCTGTTTCTTCGGAGGGTAGGCCTTTCTCCACGACAGTATTCACGCATCAGGAAAATTAACTTCGCCATTAAACTGATGGAAGCGCAGCGCCTTACTTCGCTTACGGAGGTGGCGCTCGAAGCCGGCTTCTATGACCAGTCCCATTTCATCAGTAATTTTAAGTCGGTGATCGACATTACGCCGTCCGAATACAACAGGTTGAGCTGTATCGGTTCCTAATGCCTTCTTCTTTCCAACCTTCAGAAGGTGGGGAAACCTTCGGAAGGTTAACAACGGGTAATCCGTTAAGATGGACTCCACCTCTGAGGTGGAGTCCATCTCGACGCACCCGGAACGGAGTAGATTGTTACTTTGGGTATGTGGCCCACGCCATAAATGGCGTGGCTATTGAGAGAGGGGAAAACCGTTTTGGGGCTGTCTTTCTTTACAAACTTTATGAACTTGATAAACTTGATGAACTTGAGAAGTCCAACCACCCCCTGCCCCCTCCTTGTCCAAGGAGGGGAAAGTCGCTCCAGCTCAGCTTTTTCTTACTTTATGAACTTGATAAACTTGATAAACTTGATAAACTTGACGAACTAAATGAACTGCTTCAATACCTCTTCGAACCGCTGGTACTGCTCCCGTGTGATCATGCCTCTTTCAAGGCACATGCCGGCAGTTATTAATGACATCTGAGCATAGAAGGACGTCTCGTTCCTGTTGTCTCCCAACGCTTCGAGATGTTTTACTACTGTTTCCGTATCCCCCCTGGCTATCGGCCCTGTTAACGGAAAATCCCCGCCTCTGAAAGCGTTGGCTATTGTCTGTTGAATGATCGGCTGTACAATCCTGTCGTCCACCCCGATCCCCCCGAGCAATTCCCTTGAAAAGGCAAGGAGTGTGTTCAGGAAGTTGGATGCTGCTACGGCTGAAGCATGGTATTTGACGTGGTCAGTAGTGTCTTTGCCGCTCAGGTCAACAATGTTGCCTTCAAGAGCAGCAATGAATCCATCAATAAAGTCAGGCTCGGAGCCGTATTCCACGCCCCAGTATATACCTTTGAATACGCCTTTGTCCGGATAGTAGAATGTCTGGTATGGATGGGCTTTGTGAATAGCAGCTCCGGCCCTGCTACACGAACTCAGTATATCCCTCCGGTTAATCCCGGAAAAATGTATTACCTGCCTGCCTTTGAGCCCGTCGCCATAATGGGAAGCAATACAGGATGACAGTTCTTCGATTGCATTATCGCTGACGGCCAGTAGAATCGCATCGGGTAAAGTGTTTGTATCACCGAAAGAAGCTGCTGCCTGCAGACTGTAGCCGAGCGCTGCCGCTTCATCTCGGAGGGCTGCCCTGCCTTCTTCGGACCTGGCAAGCGCCCAGGAGATTTCATAGCCCGGAGGGCAGTTCATCAGCAGGGACTTTGCGAGCCTCCCCGCTCCGATTATGCCGAGAGTTTTGCTTTTCATTCTGTTCCCACATGTATAATGTACAGTTGGGTTTAATTTATTTTGTCAATCGTAAATCCGTCTTTAGTATCCTTAACGACATAGCCGCCGTCCTGTATCTTTTGGCGCAGCACATCGGCTTCCGCGAAATTCCTGTCTTTGCGTGCCTGCATCCTCTGCTCCGCCAGTGCAATGATCTCAGGTGGTACGGTGCTTACGGTGTCGGGCCTGGTGCCGATTGTCCAGATGTCGAAAATCCTGTTCAGGCCGGCGAAGAAATCAACAAGCTTTTGCCTGGCTTCTGTGCTGTATTTTGCAGCATTGTTGTTGTTTATGAAACTGAACAGGGCTGCAAGCGCCTTCGGGGTGTGGAGGTCGTTGGCAAGTTCAGAGTAAACGTCGTTCTTCAGCTTCTCAGTGTCGGCATCCTCGCTTCCGGGTGTGATGGTTTCGTCGAGAAGGTCGTAGATGTAGTCCTGTACCCTGAAGCGTCCTTTACGCGCAGAGGCTACTCCGTCGAAAGTGAAATTGAATGTCGAGGAGTAATGGGAAGACAACATCGAGAAGCGGATGTCCAGCGGGTCGATGTTCTTTGCCGTCAGATCCCTCAGTGTGAAGAAATTGCCTTTGGATTTGGACATCTTCTCGCCTTCGACCTCGAGGAATTCGTTGTGGCACCAGAAAGCTGTAGGTTCGATGCCGTAACCGGCTTTGCTCTGTGCAATCTCGTCCTCGTGATGGGGGAATTTCAGGTCGATGCCGCCGGTGTGAATGTCGAACGGCAAGCCGAGGAGTTCATACTCCATGGCGGAACACTCAATGTGCCAGCCGGGACGGCCGGGGTAATTCCCGCCGTCGAGTGCAAAATCCCAGCTTGGCTCGCCGGGTTTGTTGGCTTTCCAGAGAACGAAGTCGCATACCTGCTCGCGTTCGTATTCATCGGCATCTATGCGGGCGCCGGCCTTGAAGTTGTCGAAATCGATGTTGAACAGTTTGCCGTAGCGGTCAACTTTTCGCCATTCCGAAACGCTGAAATAGATGGAACCGCCTGAGATATAGGCCAGCTTTTTGTCGTAAATTCTCTTAATAAGTTCCTGCATCGGTTGTATATACTCTGTGGCGCGGGGCATTGCCATGAAGTCGGCGGCGTTGATGCCGAGTTTTGTAATGTCGTCCAGGAAGGACTTAAGGTAAAAATCTGTAAGTTTCTTAAGGTTAAGAGTGGGATCGCCGGTCTGGCTTCCCATCTCCTCAAGCCAGGCTTCGCTGCCTGGAGAGCTGTCCCTGATGGTTTTATCGTCGATGTCTGTAATATTCATCACCCATCTGACATCGTAGTTACCTGTGACTTTCAATATCCTCTGCAACAGGTCGGCAAAGAGGAAGGCCCTCATGTTGCCGATGTGGGCATAGTTGTACACTGTCGGGCCGCAGGAATACATCCTGACGGTGTTGCCTTCCAGGGCTGCGAAATCTTCAATTTTACGTGTCAAAGAGTTATATAATTTTACATGCATCGTCATATTCCGATTTAATTACAATAAATTATTACCAAAAACTATGTTTAAAAATAATTATTTACAGTGGAATGAAAAAATGTCATAGTACAATCTCGCCCGAAGCAATCCTGCGTATCGTATCGGGGTAAAGAATGTGCTCTTTTTCCAGTACCCTTGCAGCAAGTGTTTCTGGGTCGTCTCCCGGAAGAACGGGAACGGTCATCCTGGCCAGTATCCTGCCGTGGTCGTAAACCTCATCGACAACATGGACAGTAGGGCCGGATTGTGTCTCCCCTGCTTCGATGACGGCTTTGTGTACGTTCATGCCGTACATCCCCCGGCCGCCGAAACGCGGGAGGAGAGCAGGGTGAATGTTCAGCACTCTTCCTTTGAAATGCCTGATGACGGCTGTGCCGAGCATTTTCATGTAGCCGGCAAGGATTACCAGGTCGGTTTGATGCTTTTCCAATGCGGCAATGATGGCTTCGTCGGTTTCTTCTTCCGGGGAATACTGTTTCGAGCTTATGTGATAGTAAGGGATATTCTCTTTTATTGCCCTCTCGATGGCGCCGGAGGCAGAGTTATTGGAGATGACGACGGCAGGAACGGCATCGATGAAGCCGGACCGGCAACCGTCGATGATAGCCTGCATATTGCTGCCGCCGTGGGACGCTAAGAAACCGAGCTTGAGTTTTGCCATATCGTTACAGCTCCTGTGTCGCGGTACTGAAAAAAAAAGCGCGGCTGAACCGGCCACGCTTCTTCAATTGCTTCTATTTATCAGCTATTTGATTTCTTTGTGTACAGTGTGCCTTCTCAAAAAGGGATTATACTTTTTGATCTCGAGGCGCTCAGTCGTGTTCTGCTTGTTCTTGGTAGTAGTGTACCTTGATGCCGGTTTACCTTCTTTTTTGGCTTCGGTGCACTCAACCGTAATGTTTACTCTAACTTCTTTCTTTGCCATATTTATAACTCCAAATATTTTTTATTTTTTTTCAAAGAACTACAAAATTAGAGTTAAATATTATATTTTCAAAAGATTATTTTACTATTTTTCAAAATAATTATGGTTCTTAAATATTTTGAGTGGGTTTATTATGGGCTCCGCCTCAGAGATGGAGTCCATCCCGACGCTCCCGAAATGCAGTAGATTTGTTTTTTTTGCTATGCGGCCCACGCCATAAATGACGTGGCTATTGGGGGGAGGGGAAAGCCCCTGAGGGGCTGTCTTTCGTTACAAACTTGATAAACTTTACAAACTGAATAATCGAACCGCCCCCTGCCCCCGCCTTATCCAAGGTGGGAAAAACTTCTTTAATTCAGAATTAAGCATTCTCAATTGGCTACGCCGGTCTCGCTGCGCTCGGCTCAGAATTCTTTACGAACTTTATAAACTTTACAAACTAAATAATCGAACCGCCCCCTGCCCCCGCCTTATCCAAGGTGGGGAAAACTTCTTTAATTCAGAATTAAGCATTCTCAATTGGCTGCGCCGGTCTCGCTGCGCTCGGCTCAGAATTCTTTACGAACTTTATAAACTTGACAAACTTGAAGAACCCCATCCCAGCCTTCCCCAGGGGGAAGGAGCAAGAAAAACCTGCTTTTTTCTTCTTTCTTTACAAACTTGATAAACTTGACGAAATTTATAAACTTGATAAACTATTAACATATCGCCCCGCTGGGGCTTTCTTTATGAACTTTACAAACTTTACAAACTAAATAATCGAACCGCCCCCTGCCCCCGCCTTATCCAAGGTG
>CAZWLN010000010.1:42322-120224 GCA_964634885.1 uncultured Hyphomicrobiales bacterium | reverse complement strand
CGTCTTCTTTCTTGTCGTCTTCTTTTTTATCGTCTTCTTTCTTGTCGTCTTCTTTTTTATCGTCTTCTTTCTTGTCGTCTTCTTTCTTGTCGTCTTCTTTCTTGTCGTCTTCTTTTTTGTCGTCTTCCTTCTTGTCGTCCTCTTTTTTATCGTCCTCTTTCTTGTCGTCTTCCTTCTTATCGTCCTCTTTCTTGTCGTCTTCTTTTTTGTCGTCCTCTTTCTTGTCGTCGTCTTTCTTATCGTCGTCTTTCTTATCGTCGTCTTTCTTATCGTCTTCTTTCTTATCGTCCTCTTTCTTATCGTCTTCTTTCTTATCGTCCTCTTTCTTGTCGTCTTCCTTCTTGTCGTCTTCCTTCTTATCGTCTTCTTTCTTGTCGTCTTCTTTTTTGTCGTCTTCCTTCTTGTCGTCGTCCTTCTTATCGTCCTCTTTCTTGTCGTCTTCCTTCTTGTCGTCTTCTTTCTTATCGTCTTCTTTCTTATCGTCTTCTTTTTTATCGTCTTCTTTTTTATCGTCTTCTTTTTTGTCGTCTTCCTTCTTATCGTCTTCCTTCTTATCGTCCTCTTTTTTATCGTCAGCTATTTCATCGTCATTTTCAGCATCAGTCTCTTTACTGTCATCTTTCGTCTCCTCAGTTTTCCCGTCACCGCTGCCGCTGTCTTTTTTAACGTCGTCTTTACCGACAGGGGCTTTTCCGTCAGCAGAAACGGACTTGTCTTTGGAATCCATTTCAGAAGTTTTTTCACCGACAGATCCGGGGCCGGTTTCTTTGCCGCCTGTACCGGCGCCACCTTCACCGGTAGCTCCGCCTCCCGCTTCTCCGGACGAACTCTCTCCTCCGGCTGCCTGTTCCTTTCCTGAAGCACCGGCACCACTGCCGTCTGAAGTCCGGCTTTCATCTTGCCCGGTCGTGCCATCCTGTTCTTTTCCGCGTCCTTCACCTGATGGTCCGGGACCCTGGCCAAAGCTTCCGGCTCCTTTGTCAGCTCCGGCGCCAAATTGTTTTGCCCTGTCGGGAACTGTTCTGTGGGACTCTGCACCGGGAACGAATTCACCGGCGGTTGTCGATGCTGTTGATTTTAATTTGTCTTCGGGGGACATGGACTGCGCTGCCGAAAATACACCGACAGCAGTTGCCGCAGCGCCGGCCCCTTTTCTAATTGTTCCGGCTAAATCCGACACATTTGCGCTTGTGCCGATTCCACTACCGGCAGCAGAGCTTCCGCCTGTACCGGATCCATGGACGCCTGTTCCGGCAGAACCCGCCGATCCTGTAGCTGATTGTACGCCAGGTACCTCACCGGTTTTTCTTACTGTTTGAGACTGCCCCTGGTAAAGTTCAGAGGGTTGGGCTTCGGGGCTTTTGCCGACCGTGTTGCCGTCTGGGGCAGCAGTTGTTTCATCTATGGAACTGACTTGCGGTGTTTCTTCTTTGTATATATCTTCTGCAGCCCCGGAGTATCCTGTACCCTGGGCAACACCTTCTGCAGCTTTTGCTTCATCCCTGAGAATCTGGTCAACAAGAGCTACGCCGCCGATTGCAACAGCAGCTTTGTAACCGTGCTTGCGGAATTCATCGAGTATTTCCCTGATGAATTGCTCTTTTTCTTTTGATGAGCCACTGCTTTCTTTCTTCTCTTCTTTTTTTTCCTCTTTTTTCTCTCCGTTCACAACTGCTTTATTCTGATCATTCACCTCCGGGCCGGCATCGCTGCTGCTTTCGGGCTGAGGTTCAGTGTTTTCCCGGTTCAGTTTTTCTTCTTCACTATTTAGCTTGTTTTCATCCATCGATACTATACTATTGTTGAATTGTTAAAAAATTCATCTTCAGGCAACCCCGAGTCTTCATCGTTGTCAACAGTGCCGAACTCCAGGTACATGGATAATTTCTTTATCTTCAGGTCTTCGGGCATATCCGGAAAAGATAAGATATCTGTAATCCACTTAGGCATGGGCTGAAGGTTGAGTTCGGGATTTTCGAAGCAAAGGTCGATAAACTGTTCGATATATAATTCATTCCCGATATTGTTATTCACGGCAGTGTCCGAATAGTACCTTACCAGCACTTCCATCTGTGCATCGGACAAATCTTTAGTAATTTCCTTATGTACGCCTCTTGCCCGCTTCGTCATTCTCTGAATAAACTCATCGTAAACGAAGCCTTTCATAATCTCGAGTTGGTAAGCATTAATAATCATCCGGTCATCAATCCTCATCAATGTTGCAAATTACCAAAATATCTTCTGCCGGGTACATCATCATGATACATACCCTCCGGATTCATGCTTTTCTTCCTGTTTGGGTATTTCCGGATCGGTCACATAGCCTGCCAACCCATGTTGCTCCTGGGGCTTGGAATCTTCCATTTCTTCAAGTTCTTTTTTTGCTTTTTCGCACTTTTCGCAGAATGGAGTACCTTTACGGGCCGAATCGAGCAGTACTGAGACCTGAGCGAACATGGGAGCAATCTGTGGCGGTACAGACCCGTTCTGAACCATCTCTTTAATAGCTTCAGAACTGGTAGTTACCTTTTCAGATCCGGGGACGCTAACATGGACAATGACCACCGCGGGCGGAATAACAGTCGGAGGGACGACCCCGACCTCGCCAATCATAACAGTAAAGCAGCCCGCTACGATGGTGCCGCCGTGAGCTGTCGAATCACCCATCCTGGCTGCCGGCATTTTGCCGATAAGCACGCCGGTTGAACCCATTATTATCGAATCGGGGGGTCCGGTACATACGCACATGTCAGATATTCTGGCGGCAGGCATTTTCCCGATCAGTACATTCATCGCACCAGGACCGGAAACCGGCCCGCCAACGTGTGGTATCGGGCTGGGAAATGCCGGTGTCTGCATCGGGCACACATGCATATCGGTCAATCTAGCAGCAGGTTTTCCCATCTATATCATCCTTTCATTTAATCCGACATAGTAAAAGCAACTCCCAGTCGGTCCTTGCCGATTACGGATTTGCCGGCGGTGAATCCCTGGGTAGCAAGCAGGATGTGAATCCCGGGCTTGAAATAATAGGGAATGGCCAGTTCAACGAGCCTTGTGAGCATGGCGGACGGTTTCACGTCGTCAGCCCATCCCGACTGCTGAAGTTTTTCCAGTGTAATGTAGAATAAAGGCCCTATGTAGATATCGAGGTGCCTGGGCCTGCAGTTCACTCTCCTGCCGAGCAATGTGTCAACGCCGAGCTTAGACATCTGATTACCCAATGTTGTTGTAATTTGGGGTTCAATCTCGATTCTTTCTTTTGTATTGAGCTTAACTTCTACTTTGATATGGCGATCGGCGTCGTTTTCGAGCATACTCCTCACCAGGTCTGCAATACCTCTGGCAGTACCCCAGGACTCATGGGAGCCAAGATAGTTCTTCAGGTAAATTTCTGCCTGGTTTTCACTCAGAGTGTCCGTAAAGCTATGGTACCAGTCAGGAATCAGGACACGTAAGAGATATTTGTAGAAATTGGAAAAATCATCAATATCGAGCCCGCAGTCTTCTTTTACGTCATATTCATTGACAATACGCGGCGCCAGTTGTAGAAGGCTGAATTTCTGTATGAGTGTATTGCGGGCAACTCCTTCAAGTATCAACTTTTCGATGGTTTCAATCATTCCGAAGGCTTTTCGTTCCTCGGGTTTGCCGTCCTCGATGAACATACCCGGCGGGAAATTGTCCTTGAGCCTTAGAGGTTTATAGTATTTATTATAGTCTTCAATTATCTTCATCTGTTTCTATCTTTTCTGTTCCACAAATTTGACCTGTAGGAAATTGCCGGACACTGTTTTTGATTTAAGGTACAAGCCCAGTTCACGTTCAAAATACACGCGGTCGGGATTCTTCAATAGTTCAGCGACGCGCACGGGAATGGCTATCTCGGTGTAAGGAGTAAGGAATCCCTTGACCCTGCCTACTTTTTCTTCGAAGGTTACAGCGTCATAGTCAATATTCCCGTTTTTCGTAACGAAGGGCGGATATGTCCTGATTGCAGACTTGATATCGTCCTTGGTAAGGCACCTGTTCCTGCTTGAAACCATTGACCTGAAATAGTCCCAGATTACTTTCTTGTCGGCCAGGGCGTCGTTACGGGATGTAATGGTAACGGACTGGACATTGTGCAGCCTTTCGTCGAGTCCTTTGAACAACGAGAAAGGTGTGCCGGCAGGAAGGTTAATGACAGCGTCGGTCGTGTCATATTGATAATAGCGGATTTTCAGGTCACCGTCAGGAACGGGAGTTACGGCAATTATCATTTCATCGCCGGGTTTGTTTGCTGCTGCCGTATATTGGTATGGATAGGAAGCGTCCATTACAGACGTTGAGTTATAATACTCCTGGGGCGGTTCCTTACCGATGTCCTTAACAGAGTTGATAATCGTTTCTTTGTGGTCGTAGTCCATTTCTTTGAGATGGTAGCGGTAGCCGTCGTCGGAATAGAACACTGTCGTTTCTTTTTCAATAATGTTCCAGGCAAGAAAAGCATTCATTGTCATCTTCTTGTTTAATTCCTGAGCATAGCTGCCCAGTCCCGGGAGTTTCAGCCAGTAGATATCCCCGTCATTGCGCAGCAAGCCCTTCCTGAAGAAGACAGTATCGGGGATATTGAGGAAAGCATGCTTGTACGGTGTCTGGAAGAATGTGTTCCACAGGGTGTAAGACGAGGGATAGCTGCCTTTGAGCACAGGCAAAGCAGGCTGTGAGCTTTCGAAGTAACCGGTTAACTGTGCAATACGGCACCTGAGGCGTTCGATGATGAAAGTGTCCACAGAATCTATGAAAATGGTGATGTTCTTCGGTTCTTTCTCATTGAGGTGGTCCGGCAGGATTGTAAAACCGAGTTCGAGGTCGCCTCCCTCGGAAGTAACCTTGATGTCATTGGCAAGCGAGGGTATGATCCAGGAACTGTTCTGGGGTGAGTACAGAATCTTGTTGCCTTCACGGTCCTGCACGCTCAGTGGATGATGGGGCTGAAGCAGCAGTGGTTCAGCTTCCTTGACGGTCCTAAGGCTGGCCTGGACAACGGCAATCGCCGGGCCTGGAAACATCTGGCCGAACAGGTTCCGCCTCAATACTTCGAAGAAGGAGTCCGGAAGCTCTTTGTCGTTATTCCAATAGGAATAGGCAGAGAACAACAGCTTTTCCTGTACATCGTTAAGATAGACATCGATGGTATCGAGTAACATATTCAAAATGGGGTCTTTGATGTCGCCCCTGTAATTTTCAATGAACCGTGTTCTGAGATCAATAAATGACATTAACTTTCTCCATAATATTCCAGTTGCCGATGGCATTGCGGTGAAGCGCCTCGCCGGGCAACACAAAGATGAAGGAAAAGATGAATTCGAATTCGTCCGTAACAAATTTAATACCGTTTGCCGTACTGTCGTCGCCGATTATTTCAACCCGCCTGATTGAGTTGCCGCTTTCCTTAAGCCACAGGTTGGCTTCGTCCCTGATGGTGTATTCCATCTTCTGCCTCTCATTGTCAGGGAAAATGCTCTTGCTCCTGAGCTTTGCCGTAGGGCCGATGGTAATCAGTTGATGCCAGAGTACCGAGATGCCCGGAGAAGGCAGGACAAGGTATTTGCCGGCTCCTGAGAGGACAAAGACCCTGAGCCGTGTAAGCATATATTCATCGTTGTTTTTTGCACGTTCAAAAAATCCGCTATCAGTAATGCTGAAAGGAAGCCTCAATACTGCCATCTGTGTTCTCCTGCCTTAATCATCAATTAAAACCGTGTCGCGCTGTACAACAGAATCAATCTTTATGTCATCTACTTCATAGACTTTGGTAAGGCACGAATCATATTCCCTGACATTGGTAACGAATATGCTTCTGGTGCTTGTTGCCAGCGAAATGTCGCCGAACCCGGATTCACCTGTAAAATAGCCTGTTACGTAGGCGTTGCCGACAGTGCCGCCTGCAACGGAGAAACCGTAATCTTTTCTACTGCCGCCGGCCGGGAACACCCAGACGACCTTTCCGTTCTGCGTATATTTTGCAATGAAGATATTCTCGTTGTTAGGCCCCAGGCCCGGAACAGTAATTGTGTCGAACTGTGCGTTGTCGGTGAAGTAGCCTGTCAGGTAGAGGCAGCCGTCAGCGGTGGCAGCAATGCTGTAGGCAGCGTCTGCCGTTTTGCCGCCGGCTTGTGTAACCCAGTACAACTGGCCGTCAGGCCCGTACTTGGCAATAAATATATCGAAATTGCCTGTATTCCTGAGTTTAATGAAATCGAACGCCGATTCCCCCGATGTCATACCTGTAATATATACATTGCCGGAAAGGTCGGTAGCGATTCCGTATCCATAGTCATCGGCAGTGGGGCTTCCGGCTTGTTTAGCCCAAAGTGTTTCTCCCTGTGGAGTATATTTTGCTGTAAAAATGTCACAATATCCTGTGCTTTTTATTTGGATGTCGCCGAAACTGCTTTTACCCTGGAAGAAGCCGGCAATCACGGGATTGCCCTGAACATCGAGAGCGATGGACGTACCGGCGTCGAGGCCTTCGCCTCCGGCCCTTTTTGCCCAGAGGGACTTGCCCTCGCCGTTGTACTTAACAATGAAAACATCGCTGCTGCCCCTTGAAGACAGGCTGTGGCCGCCAAAGCTGATGCTGCCCTGGAAGCCGCCGGTGACATAGATGTTGCCTTCTTTGTCGGCACAGATGCCGTAGCCGGCGTCTTTTCCACCACCGCTGGTACTTTTGTACCACATGGTCTTGCCGTTGGAAGTGTCGAATTTGGCAATGTAAACACGGCTCGTAACCGACGAAGCAATTCCGGACTTGGAGTCTGTCTCGTCGCCTCCCCACATGCCACAGACAAAAACGTGGCCGAGGCTGTCGAGGCAAATGGAAGCCCCGGCTTCTTTCGGCGTTGAGCCGATCTGCCTGCTCCACACCAGTACGCCTTCACGGTCATACTTCATCAGGAAGAGGTCTTCCTGCCCGGCGCTGACGGCTTTTTCCTCTTTGCTGAGGTCGGCTTTGCCGGAGAATGAGCCGGTTACATAGACATTGCCCGCAGCGTCAACGCAGATGCCGCTGGTAGCGTCGTTCAGGCTGCCGCCTACATTTCTTGCCCACATGAAACGCCTGATCTCATAGCATTCATGGGCAATGGAGTCTTTTTTACCCTTGGTTTCCTTTGGTACCATCCTGACTGTAATCATCTCTTTTTTTCCGCCGAAAAGAAAGCAGCCGTGAAGTACGAAAACGGAGAGGAGTATTATTGATAAATACTTTATATTCCTGTGAATTATTTCTCTTTTTTTCATCATAGAGCAGTATTAAATATATTTTGAATTATCAATTAATCATAACCATCAGGCCTTTAACCGTTGTTTGGCCGGGAGAGCTCAGTTCGGCAGTGGCGTTTCCTTTCACCGTCAAGCCGACGTTGGCGTTAACATTTACATTCAAACCGGCAAGCTTGGCGTCCTGTGTGGCGGTAAGTTCAATTTTCCCGGTTGCTTTTCCGGCGATATTGCCGGTGGCTTCCAAAGACATGTCTTTAGCTGTTTTCACGGTAATTTTGTCATTGGCCTTGACATCGACGGTTTTTTCGGTTTGAACGTCGATGGCGTCTTTTGCTTTAACGTTGATTTTCCCTGTTGTCTCGATGTTAAGGTCTTTCGATTTGAAATTGATTATACCGTCCGGGGCTTCGATGGTGATTACAGCATTATTTTCTCCATCCATTTTCAGTTTTACGGAGCCGGAAGCTTTTTCGCCGTTTTCTTTCAGTGCGATGATGATTTCTTCTTCGCTCTTTTTGTCCCAAACCCTGATGACAGAACCGTTGGGAGTTTTCAGGATGAGGTTTTCAGCGTAGGTGTCGGCGTCAAGGCCGTCATTCTTATTAAAATAGGGTTTTGATTCGCTGTGGTAAAGTGAACCGATGACGATTGGCTTTGAAGGGTCGCCATATTCGAAGGCAATGAGTACCTGGTCGTTAACCTGTGGTATATAATGAGTACCTCTTTCTTTGCCGGCAGTCGAATTGGCAATGCGGCACCAAAAGGATTCCTGCTGGTCATCCCAAAGGTATTTGACTTTTACCCTGCCCATGGCTTCAGTATCCTTGACATTGGTAACAGTAGCCGGTTGGACCATTGTTTTGTAGAATTCTTCTTCTTTTATGTCGGGAGCGACTGTCAGCCCCTTAGGAACAGCAATAAAACTCGAATCGAACTGATTGGCGTCGAGATATGTTTCCATTTCTATAATTACTATTTCTTCATTGTAGATAGTGTCTTCAGGAACAATAACATCGCCAATTTTTATTTTTGGATGGTGAACTTTTCCTGTAAACCTTACCCGCTTGGAATCTTTATTTCTTGATATTACTTTCGCGTACAGGTCTGACTGGCCTTGCTGTTTAAGGAATCCGGCAATATATTGGTCTTTTATGTCTCCAAAATAGGTATTAGAGACGCTTCGTGTCTTTGTTTGCAAATCGTCACTGTTGTCTTCGACTTTACCCATGGAATTTACAGGTTGTTTATGATTCTCCGGATTGTAAAGAAAAGCGGATACCTTGTGGTTTTCAAGGCTGCAGCCAATTTCGAACCCCTCAACAGGAACTGAATCATAGGAATTTTTTCCTAATTCATATACATAATTGAATTGTTCACCGTCGTGGAAGAACATAGCGCCATTAATACAGGCAAGCCTCAGGATAAAATCATAGTCAGTTTCCAGATACTGCTGGAAATAGTCAAAAGTCGAGTTGTCACCCGGACAGGAATCCAATTGCCCTGAAAGGCCGTTATTATTAAAAACCCTTTTGGCCATATCATCGATGTTCATATTTTTATATGAAACCATTTTTTTACCGGTAGTCATCACATAGTCCTTTGAATGGCCTATTAACCTTATCTGGTTGTCATTAGCTTTAATACCGGTAATATCTCCTTGATACTTTCCGGATATGTCTTTGTTCTCCAAATAGTCAAAAAATACAATTTCTATTTTTTTGCCAAGATATTTATTAATATCTGACAGAATTTCCGATTGTACCTGGCCGGAATATTGGAAATCGACCTCTATAAGCAACGGTTCAAACAATTTCTGCCTGATGTGTACACCAGATAAATTTTCATTTTTCATCTCTTCGCCGTCAATTTTTACTTTGGCCGTTACAGCGGATACATTTGGTAAATCCATAATACTACCGATAATAAATTAATAAACGGGACGCCCGCAGAAGGGGCGTCCCAATATTTAAGTATATTATTTACCTTCTTTCCAGCCGTTCTGGTCGTCGGAAACGAGGTAAAGGTTCAACTGGCGTACGGCGTTCTTGTATTTGACGGACACGCGAATGTCGATGGCCTGGTTGTTGATTGAGCCGTCGGGATTCCTTACGGGTTCGACAGCGTCCACTTTGCCGTATTCGAGCATTTTAGCTGGGCCGCCGGTGTTGTTCATAAGGAACTTCGAAATTGCAGCGTTGATCCTGTCGCGGCTTGCAGTCTCGTTCGGAACGAAAGTCTGGCCGTTGAGGAAGTGCAGTACAACTTTGGAGATATACTCGTCGCAGCGTTTTACGGTGTACTGGTCCATGCCTTCGTCGCCCTGGCCGGAAGCGGCGTACAGGGTATCGACGCCCCAGAACACTATGCCTTCGTAATAGGACAGCGGAATGAGGGCTTTGTTGAACTTCATCTGCTGGGCGCCGCGGATGTCCCATTTCATTTCGAGCGGTGAACCGTCGGGAGTGGGCAGGCTGACTGCATGGGGTTTGTTTGCCTGAGCAATGTGGATGCCTTCTTTGATGTCGCCCTTATAAACCTTGCCGGAAAGGATGCCGGTAGGGTTGACGTAGAAGTCGCCGAGGTCTTTTTCGAACTGGTTAGCCCTGCGCAGCCTGAGTGGGTTGGCAACGACGGAGATGTGCTGCTTTACCCTGTCCTGCGATTTCAGTTCGGCGAGGTCGCCGCCGACGTCGAACATTTCGTGGGCTTCTTTAAGGTCCATTTCGGGGAAGCCGGCAAACAGGTGAGCGGCAAAGTGTTGTGCCATTTCGCCGTATTTGACAAGCTTGGCTTCGCTGCCGGGCCAGTCGGGCATACAGATGAGGCCAACGAGGCTCTTCATGTCGAAGTTTTCCCTGTTGGGCAGGTGTGCTGCCAGGCCGGTTTCGGCGTCTGTCAGTGCGCTGAAGTGTTTGTCGGGATGGGCATTGACGAACGAGATATAGTCCACTTTTTCACCCGGGTTAAGCGCTGCTTCGTAGAAGAAGGTGTCGATCTCGCGGTATGTTTTTTCAAGGTTGCGCTGTTTTGCGAAGATATTGCTCATGTTCTCGCGGAACACTTCGGCAACTTTCTCTCTTCTTTCTTTTGTTGTCTTGCGCAAAGAGCCGAAGTCCTTTGCTCCTTCGAGCATCTGCTTCATTACTTCGAGCCTGCGGATATATGCATAGGCTACGTTAACGTCGGCTTCGGACTTGGTGATCTTCAGGGGCCTTGACAACACTTCCTTGGCTTTGGACTCATTGTCGTCGGGTATGTCTTTGGCGCCGGGGAACAGTTTAACCATGGTTCCTTCGGCAATAAGCGCTCCAGTTTTAGGAGGAAGAACCTTGGCGAGTTCCTTGAAAGGAACAGCGGCCTTGGCTTCTTGCTTGAGTTTGGTTTTTTCTTCTTCTGCCATATTGACTTTTGATGATTAATTGATAATATTCATTAATTATTATTTGAAATTTTTCAGATCAAAATTGGCAGCTCCGCCACCAGCATTGAAAGTAAGGCTACCGCATTTGAGTTCTACGGTTTCGCGCGTAGGTGCATTGGGTGAAGTGGGATTGTCGATCTCCCAGCGGGAGATGAACGCTCTTTTGATTTCGAAGGAATAGTTGTCGGCTGCTGTGTCGCCGATGAACTCGAGGGTACCGCTCGGAATGATATATTTTCTACCGTCTTCGTTGGTAGCAAGTCCGAACAGTTCGACGGTACCGACATGGCTGGCGTCGCGTACAACAGTAATGGTTACGGCCTGGGTTGGTTCGCGGAAAACGCCTCTTGCGTCGGAAGGTGTTTCAACCTGAACTGTAACTTCACGGACGTTCGATATTGTCTTACCGTCCAGTGTAATTGAATAATTCTTAATCATTATTTATTCTCCTGTTATTTTAAATAAGCTTTTTTTCTCAGACATAATAAGCTTTCAATGCCATCATTGGCAACAATTATTTACCGGCAGCCAGATTGAATTCGGGCATAATGAACGATTTGGAGCTGCCGCCTGCATTGATACTCATATTGCCGACTTTGAGAGTAATTGTTTCGAACAGCATATCGTCGTCTTCGGGCTGTTGGAAGGTCCAGTCATGGATGTAGCACTGCTGGAGAGAAAAGACATAGGTGTCAGCCATTCCCGCATCCTGAAGAGTAATCTGGGCAGAGATGATGTTAAGGCGACCGTCTTCATTGGTTGCTGCCTTGAAAAGCTTTTCTTTGGGAGTATTCCTGGCTCTTCTGAAAACCTTGACTGTCGCAGCATGGGTACGTCCTTCATAATCGCCGCGGGGACCGACAGGAGTTTCAATTACGATATTCACACCCTGTACTTCATCGATTTCGTTTCCGTCGATTGTGACGGCTTTTGGCATTGGCATAGTAGCCTCCTGATTAGTTTATTAAAAAGAGAACCATTTACATTCAATTTTACATTAAAGAGTCGAAATCTGCTTCTTCGCCCAATTTCTTAACTCTTTCGATTTCCTGTTCCAATGCGGCGATCATGCCTTCTTTGTCACTCTGGAACAACTGCGCGAATTTCTCGTCCCTAAGTCTTTCTTCCAGGTCTTCGAGGGCAAGGTAATCGAGCTGCTGGTCGAGAAGTACTCTTTCGCCTGTGCCTGTCCTGGTCTTAACGATCAGGTTTTCGCTGCCGAAATCGTTCATGATCTCTTTTGGCTGTTCGCCGTAATGCATTGTTGCGGAAACTGTTTCTTCCTCAACCTTCTCGGCTCCGAGATTGTTGAGTTTCTTGATTGCAAAGTCAACCTTTGGTTTGAATTTTTCGGCTACTTCCGCTACCGAGCCTGCATCTACCGGGGCTGTGTCGTCGCCTGCGGTATCGGGGTTCACTTCTGCAACGTACATTGTAAAGTTGCTGTTCAGTTCGGCTACTCCCGGCACAGCGTTTGCCGGCAGTATTCGTCTGGCTTTGTCAACATCGAGTACTTTTCCCATTATTACTCCGAATAGTTATTAAAAAAAAACAGTTTAATAAAGTTTTATTCTTTATTGTTAATTCAGTTCAATTTCCAATTCAGGGCCGTCGGCCTTGATTGTAAGTTTTTCCGGATAGAACATGCCGCCGGTTTCCTGACGTTTGTTGAGGATGGCAACCGAGATCTTGCTGGCAATTGTCGTGTCGATATAATTGATTATGGACCTGGCGCCGAATTCTCTTTCGTAGCCGTTGTCTTTTATTAACTGCCTTGCGTCGTCTGCAATTTCTATCTTCAGTTCTTTTGCTCCGGGAGCATTGGAGAAGGATTTCTCATAGGCGGCAATTTTCCTGTTGATGATCTCATCGACGTGTTCTTTCTCGAGGAAGTCGAAAATCACAATCTCATCTATACGTTTGATGAACTCGGGGCCTATGTGTGTCTTGAGCTGGTTGACGGCTCTTTCGGCCAGTTCTTCACGGCTCAGTGTCATTGTGTCGCTGAAACCGGAGTAGCCGTGGTTGGACGTCAGTATGAACACCGTATTGGAGAAATTGATGGTGTTGCCCTGGTTGTCTGTGAGCCTGCCGTCGTCGAAGACCTGGAGGAACAACTGGAGCACTTTCTTGTGTGCTTTGTCAACCTCGTCGAGCAGTACTAATGAATAGGGCCTGCGGCGGATGGCTTCAGTAAGGACGCCGCCCTCTTCATAGCCTACGAGGCCGGGGTCAGCTCCGGTAAGCCTCTTGGAAGAATGGTCGTCTGAGAATTCCGACATGTCGATTCTGAGCAGCTGTTTGGTGCTGGCGTACAACTCGTCTGCAATACGCTTGGCAAGCTCTGTTTTACCTATGCCCGAAGGCCCGATGAACAGGAAGACACCACGTGGTTTGTTGCTGTCCCTGAAAGGAAGGGACATCATGCGGAGCCTGTCGGCAACGACACCTATGGCCTTGTCCTGGCCTACGATGTTGACGCCGAGTGTTTTCTCGAGATCGAGCAGGCGTTTCGATTCGTCCTGGAATATCTTGTGGACGGGAATGTCGGTTTTGTCGCCGATGGCTTCGGCTACCTGCATATCCGTTACCTTTGCTTCTTCGATTTCATTGAGTACCTGGGCAATCCTTACCCTGGCAAGCACGTTGTCCAGCATCTGGATGGCTTTAGCCGGGAACTGGTTGTCACCGATATATTTGCCCGAAAGGGTTACGATTGTCTTCAACTGTTCGTCTTCGATGGGTATATTGTGATGTGCCCTGAACCTTTCGCGCACGCCCTGGAGTATCTGGAATGTTTCATCGTTTGTCGGTTCGGGGACGTTGATGCGAACAAAACGGCGGGAGAACGCCGGGTCTTTTTCAATATGTTTCCTGTATTCTGCGTAGGTTGTGGCGCCGATTACCCACAGTTCGCCCCTTGCAAGCGGCGGTTTGATGAGGTTGGCAGCGTCGAGCGCTCCGGATGTCTGTCCTGCGCCCATCAACGTATGTATTTCGTCGATGAAGAGGATGACCTCGCCTTTTGCTTTTGCAAGTTCGCTGATGATTGTTTTGAGCCTTTCTTCAAACTCACCGCGGTAGTTGGCTCCTGCGAGCAGCAAGCCTACGTCGAGCGAAAGGATTCTCTTGCCGTCGAGGATGGGCCCTGCTTCCTTGTTGAATATCTTCAGCGCCAGGCCTTCGACGATCTGTGTTTTACCGACACCCGGATCGCCGATGAGGATCGGGTTGTTAGTCATTTTCTGTGAGAGGATGGTGGTAATCTGGCGTATTTCTTTCTGCCTGCCGATTACCGGTGTCAGTTTGCCGGACTCTGCCTGTTTGATGAGGTCGATGCAGTATTTTGAGAGTACATCCTCTTTTACCGAATCGCCGATCGTTGTTTCACGTACAGCGGAAATCTTTTCTTCGCCGGAGATGAAGTCGCGGTATTCATAGGGTGTAATGGCAGCGTCCCAGATCAGGTCTGCCAGCGGGTCTTTCTCGATTTCGAGTGAAGCCAGTACGAGGTGGTGCCAGTCGATTGTTTCGTGGTCTTTTTCGGCTTTGGCAAACACACCCTTCATACGGTCGGAAGCAGCTCTCGTTTCAGTAGTGGCGAGCCTCGGCAGGCTTTTCATGCGCTCTTTGAGCAAGCCTTGTACTGTTGCCTTGGAAATGTCTTTTGTGTCAAGGTAATCCTGAAGTTTTGCCTGGTTGATCAGAAGTTCAACCCAGATGATGTGTTCAGGTTCCACTTTCATGTGATTCAAAGCCTTGGACTCTTCCTGTGCTTTGAGGAGATTGTTTTTACAAATTTCAGAAAACTTCATATGCAGCGCCCATTATTATTAAAAAAAATTATTTCAATTTTTTCAGCCGGGCCATCGTTTCCAGCTTCTCAAATTCAGTGATAAACCACTTAACCGATTTGTTAACATGCTTTTACCATGATTGGAAATTTTTACTGAAAAAATCCATAAAAAGCACGTTACAACAAGCGTTGCTAATTTATCAAAATTCAATTTATAAAAAATAATTAAAAAAAAATAATTTTTTTCTAAAGTTTTGCAAATTATTTGTCGATTTAATATTTTCTTTCAAAATAAGACTACAATCTCCTATTTGGCGCATCGTGGCAAACTATCGCTCTTTTTCTTTTTGGAATGACATCTAATTGGTAAACGGCATAAAAAATCATTTGGTGGATTTCAAATTTTTACCTTCTTCAATTGTCATATATTTGTAAAAATATGGAATTATTTACAAACTATGATTGCATGATCATGAAAAGAAAGGCTTACCTGCTGGTAATGATGGTCTTACTGTCGGCCTGCTGCTCGGGTTACACCCGAGAAGACCTGTCGTACATCGGCAAAGTCAGGGCCGTCAACATGAAACAAAGATTCCCGCTCAAAGGAGAAGCCGGGATTACAAATAAGATCGCGCGCTTCCTTAACAGCCAATGCAGGTTGAAAATCAAGACGATAAGTTCCGATTCGATAATTACTGTCCCGGTCCCCGAAACTTTCCACTGGACCATCTCAAAAACAAGAGACGCTGACAGCTTCAGCCTGAAAATCGTCTGCAAATTCATTCGCCTGCCCGGAAAACGCGGCGATCTCTCCCCGAAAAGAACAGCCCAGGCCCGGTTCTCTGAAAAAGCGCTGATGTACTACCTGCTTACCAATAATTATATTATCAGGCTGATTAACTGCAAATCCTGCGACGAGCTTGCTGCCCCCGATGAAATTGAAGCTGAAGACTGAATTATTTCTTCTGACAAAATTTTAATTGAAAAATTGTTTAAACCTTTTTTTTCACTTGTGTGTCAAAGAAGAAAAATGTAGATGTGATTTTTTTGAATTCGGGAGGTTTAGATGAAATATTACAGATTTTCTTTGGTCGCCATTCTGGCATTGGTTACTGCCCTTGGATTGTATTCCTGCAGCGATGATTCCGTATCGAGCGACAACAGTACATACGAGGAAGCAATATGGATGGCTCCGGAACCTGACAATGCTGCCGGCGAGATTACCGAAGCTTCGCTCGAAGAACCCATTACCCTGGTGGAAGAGACCGACGATTACCGTTTCTGCGACAATCCTTCGGTTTATGGTACGGCAGAATTCAGAGACAAAAGGAACTTCCTGCCTCTTGCACGGATACTTCGTGCCCTCGACCTGACAGAAGACCAGAAAGCACAGGTAAAGACCTTCCTGGTGGACTTCAGGCAGTGCACGAGGGAAGCCGTCGTCGATCTGCGTGCTTCAGAAAAGGAGATACTTGCTCCGTTCAACGAGCAGAGAAGAACCGTCGTTGCTGCCTGGAAAAATGGTGAAATCACAAGGGAACAGGCTTTGACCCAATTGAAAGCCCTGAATGCACAGGCGCGCGAAGCACTGAAGAATAATCCGCAGAGAGAAATAGCATGTGAAGCAATGAAGCTCTGCCGTAAAACGCTGCTTGATAAGATCGGTTCGGTATTAACTGATGAACAGCTTGTTAAATGGAATGAGTGGCTGGCAAAGATACCGGAGATCAAATGCGGAGAATAGAAATATAACGGCTAATGTCTTTGTTTCATAAAGGAACAGGGCTGCACAAGAAAGTACAGCCCTGTTTTTTTTATATCTTCTTCTATTTCTCTTTTGGAAAAAATCCGCTAATAACCGAATCGGCATATTCTTTGAATTTGAATATTTTCTCGATACCGAAGGTTTTGTCGTAATGCTTGAGCATCAGTGTTAAGCAAGCAGCCTTTTGCAGGTTTTTGTTAAAACTTACCACGTCGTACCGTGTAACAAAGAGTCTTTCCCGTTTATCATAGTTCCTGGAACTGACGACAGTGAACTTGACGCCGTCTTTGCTCTTTGCGTCTGTAGTAACAGGGTCGAAGAATCTCCTGAGTGAAAATTCCGGTACTTCTTTAAGCTCTTCTTCGGTCAGATTCTTCGCATCGAAGAAGAATTTGTCGGGCAGAACGTTGTAGGCTGCAATGGTTCTTTCCACAGCATTCTTCAGGTTCGAAGCGTAGAAAGTGTCAGCAATGATGATAAAACCGACTGGGGCTCCGTTGAAGAAAGTCGGGAACTGTTCCCCGTCAGGCTTAAGGATGAATTTCAACGAATCTTTTAGGGCCGCTCCTTCGAAGTACTTGGACGGGAGTGAGACAGAAAACATTCTGTTCGAGAATACGACTCTATCGTCGGCCTGTGCCGGGCCTGGCTGTCCGTCCAATTCCACGCACAGGGCAAAAAGAACTATCATTCGTACAAACAAAGACATAACCACACATTCCTTCATTGAATAATAACCGATTTCTGAACGAACAGCTCTGATTTCTATTTTATTGTTAGTAATCTCAGTTGGGAGTATAAAAGAGATTCTCCAGTTCGGTAGAGTGGACAATCGTGAACATATTGATCTTACGCCGTTCCCTGCAGATCATATCCGCATATTTGTAAGAGTAATAGGAACCGATGGAATAGGCGACGCCGCCGGAAATCTCCAGCTTCATGGCGTCAGGGAAAGTTTCTTTGATGATCAGCTCATGTTCGGGCTGCTGTGGAACGATAAGTACATGGTAGAGATTCTGTTTCTTTTCTTCAAGATACTCGCTGATAATGCCCATCAGTTCAGAATTGATGAGTTCTTCTTCGGAAGTAACGACGTCGTCGGCATTAATCAGGGCAGTCATCATGTCCCTGAGCTGGCCGACCTGTTCCTGGGGCGGGTCATAGCTCAGGTAATCCTGAAGAGAATTGCGCAGCCTGATATAGTTGTTTTCTTTGCCGCGTACCCTCGATTTGTTGAACCTCTCGGCAGAATAATCAATGTTCCATTCTTTGGCGAATGCTTCGATGAGTTCCTGTTCTTTGGGGTCCAGGTTCTCGTCGATCATGGCAAGCTGGTGCAATATGTCAATTATTTTATCGGCGTTTTTGGGTTTGAAGAACTTTTTCAACAGATAGTCGGCTTCTGAACGTTCAATCTTCAAAGCGCGCTTTGTCAAAGTCCATAGCCGGAACTGCCTTTGGCCCTTGACGAAAATGCCGGTGCCGATGAGGAAGATGATGGAGCCTTCGAAGATATAAATAGCGGTATCCATAAGGCTTTTCATATCAATATTAACGAATCCGTAATACACTACCCAAAGGATGCAGTTGCCGAGATAAATAAACATACCTATCAGCGACACGGACTCTGCAACTTCCCGGTCATGTTTACGTTTCCACAATTTGTTAATCCTCAGGTACACATAGACCAGGGTGATTAATAATGAAACCTGGACAAAAGTATCTATGAACCACTTGAAAAATCCCTGGTTTACGTCATATTCATATTCATTGCTAATGCGCGAGTTAACAAAAACTGATCCCTGCTCTACACCTTCGGGAACAACCACGACAATCCGGCTGTCATTCCAGTCAATATAGCCTTCTTCTTCGACCTGTACCCCGCTGAAATCGACTTCTTTTGAACCCCGTTCGAAGCCGAAACCTTTGCCTTTAATTACAAGCGTGTCTCCTTCGCGGAACTCTTTTACCGACAGACTCTCGATCTTAGCTCCTGTTCCTATGATCGGCGCACTTTCTTTATCTTCTTCACAGGCGGTCATGAATAGCGAAATAAATATTATGAATGCTATACTAATGGAATTTTTTCTCATACAACTTTCGTCATCTAATTGTTTGCTTCAATTCTCATTTATTAATCTTATATCAGATTACAAGTTACTAAACAAACCGAGGAAAACCAAAAAATGTGAATGAATTTATTGAAAATTCATATAAAAATGTATGTCTCTTACTCTAAATAATCTTTCACAGCTGTTCTTTTTTTCTTATTTTGCATATTTGGTAAATAATTAGAGTATATAAGATGGCAAATACCAATAAAACTGAAGTACTCGGTTCACTTTTCTTCAACCTGGGATTCAAGCTGCGTTTCATGCTGACATTACTGTCCATTGTATGCTATTGTGCCGCCACTGTTTTACTCTATGATTATATCGGCAACGAAGCCTATATGTTCCTCATCCTTCCGGCCGTCGCAGCAAGTTCTTTCTTCGGTTTTAAGGGTGGCGTTCCTGTTATTGCACTGTCTCCGGCAATAACCCTGTTCATTCAATACCTCAGGCATGATTGGTCTGACCCGGCACAACTGGAGATTACTCCGCTTGTCGTCAGTGTTGTGATTTGTATCGTCGCTGCCGTTGCCATCAGCTTCCTCCGCGACCTTCAGCAAAGGCTGAAAATCGAAACCGGCATCAGGATGGAGATCGAAACCGACAAAGCCATGCAGTCCAAATCTCTTAAAGAACTCGAATCGCGCCTGCGGATCATCTTCGAGTACGCATCCATCGGGTTTTACAGAATTACTCCCGAAGGTTCCATTGTCATGGTTAACCCTGCCCTTCTGAAAATGATGAAATACCCTTTTTTCGAGATAGTCTTCCAACAGGACATGTCCAGCCGCTATTTCCCACACTATTCCGTACCCGACTTCAAGGACAGGATAATGAACGAAGGCAGGCTGATCGGCACCGAAAGCCTCTGGGAAAGGTATGACGGCAGTTCCATTTATGTTTACGAGACAGCATGGCAGATACTCGACGAGAACGGCAACCTGCTGTTCATCGACGGCATCATCAGCGATATTACTGAAAAGAAACATGCTGAACAGGCTCTTAAAGAAAACATGGAAAAACTGGAGAAAGAGATTGCCGTACGCAAGAAAACAGAGCAGACACTGAAAGAGTCCGAGGAGAAATTCAGGGACATCGTCGAAAAAGCCGGCATAGTTATTACCATCGACGACACCGAAGGCAGCATTAAGTACTTTAACAACCAGTTACTCGAAGTTTTCGGCTACACACAGAATGAAGCTTCACGTATGAAAATATTCGACCTGGTGCACGAGGACGACCTCGAAAAAGTCAGGAAGTATCATTCCGACAGGATGGCCGGACGGCCCTGCCCCAGCAGGTATGAGTTCAAAGGACTGACAAAACGCAATGAAACAATATATCTCGAAATCGAAAACGTTACCCTCAGCGACAATGAAAACATTGTCGGCACCCGCTCCTATATGTGGGATATCAGCGAAAGAAAACTTACGGAAAAGGCGTTGATTGAAAACGAAGAACGCCTGAGAGGCATCTTTGACAATGCGACTGTCGGGTTCTACAGGACAACCCCGGAAGGCAGGGTACTGCTGGCAAACCAGACAATGCTGAATATACTGAAGTTCCCCTCCATTGAATCCATGATAAATAACAACATTAATATTTCTGCCGATTTCATGGAAGACAGGACCCAGTTCAAGAAACAGCTCGAAAAAGAGGGAAGGATATTCGGGAGGCAATACCAGTGGAAGCGTGCCGACGGCAGCTACGCTTACGTAAGGGAAAGCGCCTGGATCATTCGCGACAGGAACAACGAACCCATCTTCTACGAAGGAATTGTGGAAGACATCACTGCCCAGGTCGTCGCAGAAGAAGAATACCATTTAACAAGAAGTGAACTGGAAAAACTGAGACATGAACTGAAGCTGCTCCACAGCCTGCTGCCGATTTGTACTTCGTGCATGAAGATCCGACAGGGGCGCGACAAATGGATACACATTCATGAATATATACGTTCCAACCCCGATGGAGACTACGGTGAGAAACTCTGTCCGGACTGCCTGGCAAGAATGACGGACATCGCTGAGCAGGGAACGCCGGGAAACGGTAAATAGCCTTCTGGCACCGTACCCCGGATGCATCGCCGTTACGCAGTTTTCTTCCTCAATGCCTTAATCTGTTTGAACAGCTCTTTTTCTTCATTGCTAAGATTGACCGGCAGTTTCAGGTTAATCTTCACATAAAGGTCTCCCTTCTGGTCAGGCGACTGGTATTTCGGCATACCCTGGCCCTTGAGCCGCAGTATCTTTCCGGGCTGTGTTTCCGGCTGTATTTTGATCTTTACGGTTCCGCCCGGCGCCGTCAGAGTAACCGAACCGCCGAGCAAAGCCTTGAACAGGTCGATTGTAATCTCCATATTCAGGTCGTCGCCGTTGCGTGTAAATTTTGAGTGAGGCTCAATATTGACGGTAATCAACAGGTCTCCGTTGGGGCCGCCGTTCCTGCCTGCCAATCCCTTGCCCGATATTTTCAGGGTCTGTCCCGTAGTAATGCCCGGTTTGAACTTGATGTCCATCTTTTCGCCGTTGACATTAAGCAGCCTGGAAGCGCCCTTGTATGCTTCTTCCAGTGTAAGGTCAACATTGAGCTGGTAGTCATCGCCGCGTTTAGGCGCCTGCTGGTAGTTGCGTTTCTGTCCGAATCCGCCCCCGAAGAAACGTTCGAAGAAATCCGACATCTTTCCCGTTCCGAAGTCGCCCGTCTGCCCTGACTGGCCGGACCATTCGGACCAGTTAAAATCTCCCGGCCTGCTGCCGGTCTGACGGTAGCGGTCCCAGTTACTGCCGAGGTTGTCGTACCTTTTCCTTTTGTCGGCGTCTTTGAGTACTTCGTAAGCTTCGCTGATCTCCTTGAACCTGTTCTCAGCCTCTTTATTGCCGGGATTCTTGTCGGGATGGAACTTGTTCGCCAACTCCCTGTATTTTTTCTTTATGGCATCCTGCGATGCGTTCTTGTCAACACCAAGTATTTTGTAATAGTCTTTATAATCCATATCCAATTCCGGATTCAATTATTCAACATAAACAAAATGCGGCCATACCGGTTAGCCGCATTTTCAGAGAACTATAACGTTCGAAATAGCTTAATATTTTCATTTACTACATATACCTGTGAACCATGCCCTTATGCTGTATCAGGTTCGGTTCAAACTCGACCGGGGGCCTGCCGAAACAGATACCCATTGCTTCGTAGAAAGCAACTTCGTTGATGTCCACGAAGCGTTGTTTGATGGCTTCTTCCGTAGGTACATAGGAAACTTCTTCGTGTTCGACACCGACGACGGTAACACCTGAAACATCATTGTGCAGCAGCAGTACGGCAGCGCCACCGCCCTGTTTGCCGAAAGCCACGTCGTAAGCTGTCGTACCGCCGGCCCTGACAAGGTGTCCCAGGGATATTTCCCTGATCTCGGGGTACTCGTAAATCCCCTCAACGAAGATACCCTCGCCGGTAAGTATGGACTTCCAGTCGTTGTCTTCTTTCATGTAGTGTTCGAGCTGGTTCCTGATGTACTGGCCGGCGCCGGAAAGCCTCTGGTGGCCGAAGGAGTCCTTGCCCCAGTTCTCATCGACGAAGAATTTCCCATCTTTGTTCTTCACGCCTTCTGCTGCAACGATGATGTATGTAGAACCTTTGACGTCGCTCGAAAGCAGCCTGTTGAGGTATGTCTTCTTGAAATGGGCATAGACTTCCTCGTAGTCAACCGGTATCTCAGGGATGAGGATGCAGTCGGCGTCGGCGCCGATGCCGCCCCTGAAAGCCGTGTGCCCGGCGTATCTTCCGAACACTTCGATGATGAGCGCCCGGTTGTGAGTCAGGCCGGTAGTCCTCAGGTCGGAAGTAAACTGGCTGATCCTGTTGATGGTCGAGTCGCCGCCAACAGAATAGGTCTGCAGGTCGAGGTCCATCGTTTTCGGCACATGGACACATTTGATGCCCCTGCCGGCAAGGTCAACCACAACCGATCCGGTGTCGTCGCCGCCGGCGATGACAAGCCCGTCGATCTTATGTTGCTGTAAGCCCTTCTTTATTTTTTCGTACTTGTCGGGATCTTTTATCTTAGAAATCTTTACTCTTGAATGGCCTGCCTCTGAACCGGCAATGTCGGAACTAATCCTGTCTGCCCTTTGCCAGTCGATCACCGGGGGATCGAGGTTAACAAGGTTGTACAGTCCGGCATAGCCGTTTGGGATCAGGCAGATTTCAATGTCGAGATGATGAGCCATCCTGGCAGCGCCTCTGATTACGGCATTCAATCCACCGCAATCGCCGCCGCTCGTAATAACTCCTATCTTTTTCATTTTCCCCATTATAACTCCATATATTATATACTAAATACTATGTATTCTGACAGGTAAATACCCATGTTTATTCATTCAGTTACTAATTTTTCAAATAAAAAACAAATTTAATTAAACTTGATTAATATTTGACTTAAAATTTAATTTTATTTTAAATTGTTGTATAAATTTGTAAAAAATGGATTAGTTATAAATATTACAATTGTTAATGTTGAAAGATAAGCCAATAGGTGTTTTCGATTCGGGTATCGGCGGGATCAGCGTACTGAAGCAGTTAGTACGCTTCCTTCCCAACGAGAAATATATCTACCTGGGAGACACTGCGCGCGTTCCTTACGGAAACAAATCCGACAACACTGTCAGGCAGTATTCGAGGGAATGTACCGGTTTCCTTCTGGGAAACGACGTGAAATTAATAGTAGTAGCATGCAACACAGCTTCTTCCGTAGCTCTCGACGCCATCAGGGAAATATCGAAAGTACCCGTCATCGGCATGATCGTGCCGGCAGCAGGCGCCGCCGTCAGGGCAACGCAGAACAATAAGATTGGTGTCATCGGTACCAGAGCCACAATTAACAGCAATGCCTACGTCGAAGCGATTTATAATCTCAGTAAGAACAAAGAACTTCGCATTTTCCCGGTCGCCTGCCCACTGTTCGTTCCACTCGTGGAAGAAGGACTGCTCAGGCACGAAGCCACAAGGATAATCGCTGAGGAATACCTGCAAAGCCTGAAGAAAGAAGGCGTGGACACTCTCGTTCTTGGCTGCACCCATTACCCCTTCCTCAGCCAGTTGATCTCCGACATTCTTCCGGGTGTCAGCCTGATCGACTCGGGGGAACATTCGACCGTAACAGCCATCAGGCTGCTGGCGGAAACCGGGGGACTGGCCGACGACAGGACCGGCTTCAGCACAGACTCGGATGTCAGTATTTATCTTACGGATACCTCCGGCTCTTTCTTTGAAATTGCCCGAAGGTTCCTTGGTTTTAATATAGAAAAAATTAACAGGGTAACGATAGGCGCATAGTAAGCCGTTTGCTGATGCGACGCTGCAATAAAAAAAACAACTGATATAGATTGGGGAATGGAGACAGAAGAATTACATAATACCATCGAAGAGCTGAGCCACAACCTCGCCTGTAACATATACCAGACCATAGGTATCCTGGCTTCGATCGTTGCCATGAACGAGAAACACTACGTCGGCAGCCATTCCAAATATGTTGCCGGCAAGTCGGCGCAGATCGCCAGGACGCTCGGCCTGAACGACGATGAGGTATTCGAGATTGAAACCGCTGCATTGCTGCACGACCTGGGTAAGCTCCGATTCAGCGACCATCTCTCTTCACTCACAATCAACGAGATGAACGACAAGCAGTACGGTCAATACCTGATGCACCCTGAATTGGCAAGCCGGCTACTCGACAATCATCATGCCTTCAAAGATATCAGCCTGATCATCGGCCAGCACCATGAGAAGCCTGACGGCTCCGGCTTTCCCAAAAACCTGGGAAGGGCCGCCATTCATCCCGGAGCTTCAATCATTTCTGTTGTCGATACTTTTCACAATATGGTTTTCAAACAGAAACGCGAAAACAACAACGGCAAGCCTCCAATCATGTTTTCAAGCGCCTCCGCCTATTTCGAATCTACCGAATCGCGCTTTAACGGGGCAATGAACTACCTCCACGGCAAATCGGGCACACTCTTCGAAAAAAAGGTTGTCGCCATCTTCACAGACATGATTCTCACTGAAAGGCGGAACATGGGAACAATGACAGTAGTAAGGGTTCCTGTAAATATGATTAAACCCGGAATGATATTTGCCGAAGATTATTATACATCTTACGGGCTGCTTATTGCTGCCCGTGGTGAAGAACTGAGGCAGGAAATGGTCAGATCGCTGGTACGGTTTGCCGAAAACGGTGAGATGCCCCAGAAAATACTTGTTTTGAAATAATGAACCAATTTGGAAGTGTTATGGATTTCTCTAAATTTACGGTACTGATTGTCGATGATGAGATGGTTTACATCAAACTTCTCAAACAATTGGCCGGTAAAGAAATTGGCACGAAGGTAGCTGTTGCAAATAACCCAAAGGAAGCTTTCGAATATTTGAAACATAATATCCCCGACCTGATTCTCCTGGATATGCAAATGCCGATGATGGACGGCCTTTCGGCGCTGAAGCTAATACGCTCGTCTGCTGCGACGAGCAAGATTCCCGTAATAGCATGCACTGCCATGGGGAATATTGAACTTGTGCTGAAACTCAAGGAACTGAACATCACCGACTATATCCTGAAAACCGGCGACATCAAGATATACAAAGAAAAGATCATTGCTGCCCTTGCCAAAATTGAAGAAGAAAGAATAAATAAACTCAAACTTAAAGAAGATGAATGATACAATCAGGCAAATCATAAAATCGGGTACTTACCCGCCCGTGCTGTTAATGTTCGGAGAAGAAGACTTCCTGCTCGAAGAGGATTACGACGCACTGATGGCTGCCATCCTGAAAGACGACTCCTGCGCCTACGACTTCGAAACCCTGGACGGCGACCTGGTCAGCCCTGAGAGAATCGTCCAAAGCTGCTCTACCTATCCTTTCGTCTCACCCGTAAGAGTTGTGGTGGTCAATCATTTCGAAAAGGTTTTCTCCGGAGCCACGACGAAGAAGGGGCAGGAAAAATCGCCAATGGCCAGGTACCTGGAGTCACCGGTACAAACAACATTACTCATTGTGAAGTCCTCGGACGAAAGCCTGAAAGGCTTCGGAACAGCAAAACCCGCCGATCAGAAAACGGGGAAAAAGGGTAAAACCGCCAAATTTCCCTATAACCTCATATTCGAGAAACACAGCTTCGTTGAATACGCCAGGATTTATGAGTCCGCAATTCCGCGCTGGATCGAACAGAGAGTCCGGTCGCAGGGCAAATCCATCGACTCAGACGCTGTGGAGTTCCTCTCCGCCCACGTCAATCCAAACATTAGGATGATCAACAACGAGATCGAGAAACTGCTTATTCACATACAGGACAAAGAGTCCGTCAGCCTCGACGAAGTGAAGTTCATTACCGGCGCTTCGAGGGAGTACAACGTATTTGAACTCCAGAATGCAGTCGGACAGAGGAACCTGGGCAGATCGATAGAGATACTCCGTAATATGCTGGCGGCAGACCGCCAGGAAATGCTGATAATGACAATGCTTGCACGCTATTTCATCGTGCTGTACAAACTCCTGGAGAAACCCCAGGACATGCACGACAAATACGCAATTGCAGCCTACCTCGGAGTCTCCCCTTTCTTCATCCAGGACTACATCAGCGCTTCTCACAAATACTCGGTCGAAGAAATAGAAAATGCTTTCATAGTAATGACCGACACGGACGAAACCCTGAAAAGCTCTTCGACAGACACTCTGTCTGTCCTGCAGGGCATGCTTGTCGGCATAATGGCAAAATGACGGACGGCAGGAATGGACATGAGTAAAGCCAAATACTATCTCTTAGCGGCAATTATCGCCCTGGGCGCAGTCCTGCGTTTCGTCAACCTGGGAACAGAGTCCCTTTCGAACGATGAACTTTCGACCTGGGAAATTGCCCGTTTCGACAACGAAAGCGACATCATGGACTTCATCGCTGACTATGATGTCCATCCCCCCGGACACTATTTCCTGACACACTATATCATTAATATGGCAGGTGACAGCGAGTTCAGCCTCCGTTTCCTGTCGGCTCTCGCAGGTACCCTGGCGATACTCGGAATGTACCTGGCCGGGACGAGGCTCTATTCCCCGAGAGAAGGCCTCATCGCCGCAGCTTTTACCGCTGTTTTTCACTTCCCGCTGATGTACAGCCAGGAAGTACGCCCCTACAGCCTCCTGCTTTTCGGAGCTGTTTTTTCAACTTGGTTGTTCCTCCTGATGATTGAAAAGGTCAGTAGAGGAGAGAAAATCGGACTGAAGCTTGCCGCAGGCTATGTTTTCTTTGCTCTTTTCTGCGTTGAGACCCACTACTTCGGAGTACTATTAACCGGGCTGCAAGGGGTGTGGTTGATTGTCCTTTCCCTCAGGCAGAAAGGGACAAGGGCAAGGGTAATAGCTATCTATGCCGTAATCATTGCTTTATACTCGCCGTTCATCCCATTGATCTGGAACCACAGTAACTTCGGGGCAATACACATCCAAAGGCCCGACCTGCTGACACCAGGAAGAATAGTTTATAATTTCTTCGGTTACTCGGCTGCTATCGTTGCCATTGCGGTTTTGTTCATTGCCTTTGCCGTCATCCGTGCCTTCAGGAAACCGGCAAAGAACGGGAACGGAATAATACATTTTATCGGCAAATACAGGAGCGACTACGTATTAATGCTGTGGCTCTTCGTTCCTGCCCTAATTACAATCCTTAAGTCTTTCGCCGGACACCCCGTCGTTACCCCACGCAACCTCATCATCATCCTGCCGGCTGCTTACATTCTCCTTGCACGCGGCGTTACAATTCTACCTTTCAGGATAGAGATCAGGTATTCCCTGGCAATCTCCATTGTTTTCTTTATTTTATATCATAATATCTTCGGGTATAAATACTATTCTGAGCCCCACCGCGAACAATTCCGCGAAGCAATGGAGGTAGTGGCGGCTCATGGTGAAGATCCCGAAACCACGGCCATCGTCGGATGTGCCTGGCGTAACGCTTTCTACAACCTGTACCTCGAAAGGTTCGGATCGGCACTGAGAGTGGATTTGAACGCCTGCTCGGCAGACGACAGTTCGGCCGTTGAGAGCTACGTACGCCGGGAACACCTGGAAAAGCTGTGGTATGTTGCCGGGCACAGGATCCCGGACGAAGCGCTTGTAAAATTCCTTGAAAGCCGCTACCGTCTATTGAAGGAGTACGATTTTGTCGGGGTCAGACTGTACCGGTTCGGCGTGGCACCGGAAATAAAGCATGCAAATGACTCCCTGCAATCAGCTCATCTTTGAATAAATATAAGGAACAGCTTCCATGAATAATATGGAACAAATACTGAACGAGATGGCTCCCTGCGGCCTCAGGTGCAGCCTGTGTTTTGCCTTTGAAGGCGGCGCCATAGCAAGTTCAGCCCAGGCGCTCATCGGGAAATTAGGTAACTTCAGCCCTTACGCCGAACGATTCAGTACCCTGCTGAACGAACCGGTTTTCGACAAATACCCTGATTTTGAAGTTTTTCTTCAATACCTCTCTGTACCGAAATGCAGAGGATGCCGTATCGATGCCTGCCGGTTCTTCGGCCGTTGCAAAGTCAGGCAGTGTACAAAGGACAGAGGAATTGACTTCTGCTCGCAGTGCGATGTATTCCCTTGCAGCGACAGCGGTTTCGACGAACACTTAGAAAAACGCTGGGTTGCTATGAACAACAGGATCAGGGAAATCGGCATCGACGGGTATTATGACGAAATCAAGGACACAAACAGGTACGTTTAATAATACAAACAGCACGATCCTGAAGGTTGATTTACTGCTATTCAAAATAATTTAATTATTTTAATGTCTCAGATAATTTAGTTAAAATGGATAATTGAGCAGGCTTATTAATGATTGGTAAATTTAAGGTTTTCTGTTTCCTTACGGTACTCATTCCGGGTATCCTGTTTTCCCGCAATTACAATTCCCTTATCGTTAAACTGAAGGAATTGCCGGACACTAAATCAATAGAAAAGATACAGTCCGAAGGGTTGCAATTGAAAAAAGTATTCGATTTCGACGAAGTACCTGCCGTCCGGAAATACAGCAAGTCGAAAATCATTACTGACGGGTTAAGCGGATGGAAAGCAGAACTCAATAAATACAGGATAGTAATCATCCCCGAAGGCATCGGCGCCAGTGCTGTGGCAGATCGATTGAAAACAGCATTCCGCGTCGAATCGGTGGAACCCAACTATATCTTCCAAATCGATAAATCGACAAAACCCAATGATGAAAAATACGGCAGCCAGTGGGCTCTTGCAACTGTCAACGCCGAGAACGCATGGCAGAAATCTTCCGGCAAAGGGATTGTCGTCGGTGTCATCGACACCGGCATAGACTACCTCCATCCCGACCTTGTGAACCAGTTGCAAATAAACACTGAGGAAGACCTGAACGGCAACGGCAGGTTCGATCCCTGGGACGAGCAGGAAGGCGGCGACCTGGACGGCGTTGACAACGACGGCAACGGTTTCATCGACGACGTAATCGGCTTCGACTTCGTTGACCAGGAAATTGTAAACATGGGCGATTACAGCGAACCGGACCCCGTACCGGACGATGAAAACTCGCACGGCACACTCGTAGCCGGGGTCATTGCCGCCGAGAGAAACAACAAGACCGGCATCTCAGGCCTTGCCTACGACTCCAGGATCATCACTGCAAGGGCGTTCGACGTTTTCGGCAACGGGGAAACCGACGACATCGCAAGAGCTATTGTTTACTGCGCTTCGAACGGAGCCAAAGTGCTCAATTTCAGTTTCGGCGAAGCCACAGCCTCCGCCATCATGCACGACGCAATAAGGTACGCAGCCTCTCTTGGCTGTGTAATGTTTGCGTCTTCGGGCAACAACGGCTGGGACCTGGCCCATTATCCTTCCGACTATCCCGAAGTCATCTCCGTCGGAGCTACCGACTCGGAGAACAGGAGATACTTCAGGAGCAATTACGGCCCCAACCTGGCTTTCATGGCTCCTGGCGTCTCTGTCCTTACAACATCTCCCGACAGCAGTTACAGGAGCGTCAGCGGCACATCATTTTCAGCTCCCTACGCAGCTTCTGTCGGAGCGCTTCTCCTTGCCGCAGACAAGAGTTTCACGAAAGAAACCATCGAAGGAGTAATGAAGGTTACAGCTCTCGACATCAACAAGACCGGCTGGGATTACCTGACTGGCTCCGGCATAATCGACGCAGGCAAGGCCCTGGACGCTGTCGGTAAGACTGCCGTTTACATTAGTTCACCACTCAACGATGCCGTTTTCAATAAAACTGTTACAAAGAAACTGACTATTGCCGGCTCGGTACTTACTCCCCTGCTCGACAGCTTTCTTGTGATGATGGCTCCGGGAAACAACCCGGCAGAAAACAGCTCAGGCGGTGAGTGGGACACATTAAGAGCAGCAACCGGAAGGCAGTACACAGACACCACGCTTGCCACAGCAACACTCTCCTTCAAAAAAGACACAACTTACACAATCAGGCTGCTGGCAAAGCTGAAGAACGGAAGTACCTGCGAAGACCGTGTTCTTATTGAGGTATTTTCACCGGCATCTCCTGTACAGTTCATTTCCGTAAAGAAAGGCAACGTGTGGCATGAGGACAGGCGAATGATGATGATCGGCGCAGTTACCACCCAAAGGGCGAATTTCTATGTGGAATACAGGAAGAAAGGAAGCGGCGACAACTACCTCCGCTCCTCGGAATATGAATACTACGACAACTTCCATTACCTGCTGCTCGGCAACGAAGTACCGGCCGACACCGACATGGAAGCACGCGCCGTTGCATACAGGAATGAAGGAGACACAGCAGTCTATTCCTTCGAATTCAACAGAAGCTCAGAGGCGATGCCCGTGGACAAATTCGCAGCAAAACCCTATTCGATTTCTTCATCGTCTTTCGTTAACGGTACTGCCGACCTCATGAACGACGGCACGAAAGTTTTCGCTGCCAACAACAAATACTTCGGCAACTGGTCGGCTACGGCCCTCTATTCATATAAGGACGGAAAGATTGTTAAAAGGGACTCGATCTCAAGCATATATATCCCTGTCGGCTACGGCGATTCGAACAAGGACGGCATACCTGAGGTTCTCGCCAAAGTCTCCGGCACAAGCTATTTATTCCAGTATTCTTCGAAGAATAAATCTGTCCTGAATAACATCATCCACAAAAACGCCGAGACCGGCAATTACTGGGCACAGTGTATGTACGACATCGACGGGGACGGCTATCCCGAACTCGTTTCCAGCTCCGACTCAGCAGTTCACGTCCTGACATACAGGAATAGCAACTATGTCGAACTTGGGCGCATTGAACCGGATCCTGCATACTATCCCCTCGGCACAAGTCCCGGGGTTGTTTGCGGGGACTTCGACAACGACGGCAGAAGCGATGTTGCAATTGCCGACGAAAGCGGCAATATGTACATTTATGAATACGACGGCAGCAGTTTTGTCCAGGCCTGGAAGAATCCCGACGAAATCGCCTACGGTAACCAGTATCTCTGCAAATTGGACGCCGACGGCGACGGCGTTGACGAATTGCTGCACGGCAGCTTCGGTTCGAAAATCCTCTTTGGGTACTCAAACGCCGGCAAAGTCATCTGGACTTTCCGCCTGTATAAATCTACCGCCGATAACAAATACGATATACTCTGGGAAGAGCAATTCCCGGACGTCAAAGTAGTCCAGTCCACCGAGAACTGCGTAGCAGGCGGCAATGTTGACGGCCTGCCCGGCGACGAGATAATAATATCTACATTCCCTGACCTTTACATATTCAAATGGGACAGCGCCGCCAAACAGGCCGTTCCTTTTTGGTGGTATCCCCAGGTAAACACTTCCGGAGCCATTGTCAATGACTTTGACGGCAACGGCATGGCGGAGATCGGCGTAACTACCTGGACATCGACCCGCTTCTTAGAGTACCAGGGGGGGCGCCTGAGTACACCCACCGGATTCGATGGATGGGCTCTGGATGAGAACAGGGCATTTCTTCAATGGAATAAAGTTGAAGGAGCCGATCAATATGAAGTAATCAGGGCTTTGGACAACAATACCGGGCAAACCGAAGCTTTAAGCTCAGGGACATCAGTCATTGTCGGCGGCCTCGAAAACAACAGGGAATACAATTTCATCGTACGTGCCCTGAACAGCAAAGACACAAGCGAAGTAACCTACTTCCTTCCCGTATATACCCACAGGCCTGTTTCTCCCATTGCGGCTGCATGTCCCAATCCAAAGGAAATAACTGTGTCATTTTCCGGCAAACTGCCTTCGAACACGATAGAGCCTACTGTCTTTGTCCTGTTCAATGAAGACAGTACCGTCAGCCTGAGGCCTGTAACAGCGCTCACAGTCAATGATACCTGCGCTGTCATTACTTTTCTGGAAGATATTGCTCAAGGTGATTATTTTCTTAAAGTTGGTTCATTCCCCGATTACTACAGGACACCGTCTAAGGATGCCTTCCTGGGTGTTACTGTCGGCAGCCTGCCGGAAAAAGAACAGGAACTGTACCTTGCCCGCATCGAGGTGCTCGACAACCAGACGCTTGCACTTACCTATTCCGAAGGTACAGTGAAAGATATGGCAGAGAATATTTCAAATTACAGCCTCAGCCCAAGCGGTAGAATCCTCAGCGTTACACAAGGCTCCGACCCTTCCGTCGCCATTATTGTCCTCGATCCGGTATATAAACTGGAAGCCCTTGGGAGGAATTACACGCTGACTGTCAGCAACGTTCAGGCTCTTAGCGGCAGGAAGATGGCCACAGGCCCCGGCAATACGATCGGCTTCGTATTCTACAAAAGCACGTCAAACATGGCCTATATCTATCCTAACCCTGTAAAGCTGAGTGAAGCGCCAGAGATATTCATTGCTAACCTGTCAAAGAATGCCGAAGTCTATATCATGACTCTCGACGGTGAAATCCTCAGGAAACTGACGGAAACCGACGGCAACGGCGGCGTCGAATGGGACGGCAGGGACGACAGCGGGAAGGTACTGGACTCCGGTATTTACCTCTTCAAGGTAATAACAAAAAACCCGGACGGATCCGGGTTTGAGTCTGAATTGAAGAAATTTGCCGTAATCAGGTAAGCAACAGAGGCCTTCCACCCTCTGCCGCCGCTGCAACAATCATCAATTGAACTGGGTATCGACGATAGTGATCTGGCCGGGATTGAGCATTACTCCCACGGGTGTTGACACTGTCGGGGTTGCAACAAGTTTCAGCTTTGAAGTACTGCCGCTGACACCGCCGATGGCAAGAGCCAGGTTAACAACATTTTCGTAACCTTTCGAAGCAAAGAACTTGTAAAGGTCGATGGACATCCTCAGAGGGATAATCGTGCTCTGGCCTGAAGCCGGTATATCGACCGGGTTCCCGAGCGCTCCGTTGATGGTGGTAACACCATCGATGATGAGCTGCCATTCAAGATTCTGGAGTTTAAGTATTGATTTCTGTGTCCCGCTGCTTCCGGTGTTAGGATTCTGGGCTGCTACATTAAGTGTAAATTCAGACGGAAAAGTTTTGCTTGTAAAACACTTCGTCAGGGCCAGTCCGTCTGTAAGCGAGAAGCTTTTCAGTGAGCTTTTGTCGCTGAGGTTGACGCCGTTGAGTTTGAAACCGTTGACGTTTTCCAGTTTGAACTTGAGGTTTTTCAGCGATGCTGCCTGGTCGATGGCACTCTTAAGGAAGCTGCATGTTGTCAGGCCGAGCGTTAATGTTGCTGCCATTGTCATTACAATCAGGACTCTTTTTACAATATTCATAGTACACCTAAAAGTTATTAATATTTATTCATTAAATTAACAATTTATCGGAAATAAAAAAAAGCTCATTGATAATAAAAAATCATTATCAACAAGCTTGTTTGTTTTTTTTCAGGGAAAGTACTACTTACAGGCCTTCCTCTTCGAGTATCTGCCCTACACTCTTACCGCTGACGTCGGTCGAACCGCTGATGACTTTGTTCATGACGTTTTCCAGTATGTCTGCCCTTTTCTTTTCAATGTTCAGGGAAGACAACAGTTTGACTTTGGCAATGAGAAGTTTTTCCTCGATTGGTTTACTCAGGAAGTCGTCGGCACCGGCTTCAATCGATTTGATCTGGTTAGCCACATCATTCAAAGCAGTAACGATGACGACAGGTATATGATTGGTAGCTTCCTGTGCTTTAAGCCGTTTAACAGTTTCGTAACCGTCTAAGCGGGGCATCATGACGTCAAGGACAATAGCATCCGGATGGCGTTCTTCTACTTTCTCCAGGCAGTCGACACCGTCATATGACTCGGAGGCTTCGTAGCCGTTCGCTTCAAGATACCTTCTCAGTAACTTTGTTGTAATTCTGTTATCGTCAACCACCAGGATATATGGTTTTTTCATATAAAAACCTCGAAATAATGAGTTTATTAATATCTTAACTTACATTCTTAAACAATCAATTCATATTTTGCCAATCATTAAAAAATAATAATAATAAAAAATTACTTTTTTAACAAATTAAAATGTAAAAAAACCAATTTTCAAATAGCATCACTCTTTCATAATAGCAATAACAATACCAACTTTCAAAATGATAATCGGCAATTCCTTAAAATCATTTACAAATTATTTTTAAATTTCAAGGGAATTCAAGTAAATATATCCTTTTTTTGTAAGCCGGGACCAGGTACAATCATACCTGTCCCTGACTGTTCCCTTCAGCATTCCTTTCATGATCAGCCTGCGCGCGCAGGCGGCAATGTCGCGCTCGCTGTACTTCTTCATGTTTACTCTCCTTCCCGACGCTTCGCTGAGCATTAATAATACGAGTTCCTCCGGGCTTTTTTCCTCCGGTTGGTAATCATAGAAGCAATTGTCTTCAAATACTATGTTAAACCCAATCCTCATCGGATACAATATACTAAAAAGAGCAATAACATATTTCATAATTTTGGGGGTTTCCAATTCTTTCGCAAGCCCGGCCGTCATATCCCTTTTGTTTTAATGCGGTTACTTGGCGCGATGCAGGCAGAGCCCGATAGCCGGCACCTGTTGTCAAGATAAACCTTTACATATCAGTAAATTCGCACTAAATTCTTCTTTTATAATTAATTAAAATTTGTTATATTCTAACAATTTAATTGGAAAAGTGTATATCTTAATGAATTAAAGATAGGAAAAAATTGGTATTGTGAGAAAGAACCTGTCAAATTACGGAGACAAAGAGCTGCTGGAGATGCTCCGCGGCAGCAGGAAGGAAGCAGAAACTGCCTTCGCGGAGATCTATGACCGTTACAGCCTGAAAGTCAATGCCTACTGCCGAACGATACTGGGCAACAGGGAACTGGCGGAAGATGTCTTCCAGGACACTTTTGTACGCTTTTTCAAACACGCCCAGTCCGAATGGGGTTCCGGAAGCATCGTAGGTTTCCTGATTACCATTGCCAGGAACCTGTGCCTGAACGCGAAAAGAGACAAGAAGGTCACTGTCCCGATCGAAGATCTCGACCTGCCGGTAACATCAGAATACAGCCTCGAAGACAGGGAAATGTCCGAACTGATCATCACCGGCCTGGACCTGATCGAACCCGAATATAAAGAAGCGCTGGTACTACGGTACTTTGACGACCTGCGCTACAGGGAGATTGGAGACCTGCTCGGGGTAACGGAAGCAAGGGCCCGATACCTTGTTTTCACCGGCAAACTGAAATTGAAGGCTGTAATGCAGCCATATTTAAAGGGAGTATATAAATAATTAAGTATAGAGGGTTGTAATGTTTTACTCGGAGCTTATTCACAAATTTCTGGAGGGCAGTCTTGACAAACAGCAGCAGGACCTGCTGTTCATGGCTCTTTCCAGCAATGAGGAATTCAGGCAGGAACTTATTGACGCAATAGAGATAGATAAATCCTTTGCTAACAGATTAAGCCGGATGGCCCCAACTTCTGCCTCCACCATTTCCGTTTTCTCGCAGTTGGGATTTACTCCACCCACTTCCATTACACAAACAGCAAAGATACCGTTCTTCAAGAAATATTTCCAGGGCATAATTGCCGGAATCACTACTGCGGCTCTTACTTCCCTCTTTTTCGTCCTCTTTGTCGTCAATCCGGAGACTACGGCCTTTAACGAAGATAAAAACATACTTTCTGCCGACACAAGAAACAATTACCCTGTCATGAGCAGTTCTGAGATCGCTGCCCCGTTCACTAACGACAACCATTCTGGACAGTCCGCCATACTTGCTTCGACTGAAAACCAGGCCGGCCACAACAGCGGAACAAACCGCACAGTCCGCAACAACGCTCCCGCCACCACTACTCCTGATGTCAACATAGAAACACCTGCAACAAAAGATACTGACAATTACCTGGCAGCCGGCATTAACCGGACAGAGATCAACGACAGCCGCGCGGCTTTCAGCGAAGGATTAGACATTGCCGTCCAGGATCCGGACAATGAAATTCTTCCCGATTACAGTAAAAGCAAACCCCTGCCGGGCTTATTCCCCGAATTGAAAGGCTGGGGCCTTGAACTGAAGGGCAGTTGGTACTCTTCAGACGCCTCAGGAACCGGACAGAACCTGGCGGACAAGTTCCAGAACTATGGACTGAACCTTACATACAGTTTCAATAGCGATATGAAACTGGTAATCGGAATTGCCGACCAGAAATTCGACCAGGTCAGGGAAGACGTTGACAAATTCGGCAGCATCTGCACCACCAGGTCAGAGAAAGACTACCTTAATTTCTCTGCCGGCCTGAAATACGACATTATTAACTTCGATGAATACAGCATATTTACCCAGGCTGGCGTCGGTGTGCTTCACAATTTCAACGGAGGCACTGCCAGTTTGCAGCTTGGCGGCGAGTATTCCGTCTCATCCGACATTTCCATCATATTAAACGGTGAATTAATGATACTGGGATACGACACCGGGACAGATTTCCAGTATGTTCCAAAATTCGGTGTCAACTGCGGCATAGGTTTTAACTTCTAACCCCGCCGAAAAAATATCCGGCTTGAGGCCAATTGCCCCGGGCCGGATATTTTTTTTCTTCCTGGTGATGAATCCAGGGATTCAACAAATAATTACACTCTGCTCCTGATCAGATCATACCTGAAGCATTCGGATTCCTTCCTTGCCAGCCAGTCGGCAAGGCGTATTCCTTCTTTGTCCTTAGCGGATACTATTGGGTCGGGAACATTCCAGTCAATTGCCACTTCGGGGTCGTTCCAGAGAATGGAACCTTCGCCGTTTTTATTCCATTCGGCAGTACACTTGTACTGTACCTCAGTATTATCGGCGAGGGCACAGAATCCATTGGCAAATCCCGGCGGCACCCACATAATCTTCTTGTTTCCGGCAGACAATTCAATTCCGAACCACTTTCCAAGGGTCGGAGACCCGGGCCTGATGTCCAACTCAGCAAAAAAAGCTCTTCCACCTGTAACGCGGATCAGTTTACCCTGAGGCTTGTCCCACTGGAAATGCAGGCCCCGAAGGACATTCTTCCCGGAAATGGAGTGGTTATCCTGAAGGAAATCCACAGGCAGCCCTAAAGCCCGGAATTCAGCAGCTTTGAATGTTTCCATGAAACAGCCCCTGTCGTCGCTGAAAACGGCAGGTTCCAGTATAACAATCCCGTTAAGGTGTTCTGACAACAATTTTAAGCCCATCGGCAATCCATGTATATTTCACAAAAAAGAGAGGGACAGCCGTTAAACTGTCCCCTGTCGAAAATTTTTAAAACAATAATCAGGCAATTTTTGCTGCGATAGCATTTGCCATATCCAGAGTAGTGCTGCTGCCGCCCATGTCGTAGGTCCTGACTTTTCCCTCTTTGATTACTTCGGCCGTAGCTTTTTCAATGGCGGCGGCTTTTTCATTCTCACCGAGCCATTCGAGCATCATCTTCGCTGCGAGAATCGTTGCAATCGGGTTAACTTTGTACATGCCGGTGTACTTGGGAGCCGAGCCGTGAGTAGGTTCGAACACACCGAGCTTTGTGCCGATGTTGCCTGAGCAACCGAAACCGAGGCCGCCGACCATCTGGGCACAGAGATCGGAGATGATGTCGCCGTAAAGGTTCGGAGCTACGAGGACGTCGTAGTTGTTCGGGTTCTTAAGCAGCCACATGGTCATGGCGTCGATGTTGCCTTCGTCGAACTGAATCGTCGGGAATTGTGCAGCAACTTCTTTTGCAGTCTCAAGGAACAAGCCGTCTGTTGCGCGAACGACATTGGCTTTGTGCACGATTGTTACTTTCTTCCTGCCGTTGTTGGCAGCGTATTCGAAAGCAGCCCTGATGATGCGTTCACAGCCTGCTTTTGTGTTAACCTTGCAGGAGATGGCATAGTCCTCGCCTTTGAGGCCGGCGAATTTGGCAAAAGGTTTATTCAGTTTACTCAGCGTATCGGCAAGTTCCTGCGGCACGGTATTGAATTCGACGCCGGAGTACAGGTCTTCTGTGTTTTCCCTGAACATTGTAATATCAATTGTATTCTTGAAATTGATTGGATTGCCTTCGTATGCTTTCGTAGGCCTGAGGCATATATACAGATCGAAAAGCTGTCTCATCCTGACAATCGGTGAACGGTAAATCAGGCCTTTGCCTTTCAGTTCGGAGACCAGTTCTGCTTCGGCAGCTTTGACGGGTTTCGAGGTAATGGCGCCGAACATTGCGGCGTCAACGTTGCCGAGCAGGTCGATTGTCCTCTGGGGGAGGGCGTCGCCTTCTTTGCACCAGAACTCCCAGCCGATGTCGCCGTGAATATATTCTGCATTAAGGTTGATCTTGTCCAATACTATCTTTGCTGCTTCCAGAACTTCGACACCAACGCCGTCGCCGGGAAGCCATGCTATTTTGTAACTGTTCTTTTTCTGTTTCTGTTCCATATTCTCACTCTCGCAGTTAACATTTTATAAAATTGTAATTTACATCTCTGCAAACTAAAAAAATGTTTAGTAATTAGAAAGAAATCCATGCTTTTCTTATTAAATTTTTTCTCCGCCATCCATTACCTCTGTCATTTTCCGGTCTTGCTCGGCCCGGCTCAGAATTCTCCCCTCAGCAATCAGTATTCAGCATTCAGCATTCAGAATTCAGCATTCAGCATTCTTAAAGAATTAATATCCCCAACCCGGCCTTCCCCAAGGGGAATTATTCCCCTAGGGTAAGGAGAAAGAAACGCCGGTTCTTCAAGTCCTCCCCAATGGGGAGGATTTAGGTGGGGTCCATCAAATGTATTAATGATATTGAGACAGGTCTGAGACCTGTCTCTACCAGTATATTTTTCATTACAAGAGTGGAAAGTCGCTTTGGCTCTGCTTTTTTAGCATTCAGCATCCATAATTCAGCATTCAGAATTCAGCATTGGCTACGCCGGTCTCGCTCCGCTCGGCTCAGCATTCAGAATTCAGAATTGGCTACGCCGGTCTCGCTTCGCTCGGCTCAGCATTCTCCATTCAGAATTCAGCATTCAGAATTCAGCATTACCTCTTGTTTCTTATTGCTAATTCACTTAAATTGCCGCCATGCTTTTTTAATTATTCTATGTTGTGGTATTATGAAATTTCTGCACTGTTCTGACATTCACCTTGGAAGGAAACCTGTGGGAGCCGCAGGAGACTATTCAGCCAAACGCTACACCGATTACTTCGAAGCTTTCGACTACGCCGCCGGCACTGCAATCCGCCGGAAGGCCGACATGATGATAATTGCCGGCGACCTTTTCGACAAAAAGGAGCTAATACCAGAAGTCGTCGAAAAAGCCGAGGCCATCTTCGTAAAACTCAGGGACGCCGGTGTCACTGTCGTTGCCGTCGAAGGCAACCATGACAACATCACTGCCGGCAGAGAATCCGAATCATGGATCATCTATTTAGAAAACAAAGGCCTCCTCCGAAGGCCGTACACAAAGTTCGAGGACGGAGCCTACCGCTTCTACCCGGTAACAATCGACGGCGTCAACTTCTGGGGCCTGGGCTACCCGGGAGCTTTTGCAGCCGATACAATAGACGCATTTGTAAACCAGTTACCCGGCGACAACCCCGAAGAAAATGTGGTATTGATCCACACGGCCCCTGTATGTCCCGATCTGATGACCGGTACCGTTGACTACGACACAATAAAAAAAATCAGCGGCAAAGCAATGTACGTCGCTGCAGGACATTTCCACAATTTTTTACACTACCCCAAAGACAATCCCTGGTTCTTCATTCCCGGCTCGCTCGAAAGCTGGGAACTGTCCGAACATTCACAAAAGAAAGGTATGGTGCTTTTCGACACCGGCAGCCGGTCATACGAGTTCATACCATCGCGAAAAAGGAATATCATCTACAGGCAATACACCCACACTGCCTCTTCTCCCGGGCAATTTCTTGAAGGCTTTATTATCTTTCTTGACGGCCTGGCAATCGAAAAAGACGAAGACATTGTCTGTCTTGAAATCGTTCACAACAACTCCTTCTACCTCGACACCGCTGCCTGTGAGGAAATGCTGAGAGAAAGAGGAGCGCTCAAAGCGGCTGTAAAATTAAAATTCGAAGGCAGCAGCGAACAGCAGTTACCTCATGCGATATCAAGCATAGAGCAGATTGAGAGGGATGTTGTCGGTACCTGGGAGCATTTTTCTGCCGATGTTGACTTGACTGCAAGAACGCTCGAGCAGATGAGAAAGCGCCATGAAGAAGGCCTCGACGAACAGGTGCAGGAGATATTCGACAGCTACCTCGACACATTACTGAACGAAGGAGGCAGAGATGCTGATAAATAAAGTCGTACTGAAGAATTACAGGAGCCACACCGACACAACTGTTGAATTTTCAACCGGCATCAACCTGGTTCTCGGACAGAACGGAGCCGGCAAGTCCTCCATCCTCGAAGCAATTGGTTTTACCCTCTACGATGCAGGCCTGCGTACTACGCAGAAGGAAGCCGTCAATATTAACAACGACAGCAGCCACGCACTGATTAAAGTAGTTTTCACTGCCAATGACGATACGGTCTGGTCTGTCGAACGCAAGCTGGGCAGCACTTCCAGCCACAACCTGTACGCCGGGGGCGAAACCCAGCCCAGGAAGACCGGAACAAACGAGGTGGTCAGTAAAGTAAAGGAACTGACGGGCATCGACCTTAATGCAAAGAATATCTATGAAAACCTGGTCTCCTGCTACCAGAACAAGATAGTAAACATATTCTCCGACAGCCCGGCAGAAAGGAAGAAAACATTCGACAGGATTTTCAACACCGATAACTACGACAAGATACAAAAAGAAAGCCTGAAAAAGCTCGAAGACAGCTATTCGAACGGAATTGGAACTAAAAATGCCGTAAAAGCCGAAAAAGCCTCCAAACTTGTAAGCGAAGAAGAACTCGGCAAAAGAATGAACGATCTCTGCGATTCATTAGAAGAAAACAAAAAGGTTAAGGCCGGAACAGAAGAGAAAAGAAGCGGTTTGGTTGCCGAAAGAGACAGGCTCCTTGCAATCAGCAGTAAGATTGCCGTTCTGGACGCCGAGAAGAAAAACTCTGACAAGCAGCTTGCAGGAAAAGATGCGGAACTAAGACAGGCAGAGTCCGACATTAAACAGGCAGAAACCGCCGTTGCCATTCTTAAAAGCACGTTTGATGGTTACACTGAGTACAAGAGGATCAGGAAAGAATTCGACGAAAAAGACCGTGGAATTGCCCTCCTCGAGAAGAAAGACAAAGACAGGCAGGCATTCGAAAAAGACCATGAAAAACTGCTGAAATCAGAAGCCGCGATGACAGCCGACAGGAATAACACTGAAAAGGCGCTGTCAGATCTGAATGAGGCAATAGCATTAAGCCAAAACACAAATGAAAATAAACAGGGAGAAGTCGAAGCAGACGCTGAAAAGATTGCCGCCCTCGATTCGGAAAAAACCTCATTACAGCGGATTTTCGATGATTTCAACGGGCTGCATGGCAGCTACAAGAACGTAAAGAAGCTGGCCGACGATGATGGACTGATGATTGCTGAGAAAGAAAAATCCAGGATTGACGTGCAGGCGCTGGAATCGGCAACGGCAAAGCATATTGAAGAGAAAGCCGCCCTGGAGCAAATGGCTGCCGCGAGGATAGCCCTGAGCAACGAAATGAACACGATTCAAACCAGGATGAAAGACAACGACGCTGCCGCCAAAAAGCTTTCGACCGGTGTTTGCCCATACCTCAAGGATGAATGCCTCAATATAAGGGAAAAAGGATCCTCCCTGAAATATTTCGAAAATATAAAAAATGAACTTGCCGGCGAGCAGAAAAAAATTGCCGATTCCCTCAAACAGTACGAAGGGCTGGACGAAAGGCTCAGGTCGCTTGAAAAAGAAATCAACACCAACAACAACCTAAAGAAACAGGACGAAGAAAACGCGAATCAGATTGCAGGCCTGAAGGCAGACAGGAAACTGAAAGAAAAAGACCTGGAAATACTGAGCCTGAAAATCGGCAGCGTTGTCCGGGAATTCGACGAATCCTATGCCCCGTCAACCGACTACGAGTCTGTTTCGGCTGCAATCAGTACAAGGCTGAACAGCCTGAAAGCAGATTTCCAGAGCGCCCAATCAGTTCTTACAACCAAAGAAAACGAGTTGAAAAGGCTCAGAGAAGAACATAGGAAGCTGAAGGAAAAATTGGAGGAAACAGGGAAGAAGCGTAAGGAATTGGCCGGCGGCCTTGAATCTTTGAACGAAAAAAAGCAGGAACTCGGAAAAAGAATTGCCGGATTAACAGAAGAATTGAAGGATTTCGAGGAGCTTAAGAATATGAGGGCTGACCTCAAAAGTCAGCTCGACACCCACAGCGATTCCTATAATAAATACCTGGCTAACGAAAAGAAAGCAGGCGAACTCGACAGCCTGAAAGAAAGGGCCCTGAAGATTCAGGAAGATATTAACGGCATCAGGGAACTGGCAGCAGAGAACGAAGAAAAACGGGCAGGACTGAACCGGGAATTTTCACCCGTAAAACTTGACTCGATCAAGTCGGAAATCTCTCTATGCGAGGAGGCATTGAACAGAGTAGCCGGGGCCATCTCCTCCATAGAAACGGAAATACGCCACACACAGGATACAATAGCCGCAAACAGGAAGCTGCGGGAAGAAATTGACGATGTTGACAAAGAAATCAAATACCTGACTAAAAAGTGTGAACTGACGGGCCTCTTCCGTAAGAATCTCGGCAATTTAGGCAAAATCGTTGCTTCACGCCTGATTGGGCGCATCGAACTGGCTGCCACCGAGAATTACCGGAACATTAGCGGCAGGGGCGAGCAGATCAGGTGGGTAATCGACAACAATGAGAGCTATGCCGTATATCTCGACAACGGCAAGGCCAGGCGGCGTTTCGAGATTCTCTCCGGCGGGGAGCAGGTGGCCGTTGCCCTTTCGATCCGTGCAGCCATGTCCTCAATTTTTACAAAAGCCAATTTCACTATCTTCGACGAACCGACAATCAACCTCGACACAGAAAGACGGGCTGCCCTCGCCGAGTCGCTCAACAAGATACTCAGCAACCTGGAGCAGGCAATCATCGTTACTCACGACGGTACTTTCAGGGAGATGGCAGGAAAGATAATCGAACTGTAATATTTTTGGAAACAATTGACTTCAGGTTTCGTATAAACAGGAATTACATGATTATTATTGAAAGAGGCTGTAAATGTCGAACAATTATGTATGTCCCTGGTGGGCAGGTTATTTTCTGATTAATCCCCTGAGGAAGTTCAGCCAGAATCCGGAAAAAATACTTAAGAATTACGTTAAAAGCGGTTGCCATGTCCTGGAGATCGGTCCCGGCATGGGGTTCTTTACACTGACTGCGGCAGAGCTGGCAGGAACCGGCGGCAGGGTATTCTCCGTTGACATCCAACACAAAATGCTCGACAAGCTGAAAAAACGGGCTGCAAAGAAGAACCTGCAGGACAGGATTGACTGCAGGCTTTGCACCAGGGACTCGTTCTGCATCGACGACCTGGCCGGCAGAATTGACTTCTGCCTGCTGATGTATGTAGTACACGAACTGCCGTCTCCCGAAAGGCTGTTCGCCGAACTGAGCCCGGTCATAAAAAAAGACGGCATCATCTTGTTCACAGAACCTAAGGGACACGTAAGTACCGAAGCATTTGAACGGAACCTTGAACTCGCGGTAAAAGCAGGCTTCCACATCACCGGCACTCCCGATTTTACAAAAGCGCTTACGGCAGTGTTGGTAAAATCCTGAACTTAAGACAAGTTAAAAAGTATATGTCATCGTTGCAATAGGCATGCTGACCGGTTTAACCGACCTGTAGTCGAAGATAGTACTCTTACTGCCTTTCAGCCCCTCAATCAAGCCGACAGGCGAAATGTTAAAGTCCAGCGAGCCGGTACTGTTTTCAGTTTTAACGACAGCATCATCCTTATAGCCGAGGTATGCGAGTCCATAGCCGGCAATGGCGCCGACTGTACCAAGGGCAAATACCAATTCCTCGTCATAGGTGTCATAGTGCTCATAATAACCGTAGTGTTCTTCTTTACCGGACAATATATAGCCCAGGCCACTGCCGATGAGCATTCCTGCGGCGCTGGACAGTTCGGTAATAACTCCCTGTGAAGTTGAAAAATCCTTGTCTTTTACAAGTACATTCCCAAGGTAGCTGCCAAGGGCAACTGTAATCATCGATGTTGCAGCGAAAGCCTGAGGATTGATTTCATCAAAAAACAGGAAAACAGATGTCGTTGCCATAAAACTCAGATAGGAAGGTACGGAAGCCATCATTGCATCCCCCATAGTGTAATTCTGGGATTTTGCCACACAATTGCCGACATAGTAACCGGCAGCTGAACCCAGCAGTGGCAGCCATTCAAACCCATCTTCATCAATCTCAAAAAGGGCGTCTGTCAGGAAACCATAGCCTGTGCCCAATGTAGCATAATGGGTCATAATGTCAACATAGCCGCCGCTAAGATTATTGTTCTTGGCAATAGAAAAACCCGCAATGTTTTCAGCAATGCTTGTCAGCATCATCATGCCGATGATACCCTCATCCTTGATGTCAAAGGCCGCTCCGATTAACAATCCGTGTATCTGACCCGATATTCCGCCGTAAATGGCCAGATGGGCAGAACCAAGAGTAACATCGGTGTTTGCCGTTGCCACATACGGTATCAGGATTCCGGCAGCAGCAGAAAGGCAATAGACCCCCATGGCAGTGTAATCTTCCGCCTTGAACAGCACAGGCACTTCCCAGCCATAGGCAAAAAGTCCCAACCCGGTACTGCCGATCATATAATAGGTCCGCCCTTCGTCATTGACTAAAGTGGAAGGGCTTTTCTGCTTTACGAGGGCCGTTACCTTCTGTCGTAGTTCTGAAGCTTCTTCCCTGTTCAGTATCTTTCGCTCCTTCATCAGGACACCGTTCTTCAAATAGCTGATCTCAAGAGTGTAAGTCGAATCGGGATTGAGGAACAACAACGCTTCCTTGAAATTATCATACCCTGTAATAACCTGAATCTTCTTGTTAATCTCATTGTCCAGTACTGGGATTTTTCCTTCATCATCGAATGGAACCTGCATCTCCTGGGAAAATGCAATACAACTGCTGACTACAAATACTAATAAAGCTATCGTTTTCATAGGCACAATTCAATTTGTAAATAATCTTTTCCTTAATATACGACAGTCGCCATATTTATTCAAACTGAACCGGATTATTTTGGTTTTTTTGCAAATTTGCAGGTTCATCGGAATGATTAATCAAACTGTATTCAGGCACTCTTCTAAGTTTTGTAAATTCAATTTTATCAATAAAGGGCTATTCCCCAATGACCTTTATCAGCGCCCTTTTCCTGCGTTTCCCGTCAAATTCGCCGTAGAAAATCTGCTCCCATGTCCCGAAATCCAGTTCTCCGCCGGTAATTGCGACCACCACTTCCCTGCCCATTACCTGCCGCTTCATGTGAGCGTCGGCGTTGTCCTCGAAACCATTGTGCCTGTACTGGGAGTGAGGCTTTTCCGGCGCCAGCTTTTCCAGCCATACTTCATAGTCCTGGTGCAGGCCCGGTTCGTCGTCGTTAATGAACACACTGGCGGTAATATGCATGGCGTTAACGAGTACAAAGCCTTCCTGGACACCGCTTTCCCGGACAGCTTCCCGTACGTCCGGGGTAATATTGACGAATGCCCTGCGGGTCTTCGTTTCGAACCATAACTCTTTTCTGTAACTCTTCATAGTCGCTATTCTCCATTTTCCAATTCTAAATCATAAAAAAGTATTATTGGTAAACAAAGTTATATGACAATTATTTTAAAAAAAATTTTTAAATTGCACACATGAGGTAATTTAGATGTTTACTAACAGTAATTTGATTTGAATTATCGTTCTTTATAATTGGTTTTATTAACTGTTATTTACAGAAATTAAGTGAAATAATATGCAAATATCTTATAAGTGGCTTAAGGAACTTGTTGATTTTCAATACTCTCCCGAAGAACTGGACCATATCCTTACAATGCTGGGCATCGAAGTAGAGGGTATTACCGATAACAGGAAAAAATATGAGAATTTCTACACGGCAAAAGTACTGAAGAAGGGAAAGCACCCCGACGCTGACAAACTGTCGGTATGCTCCGTTCAGTGGGGCTCCACAATTAACAATGTAGTTTGCGGCGCTCCCAATGTTGCCGAAGGACAAACCGTCGTCCTGGGTGTCAACGGAGCAGTAGTACCGAACGGCGGATTCACCATCGAGAACCGCACACTGCGCGGAGTCACATCAGAAGGCATGATCTGCAGCAGGAAAGAACTTGACCTCGGCGAAGACCACAGCGGCATCTGGGTACTTCCCGAAGATGTACCCGACGGATTGCCACTGGCAACATACCTGAAACTCGACGACGCCGTCATGGAAATCAGCGTAACACCGAACAGGGCTGACTGCCTGAGCCACCTCGGCCTGGCCCGCGAAATCGCTTCGCGAAGCGGGTCCGTCGCACGTAAGCCATCGTTCGAACTGCGCGAGAACGGCCCCGACATCAACACCGTCGCCCAGGTTGTCGTCGAAGATCCGGAGAACTGTCCCCGATACTGTGCCAGGGTTGTTCGCGGCGTTAAAAACATGGAGTCGCCCCAATGGCTCAAAGACAGGCTCATTGCTACCGGGTTCAGGCCCCTGAACCTGCCGGCAGACGTAACGAACCTCGTCCTGATCGAATGCGGACAGCCACTCCATGCCTTCGACCTGGACCAGTTAGCACAGTCGAAGATTGTAGTCAAAACCGCCGGAGATAAAGATAAATTCATTACCCTCGACGACAAAGAAAGAGAATTGGACGACAAGATGCTGATGATCTGCGATGCCGAAAAATACGTTGCCGTCGGCGGAGTGATGGGCGGCGCCAACAGCGAGATCACATCGGGCACACAGAATATATTGATAGAATCCGCATTCTTCAAGCCACAGTCCGTTAGGCGCACAGCCAAAAAACTCGGCCTGATGAGCGAATCCTCTTACAGGTTCGAACGCGGCACAGACATCGACAACCTGCCATGGGCCCTGGACAGGGCTGCCTCCCTGATGGCAGAACTGGGCGGCGGCGAAGTGGCAAAAGGCATGATCGATGTCTATCCCCAAAAACAGGAAAAGAACACGATCAGGGTAAACGCCGAAAAGGCAAACAGGATCATCGGCTCTAACATCCCCATGGCCGAAATGATTTCCATGTTGAAAAGCATCCTTTTCGACATCGTCGAAGAAGGCGACGGATACTTTGTTGTCGAGCCGCCGTCGTTCCGTGTTGACCAGGAACTGGAAATCGATGTCATCGAAGAGATCGTCAGGCTGTACAATTACGACAACCTCGAACCGGACTACACATCAAATATCGACTTCAGCGGTACCGGCGTACACGAAGACCTCTCAGTCCCTCCTTTGAAACATACAATCAGGGACTACTTCGTGAACAGGGGCTTCCGCGAAATCCTCACGCAGAACATGCTCGATCCCGGCTCCGCTGCCATGTTTACTGACAATCCGGTTTACATAGCCAATCCTCTCGGCGAAGAATTGTCCATCATGAGGCCCTCGATGATTCCTTCTGTCCTGATGACTGTCGAACGCAACCTCAGGTTCGGCAACAGCAGCATGGCCCTCTTTGAGATTGGCAAGGTGTTCGGCAGGATACCCTCCGGTGAGAAGTCATTCATCCCAGGCTTCAAAGAAGAGGAATTACTCGTCGTAACGGCTTGCGGCAGGCAGTTCCCACAGCAGTGGGACATCCCCGACAAGGCAGTGGACTATTACACCATTAAAGGTATCTTTGAGGATTTCTGCAAATTCCTGAAATGCGACTTCCTGAAACTGAAACCGGTAAACGGTAACCACCCGGCGTTTTCCAAAAACACCCTCGCCATTGTTTACAAAAAAGATGTCATCGGTTACATAGGCGGGATCGATCCGAAAGCACTGAAACAGTTCTCAATCGAATCGCCGGTTTACATGATGGAACTGAAACTGCAGGAACTCTATTCATATCCCTGGGCCAACCCAAGGTATAAGCCCGTTGCTCCCTTCCCGGGCAGCAGCAGGGACCTGGCTTTCCTCCTCGACACTGCTGTCGAAGCGGAAGTTGTCAGGAAAGCAATCGCCGCCGCCGGAGGCGAACTACTGAGAAAAGTGGATGTATTCGACGTTTACACCGGCAAGAATATTCCTGAAGGCAAGAAAAGCATAGCCTATAAATTGATATACTCGTCAGACGAAAAGACATTAACAGATCAGGAGATTGAAGAGTCGGTCAGGAAGATAGTGAACTCAATCGAAACCGGGTTTAATGCTGAATTAAGGAAGTTTTAATAATAGTCCATTAATTCATTAATTTATTAAGAATTGACATGGAAGAATACCAATTCAACGAAGAGTACCAGATTAGCGGCGAGCCTTCGCCAGAAGTAAAAATGGCCGTAGAGGCACTGTGGAAAGCCGTCAGCAGGTCTGTCGAGGCCTATCGGGACCTCTCCACCGACAAGCTGAAGATCGTCGAAGACGCCAACAGTTTATTGGGTGTACAGGAAGCCCTGAGAGAAAAATACAATGAACTGGAAACCGAGTACTCGGCGCTGGTAGCTTCCTACGACGAACTGAAGCAGGACCTGGCGAAACTGAAAGACTCGAGTGCAATACTGCCGGAAAAGGAAGAACAGATCCGCTATTATGAGCAGAAACTGAAAGAAGCGGAAGAGAACAGCGCATACCTTACCGGAATGGTCAGCACTCTTCAACTGGAAAAAGAGAATTTCCAGTTTGCACAGAAAGATATTGCCAACAAAAACCATGAACTTCACAAACGCTCGGAAACAATCGAGAAACTCCAGAACACGATTGCCGAACTCGAGTCGCGTGTGCTCGAACTCAACAATTTCCGTAAAGAACTGGGCATCTCCGAAGACGGGCGCTTCAACCAGGATACCGTAATATCGCAGCTTAAAGAGAACCTTGACAAAGCATACCTCGACCTTCAGGTTGAAAGGTCACTCTCAAAAGAGCAGGAACAGCGCTTCCACGACGAACTCGGAAAGTACAAACAGATATGGAAAGCACAGGAAGGTTCTCTCGAGGATTATGCAAAACAACTGAACGAAAAGAACAGGATCATCAGTGAACTGGAGCAAAAGGTCGAGCTCCTCACGAAAGATAAGCAGGATATTACTGCCGCAAACATCGCCCTGAACAACGAAAAGAAGAGACTGGCCATCGAAGCGGAGAAACTCGGCGTCGTCGAGAACGAGATCGCCCTCAAAGACACCAGGATCGAAGAACTCGGGGCATACATTGCCGAAAGAGACGTAATGATCGGCGGGCTTAACGAAAAGATCAAGAACCTGGAAGCGGAAGTCGAACAAAAGGCCGGTGTGGATTCCGACCAGCTCAGGAAAATGAAACAGGATATCGACAATAAAGACATCCTGATCAGCAATCTGACTAACCGTATCAAATACCTTAACGAGTCGATTCAGGCCTATGAAACCAGCATCCGCGAACTGACCGGAAAACTGTCCGGATACGAGGCCCAGGACTCCAAATACGACGAGAGAATCAACGAAGTCAACGCCCAACTCGAAGAAGCCAGGGAGATAATCGCCCGAAAGGACTCCATCCTCGACGAACTGTCAACGAACCTGATGGGCGCCGAAAGCAGGATAATACAGGTTGAAAGCGCTCTCGAAGAACGTGAGAACCACTTGCTGGATATCAAAAAAGAAAACGACGAACTCTATGAATTGAATGACAAGCTGGACAATGAACTAAAAGAAGCAATTGCCGGCACAAATGCTGCTAATGCCAGCCACAACTCCGAACTCGAGGATATAATCAAGGACAAAGACGCCCTGATTTCCGAATATGAGAAAGAACTCGACTACCTCAACGAATTGAAGTTCTCCAATTACAACACAATTCAACAGTTACAGGAAGAGCTGACAGAGCATAAAACCAAATACTGCGAGATACAGGGACTGTACGACGCCGCCTTCAGGGATTCGGCTGAACTGCAGGAAGACAGGAAAGAAACGGACGAGATAATCGGGAAACTGGAAGAAGCCGTCAACAGCCTCACCAATGAACTGGAACTGAAACAGGCTGAACTCGACAAAGCTGCCATGTACTTTGCCGATTACGACAAAACTCAGGAAGACCTGAGGAACAAGAACAAACTGGTTAACGACTACTCATCGCATATCAAATACCTGACAAACCAGAATATTCAACAGGGCAACACAATCAAGGAAGGCAAAGTAAAAATTGCCGAAATGGAGATTGCACTTAAAGAGAAGGACAACCTGGTTGAATCCGCAAAAACAGACTTCGCACGTGAACTGACGGATCTGGCAGGGTCGAAATACCTGGACGACTACAGCGATGTAATCAGGAATTTGATAATGGAACTGCTGGACAAAAACTCAGTTCTCGAAAGGCTCAGCTCCGAAGACAACAAATACGGCCTCCTATTGAGGCAAAAAGATGAACTCATCAACTCACTTTCCGACAAAGTCAGGAGCTGCGAAGTACAGTTGATGAGAAAAGATGAGATCATCACCGAGAACTATAACCAGATCAAGGACCTGAACAACACCCGCATCTCCAACAAAGGTATCATCATCGAACTCCAGGAGAATATTTCCAGGCTGGAAAGAGAACTCGAATTCAAAGAGGAAGAAGTCAAGGCCAACCTGCACAACCTTAACATCATCCAGAACCTGAAACTTCAGGTCGAAGCCAAAAACCAGATCCTCGACGACCACAACAACCAGATTAAGGGCCTGAGCGACCTGAACACCAGGTACTACAACGACATCAAGGACCTGAACGAGAAAATCGTCAAAAAGGAGAAAGACCTGAAAGACAAGTCAGACCTGGTTGAAATACTTAAAGAAGAAATACAGGACAGGGAGGACCAGGAAACCGGCTTCGACAATGAAATAGAAAAATACAAGGCCATGATTGCCGACTATGAAGCAACCATCGCCGACATGGCAGCAGCTATCGAAAACAACAGCGCCATACTGAAAAACACCGGGAACGACGAAGAGGCGCTTTCGAAGATACAGATTGAAAACCTTGCACTCCGCCAGGCCGCCGATCACTACAAGTCGGCGCTGACCAACAGCAAAGAACAGTTGGTTGCCCTCGAAGGTACAAAATACCTTATCGAAAAAGAACTGGCGAACCTGAAAAACGAGTGTTCCGACCAGGGTTCCGTCCTCGAACGCCTTCAACAGAACCTCAGGTCCAAAGATGAACTCACCGATGCATTGGAGATGAAGATTATGCAACTGGAACAGGCCAGGTCCGCTTCCGACCTCAAGAGGATCATCCTGGTCGATAAGATTGAAAAGTACATGGAGAAATTGGAAAAAGTAATCAGCATCGGTACGGAATAATTTTTTTATTTTTTAATAGTAAAAAAAAGTATAAATTATCAGTATTAGAATGTAATAAATGCCCGTTTCTTTGATAGTGTATAATTAACCGTTGAAATAGATATTATTTCAAGTGTGTATGTCCAATCTTTTCAAGGAGCGTTTTCTATGAAGTACTTAGCATCATTAATGCTTTTCCTGTTCCTTCTGGCAAGCTGCGGCAAAAAAGACCAGAAAGCCGAAGAACCCAAGGCCGATTCGGCACAGACCCAAGCTGTTGCTGAACAGCCCAAACCCGACACACCGCCACCTGCAGCTGCAGTTGACCAGTCCAAGCCCGAACTCGTCGTTCAGGCTGTGTTCGAAGCAGCAAAAACAAAGAACTTTGCACCCCTCAAGGGACTCTGCGCACCTGACGCCGACGGCGACACCAAGAGGATCTGCGAACTGACCGAGAAAGATGCGGCAGAATTCATCCAGTACTTCGGCGCCGGTAAGATCGACGGTGTACCCGTCATCAAAGGCAATACCGCTGAAGTTAACATTCTTTTCGGCCCCGAGGGCAAGAAAAAGGAAACAATGAAATTAGTGCAGATCGAAGGAAAATGGTTCCTTCAGGGCTTCTGATAATTGTCAGCAGCAAAACCTTTAACTGGCCCGTTGCCGCAATGATGGCAACGGGCTTTTTTTTATTCCGGATCATTGGTCTCCCTGCCTCTGACAGCTAACCCCGGTTGGAGTCAAAGAGTATATACTCATTGATGTTATTTTTGTCATAATGTGGGGGCATCATTCCGACACTTAATCGTGTTTTCTGTCCGTATGAAAAATTATACGGACACTTAAGGCTGTTTTCTGTCCGTATGAATGATTTTTTTCCAAAATATTTTATCCCAACTTTCACAAATATTATAACAGGTCAAACATCACTACCCCCAGAAAGACAACAACTATTATTATATAGTAAAATAAATTCAAAAAGAATCAGTTTATAGACAAAAATTTGTTTATAAAACAAAACTAAATACGAAGAATGATTAGAAGAAAAATGCTGAAACTGTTTCTCAGCCTGGCGGTCGGCGTTGTTGTTGCACTACCCGCAGCCAGGGCCGGGGAATACGACACAAAGATCTATTCCGACTCCCTGGACAATGGATTGATGGTGTACTACATCGTGGACAACTCTGCTCCCGTTGTTTCCACCCTGATGTACTACCGTGCCGGCTCAATGGACGAAAAAGCCGACAAAGCAGGCCTGGCTCACGTCATGGAACACATGATGTTCGGAGAAACCAAGGCCATCCCACAGGGACAAATTACCAGGTATATCGAAGACGCCGGCGGGATATACAACGCCCACACTTCGTACGAAGAGGCAGCCTATTACATCAAGCTGCCTGCAAGCCAGGTAAAACTGGCGCTCTTCATCGAGTCGCAGAGGATGAAGAAACTGAAGATTACACAAGAAGGCCTTGAAAAACAGAAGAAGATAATCCTCGAAGAGATCAATTCCCGCGACCTGAACCAGCCTTACAGCGAGTATTACACCCTGGCGCCGAAGATCATCTACGACGCCTGGCCCATCGCCGGCGACCCGCAGCGTATTAAAAGCATCACTGTCGGCGACCTGCAGGATTATTACAACAAGCTCTACCAGCCCAACAACGCTGTCCTTGTAATCACCGGCGATATTAACCTTGCCAATGCCCGTGCCTATGTAAGGGAATACTTCAATATTTATGAAAGCACGACATTGACTGTAAGGGAGAAATTCGTACTCCCGAAAATTACGGAAGATTACCGTAAACAATTCACTGACAAGAAGGCATCATTGCCCGCCGTCTTCATTAATTTCCGTTCCTGCGGCATCGCCGACACCAACTACTATCCCCTCAGGATACTGGCTGCCATCCTCGCCAACGGCGACTATTCGAGGCTGAAAAACAGGCTCACATACAAGGAGAATCTGGCCTCGAGCGTGGAAATTAACATGGAATTTCTCGGTGAGCAGGGCGCCTTCGCAATCAAAGCCATAGCCGAGGAAGACGCAGACATTGCAAAAATTGAAGCGATAATCCTCGAAGAGATCAAATCGATAATCGAAAAGGGAGTCACTCAGGAGGAAATGACGGCTGCCGTCAATTACCTCGAAGCAAAGATCATTTTCGAGAAACTCGACGTTCAGGTTCTCAGTTGGAAACTTGCCCGGTTTGCCACCTATTTTAAGAATCCGAACATCATCAACACTGAAGTTGACATCATCAGGAAAATTACACCCGAAAAAATCAAAGCCGCAGCCAGGGCCATCCTGTCCACCGGCAGGAAAGCCACCCTGTTTTTTGAATCCTAACAGCACAAAGGTAAGAGAATGAGATATATATTCAAAGCTGCAACAGCATTATTAATGTCAATCATCGTCAGTCCGGCTTTCCCACAGGATAAGTCCGACATCAGGCCCGAAACAACAGAAAAAACCGCCTTTTCATTCCCCGAATTTAAAGATGAATTATTAGAGAACGGTTTCGGCGTCTTCTTCATTGAAGACAACAGGCAGCCCGTCATTGCCCTGCGTTTCCTCGTCGCCATCAGCGCCGATCCGGGCAGGAACAACAGAGTAACGGCGTCCGTAGTTGCAAAGATGCTCGAAAAGAGTTTGTCCCCCAAAGGCAGGGACGACATAGCAAAGCTGCTTGGCAGAACCGGAGCCATCATCAATATCGATGCAAACAATGAGTATATGACAATTAACTGCCTGGTGCTGAGCAAGTATTCGGATGACATTATTAAATTAATGGCAGGAATACTCACTAACCCGGAGTTTAACCGCAACGACATACCTAAGGTTGTCAGCGTCGTCGAAGCTTCGAAATCGGCACTCCTGTCAGACCCGGAGGCCCTGAACGAAGCTCTGGCGAACAGGGTGCTTCTGGGTGTCAGGGAAAGCGGTGAAGCTGACGGCGAGACTCTCAGGGCAATTACAGAAAACGACCTGAAGGACTTCTGCAGGAAGCATTTCACTCCACGGAATGTAACTCTTGCCGTCGTAGGCAACTTCAAACAGGATGAGGTCATGGCCATGCTCCGTAACCACCTGAAGAACTGGAAAAACGGGAAAGAGGCTTTAGAATTGAAATATAATTTCACTCCACAGCCTCCCGGCATTTATTTCATTCCCCGGCCCGGAGCAGTACAGTCAAACATCATGATTGCCCGCAACGCCGTAAGCGCTTCCTCTTCGAAGTACAAGCTGCTGGACATTCTGACGGACATTGCAGGAGCCAGGCTATACTCCACCCTGAGAGACCTCAACGGCCTGGTCTATTCTGCCAAAGGCTACATCACTAACTACAGGGACGCCAATTACATTGCTTTCACAACTGCCGCCTCCACTGCCAACACCCCGAAGACAGCAATGATAATGATGTCAACCCTGCGTGAAATCAGCAGGCAGATCAGCGACGCCGAAGTGAAGAAAGCCGTGTCGTACGCCATTAACAGACACAACATGACTTTCGACCGGAAGGAATACATTGCCGGTTTCATCCAGGACGCCTGTTTCTACGGCCTGACAAAAGAGTCCGTCAGGAACTATACCGAAGGCCTGAACTCCATAATGACCTATGATATCAATCAGGTGGCAAAGAACTATCTCAATCCCGACAACCTCTATATGTTCGTTGTCGGCGACCCATCCCTGAAACCGGAGTTACAGAAGATCGGCACTGTTTACGAGTACAACTCCGGGTTGTACGCCGTCGAAGGTGTTGACGCCAGGCTCGAGAAAGTGTCCCTCAGTTTCCGGGAACTTACAGATAAGTACATTAAAGCAACAGGCGGCAGGGACAGAATCGCTTCGGTTAAGACAATGACAGACTCCTCGACTGTAACAATGTCCATCGGTGGCTCAGTCCTGAACGGAACATACGTCATTCACCGCCAGTCGCCCGATATGTTCCAGTCGCAGATGTTGTGCGGTTCTTTCGACCTCAACATCTGGTCCGACGGCAATAAAGTCTGGGTAAGGAACAATTCGGTTTTCAGCGAGGTGATTGCTTCCGAAATGGACAGGTTTTACCTCACGACAAAGATGTTCGCTTACGGGCGCCTGCAGGAACTGGGCTTCAAATGCTCCATACTCGGCGAAAGCAACAACATGATCATGGTTGAGGTTGTTTTCAGGTCAGGCGCGAAGAGTACCTTCTTTTACGACAGCGATTCCTACCTCCTGAAGAAAATTGAGACCTTAGAGAACTCTCCTACTCCGGAACTGGTAACCGAGATATACGATGATTACGCCGAATTCGACGGCCTGATGCTGCCGAAAGTAATCGAAACCCGGACTCCTACCTACAAGCTGAGAACAGAACACACATACCGGATCAATATGCCTTTGGACCCCGGTGTCAATTTTGTTCCGGCAAATGATTAAAGAAATATTTTTATAACGAAAAATAATAATAGTACCTATGAAACAAAAACATGATTTTGACGACTTTGAGGATTTTTTTGAAAAGCCAAAGTCAAAACAAGGCAAACTGTACCTCGTCTCAACTCCCATCGGCAACAAGGACGACATCACCTTCAGGGCAGTAAAGGTAATGCGCTCGTGCGACCTCATCATTTGCGAGGACCCGAAGATCGGCGGGAGGATACTGCACCAGTACAGCATCTCCCAGAACCTTGACACCCTGAATGAACAAAATGAGGAAGAGAAAACACAGGAATTTGTAACGATGATGTTCCAGGGCAAAGAAATTGCACTGATTTCCGACTGTGGCACTCCTGTCTTCGCCGACCCCGGGTCGGAGCTTGTAAAAGCCGCTATAAGAAACAATATCCCAATCGAGGTCATACCCGGCGCTTCCAGCATTATGACTGCTCTCGTCAGAAGCGGGTTTTCCACCGAACAGTTCCTGTACGCCGGTTTCCTTAACCGCGACAAAGAAGTACGCATTGCCGAGCTGAAACAGCTGAGCCACGAGAACAGGACAGTGATTGTCTTCGAAACGCCTTACAGGCTTATGCCCTTGTTGGAAGCTGCCGCCCGTCTGATGCCTGACCGGCCGGCCTACCTGGCCTGCAACCTCACATTGGGCTATGAAACCAACCATTACGGTACTTTCTCAGAACTATACCTCAAATTCAAAGACCTGAAATTCAAAGGTGAATTCGTAATCATCTTCCAGGGCGCCGGCGGCGACAGGAAGACTTCACGCGACAGCAGCAGGCATGAGCAGCCGCGTGAAAGAAAATTCGAAAAACACTATATGGACCGTAACGAAGATGAATATTTTCCCAGGCGCAATGAAAACAAACCTGAAGAAATGCCCGTTGAAAACCGCTACGGCAACAAAGACGAGATGGTTCACGATTTCGTAACACATAGAGACAGCGACAGAAAGCCCGAGGGAAGAAGGCCGGATAGAAGAGAAGGATTCAAACCTGCATGGAAACAGGGGAAGAACGAAGGCCAGGGCGGCGGCAAGTTCAAGAAAAGAAATTTCGATGATAAACACGGCGGCAGGCAGGGCGACAACCGTAAACGCTTCGGCGGCGACAGGCCCGGAGGAGGCAAAGGCGGTTTCGGTAAAAAGAAACAGGGCGGCAACCAGAAACAGGGTGAGTGAGAATTAACCAGGAGACGCAGCAATGAATTCATTTTCCATTTCCGGGAATATTGTTGATATTATCAATGAAAACATCTTTCCGGGAACAATTACCGTTGAGAATGGACGTATCGCTGCCATCGACAGCGAACCGGAAGCAAAGTACGATACCTGCATAATGCCCGGCTTCATCGACGCCCACGTGCATATTGAAAGCTCCATGATGGCGCCTTCCGAGTTTGCACGCCTTGCATCGGTACACGGCACGGTGGCTGCTGTTTCAGACCCGCACGAAATTGCCAATGTACTGGGCATCGACGGCGTCAACTTCATGATTGAAGACGGCAGGCAAACACCATTCAGGTTCTACTTCGGCGCTCCTTCGTGTGTGCCGGCCACAGGCTTCGAAACTTCAGGAGCAACGATTACCGTTGCCGGCCTCGAGTCGTTGATGCAGTCGGCTGACATTCGTTACCTCAGTGAAATGATGAACTTCCCGGGGGTATTGTTCAGCGATCCCGACGTAATGGCCAAACTGCAGTTAGCCCGCTCATCAGGCAGGCCCATCGACGGCCACGCACCGGGACTCAGAGGCGACGACCTGAAAAAATACGCAGCCTGCGGAATCACTACTGACCATGAATGTACAACACTCGACGAGGCTCTTGAGAAAATTGCCTGCGGGATGAAGATACTAATTCGCGAAGGCTCTGCTGCTAAAAACTTCGAAGCGCTTTCCGGGCTGATCGACAGCCATCCTGACATGTGTATGCTCTGCAGCGACGACAAACACCCCGACGACCTCGTCAGGGGACACATCAACGACCTTGTGCGGCGTTCGGTGGCAAAAGGGCACAGGCTTTTCAATGTACTGAAAGCTGCCGTCCTTAACCCCGTCAGGCATTACAACCTGGACACCGGACTGCTTCGGGTGGGAGACCCTGCCGACATCATCGTAGTTAACAACCTTAAAGACTTCAGGGTGCTCAATACTTTTACAGGCGGTGAGCACACTGCCGAAAACGGCAGGCCCCTCATCAACGAAACCGTCAAATCGAAACCCAATCATTTCAGCGCTTTACCGATTGCGCCGGAAGACATTGCTGTTAAACGCACAAAGAACGGAAAGATCAGGGTAATCGAAGCCATCGACGGCGAACTCCTGACTAATAAATTACTGCTTGAACCCAGGGTGGAAAACGGCTTCATCGTCAGCGACACCGAAAGGGATATTCTGAAAATAGTAGTAATAAACCGTTATGAACCAAACCGTCCGTCGGTCGGATTTATTAAAAACTTCGGACTGAAACGCGGAGCGATTGCTTCGAGCATTGCACACGACTCCCACAACATTGTCTCGGTCGGTACAAGCGACAACGACATCTGCACAGCAGTCAATGCCGTAATCGAATCGAAGGGCGGAATTGCAGTTTCCCTGAACGGCAAGACAGACATCCTGCCTCTTCCGGTTGCGGGATTGATGAGTTCTGCGGACGGTTACGAAACAGCGCTTAAATACGCAGAACTCAGCCTCGAGGCCGGTTCTCTCGGTTCGACGCTGCACGCACCGTTCATGACATTATCATTCATGTCACTGCTTGTAATTCCCAAACTCAAGCTGAGCGACAAAGGCCTTTTCGACGGTGAAAGTTTCTGTTTCACTGAACTGGAAGTGTAAATCGTCAGAACTTAGCCTGGACAAGCAGTGCTACTACGTTGTTGTGCTTGTCGGGGCTTTCATTTTTAATATGGTAATTCAGGGCAACTTTAACTATATCGACATTGTCTTTGAACCAGAACCAACTCAGGCCCACAACATAGCGGTGGTTGGTCAGCTCATGCCCTGTTCCCTGTATATACCTGTTTTCTGTGTAACAGGTTTCATAGCGGCCTAAGGCGTGCAGTTCCTTCAGTATTCTGTATCCAAGTGTTACCTGCCAGCCCCGATAGGTAAAAGCCGTAGAGTTGATGGTGCTGTCTTTCACTTCGCCTCCGACATAGTCCATTTCACCGTAGAGGTCTTTCATGAGGAAATCATTGATGCCAAAACCGAGCGAATAGGTATAGCGGTCATAGTTAACGATGCTCTTGTCGAAAACAACGCTGTCCTGGCTGTTAATGTTGAAGTGCCCGCCAATCCGCAGTCCCTCGGCAGGGAAGAAATCGAGCCTTAGGCCATAGACACCGTCCCCCGGCTTCCTGTTTTTGATGTATTGGCTTGAATTGTTGAAATTGAACCTGCCGGTACCGTTACCGTAATAGGCAGAGTATTTGAACAGGTCGTTACTGCCGTAGAATTCCAGCCCTACATCCCTCAAAGCCGAAAATCCCGAATAGGCAGCAGTGTTGAGCGCCAGGTCGGAATATTCATAGAATGCAAGTTCGGTTGGGACGATTGTTGCCTCCTTAACCTGTACACCGGGAATGAACTGCCCAAGACGCACATTGAACAATTTGTCAAAGGCTCCGTTAAGGAATATGTCAAGGGCAGGAGAATCCTTGTATGCAAATTCGAGGTTGAATGTATAGGAAAAGACATCGCTTATCGTCGAGCGCATACCTACTATTGCCCGGCGGATCCTGAAACCGGAATTTTCGTCGGGCACACCGGGAAGACCCGGGACCGGTTCTGTCTGCTCATAGGTAATCCATGTCTGGCCCATGCCGTAGAATTTAAATTCGCTGGTAAACAGGCTTGTGGTTGATATGAAAAGCAATAACAAAACAAGGATTTTTTTATACATTATAGATTCCTGAATAATTGCATAAGAATAAAGGTCGAAAATACATAAAAATCCGGGAAAATTCTATGAATATGAAAATTCGTCAATCATTTCCGGTTATCAACCGACGGCATTAATTCATCACATCATATCTTTGAAGAAATAATGCTTTTTAGTCCACACGGCAGAAACGAATTGAAAATCAAATAAAATTTGAAAGGCAATTTTTTAATAGTGTGAAAATATATTCACAAAATTATTACACACAGTTCACACTTTACACACTGACATTTTTTCAGTACCATGTCATTATTGCAGATATTTACTGCCATAACGACACAAAAAAGGCTGCCCTTTCGAACAGCCTCCAATAAAAGTACTATTGTCGTTTGTTTTTAATTTTCATTCACCGAAGCGTAAAGGTCCTTCAGCCTCTTGCGCAGGTGCAGTACGGCATATCTCTTCCTTGCGAGCAGGGTGTTGATATTAACCCCTGTTTCTTCCGACATTTCGCGGAACGAGACACCTTCAAATTCGTTGCGGACGAATACTTCCCTTTGCTCTGCGGGCAGTTCCTGCAGTCCGTCCTGTACCGACTCCCAGATGGTCTTCCTGATCAGGTCGCTCTCGGGGCTCGTCGAATAGTCGCCCAGGAAATTCTCGAATGTATCGACGCCGTCTTCTGATTGGCCGGGTGTCTGCATATCGGAGAAAGTCTCAGCACGTTTCTTCCTGTATGAGTCGATGATCCTGTTCCTTACTGCCGTAAACACCCAGGAGGCAATGTTCTCGATGGGTTTCTGGACGTTGGCGGACGCTGCCAGCACGTTTGTGAACACATCCTGGAGGATGTCTTCGGCTTCTTCCTGGCTGCGAACTCTCTGCCTGATGAAACCCAGGAACTTCTTCCTGTCGGTTTTGAACAAATGTTCTATTTGCAATGCTAAATCCATACCGTTTCTCCCTGTCGAAGCGCCTGTGTTGCGCTGGTTTAAAAGCGCCTTTTTCTTGTCGATTATACTGAACTTATCGTCTCTTTTTCTTATGGCTTTCATACGTAAAACCTTTCTTCAATTAATTAATATTATCGTACATATTTAGTATTAATTAATCATAGCGCTCCGTTTTTTTCAACATTTCTATTTTTTGTACCACATACTCATCTATATAGACACTCAATCTTCAAAAAGGTTTCAAACTTTTTTTTATAATTAGTAAATATTCTAAATTTTTTACTATGCCTGACTTTCAAATAACTACTTTTTCAGCATAGGAATTTTTATGCCAAACTTCCCTGCGTTGTCGATTGCTCTCTCGTAACCCGCATCAGTGTGGCGTATTATGCCCATCATCGGGTCGTAAGTCAGGACACGGCTGAGTCTTGTTTCAGAATCGGCGCTTCCGTCCGCTACGACAACCATTCCGGCGTGCAGAGACAAGCCCATACCTACGCCGCCACCGTGATGGAGCGAAACCCACGAAGCGCCACCTACGGCGTTCAGGGCAAAGTTGAAGTAAACCCAGTCGGCAATGGCGTCGGAACCGTCGAGCATACCTTCGGTTTCCCTGTAAGGCGAAGCGACCGACCCGCAGTCGAGGTGGTCCCTGCCGATGACTATCGGCGCAGACACCTGGCCGGTTTTTACTAATTCATTGAAAAGGAGGCCTGCCTTCATCCTGTCTCCGTAGCCCAGCCAGCATATCCTTGCGGGCAGTGCCTGGAAGCCGACGTGCTTTTGTGCCTGCCTGATCCAGCGGTGCATGGCTTCATCCTGGGGGAAGAGGTCCATGATGGCTTCGTCTGTCTTGTATATGTCTTTGGGATCGCCGGAGAGCGCCACCCACCTGAACGGGCCTTTACCGTCGCAGAACAGTGGCCTGATGTATGCCGGAACGAAACCGGGGAAATCGAAAGCATTGTTAACACTGTCATAGTCCTTGGCGATGCCGCGTATATTATTGCCGTAATCGAAAACGACGGAGCCTTTTTTCTGGAATTCCAGCATGGCACGTACATGCTTACCGATTGATTTGTAAGCTTCTTCGAGATATTTTTCCGGATTGTCTTTCCTGAGTACGTCGGCTTGTTCTTTTGTGTAGCCGGCGGGGTAATAGCCGTTAAGGGGATCGTGGGCTGCCGTTTGGTCTGTCAAAACGTCAGGTACGATTCCACGTTTAAGTATTTCCGGCAGCACATCGGCGCAATTGCCGACAAGGCCGATCGAGCAGGCTTCTTTTGCTTCGGTACATCTCTTGATCTCGGCAAGGGCTTCGTCGAGTGAGAACATTTTCTTCTGGCAGTACCCGTCGTGTATTCTTTTGTCTATTCGCTTTTCGTCGATTTCGACAGTAATGGAAGCGGCGCCTGTAAACAGAGCGGCAAGAGGCTGAGCGCCACCCATTCCGCCCATACCGCCGGTAAGGAGGAATCTGCCGTAAAGGTCACCGCCGAAGTGCTGCCTGGCACATTCGGCAAAAGTTTCGTAGGTGCCCTGGAGAATGCCCTGGGTACCGATATATATCCAACTGCCGGCAGTCATCTGGCCGTACATAATGAGGCCCTTTTTGTCGAGCTCGCGGAAATAGTCCCAACTCGCCCATTTGGGAACGAGGTTGGAGTTGGCAATTATTACGCGCGGAGCCATGCTATGGGTGGGAACAACGGCTACAGGTTTACCTGACTGCACGAGCAGAGTCTCTTCGGGTTCAAGGTTCTTCAGGCTGTCGATGATTGCGTCGTAAGCTTCCCAGTTACGGGCTGCTTTGCCCAAACCGCCGTAAACAATCAATTCTTCCGGCTTCTCGGCATTCTCTGCGTCGAGGTTGTGCTGGATCATCCTGTAGGCAGCTTCGATCTGCCAGTTTTTACACGTCAGATTTGTTCCTCTTGGAACTACTACCTTATGCATATTTCACCTTTATTTTTCATACTATATATACGATATGACATCATGATTTTTCCATTTTTTTCGGCTTAATAAATGTCCGGCAATGTCAGATGTTGTCCTGTTTCATGTATTTACCGACAGTATCGTCGTCGAGGGCATGCTTTTCGAATACCTTCCGGAGGTAATCCCAGTCGTAGATGCCGTCATCGTGTCCGTCGGACCATTCGGGTTTTACGGCATAGTTACCTACGGGTTTGAGGGCCACCAGTTCATTCATGCCGTTCTTGAACATTTTCAGGGGGGGAACGGGGATTTTCGCCTTTTGTTCCCTGTCGGCAGTACACTGCGCGCAGGGACACTCTTCCCGCAGTTTCTCAAGGGTTATTACAGACTGGTAACCGTCACTCCATTCGCATTTTATCAGGAACCTGGCCGGTTTCGTAATCGATCTGGGAGCAATTGAATTCATCTAATCTATAATAATTTATAAAACTTATTTTATTTTAAAATTAATTAATACAGAAAACAAAGTTATGAATTATTTTTTTATTATACAATAGGATAATGAAAATGGTTCTTATACCGGAAACAAATTTCGGGATTACATAAGTGTTTTTATATAATCATATTTTATGTGAGTATTTCAGGCAACAAAGCAATCTCAGTGGCCGCCGAATTTTGCCAGGAACCCGAATTTCATCTGGCCCCACCAGGCGTCGCTGAACACTGAGTTAAGGGGGTAATCGCAGTATAGTTCGGCATTCATGCAGAAATGGCTGACCGCCAGTTCAAGTCCTAATGATACATTGGCGTAGTAGCGGATACGGTTCAGGGTTTCGAATACTTTGTGTTTCTGCAGATAGAGGACATCCCTGCCGGTGTCGTATCTTAAGTCGTCCTTAGCGTTCATGATCTGCATATATTGTTCCCCGCTGCTGTATATCGACAATGCGGCAACAGGGGCAACGCTGATATAGTAAAAATAGTTGAAGTCGTTGCCGTTAAGATTGTAAACGACACCGTAGAAAGGTATCATAAGGCCATATTTCACGGTAATCAGCCATTCATTGAGAGTAACGACACCACCCTCGGTGAAGTGCACTTTTTCTCCCCTGTAATTCAGGTAGCACTTGGATTTGTCCTTGGTATAGAGCAAACCTGTATTGCTGACAAGGTACAGGTCGAGAAAATTGTACATGGGGAGGCCGGGAATACCGGTTTTCATGCCAAACCCATAAACACCATTTCCGGTCACTCTGTACTCCTCGTCAACTGTCTGGGTATAGGCCTTCCGCCGCTCTAACTCGTCGTTGTCGTATGGGTTAATACCTGAAAAGCTGTTGGTTGTCGGCAGCAGGCTTTGAGAGCGCAGATTGTGTGCGAAGTCCCAATTGTCGCCGCCGCCAATGATAAAAAAGTAGTTAATATCGGTTGGGCCTACAGTCGGGAAAAGGCCGTATTCATGGTGCTCTTCAATTTTGGGGGCTACGGTTGAATAGGGCGGCAGGTTCAACAGGTCGATTATCGTGTCTTCCGGCTCCGTTATTTCAGGCGGCACCCGATCCGGGCCGCTAAGGCTGTCGTATTCCATGGACAAAGCCGGTAACGTTGCAATGATTAATAACATGAAGATCAATAACTTATTCATAGGCCTATTCCATGATGAAAAACGAGCGTAACGCCGTGCCTGAGTTTGTTTCGAGCAACAGTATATAGAACCCTGATGTAATCCGGTAATCGGGAGTAAAAGTGAATGTGTACAGACCCTTCGGTTTATCTGTGAATTTCTCAAGTATCTTCTCTCTACCGCACAGGTCATAAATAGACAATGTTACATCGCTGTCCTGGTCGAACCAGTATTCCCAGGTTATGGTACTGTAATGGGAAACCGGGTTGGGACGTCCTTCGCTGAGAAAGGGAAACCTGACGTACGGCAACCGGCTGCCGACGTTCCTGTTAACTAAGTTGACAACCAGGCTGTCCCCGATGATGGTCCCGTTCACTTCGACATCTTTTAATACTATCGAACAAACGCTGTCGTTGCCGGCAAGCGCTTCGCCGTATATCTTCAATCCAACCCTGACATTCTCCTTATGGATTTCCGGTTCAAGCACGCAATCAAAGCTACAGGCCGTATTGAAAAGGTTTCTTTTGATATTTTTAGAAATTTCCATGCAGGCGCCGTCCTGGAGTTCACAGGCGACGCTGTCGATATAGAATACGGTACCGTTACTGATAGTAATGATACCGCTGATCGACAAAGTATTGACCGTATCAGGGCAGGTGTATGTAATCGTGTCTTCTATTACTATCTCAGTGCCGACTACTGTCTCAATCCTGAGTTCTTCGGAAACGGCCGTCGTCGAAACCAAGCCTGTCCCCAACGCCAGAAGGAAGAGGAACAAAGCCGGTAAGTATTTGAGTCCCGTTTTAACCATTACTGATGACAATGAATTCTGTCCTCCTGTTCTTTGCCCTGTTTTCTTCGTTTGTGTTTGGTACCAGCGGAGCTCCCTCCCCTTTACCTTCGATTTTTATCCTGTCGCCGTCAACACCGTAAGACTCGAGGGCATGTTTAACCGCAATGGCCCTTTCCCTGGAAAGTTTCAGGTTGTATTCCTCGTCGCCTTTGTCGTCGGTGTGGCCACAGACTTTTATAGTAATATTCTTATTGTTGTTCATGGCTGTTGCCACTTCTTCAATCATCGGCATGGAAGAAGGGTTTATGGCTGCTTTATTGAATTCGAATTCAATATTAAGGAACTTGACGGTACCGACAGGCTCGAAAGCGGTAATTATCGATTTGTCATAGCTTGCATTGGCGATCATATTGCTGTTGTTAAGTTCAGGTAGTTGAAGGTTGACGGCAACGTTGTGTATCGAAGCGCACACGGGCGGTTTGTACCTGATCAGGTAATAATTGTTCAGTGTCAGGTAAATATCTGCAAAGGCATAGGGGAACTCATTCTCGTTAATTAAATGGTAATGTTTGCCCCCAGTGTATGACGCCAGGTCCCTTAAGCCTTTGAAATCCGTCAACCCTTCACGGTAGGTAATACAATACACCTTAATATTACCGCTTTTTGCGATGGCCTTGATTTCGTCTAAGGTCGCACTGGAACCACCGTCCATACCGTCTGAAAAGATTATGATTATTTTCCTGTGGCTCTCAGGCGCCTTACGTAGTTCATCGACACTTGCGATGCAGGCGTCGTAGAGATGGGTTCCGCCATGAACTTCACTTTCCAGTTTGGTTTGATTGTAATAGGCAGACTGGTCCGGAGTAATTGGCACTTCTATATTGAAAGTATCGGCAAAATCGATGACAGAGACCCAGTCACCTTTTTTAATCGACCTGAGTATTCTTTTCAGTGCCTTCTTCAGAGGCTCGATGGTCCCGTTCATAGACCCGGAATGGTCGAGTACGAACGACATGGCGTAGGGTATTCCGGCATCCTGCCGTACCTCGGTTACTTCATAATCCTGAATGGGGTAAGATACGCCGCTACAGCTTTCGGTCAATGATTTCCAGTAATCCCTGTAAGTTCCGGTCCCCTTGAAATGAGGCGGGGCAATGCCCGTAATGAAGTGCCCAAGGGTATCGTACAGATAGGCTTTCAGTTCGACATAATCCGGGTAATTGTTGTGCTCGATGTTCCTGATTTCAAAAATCAACGGAATTACGGCGTTTGTATCTTTTCCGGGTAATGAAAAAGCAAAGTTGGAATCTGCGGCATAGTATTTACGAAAATCGGCACTGTTTATGGAAATGCTTGAAGTAACATACACCGGCCTGTAATTCCTTATGTTTTCCTTACTGTTCAACATCTCTTCGATGTGGCTGGGACAACCGGTAAATAAAAATACGAACAACGGCAGAACCCAAAAATGCCCATGTTTTATACCCGGTTTAATGTATTTCGCCATAAATCCCGTCTTACTTTAGAACATTACAACACTGTTTATACGTACAAACTGTGAAATAATTACAGACTTTTTGGCGTCAGGAGAAAAAATTTGGGAGAAAGAGTTTCTTCTGTTACTTTTCTATAACCTCGTACTTCAGCTCGTGGCTGTTAAATTCAAATTTCCTTTTTACCCGATCCCGGATAATGAACCTGTTCTTTTTTGTATGAGTATTTTTGCCTGTTACCAAAACCCTGTCATTTTCGCAAGAAGGCAGAAGTACAAAGTAACTTCTCTTCGGCTGCTATTAACAACAGTAAGTGAGACTGGAAAACACAAGCAGTTGGCAAGTTTTAGTTTGTCGGGCAATGCCCTGCTCTATTTCTTCTTCCTGACGTAGATGTCGCCGATAATGGCGTCGGATTTCCTGATCTCCCTGATCTTTTCGATGTTCTCGACTTTCAGGGTCAGTCCGGCGGACATCAGCTTCAATCCGGACTCAGTAACGATGTTCCTGCTCAGCACCATGCTCTCGACCAGTTCTTTGAATTCGACTGCTTTTTCTCTTGTCTGGTTGATCGGCAGGTTTGCAAGGTACTGGTCATAAAGCGAAACAATCTTGAAGTCGTAAAGGCGCTTGCTTTCGTGGTATATCTCTTCCATTGCCTTGGATTCGACGCCGCGGAAAGTATCGATGATCTCTTCGTAATCCCATGCCACCCTGATTATCCTTGAGCCAATGGGTATCTGCCAAGCTTTGATCTTCTCAGGAAAACCGCTGCCGTCGAAGTTCTCGAAGAGGTGGTACAGATTGTATGCCACATCTTCGAATCCCTTGAGCCTGCTGACAATAGCTTTGGCGTCGCCGGGTATTTTCTCGACAGTGGCATTGGTTACAATGCCGTTCTTCATTACCGGAATACCCAGCATTGTTTCGGGCATCTTCAGCTTACCGATGAAACACAGGTTCGCCGCATTCTCAATGATCTTGACTTCGGCTTCCGAGAAGGTACCAATTTTATTGGCAATCCACACAGAAGCGTCTGTAATTCTCTGTATCTTAGGGCCGGCTGCCGGATCGCGTGCAAGGTACAGGTCCAGCAGGTTGTCTTTCATTTTATATACTTCTTTGTACAGTTCATCTTCCAATGAATTGATCTTGTTGTTGGCTTCTTCGATTTTTCCGAGCATACTGACATACCTGACGGCAGAACGCAGTTTTGTAATCAGTTGGTCGAAACTGAAAGGTTTGAATATTACATCGTCGGCGCCCATCTTGATGGCTTTAATATTGACTTCATTGTCGGAACCCTGGTTGACAAGAATAATATAGGAGTCTTTGATCTTTTCTTCTTCCCTGACTTTTGCCATTAGCTGAAAACCATTGATCACCTGAAGGTTCATGTTTGCAAGAAGAATTATCTTGCGTGTTTCATTTTTCAGGCTGTGTAAGGCTTTGTATGCATCTTCGATCAGAACATACTTCATATTAGGGAAAAGCTTCTCGATCAGCTTACCAAAGGTAATACGATTATTCTGTTCATTATCGACAATAAATATAACTATATCATTATTCATCATTTAGCCCTTAATTCGGGTAATATTCTCTTTCTTTATATCGTTAATTTTTCAAAATACTTAAATTTATTTTAACAATCTAAGCAAATACTTTACCAATTTTTATTAATGGCCTGTCGGTAGTAACCTGCTCGCCCTGTTTCACGTATATACCGCTTACTGAGCCGTTGATTGCGGAGTACAAGGTCATTTCCATCTTCATGGCTTCGATGGCAATCAAAGGGTCTCCTTCGCATACTTCCTGGCCGATATCAGCCATTATCTTTATCACGCTGCCGGGCATTGGCGGATAGATGACCTGCGTATGGCAGTTTGCAGCGCCGTTGTCGCTGAAGTCCCTTTCTTCTTCCCTTACTTTGTCGTATTCAAATACCCTGCCTCCAATCCAGGCGTAGTACCTCTCTTCGTCGTCGGTAACAAAGACATTGGCCTGCCTGCCGCCGGCGCTAACGGTAAAAGCATTGCTCCCGGCCGGCACCGCCTCCATTTCTTTAACGCCGTCCGCAGTCCTGAGAGTAAAGGACGGGCCTTCGCCACTCACTTCAAAACTGATTTTTTTATTTCCTTTTACAATTTCCATACTTCCTAATACTCATTGTCCTGAACAAATTTCCCACTTTCCGGTGGTAACCCACGGAGACGGGGCCTGCCGGTTTGTCGAAGGCCTACGAACGGCCATTCTTTCTTTTTCTTTTGAATAAAGGGCGACAGCAAGCAGGGCAGCGTCGTCCGCTTCACCTTCCCGGGGCTTCCAGCCGCCGAAATGTTTCCCGATGAAACCCGTGAAAGTATTGCCGCTGACGAATTCCGGGTGCTCGAGCAGTGCAATCATAAACTCTGCCGGCGTCTTAACACCAAGTATTACATTTTCTTTCAGGGCAATTATCATTCTCCTGCGCGCTTCCTCCCTGTCTGCACCCCAGGCGATTAGCTTGGCCATAATCGGGTCATAGTTGACAGGGACATCGGATCCCGGGCCGATTCCGCTGTCATACCTGATGCCGGGGCCTTTTGCTTCTTCGAGGTACAAGATTTTCCCCGGAGACGGCAGGAAATCATTACCGGCGTCTTCTGCACAGATTCTGCATTCAATTGCATGGCCACGGCTTTGGATGGCAGACTGGGTGAACGGGAGCCTGTCGCCGCCGGCAAGCGCTATTTGCAGCTTCACAAGGTCAATGCCGGTGATTGCCTCGGTGATGGGATGCTCTACCTGAATCCTGGTGTTCACTTCGAGGAAATAGTAATTGCCGGAGCTGTCGAGCAGGAACTCGACAGTGCCTACATTTGTATATCCCGCAGCTCTTGCAGCCCTGACTGCTGCTTCTCCCATCTCTTTCCTGAGTCCGGGGTTCAGAAACGTCGAGGGACTTTCCTCGATTATCTTCTGGTGGCGGCGCTGGATGGAGCATTCCCTTTCCGGGAAACAGACAGCGTTGCCGTACTTGTCGGCTGCCACCTGGAATTCGATGTGCCGTGGCGAGTCGAGATATTTTTCGAGATAAAGTTCATCGCTGCCGAAAGCTGCCAGAGACTCTCTCCGTGACGATTCCACCGAAAGCTCCAGGTCCTGTTCCCTGTAAACAATCCTCATACCCTTGCCGCCCCCGCCGGCGGATGATTTGATAATCACAGGGTAACCTGTCTCAGCAGCTTTTCCGGCAAACTCGCCAATGCTCCTGCCGCTGTGCTCCATTCCGGGTATTACTGGTACGCCGGACCCGGCCATCAAACGGCGCGAAGCTGTTTTAGAACCGAGAAGAGCCATAGGTTCTGGTTCAGGGCCGATGAACACGAGCCCTGCTTCCCTTACCCGCCTGTTAAACAGGTGATTTTCCGCAAGGAAGCCGTAGCCGGGATGGACAGCGTCGCAGCCGGTGTCGCCGGCGGCTTTGACCACAGCGTCCATATTGAGATAGGATTCGGCCGGGGAGGCAGGACCGATACACACGGCCTCATCGGCAAGGCACCTGTGCAGGGCGTTTTTGTCGGCTTCCGAATACACTGCTACCGTTGCAATGCCCATCTCACGGCAGGCCCTGATCACACGGCAGGCTATCTCACTTCTGTTTGCTACTAATACTTTTCTGATCATAATCTGTTTATCTGATATTTTCTTTATTACAATCAACCCATTGCGGTTTTCGCTTTTCAAGGAAAGCAGCCATTCCCTCTTTCGCTTCGTCTCCCATCCTTAGCTGCGCAATCAGTGAAGCGGTATATTCCGTCAGCTCCGGGAACACCATCCTTGACACATCGGCAGCCAGCTTCTTGGCCGAGCTGATTGCTTCAGGCCCGTTCTGCATTATCATTTCCAGTTTTTCCTCTACAGCCCTGTCCAGTTCCGAAGCCGGGACGACATGATTGAGCAGCCCGTAATCGAGAGCTTTTTGGGCAGTAATGGCTTCACCCGTGATGAACAGTTCCCTTGCCCTTGCCTGCCCGATGCGTGCAATTACAAACGGTGAAACCACAGCAGGGATTAACCCCAGCCTGACTTCAGAAAGTGCAAACTTAGCGTGGCCGGCAGCAACGGCAATGTCGCATACCGAGAGCAGTCCCACTCCCCCGCCCATTGCCGGGCCGTTAACCTTAGCAATAACGGGTTTAGGATGAGTATTGATCATGTACATCATCCGGGCCATCGAAAGGGATTCCTGGTAATTCTGTTCGTAGTTATACTCCGTAACGCTTCTCATCCAGTTCAGGTCCCCGCCTGCACAGAAGGATTTTCCGGCGCCGGCCAGAACGACAGCCCTGATTCTTTCATCGTCTTTCAGTCTCGTGAAAACGTCGGTCAATTCTGTAATGAGGGCGAAATCGAAAGCGTTGTGTACTTCAGGCCTGTTAAGGACTACGGTGGCAACAGCTTTGGCGATGTTGATGATAAGCGATTTATAATCCGGATAATTCATTGACACTCCAGGCAAGTTACATTCGAAAAACACCGTACTTCTGGTCGGGTATCGGCTTGTTCAGGGCCATGGATATTCCCAGGGCCAGCACGGTCCTGGTATCGGCCGGGTCGATGATGCCGTCGTCCCAGAGCCTCGCCGAGCTGTAATAGGGAGACGCTTCACGTTCGTAGGCGTCGATGATCGGCTGCCTGATTGCGTCAATTTCATCGCTGCCCGGTTTCCGGCCGTCCTTCTCCAACTGTTTGATCCTGACGGCAGCAAGGACATCGGCAGCCTGTTCGCCGCCCATCACTGAAATCCTGCCGTGAGGCCACATCCACAACAGGTTGGGATTATATCCCCTGCCGCACATGGCGTAGTTCCCCGCGCCGTAGGAACCTCCGACAATGACGGTAAACTTAGGGACACGGGCGTTTGCAACAGCATGAACCAGCTTGGCGCCGTCCCGGGCGATGCCACCGTGCTCGTACTGCCTGCCGACGATGAACCCGGTAATGTTCTGCAGGAAAACCAATGGGATTTTACGCATGGTACACAGCTCGATGAAGTGTGCTCCCTTCAGGCTCGACTCCGAGAAAAGCACCCCGTTGTTGGCAAGTATCCCTACAGGGTAACCCATAATCCTTGCAAAACCGGTAACCAGGGTAGTCCCGTACAACTCCTTAAACTCATGGAAGCGGCTCCCGTCAACGATCCTTGCGATTACTTCCCTCATGTCGAAAGGAGTCCTGATGTTCTTAGGGACAATGCCGTACAGCTCTTTCGGGTCATAGTACGGCTCCTCCGTCTCCTGCCTGTCAATATCGTATTTTGTATTAATACCGAGATTTTCTATGATGTTACGAGCAATGGCGAGCGCGTGCTCGTCGTTCTGGGCATAGTGGTCGGCAACCCCCGAAAGGCGGCAGTGTACATCGGCACCGCCGAGTTCTTCGTCTGTAACGGTTTCTCCTGTTGCTGCTTTGACAAGCGGCGGTCCACCTATGAAAATAGTAGCCTGGTTCTTCACCATTATGGTTTCATCGCTCATTGCCGGTACGTAAGCGCCTCCGGCCGTACAGGACCCCATTACTACCGCAATCTGCGGTATATTCTCAGCCGACATTAGTGCCTGGTTGTAGAATATCTTCCCGAAATGGTCCCTGTCCGGGAAGGTCTCGGACTGGTAAGGCAGGAAAATGCCTCCCGAGTCGACGAGATATATGCAGGGCAGCCTGTTCTCCAGTGCAATCTCCTGTGCCCGTACATGTTTCTTGATTGTCATCGGGAAATAGGTACCGCCTTTGACTGTAGCGTCATTTGCAACGATCATGCATTCCCTGCCCCTGACCATGCCGACACCGGTAATGATTCCGGCGCCGGGCGCCGCATTGTCGTACATGTCCCAAGCTGCAAACGAAGACAGTTCGAGGAAGGGGGTGTCTTTGTCGCAAAGCAGGCCAATCCTGTCGCGGGCAAGCAGTTTCTTTCTCTCTAAGTGTTTCTGCCTGGCGCTTTCCGGCCCTCCCCTTTTTACTGCTGCGAGCCTCTCTTTCAATTCAGCGGCGAGGGCAGCAGAATTCTCACAATTTTCTTTATAGCCCTGCGATTCTACGTTTATTTTCGATTTTATCCTGTTCATAATGCTGGCGCCCTTTGTGATTGCAAGGAACTGGAATTATAGACCCGGTAAGGACAACGGTAAGACTTAAAGCAGCAGGCTGCGCCGGGGTAATACCCGTAAAGACTGCTTCTCTTCGAACCGGACCACCCTTTCATTTTTACGATTCGGGAGGCGTATTCATTACCAGACAACATATTTTTCTACAAAAATCCATTTTTTTGTAAATTACCTTTTAAATATATAAAAAATTCCAGATATTATGGAATTTGACAGTAAATTTATTTTATTCGTAATTAATTTTGTATAAATTGAATTGCGAAAAGAAACATTGTTTGGGAGAGTAGATGCCGATTAATCGCAACCTGACTGAAGAGCAGGTACTGTTGCGAAACACTGTCCGTAAATTTGCCGAAGAAGTCATCGATCCTATGGCAAAAGAACTCGACGACAAAGAAGCGTTTTCCTATGATCTGGTGGCACGGATGGCGGAACTTGGCTACTTCGGAGCTGTCGTTCCCCGCAGCTACGGAGGCAGCGGGCTCGATTACATCTCATTCATCATCCTCGTCGAGGAACTGGCACGAATCGACAGTTCACAGGGCGTAACTGTTGCCGCTCACAATTCCCTCGGTGCAGCGCCGATTTTCATTTACGGCAATGAAGCACAGAAATCGAGATACCTTCCGGAGCTTACCCGCGGGAAACTGTGGGGATTCGGCCTGACCGAAAGTGACGCCGGCTCCGACGCCGGCAACACGAAGACCACCGCCGTACGGGACGGAGACTACTGGGTGCTTAACGGCTCGAAGATATTCATCACCAACGCATCTACGGACATTACGCTGGGTTCTACCGTACTGGCCGTCACCGGCAGCAACGACGGCAGGAAAGAGTTTACATGCTTCCTCGTCGAAAACGGCACTCCGGGCTTCACAGCCAAACCGATGAAAGACAAGATGATGTGGCGCGCCTCGAATACGAGCGAACTCTATTTCGAAGATTGCCGTGTCCATAAAGATAATATTCTTGGCAAGCAGGGCGACGGTTTCAGGCAAATGATGGGAACGCTGGACAGCGGCCGCCTGTCGATTGCAGCGATGGGGCTGGGACTGGCACAGGGCGCTTTCGACTATGTACTGAATTACTCGAAGCAGAGAAAAGCTTTCAGCCAGCCGGTTTCTTCCTTCCAGGTCACGGCCTTCAAGCTTGCCGACATTGAAATGGGCCTGGAGCTTAACCGCAATTACCTCTACGACGTTTGCCGCATGCTTACAGAGGGCCGCAGGATTACAAAGGAAAGCGCCGTCTGCAAGCTGAGCTGCTCCGAACTGGCACGCCTCGCAGCTAATCATTGCGTGCAGATTATGGGCGGCTACGGGCTGATGAAAGAATACCGTGCAGAACGCTATTACAGGGATCAGAAGATTCTCGAAATCGGCGAGGGTACTTCCGAGATCCAGAGATTAGTTATTTCAAGACAAATCGGATGCTATGAATAATTTAAGGATTGACAATGAAAATCGATGAATTATACCTGCTGGATATAATCGAAGCCGCTTCCGACATCCAGATTTTCCTTAAAGACATCGAGGAAGAGCGTTTCATGCTCGACAGGCTAATGCAGAGCGCTGTCCTGTTCAAGCTCGCAGTCATCGGACAGTCGGCGGCCAAAGTAAACCAGGGGCTCAAAGACAAATACGACGACATACCCTGGGACGAGATGATGGCTTACAGCGATTTCCTGCAGAACCCACAGGGCATCTCCAACGACAAAGTCTGGACTTCGGCCGTGGTGGACATTGCCGACATACAGTACTCCGTCCGCGATGTGCTTAAGAATGAATTCAGCAGGTAGTGCTCTGATTTATATACGTCGGGTTTCTTTTAAGAATGTATCAATAATAAAATCCATCTGTTTATCCGTTAACATCTTCAGTCTCGGATTGACGTCAATTCCTTCATCTTTCTGATAGAAAAGAATATTTTTATCAATCATGTCAAAAACGACCAAATAAACATAAGAAAAATCGAATGAAGTATCTTTATATTTCATAGTGCCGCAGAAAAGAGAAACTGCCATTAAATAGTTTACCCGGTTCTTTTCCATTAAACCTAATAATTGTTCATCATAAATCGTTGCATTTATGCTTTTCTTATCGCTAATCATCTGGACTGTTTCAAAAATCCAGGCACTCATTCTGTTATATGCGGCTTTGTCCAGGATACATTTTTTTATTGGAAAAGGCATATTCCTGTCAAAAAACGAATTAACATTACCAAAAATCTTTGCAGAGTCTTTTGGAATGCTTCTTGCGTCAATTTCATTTACCACGATGACATATGGTTCCAGAACCAGAACAGAGTCTTTCAGGTCATAGTTCTTACCCGAAGACATGACCATGCCTGTGGGAACAGTAACACAACCGGCCAAAACTACCAATGCCGGAATTAACAGGACATACATAAGATTTGTAAACTGCTTCATAGGCTTCTCCGACAATTGAATTTTTTAATAATTTATTCCAAAACAAAGAATATTAATATATATCAAATTAATATTAATACATAAAATTAGCTATTTTTGAGTTTTATTTTATTGAAAATTATTATGATTTGAAAGATGATTGACAATGATGGAAAATGAGAGATTTGCTTCAAGAATAGCTTCGATGCCTACATCGATTTTCTCGGTCATGAGTAAAATGGCTGTCGATTACAACGCCGTGAACCTGGGACAGGGCTTCCCCGACTTCGACGGCCCCCTCTGGATCATGGAGGAAGCCTTCAAGGCAATGAAATCCGGCAAGAACCAGTATGCTCCCTCCATCGGTATTTTTTCACTGAGAAGGACACTGGCTGAAACCTATAAAAAAATTTACGGGCTGAACTGGGATCCCGACAGGGAGATTACCGTTACTGCCGGAGCAACGGAAGCACTGTACTCGACAATTACAGCCATCGTCAACCCCGGCGACGAAGTGATAATGTTCGAGCCCTTCTACGACGCCCACCAGGCCGACGTACTGCTGGCAGGAGGCACTCCTGTCTATGTTACCCTTAAGAAACCCGATAACTACCATGACGGCTTCCACTTCGACTTCCTCGAACTGGAAAAGAAGGTTACACCGAAAACGAAGCTACTCATCCTGAACAACCCGGACAACCCTACGGGAAAAGTGTTTTCCATCGACGAACTGATGTTCATCGCGCGCCTGGCCATCAAGTATGACTTCCTCGTGCTCAGCGACGAAGTCTATGAATTCCTTACATTCGACGACATCAAGCATATACCGATAGCTACTATTCAGGGTATGCAGGAGAGGACCATCACGGTATCATCGACAGGCAAGACTTTCGGTATGACCGGCTGGAAGATAGGCTATGCATTTGCACGTCCGGAAATCACCGCTGCCATTAATAAAATTCACCAGTGGACAACTTTCGCCGTCAACACTCCCGGTCAGCACGCCATGGCATACGCTTTTACACAGCTCGACGATTACCTTCCCGACTTCAGGAAAACGTACGAGGCTAAACGGGACTTCATGCTCAGTGAATTGAAAAAGACTCCGTTCAAACCCCATGTCCCCAAAGGCAGCTATTTCCTTATGGCTGACATTCCTTCAGGCAGGTTCACCGACGACATCGACACGGCGACACAATTGGTTAAGAACTACGGCGTTGCGACAATACCGCCATCGGTGTTTTACGGGGTGGCAGACGAAGGAAAAACAATGCTCAGGTTCTGCTTCGCAAAGACCGACGCTACCCTGAAAGCCGGAATGGACAGGCTGAAAGCTTTACAGAGTGAGGAGTAGTGGCTGGTGGTTAGTGGCTGGTGGTCAGTGGCTGGTGGTCAGTGGCTGGTAGTCAGTGATCGGTGGCTGGTGGTTAGTGACTGGTGGTCGGTGGTCAGTGACTGGTGGTCGGTGGTCAGTGACTGGTGGTCGGTGGTCAGTGGCTGGTGGTCAGTGGCTGGTGGCTGGTAGTCAGTGATTGGTGGCCGGTTAAAAGAGTGATGAGTTCTGAATTGGTTTCGCCGGTCTCGCTGCACTCGGCTCAGCATTCAGAATTCAGAATTCAGAATTTTTAGTGAGGGTATTTCAGGACAAGAGTGCCTGAAAAGATGAAATAATATGCGGCAGGAAGAAATATATATGAAGAAAGCGCTGAAGGCAGCACGTAACTCCCTGAAAAGCGGGGACGTGCCTGTCGGCGCCGTAATAGTTAAAGACGGGGTAATCGTCGGCAGGGGTTACAACCGCATAGAACACAGCGGCGACCCTCTCGATCATGCCGAAATCAGGGCCATCAGGTCCGCTGTCCGCAGAACCGGATACAAACACCTGACAGGCTGCGACATGTACGTAACTCTCGAGCCTTGTTCCATGTGCGCCGGCGCCATTGTACTGGCGAGAATCGGCACACTCTACACCGGCGCAGCCGACCCTAAGACTGGAGCCTGCGGCAGCCTGTATTCAATCGTCGAGGACAAAAGGCTCAACCACAGGTGCAACGTTGTACGCGGCATACTCGAAAAGGAATGTTCGCAATTGATTAAGGACTTTTTCCAAGAATTAAGAAACAACAGGAAAATCAATGGACAATAAACCGGAAGCAGCTCTTTACCTCGTTCCGACACCAATCGGCAACCTGGAGGATATTACGCTGAGAGCCGTCAGCATTCTATCCGGCGCAGATTACATCGCCTGCGAGGACACACGCCACACAGGCAATCTGCTGAAGCTTCTGAAAATCGAAAAGAAGAGGCTCATCAGCTACCACGAACACAATGAAGCGGAGAAAGCGCCGGAGATTGCAGAACTGATACGAAACGGGGCGTCCGTTGCCCTCGTTACCGACGCCGGCACTCCCTGCCTTTCAGATCCCGGCTACAGGCTGGTGGCAGCTGCAATTGCCGCAGGAGTACCCATAGTACCTCTTCCCGGCCCCTCGGCCATGCTTCCGGCACTGACAGCCAGCGGCCTTGCAGTGAATAATTTCAAATTCTTCGGTTTCCCGCCACAGAAAAAAGGCAGGCAGCGTTTTTTCAAAGCTGTGGCAGAAGAGACATCGACAGCCATACTTTACGAATCGCCGTACAAAGTGCTGAAGACTCTCGAAGAACTGGAAGCCATATGCGGCGCCGAAAGAAGGATATGCCTGGCAAGGGAACTGACAAAGATACATGAGGAATTCATCCGCGGGACAATTGCTTCGTGCAGGTTAGCCCTTGCTTCGCGCCAGGCTGTAAAAGGAGAATTCGTCATCCTGCTCGAAGGCGCAGCCGGTTTGTAAAGTTTATCAAGTTCATAAAGTTTATCAAGTTTATCAAGTAAGAAGAAGCAGTTTCCACGGGGCTTCTATCTCCTTCCC
>CAZWLN010000010.1:0-42222 GCA_964634885.1 uncultured Hyphomicrobiales bacterium | reverse complement strand
TCAAGTTTATCAAGTAAGAAGAAGCAGTTTCCACGGGGCTTCTATCTCCTTCCCCCCGGGGAATAATTCCCCTTGGGGAAGGCTGGGATGGGGTGTATCAGTTTGTCAAGTTTATCAAGTTCGTAAAGTCCATCAAGTTTATCAAGTAAGAAGAAGCAGTTTCCACGGGGCTTCTATCTCCTTCCCCTTGGGGAATAATTCCCCTTGGGGAAGGCTGGGATGGGGTTATTAGTTAGTAAAGTTTATCAAGTTTGTCAAGTTTGTAAAGTTTGTAAAGTTCATAAAGTTTATCAAGTTCATAAAGTTTATCAAGTTCATAAAGTTTATCAAGTTCGTCAAGTTTGTAAAGTTCATAAAGTTTGTAAAGTAAATATTAGGGGACATAACCCCGTAGGGGTGACATGATTGTAGTTCATAAAAACAGCCCCGCAGGGGCTTTTCCCTCTCCCAATAGCCACGCCATTTATGGCGTGGGCAGGAAAGAGATAGAAACAATCTACTCCGTTCCTGGAGCGTCAAGATGTACTCCACCTCTATGGTGGAGTCGGATTGCCCCTTCCCCCCGGGGAATAATTCCCCTTGGGGAAGGCTGGGATGGGGTGTATCAGTTTGTCAAGTTCATCAAGTTCATCAAGTTTTTCAAGTTTTTCAAGTTTGTTAAGGAAGACAGTCCCTACGATTGAACAAGGGGCTGCTGCCCCTTGTTCAGGAAAAGCCGTGATTGGTACCTCTGAGGTGGAGTCGGTCTATCCGCCGGTACAGCCTTTTTCTTTCAACTCATGGCCCGGCAATAATCATAAATATCAGCAACAACTTGGAATGAGTGACATGATTGTCGCTTTTTTTCTCAGTGTAAACACAAAAAAAAACCTTCCGAAGCCTGTGAACATCCGGAAGGTTCAATTTCTATTGTATTAATCGCGGCCAAATATCAGCGCTGACGCGGTCCGGGTTGCGGGCCTCCCTGAGGTCCACTCTGAGGCTTAGCTTTTACTTTCCCGATAATTTTTAATAATTCAAATTCGAAAATTATAGGTTCGTTGGGATAGTAATCAGGCGGCATTCCTCTTTCGCCGAAGGTCATCGATGCGGGAGCAATAACAATCCATTTGCTTCCAACAGTCATTTTTGATATTGCGGCTGTAAAAATCTTTACTGTTTGGCCGAGGGGTGCCTTGATAGGATCGACCCTATCATAGCTGTTGTCAATCACATCTCCGTTAAAGTGGTATGATTTCAGGTGAAAAGCCACCTCATCGTCAGCCTGAGCCTGTTTGCCCTTTCCTTTAACAACCACTTTATACAGAAAACTATCTTTATCCATGACGTATTCGCCGGAAGCTTTCATTTTGTCGAACCATGCGTTGCTCTCTTTTTCCATTTTCTTTGAATTGGCCTGCCATTTCAGTTGCTTGGCATAGCCGTAATAGTTCATCAGGTTGGCGTATGTTTCTCCCATTTTCGCCCTGCGTTCTTCGGAGAACCTGTAAGGACGATTGGCGGCGGCGTCGAGAATGCCTGTTTTTATTTGATCATAATTGACCTGTATTTCACCGGGATCCATCGAGATTGCCATGTCAACGCCAAGCATATAGCTGTAGTCTTTGAGCAGGTCTTCGGGAATGACGGGTGGATTCTTAATATACTCTTCGGGTTTTAAATTCTTGTAATGCTTTTCGAAGACAGCATTTGTTTTTTCCCTTATGTCCATAATCTGTTTGGAGTTGAGTTTCAGGGGCTTACGCATCATTCTGTCAATTACGGCATCTGCAAATACGTTGTAGTCTCTTTTTACCTTTTCATTAATCAGGCCCATCGCCAGGTCATAGCCGATCATGTAACTGTAATCGTCAACGACGTCTTTACTGACTTCAGGCTTGGGCGGCAATTGCCCAGGTTCGAATTCCATTGTCCCGAATTTGATTTTTGTAGAATCGTGGCTGGCGGTGCTGTCCTGAGCCATAGCATCCTTTTTCCCGCTGTTGTCTTCCTGGCAGGCAACCAGAGGCATCGATAGTAAGAAAGCGATGAATAACAGTTTTTTCATATCAATACTCGTTTATTTGTTAACTAAACACTTATTTTTTTTCAAAATTCAATAACGTAGAAATGAATTGTAAATTTTATTAAATGAATCCGGATCATCACAAGTATGAATAGCAACTGAGAATTGTAACTCCGTTTATTATGTCATTACTCCTGCCGACACTGATATACATTCGTTTTCTACCTGATAATACAGATATGTAATTTCTCTGTCCTTGCAAGCAATTACGGAAAGTCTTATAATAGAAATCATTGTATTCCCAAATCCCTGAGGAAGTCGTCATAGTGGAGGCTTCTTCCCAAGGTCCTGATGGCAGAATAATACTTGGCGGCTTTCTTCGGATCCGATTCTTTGTAAGCCGATGCAATGTTTGCCATGGTAAGCAGCCGCAGTTCTGCGGGCATATTGAGGGCCGTCTGTGCTGCTCTCCTGAGGATGTCGTCAGCTTTTGCCTGTTTACCCAGTACAGTAAGGAGAATGGCTTGTGAGTTCAGGATGAAACACTCCGACACCGGGTCGTTCTCATTTTTGATCAGTTCTTCACCTTTGGAAGAGAATTGTTCGGCCATACTCAGGTCTGTAAGTTCTATGTACGATTTCACAGCGATGCTGATCAATATCGATTTCTCATAGGAGCGGAGATGGTTCTCGTTCTGTTTCAGGTAATCGGAAGCAGTGTCTGCCGCAAGCTGGTATTTACCCTGGTGATAGGCGTCAACAATGGCTTTGCGGATGGCGACGAAATCCTTTTCAAAGACTTCCCCATTGCCTCCGCCGGGGTAATCGGAATTGCCGTTGGAACTGTTGCCGTTACCTGAGGAATAGTCGTATTCAGCCCGTTGCATAATTGATTTGAATATTTCGCTTTCGGGGCTGGCTTCTTTCTCTTCGGTGTTAACGGGGGTAAGCCCTTTTTCTTCAATCAGTCGGAAGCTTTGGTAAGCGCTTTCCACCATCTCTTTGCTGCCGTATTCCTGTGCAGTCTTTGCTGCTACTAAGAGCATCGATTTGGCGGTTTCCTCGTCTCCGGACTCGGAACTGTGGGCCGCAAGGAACGGCGCAATTTCCTGCCTGATGTTTTCGCTTTCGGCTTCGTCGTATTTCTGTTTCAGCAAGGCGGCAATCTGGCCGTGCAACGCTACGTGCTCTTCGTATTCGAGTGATGTTTCGAAGAAACTGTGGTAAAACGACTGTGTGAACTCATAGACAGTGGACTTGACTCCATACCTGTACTGGGCGCCGATGCTTTTAATTATACCGGTCCTGTTCTGAATGCTGCGAAGCTTCTTGATTGTCGTCAGGACGTCGGTGTTCATCAGGTCGGAGACAATGATTGCCGAAAACCGCCTGCCTTCGGCGCTGCATATCGACAGGATATTCTTTTCTTCGTCGGAGAATTTCGAGAGTATTTCTGTAAAAGCAGCCTGTACCGACACAGGGTAGAAATCGATGTTGTCAAAATTGTCGTCGAGTGTGCCGTCATCCCTGAAAGGGGATTTCTGCCTGAAGAAATTCAGGTACTCTGCAATGACTCCGGGAATGCCGTATGACCTGTCGAAAATCCAGTCCTCAAAACGTTTGTCCGATTTGTATCTCGGCAGAAGGAACCGGCACATTTCCGTCAGTTGGTTTCTTCCGAAAGGCTGCAGGTCAATCTCCATCACATCCGGATTTTTTCCCAGATGATGGGTAACAAACGACTGGAGAGGGGAGCCTTTTCTTTCCAGGTCGGTTTTCCTGTATGCTATAACGATGATTACCGGAATCTTCAGCAGGTTTTCAGCAATCAGGTTAAGCAGTTCGATTGACTGGGCGTCGGACCACTGCATGTCGTCGATCAGCAATGCCAGCGGCGCTTTGTCTGCGAAGGAACAGAGGGTGTCGTAATAGTCTGCTGCTCCTGCACTCACCTTATTTGTGTTAGCCGAGGATTTGTCGCGGCGGTACTCACGCCAGTCCCTTCCAAGCTCCTTGATCATATAGAAAAAGTCGCCTGCGATGGGTATGCCGCTCAATACGGTCAGGCCGGCTTTGAGTGCGAATTGTTTTTTTACTTTGGCTTCGTCTGCCGAAAGCAGATTCTCATATGCCTTGGTAAAAGGCGCCAGGGGCTGAATGTTCGACACGTCGAACTTGCCGATTGGCGCTTGTGTTTTGACATAGGCATGCATCAGGTTAACGTTGTTTGAAGCACAAAGCCCGTCGATAGCATTTAACAGATAGGTTTTGCCCATGCCGGACTCGCCGGTAACGCAGAAGATGGTTCCGTTGCCGGAATGGAGCCTGTGAAGCCTGTCGCGGAAGGCGGCGAGCTCCCTGGTAAAAAAAATATCCCCAGTTAAGTCTTTAGCCATAATTACAAGCTACTATTAATTTCCGTTTTCACCAAGCAATAAATATGCTTTAATAAAATCATCTATGTCGCCGTCCATCACGGCCTGTATGTCGGTCCTTTTCAGTTCCGACCGGTGGTCGTTCACCATGGTGTAAGGCTGGAAGACATAGGAGCGGATCTGGCTGCCCCATTCAATCTTCTTTTTTGTGCCTTCGATTGCTGCTTTCGCTGCTTCTTCCTCTTCCATTTTTTTCTGGTAGAGGCGCGACTTGAGCATCTTCATTGCACGTTCCCTGTTCTGGCCCTGGGAACGTTCCTGCTGGCAGGAAACGATGATTCCAGAAGGAATGTGGCGCAGCCTGACGGCGGTTTCAACTTTGTTTACGTTCTGTCCGCCTTTGCCGCCGGACCTGAAGGTCTCGAGTACGACATCGGCAGGGTTGACTTCGATCTCTACGTCGTCGTCAACTTCGGGATAGACAAATACGGAGGCGAAAGAGGTGTGCCTGCGGGCGTTCGAGTCGAAGGGGGAGATGCGTACGAGGCGGTGCACGCCGTTTTCAGCTTTGAGGTAACCGTAGGCGAATTTGCCGACGACTTCGATTGTTGCCGATTTGATGCCGGCGCCGTCTCCTTCCAGTTCATCGACAAGATAGACTTTGTAATTTTTCCTTTCACCCCAGCGGGAATACAATCTCAGGAGCATCTCTGCCCAATCCTGTGCTTCGGTGCCACCGGCTCCGGAGTGAATGGTCAGGAGGGCATTCCTGGGGTCATCCCTGCCGGAGAGGAGGTTGCGCAGTTCGAGATCGGCAACGACACGGGCGGCTTTGTCCACTTCTTCGGCAATTTCAGGTTCCAGGGTTTCGTCCTTTTCTTCTTCGGCAAGTGTCAGCATTGCCTCGGCGTCTTCAATCGACTTATTAGTATTGTCCCAGTCTGTAATCCATTCCTTGAGGCCGGAGATCTTCTGCATTACTGCCTGGGCTGCGGCCGGGTCGTCCCAGAAGTCGTCCTGTTCGCTCATGGCCAGGTTGGTGTTGACCTCCCCGGTTTTCCCGTCTATATCAAAGAAACCTCCGCAGTTTCAGGCTCCGTTCTTTCAAATCTGCTATTCTGTCTTTTAATGGCTCAAACATCAATCATCCCAAATAATTAATTGAATTAATAAATAATTACAAAATTACGGAATTTTTTACAAATGAATTGTTAAAAGTCGTCCGCTTGATGATGGACGGTCAGTGAGCGGCAGCCAGTCCTTCCGGTTCAGGAGCTTCATCGCCGCTGAAGACGATGAACCTGAAAGACAGTCCGGCTCTTACAGCGTAAACGTCTGCAACGAAGGGATTGCGTATGTCAGCCATGCCGATGTTGTATCTCAGGTCGAAGGTCAGGCTGTTTTTCCGCGATCTGATGAAGTCGTAACCGGCGCCAAAGATGAAACCTGAACAGTATCCCGCCGACACTTCGGTATCATAGGAATAGGTGATTGCTTTTTCTCCGCCGGGGAATACTGCTCCTTCAGGAGACAGAGCAATCTGTTTGTGATGGAATTTATTGCTGAAATTATATCCGCCGTACAGGCCTCCAAGAAGGGAAAGGCGCCATGGCAGGGCGACTTTAGCGCATAGTTCGAGCCTTACGTTGTCGAGGTCCAGGTCGAGCGAGTGCCTGAGCAGGCCGTTGACATCGGCACCGGACAACTGTAAGGGTCCTTTAGACGTTGCAGTAATGACAGGGCTTTCCTTGCAGTAGAGGGCTTTTGCCTGAAGTGATAGGACACTCGAAAACGGCAGTTCAAAGACAGCGCCAAAGAAGAAATTGCCCTCGTCGGCTTTTGCCTGGGTGGGAATATCGGTAGTAATCGACGGCAGGGGCCTCAGGTCGGCAGAATAGCTGTTGTAACTGTAGCCGGCTGTCAGGCCCCAGGACCATATCTCAACAGGTACTGCGTCCTGCGGCTTGACACTGTCTGCCGTCAGCGGCAAAGCAGGAAGCAGGGCTGCAACAAAAGAAGAGAAGACTATTTTCCATAACTGATTAATTGGTTTCATCGATTTTTACCATAATATTTGAACATAGTGATGGAGGCTTTACCGTCAACACCTTCGGAAGAGATGTACATGCTGCCGTCCCTGTCGAAGGCAATACCCTCGGGTTGAGGCATCAGGCCGGGGTTAAGCCTGCCTGCAAACTTTATCTGTTTATCCTTTGTGTAAACAAGAATGGCGCTATCCTCCGAAGAGATCAGGTATATGTCGGAAGTTTTGGGATGGACGGCAAGCTCCGAGGGGTTGAACTCAATCTGCTTTTTCCCTTTGTTCTCGGATTGCCTGCGGAATTCGCCGAGGGCCATAAAATCGATGACGAGAGCCGGATTGCCGTCAGGTATATAACCGGGCACACGAACAGACCAGATGAACCTTTGATGCCTGCTGCGGTCTTCGCTTCGTTTTTTGGTGGCAATCAGCAGCCTGCCGCCGGCTTTGTCGAAGAACAGGCCTTCGTTGTTTTCAGATCCGGTGTTTACTTCGACTTCGGCAATAGTGTCTGAAACGACGAAAATAATGCCGTCGCTACGGAGCATATAATAGGAATTGCCGTCAAAAGCAATTCCCTCGTAATCGCCATTGGGAAGAACGTCGAACCTGTTTTCGACCTTACCCGACAGAGTATTGAATATGTAAATGATGCCTTTCTCGTCCTGCACACAAGCGAGCCTTACAGAGTCGATGAAGGTAATGCCCGAAACCTCTTTCAGGCTGCCCGGCAGTTTCCATGTTTTGGACGGCGCCGACAGGTCATAGCCGATCTCATCGACAGGTTTCCGATGGTCCTTACCGGAGCAGTTCAGGGTAAAGAGCATCAAAAAAACAACTGTTACGGTTATTCTCATAATAATCTGACAGAATCCTCAAATTATTTTCAAAGCAATATACTAATAATTCTTTTTTGTTATTAGTACCAGGTCAAGAATATTCGTATCGAGACCCAGCGCCTGAAGATATTCGACGTCGAGATGGGGAACAAAGTGTACGAGGGCATTGGCAAGGTGAACAGCAGCGGTTACAGAGAATTCTTTACTCTCGAGCTTTGAAGGATTGTGATGGAAGGCAACCGTCTCAATTACTTCGTCGGGGAGGCCCCACACGGACAGCAGGTAGGCGCCGACTTCGGCGTGCGATGTGCCGTAAACTTTATATTCTGCGTCCACATAGCTAAGGTTCTCATTCCTTACCATTTCATTTATGGTGTTGCTGTAACCGGGGATGTTACCCAGTATCAGCTTGCCTATGTCGTGAAGGATGCCGGCAACGTTCGCATTGTCGAGCATCATGTCATTGGTGGATTTGATGCTGATGATGCGTTTGGCTGTCTGTGCCACCCTCATGCTGTGTATCCACAGTTCCTCGATGGACATGCTCTGGGTGGGAGAGAATTCGAAAGCAGAAAAGACCTTGAGATGGAGGACAAGAGACTTGACAGTGTTAATACCAAGCATTGCCACTGCCTGTATGGGGTCATTAATCTTACGCTGGAGGCCGAAGAAGGGCGAATTGACAAACTGCATTATCTTTGCCGTCATCGTAATGTCCTGGGCAATGATCTTACCTACTTCATGGGCAGAGACATTGGGAGAGTGAAGGGCTCTCTCTAATTTGAAGAACACTTCGGGCAGGCTCGGCAGGTTCTCGACACTGTTGATGATTTTTATCAGGTTTTCGCTCTGAAGTTGTCGCCTGAGGGTGAAGGTCTTGGCAATCTTCCGCCTGATGGAAACCGGGTTGTACGGCTTGACTAAGAACTGGTGCGCCACCTGTGTCGAGCTGAATAGCATGGACTTGTCGGCGGGCAGCGATGCAATCAGCCTGATTATCTGCGGATATTTCTTCTTGACTTTCAACAGAAGCTCGGCTCCGTCGATCTCCGGCATCCTCATGTCGGTAAGTATCAGTTCTATCTTGCTTTTCTCAAGTATTTTCAATGCGTCTTTAGCGCTTGCGGCGCTTTCAATTTTCCATTCGGGTTCGAGAAGATTGAGAGCTTTTCTTAATTCGTCCAGAACCTTTTGCTCATCGTCAACCAGTAATATTCTTAATTCCATCTTTCCTTTAAATAAACCTTACATACTGACCCAAAGTTCACACTCTATTATTCGTTCATATGCTGGAAACCTTTAGCATATTTGACGGTAAAATATTTCTTACCGACAGTCCCGTGGCAATGATGATATTTTCACCTTCGGCAACCAGGCCCTGCTCTTTTATCATGTCAAGCATCATGTCGCACAGTTGTTCGTCCGGTGCGTCCGGCAGCTTCATCGGTATTACCCCCCTGACGATGGCCAGTTTCATCAGGGCGGATTCGTTGTCCGTGAACGCAATGATGGGCTGGATCGGGTGGTATTTAGATATATTCTGTGCAGCGTAGCCGGTGCCGGAGAGAGTAACGATGGCTTTGGCGTCGGTCTGGTGAGCGAGGATGCATGAACCTCTGCCGAGTGCGTCGGGAATGGTAAATACACCGGTGTATTGCTCATTGAGCCTTACGAGCTTGTCCTGGTAACGGTCTTCAACGTTCATGATGATCTTGTCCATATACTGTACGGCTTCGAACGGGTATTTACCGGTGCTTGTCTCGCCGCTGAGCATTACACAGTCGGTGCCGTCGATGACGGCGTTGGCTACGTCGCTTGCTTCGGCGCGAGTCGGCCTGGGGTTGCTGATCATCGATTCGAGCATCTGAGTGGCAGTAATGACGGGAATGCCGTGAAGGTTACATTTCTGGATTATTTCTTTCTGAAGTACGGGAACCTGTTCTGCCGGCATCTCCAGGCCCAGGTCGCCGCGGGCAACCATGATGCCGTCCGACTCCCTGATGATGTCTTCGATGTCCTCATAGCCTTCGTATCTTTCAATCTTCGAGACGATGGGAGCAATGCGGCCGAACAGTTTCATGATGGTCCGGAGTTCGATGACGTCCTTTTCTGAGCGTACGAAAGAGAGGCCGACGATGTCCACGCCGGAGGCAAGGCCGAATTTCAGGTCGTCGATGTCTTTGTCGCTGAGGGAGGGGGCTGTGCTCGAAACACCGGGGGTAATGATGCCCTTGTTGTCTTTCAGCAGCCCGCCTTTGACCACTTCGGTGAAAATGTCGTTTCCTTCGATCTTTGTAACCTGCAGAATGATGTAGCCGTCGTCGAGAAGGATGGTGTTGCCTTTCTTCACTTCCCTGATGAGGCTTTTGTAAGTAGTGCTGACTTTCTTTTCATTGCCGAATTCGAGTTCATCGACAGTGATGATGAATTCGGCATTGTCTTCGAGGAAAGCTTCTCCGTTGAGGACTTTGCCGGTCCTGATCTTCGGCCCTTGCAGGTCCTGAAGGATGGCAATGTGCTTACCGGTGATGCGTGAGGCTTCGCGAATCTCTTTGATTGTCTGCAGGTGCCGTTCGTGAGTACCGTGCGAGAAGTTCAGACGTGCGGCGTCCATGCCCGATTCAATCAGGCGGACGAGGTTGTCTGTTCCACGTGTCGAGGGACCGATGGTGCAAATGATCTTTGTTTTTCTTTTCTTCATGGTGTTAGCACTTAAATACTTCAATGAAAAATAAATACCCATTATCATGGAATATATGGAAATTCCCCAAGAAAAAAAACTTAAATGATGGCTGCCGGAATAATCTTGGTATTTGTGCTTCGCTTTTCAGTGTGGGTACTTTAATCACGATGATAGTATTCCGATATGCGATTCAATATGTAATTGGACTTATACTCTGCGAGATACACCCCACCTAAATCCTCCCCAAGGGGAGGACTTCAAGATTCACTTGCCTTCTTCTCTTCTCCTTCCCCCTGGGTAAGGCCGGGATGGGTTATATAAGTTTATAAAGTTAATCAAGTTCGTAAAGTGTATAAAATAAAGAGAAAAGAAAGCAGAATTGCCGGTTTTCTTTCTCCTTCCCCCTGGGGAAGGCTGGGATGGGGTGGCTTCAATGGAGTATTTATCTTTCAATTACCTCTTACTCACAGCAAATAGCGAAGAAGCAGATATTTCCATCCCTAATGAATGTATTTCGCTTAAATTTTCTGCTTTTATTGTTCGGTTTTATTAATTACTTTTGAAGGAGTTGTGTGGTCACAGGAAATGTCGGATGAAAAATTCTATTATCATAGCTCTCCTGGCAATAATGGCGCAGCTTCACTGTACGGCGCAGGAAGACGCCGTCATTACCGCCATCAGGAACCTGTGCCGGGAACCGGAGACGTTGGTCGGGTTCATGACAGATACGAATTACATTTGTGACAAGACAAGGCAACGGTTTATCAGCTTTCTTGAAAAGATTGAACAATCCGATGAATATCAAAAACTAAAAGATTACAGGACTTTAGAGAGAAAGCCACGTTTTGTTGAAACTCAGGATCATATTATTAAATATTTCAATGAGTCGAATACTATTGTCAAAGATACCATTATTGATAATCTCTTAAATCTCAGGCTAATAGTTTTTCAGGGTAAAGAGTCGCAATACCTGACATTTTTAATTAACAAAGAAAATGGCAAATGGAAGATCATGACAATTGAAGAACAATATCCACATCCAATTATGTTTTCACTTGAGGAGTTCAGGAATAATTTCAAAATAATAGATACCCTGATAAAAAAACCTGAAAAGTTTCCGGACTATTCTTTAAAAAGTGATTATAATGATCAATGTAATAGTGGTTTGAAGCGGGTAGTTCACCAGGATAGCAACCTGTACAGGAAGTTCCTGGAATTTGCTAAACATAATTACAGTAATGGCTATGTTCTGGTCTCTGATGATACGACACAGATGATGTATGGTTCTGAAGTGCAATATTATATTCATGATATTTATATAACAAATAAAGAATTTAACAGGCCAATGCAAATAAGCTTCCACTTTGTCGAAAAATGTAAGAAGTTCCTTATTAGTAATGTTGAGTTTTATGGAGTAATGGATAATACCTACAGATATTTGACTTTTAAGCCTGACACTTTAACCGCAAAGGAATTGGAATCTGATTGGGAAATAGTAAAGAAAATCCTCAGGGAGCCTGCTGTTCTGAAGAAAATTGCTAATGATCCATCATTTTCATCGGAACAATTTTTAGCATTAATGTCTCAAGGAGATAATTTGGAAAAAATATTTCAGCATATCGGGAATTATTTCAGCGGCAATAACGAGTATTTGGTTAAAAAGGACATTGGAAAGCCTGCAATCGACAAACATTCAGAAAACATGGAATTCTACAACGAGCATATAATCGTGCTTGTCAATAAGGAAAAAAACAAGAAGCTATATTTCAGGTTTACCGATAAAGAGGAGTTGTATAAATTTAAACTGGACGAGATACTTCCGTATTATTATATGAATTAGGAATGGAAATTTGAAAAATTTCATTATCATAGCTCTCCTGGCAATAATGGCGCAGCTTCACTGCTCGGCGCAGGAAGACGCCGTCATCACCGCCATCAGGAACCTGTGCCGGGAACCGGAGACGTTGGTCGGGTTCATGACAGATACGAGTATCACATACTCTTCTACAGGAGAGTATATATCCAGAAAAGTAGAGTCCCAAATCAACCTGGAATTAAAAGAAATAAAAGAATATATATCTTTATATTTCAAGAATAGTACTGTTATTTCAAAAGATACTATTGTAAAACCAATTACCCTAAATTTTAAAAATCATGATTGGGTAAGGTTCATTGTAATTCAGGGCGAAAATGAAAAGAGATTGTATTTTTACCTTCTTCATGAAAACAATAAATGGAAAATCCGATACTTTGATTATAATCCCCCTGCCGAATTGCTGATTCCATCATCATTATTAGAAAACAACCTGAAAACAGTTGAAAATTTAATTAATGATCCCGAGATTATCTGGAAGGATGATATATTCGGTAAGAGTTCCTGGGGTAATAAAAAAGAGGAGTTTTTTATCAGGGATAGAGTGAATTTAACGGAGTATTTAAAGCATAACTATCAAAAAGGTTTCAATTTGGAGTATAGTGTTATTGTTCCGATGAAATATGGCAATAAATCGATCCTGGAATATGAACATCAGATTTATATTACAAATAGTGATCATAGAAGGCCTCTTAAAATAACATTTGTATATAATGACAGTATAAATAGATTTCATATTGACGATGTTGCGTATTACAAGGCTAAGCCTGATGAAGGCCATATACTTGGCAGAGTAATTCCGGACACTCTGGCCACAAATGAATTGGCGGATAATTGGAGGATTGTGAATATCATAATGCGTAATCCCGACACTCTCAATTATTTCCTTAATGACACTACAATATCATCAAAGTATTTATTGAATAATTTTAATGGAGATGAATTCCCGGGTAAAATAATAAAATATATAAAGGATAATTTCAGCAATGGTTTTCAAGTTGAAGAAGACATAGGCTGGCCGTTTATTGACAGACACTTTCACGATCATTTTGTTTATAATATACACTTAATAGTATTAGTCAGTAATGATACCGGGAAAAAGCTATTTATTAAATTCAAGGACCATGATAAGTATTATCATTTTCTTCTCACCAGCATCTACTCCCACATCTCTGCCATCGACGACTTTGACTGGGAGAATGCTTCATGGTCAACCCCCTGAAATATATTTCAGGGGAAAAGAGTCCCGCCGGCTCTTTCCCCCTGGTTTCTGCTGAGGGTCTTTTCCCTTGCTTGTGGAAATGCTATAATTTTACTACTTTTTTCATTATGTTTCCGGCTTTGATGAAGTATATGCCAGGCGCCAGGTTGCTGAGGTCCATTCTTCCGTCCGTACATTTTACCGCTACCGGGCAGCCTAAGCTTGTAAACAACTCAGGCTTGTCTTCGGGTACAAGCCCTTCGAGTGTTATGTAATCATTTGCCGGGTTAGGTAAGGCCGTGAATTCATTGTGCTGTTCACTGTCTATGATGCCTGTAGCGTCAAGTGAAAACCTTAACACTCCCAAAGAATAGTTGCTCATCCAAAAGTTCTTTTTGTCGAAGAAGAGGCAATGGGTTAGTGAGAAATTCTTTTTTCCCTGCACATCCACTTCCGGGGCAGGGTAAACGCTCTGCTTCTTTCCGTTCCGGTAGAATACCAGTTCTCCTCTCCATGCGGTACCGTCATAAATGGAAGCGAACACCACGAGGTCGCCCTGCCCGTCGAATGTGAAATCCTGGATTGAATACTGCGGGAAATCAGGCAGGTAATCCAGGGTTAAAGTGTCGAATTTATCGCCGTTGAGTTTGAATATGTTCCTGACGGGGTATGGGTTCATTCCCCATTCGTATGCTATGAGACAATATATATCCCCGTCATGAATCTTTATTTCTTTGATACTTGGGTCGTCTTCCATAAGGCTTGTGTCTGCCGTCATTATTTGAACGGCTTCCGCCGGTTTCTCCGGATCGACCATGATCAGGCTGTAACCGTTCTGCCCGGCAAAAACGAGTTTGCCGTCTTTAAACAGTATTTCTTCCTCAAAAAACATTTTGGAAATTCCCATTTCCTGAAGATTGTAATGCTTAATAATCGTATCGCCGATACAGAATAAATAAGGCCCGTAACCCAGCCAGGCATAGCCGTTTTTGTCAATGGTAATCCCTGCTGCGAGCGGATAGTTATATTGCCATCCTGAGAAAAACGGTAAGAGCAGGTTTGTCAATGATGTCGTGTCGCTGCCATTGTACCTGATCAGCCCGTCGCCGTTGGAAGCAATCCACAGGTTGTTCTTTTGGTCTGTGGCAATGCCTACGGGAAGCTTTACATCAACTTTCTTCCAACTGTTGTCCGCAGGATTGTATATGTCGATTTCATCTGCTGCCCTTGCCCTGCAGTATATTATCCCCGTCGAATCCATCTCAATCTGGTGTACGGAGAACCTGAAGTCCGCTACGTTGTCGTTTCCTTTTTCTAACGGGTAAAAAGTCCACTGGGGCGCCGCTTCAATTGTAAGGGTAAAAATGACAAAGAACACCTGTAACAATAATAGTCTCATATTGTTTCTCCTGAGTTGTGATAATTATTAAATAAGTATTATGGATTAATATTTAAGAAATTTCCTGCACCCGGCCTTTTTCATTTTTCCATCCCACATTTCATTTCCACATTTGTCAAATCATTACAGTCAATAGACACACGACAATCGTAAAAAGGTTCAAAAATATTTTTACAAATTCAGCTAAGCCTGTTCCATGGCTTCATCTAATATCAAAAAAGCAGCCTCCGGAACTACCGGAAGCTGCCTTTCGATTATTAAGCTTTTATTAACTTATTGGCCGTTGCTGTTTAAGTATTTGACAACCACATGTTCGCCTTTACCGGAGCGGACGGATATGAGCAACAGGCTGCCACGGCTGCTGTCATTCCCCAGGCTGATGACACTCTCGCCGGCAGGATAGTTTGTTTCGGCAATCTTTCCGGTCATTACCCCGTCGATCGTATGTACAGTAATCAGCAGGTTACGGCTTTCAGTAAGTTTGAGTTTCAGCACCGGTCCTTCGGATTTGGAATCGCCGGTAACTGTTACACTTTCGATGGCGCCGGACCGGGAGCGGCAGATGCCGAATAATGATTCCTGCTCCGACAGTCCTGTGCAGGCTTCGTTGAAAGAGATGATCTCCTTTTCAAGCTTCCTCATGATTTCGACTTCGTTCTGAACCTGTTTCCTGTAACGGAGGGGCAGGCGACTGACGAATTCTTCGTTTGGTACGAACCAGAGGAGAATATACTCATTGAGGCTCTTAAGGCTGACTTTGACAGGTATCAGCCTGTTGATTACGTCGTTTTTATATCTCCTGCTTAGGGCCCACAGGCTGTCCATTGCCGGTTTATAAGGTTTCCCGTTCTCGTCGGACAGTTTGTATGTGTGGCCGTCCTTTTCCAGTGGCAGCGACATGATGAAATCATATTTATCCTTAATAAATTTCCCGAATTCCTTGAGGTATGGATCATCGCTGAAATAGAACAGTGGTGAAAAATCGTTTATATCCGTAATTCCGATCTTATCCTCATCCGTAACAAACGAATAGCCAACGTAGAGTGTACGGTCATATTCCGACAGTTTCCTCCCGTTGTAAAGCGGCTCACCGTATGTGGTGTTTTCCAATCCGTTATAGCTCATGGTTTCTACCAGGATGCAGGGCAACCGGGATATGTCGTAACCCAGCGAATCCATCCTCGTCAGTTTGAAATACCTTGGATTCGATACATATCTTTCCTCGACGAAAGTGAAAGAACTGTCGCCGTATTCGAAACCGGGAACTATTGCATTGAGTTCTTCACCTGTAAGGTCGAGGATATTCAGTTTCTCAATTGTTTCTTTAGAATAGCGGTTAAAGAAAGCGCTGTACTTTGAACTCTGCTTTTCCTTTCCCGTATTTGCCTGATCACCGGGATTGCTGCTGCCCATCCTGTCAGTGGGTGCGGTGTTGTCAGAACTGCTGTTCCTGTCAACACTGTTTTCACTGTCCTGTGAAACAATTACTGTTTTCGGGCTGTCGTATCCTGCCGGAGCGCTAACGTCGCTGCCATGATGTGTCATAATCAGGCTGCCGATTATCGACACTATTGCTGCACTTATGCTTATCATGATTAATTTCCTTCGTTTTTTGTTAAAAGTTTGTTGATTACCTGAACTGCCTGTTCCTGCTTCGATCTTACTCCGGAGCTCATCGACCGAAACAAGCGGCAATTCATTGCTGTAGGTTTTTGCTTTTATTACAAGATCTTCTAATGTCTTCATTGCTATTCTCCTTCAACACCGACTGTGGCATTTACTTTTGAATTGTTTATTTTTAGAATCTTTTCAAGCGCCCTCTTTGCCCTGAATATTCTTGCCTTGACATTGGCTACGGTACAATCCTGTATCACAGCGATTTCCCTGTGTTGGTAGCCCATTATCTCGGCAAGCACAAATGCTTCCTTGTGCAGGGGATTGATAGTGTCGAGGGCGTCGTACAGCAGATTGAGGTCAGTTAGATCCTCGGGGCTGATCCGGGTTCCGTAGAGGACGTCGAAGTCTTCGGGTTGCCGGTATTCCAGCTTGTTGTTCCTGCTGATGGATACGTAATATTTCCGTCTGATGATTGTAAACAAAAAGCTCAGGAAAGCCTGCCCGGAAGCAATTGAATCTTTTGATCCATAGGCTGCCACGATCGAATCACCGACAATATCCTTCGCCCTGTCCCTGTTCCTTGTCAGGTGAAGGGCGAATCTTTCGGCGTCCGGCAGTGCCGGCCCGAGCAATTCAAAAAACCTGTCTTTTGTCATTCCCATTTTTCAAAAATAATATTCACAACACGAAAAAGAAGTGCGATAAAAAAGAAAATGGTTACAGCAACCAATAAAAAAAAATCGGGGAATATTTCCCCGATACTGAATTTTTCCCCGAAAACTCCGATCCTAAAACAAATTCTTAGTTTAAGCTAATTGCAGGGCCTGTCCAGGAGCTGTTTTCGTATATTAATTATTATCAAGCGCTTAAGGTAAGGCGAAATGATTAATATAAATTAATATCCCGCTTGCATTTACTGTGGCACATGGCTTGTAATCCCGTAATCTCAATTAAATATTTATTAAGTACTGCAATGTACATATTATGACAGAGACGATACAGGGAATTGAACTATGGACAACCTCGGTATATGCGTCAACTGCAGCAGCGTCGGCTCCTGTACCTTCAGGAGCGGCAACTCAAAACCGGTATGGTATTGCAACGAGTACAAAGAAGCAAAAAAAAGCTCTCCCCCCAATCTTCCCCCAAGAGTTGGAATCGGCAACAACAGCCCCGAAACGTACAGGGGCCTGTGCGTCAACTGTGAACGCCTCGACGGCTGCAACATTGCCCTGTCAACCGGGGGAGTCTGGCATTGCAACGAATATATCTGACATATTTTATTCAATTATTGTTAAGTGATTATGAAAGAAACCACAGAACAAGCAGAAGTCGGAACCGCAACGGAAAACGGAACCTCGAACAAGGGATTGATTGCCATCCTTGAGGAAATCCAGGCCATGTACGGCTATTTACCCGAAAGCCAGCTTAGAGAAGTTGCCGAAAAGACCGGGCGGTCCCTTGTGGACGTTTACGGCGTCGCCACTTTCTACAGGGCTTTCAGCCTGAAACCCCGCGGCAAACACCTTGTGTCGGTTTGCCAGGGAACGGCCTGCCACGTACGCAATTCGACCGCAGTAACCGACGAATTCTGCAAGAAACTCGACATCAAACCCGGCGAAACCACCGCAGACAAAGAGTTCACTCTTGAAACGGTTAACTGCCTGGGTGCCTGCGCACTGGGGCCCATCGTCGTCGTTGACGGCCACTATCACTCCAGTGTTGCGCGTTCAAAAGTTGGAAACATCATCGAGACAACACAGAAAGGAGAGGAAATACCGGACATCAAGTCCGACATCAGGTTCTTCCCGCTCGACGTCAGCTGTTCACGCTGCAACCACAGCCTGATGGACCAGAGCCACCTCATCGACGGCTATCCGTCGATACGGGTTACAATCTCCTTCGAACACTCCCACGGCTGGCTGGCGCTGTCAAGTGTTTACGGCAGCTACAACTCCACGTCGGAGTTCCAGATTCCTTCAGATAAAATTGTACAGATGTTCTGCCCCCATTGCCATGCAGAGCTCATCGGCGCATCGACATGCCCGGACTGCAACACGCGCATGGTACCGATGATTGTAAGAGGCGGCGGCATCGTACAGATTTGCCCCAAAAAAGGCTGCAAAGGACATATTCTCGATTTGAGCGGTACATGGAATTTTTAAAAATAGCAGGATTCATATATGAGCAAATTTAGTTCTTTAGACGACTTTACACTCTTTTCCGAGAGAGTGCGAAGTGAAGTGGGTTTTAAAAACGGTAAGCCTACCCTGGTTATTTGTGCCGGTACCGGTGGTCAGGCCAGCGGGTCGAACGACCTGATGAGAGCCATTAAACGGTACATTCTGAGCCGCTCTCTACAGGTCCGTATCGATGTTCGTATCACCGGGTGCCAGGGCTTCTGCGAAATGGATCCCTTCATCCTCGTCGAACCCGGTAACCATCTCTATCCGAAACTTAAGATGGACGATGTGCCGCGCGTTGTCGAAGCAGCCCTCGGAGGCTATGTGGATGAAGGCCTGATTTACAGGGAACCTCAAAGGGACAAGACATACCACGTCCAGTCCGACATCCCTTTCTTCAGTAAACAAACACGTACCATCCTGGGGTATAACCAGAAAATTGACCCCATAAGGATCATCAATTACATCGAAAGAAACGGCTATTCCTCTATCATCAAAGTACTGCGGGACCAAAACCCCGAAGCAGTCATCGGTGAAATCCTGGAATCGGGACTCAGGGGCCGCGGCGGCGCCGGTTTCCCCACAGGAAAGAAATGGCAGCTTGCACGTAAGAACAGCGCCGGCAAGAGGAAGAGTTTCATCGTTTGTAACGCCGACGAAGGCGATCCCGGTGCATACATGGACCGAAGCCTTCTCGAAGGTAACCCCCACAGCATCATCGAAGGTATCATGATCGCCGGATATGCCGTCGGGGCTAACCGGGGCATCATCTATGTAAGAAGCGAATACCCGCTGGCAATCAAGCATACGCTGATTGCCCTGCGCCAGGCACGTGAACACGGCCTGCTGGGCGACAACATCCTCGGTACCGGTTTCAATTTCGATATTGAGATCGTTCGAGGCGCCGGTGCATTCGTCTGCGGTGAAGAGACTGCCCTCATTAAGTCCATCGAAGGCTATCGCGGCGAACCAAGACAGCGTCCGCCCTACCCGATTGAAAAAGGCATCGAAGGCTGGCCCACATGTATCAACAACGTGGAAACACTCGCCAACGTCCCGGTCATCATCGCCAAAGGCGCTGCCGAATACGCAAAAGTCGGTGTTCCCGGCAATACCGGAACAAAGATATTCTCATTAGTCGGGAAGATCAGGAACACTGGCCTTGTCGAAGTACCGCTGGGAACAAAACTCCGCGACGTAGTTTACGACATTGGCGGCGGTTCGCCTACAAAGGCAAAAATCAAGGCAGTACAGACCGGCGGCCCTTCCGGCGGTTGTATTCCCGCCAGGATGTTCGACCTGCCCATCGACTACGAAAGCCTGAGCAAAGTCGGCTCCATCATGGGCAGCGGCGGCATGATCGTAATGGACGAAAATACCTGTATGGTTGACGTTGCGAAGTATTTCATGAAGTTCCTTAAAGAGGAGTCCTGCGGCAAATGCTATACCTGCCGCAAGGGAACACAGAGAATGTATGAAATACTCGAGGATATATCGAACGGAACAGCCGAACTGTCCCATCTCGACCTGCTCGAAGAACTGGCACACGTAGTAAGGGACACTTCGATGTGCGGCCTCGGCCAGTCGGCGGCAAACCCCGTTCTCAGCACCCTGAGATACTTCAGGGAAGAATATGAAAGACATATAATTAATAAAAAATGCGACGCTTACGTTTGTACCCAGCTTGTCGGCGCACCCTGCATGTCAGCCTGTCCCCTCGGGACGGAAGCCTGGCGCTATGTCGCCCACATCTCCCGCGGTGAATACGAGGAAGCATACCAGACCATTCGCGACGCCAATCCTTTCCCGTCCGTCTGCGCCAGGGTCTGCGATCATCCGTGCGAAGCCAGGTGCAAAGCAGGTACAAGCGGCGGCGACCCGATTGCCATCCGCTCCCTGAAGAGGTTCATCACCGACAGGATTGACCCGATGGTTTACAAACCCAAGAGAGAAACCGAAGAAGCATCCGAGAAAAAGGTAGCCATCATCGGTTCCGGGCCTTCAGGCCTTACCGCTGCTCACTACCTCTCCCTCAAGGGCTATAAATCGACGATTTTCGAAGCCGAATCGCAGTACGGCGGCATGCTCAGCTGTGCAATACCATCCTACAGGCTGCCGCGTGAAGTAATCATGCGCGAGATTGCTTCGATACTCGACGACAACATCTCCATCAAGTGTAACTCCGCTCTCGGCAGGGATTTCTCCATCGAAGACCTGTTTGCAAAGGGCTACAATGCAGTGCTGGTTGCCATCGGCGCTCACCAGAGCAAGCCCTTAGAAATCGAGAACGAGAACGTCAAAGGTGTCTATCCCTCCATCGAATTCCTTAAAGAATTCAACATCAACGGCAAGTATATGGCAAAAGGCCATGTCGGCGTCATCGGCGGCGGCAACTCAGCCATCGACGCTGCCAGGGTAGCTCTGAGGCAGAAAGACGTTGAAGACGTAACAATCTATTACCGCCGTACACGCGAAGAAATGCCCGCCTTCGAAGAAGAGATCGAAGCTTCCATCCAGGAAGGCATCAGGATCGAAACATTAGTTACTCCGGTGAGCATCATCGAAGAAAACGGCATTGTCAAGGGGCTGAAGTGCCTGCGCAATGAACTCGGCGAGATCGATTCGAGCGGCCGCCGCAAGCCTGTACCCATTAAGGACAGCGACTTCAGCGTCGAACTTGATACCGTCATCGTAGCCATCAGCGAAGACTCCGGCAGGGACGTAATGACGGCAGTAAGCGACTGCGGCATATCGACCACAAAGTCTAATACCGTTGCAATTGATAAGTTTACCCAGATGACCAGCCGCGAAGGCGTTTTTGCTGCCGGCGACGTAACGACGGGGCCCAATACGGTAATCGAAGCCATCGCTGCAGGCAAGAGATCTGCAATGATGATTGAACGATACCTGAAAGGCACTCCTCTGAACCAGCCAATCAAGCTAAGGCTGCCCGAAGTGTACATCGAACCGCTCACAAAAGAAGAAGAAGAATTCAAGATCACAAAGAGAATCGAAACCCTGCGCGCACCAGCCGAATGGCGTAAACGCAATTTTGCCGAGGTGGAGGTATCCCTTTCGGCAGAGGAAGCCGCCTCGGAAGCAATGCGCTGCCTGCGTTGCGACCTCGAATTTACCAAAAAAAATAAGCCGGAAGTAACAGAAACTGAGGTATTAATACATGGTTAATTTCATCTTAAACGGACTGGAAGTACATGTCGAAGAAGGCAGTACAATACTGGAAGCAGCTCAGTTCTACGGGTTTCCCATACCGACGCTGTGCCACATGGAAGGCCTGAGCCCATACGGCGCCTGTCGTTTGTGTGTGGTGGAAATCGGTGATGCGCCAAACTCCAGACTTGTGTCCGCCTGTACCTTCAGGGTACAGGAAGGCATGAAAGTAAGGACAGCTACTGCCCGAGTGCTGAAAGCAAGGAAAATGGTAATCGAGCTGCTTCTGGCGTCATGCCCGCAGTCAAAGGTGGTCCAGGACCTGGCTTCTGCTAACAATGTACACCAGCAAAGATTCCGCCAGGAACACGAGGACTGCATACTTTGCGGCAAATGCGTAAGGATGTGCGAAGAGCAGATGGTGGCAAAGGCAATAGGTTTTACCGGCAGAGGAGAGAAAAGGGCAATAATGACACCCTTCGACAAAACCTCCGAGGTATGCCGCAGATGCGGAGGCTGCATCTACGTATGCCCCGCCTGCCAGCTCCGCTGCACCTATACCGAACCCGACAAAGCAATATGCAACGGCTGTGTCAATTTCAGCCCGCCCTGCGTCGATAAACAAAAATTCGACGACATGATGTGCTACATGGAACCCTGTGTGGCCTGTGAAATAGTTGACAGAGTAAAAAAATAAATTAATAAACAAATAAGTTGAATTCTAACAGGAGACAGATGTGAATTATTCAAGAGTGAATTCATCGGCAGCCACATTAACCAAAAACAGGACTGAAGATTCGATTACCCCGAATTCGGGAATGTGCGTAACCTGCGTTGACGGTTGCATCGGTATGTGCGAAATAGGCAAATCTGCCTACAGAGGCCACGAAGTGATTTATCCCCAGCCTTTCGGCGTCATTACGACTGCTTCCGAGAAGGTTTACCCGGTGGATTATTCCCACTTCAATATTATGGGTACTGCCGTCGGCGCCCATGGCATCGAAGCCGACAGCGACAAAGCCATTTTCCCCAACGTTGACCTCGAAGTAAAATTCGGCCACGACAAGGGCATCAAATTCAGGTATCCATGGATCATACCCGGCATCGGCTCCACCAATGTTGCTAAGAACAACTGGGAAGGCCTGGCAATCGGTTCCGCTCTTGCAGGTACAGGCCTGACAATCGGCGAAAACGTTGCCGGTATGGACATGGAAGCCGAAATCAAGAACGGCAAAGTCGTTGACACCGTTGACCTGAAAAACCGTGTAAAACTCTACAAGGACCACATGATCGACGGCTACGGCGCCGTCATCGTACAGGCAAACGTAGAGGACACAAGACTCGGCGTACAGGAATATGCAATCGAGAAACTCGGTGTAGAGATCGTCGAGTTGAAGTGGGGCCAGGGCGCCAAGAACATCGGCGGAGAGGTCAAGATCAACAACCTGAAGAAAGCACAGGAACTCTACAAGAGAGGCTACGTCGTACTACCCAATCCGACAGACCCGAAGGTTATCGAAGCATTTGAGAAAGGCGCTTTCAAGGAATTTGAAAGACATTCAAGAGTCGGCATGGTTTCCGAGGAAGGATTTGCCCAGCGCGTACAGGAACTCCGCAAAGCCGGCGCCAAGTATATATTCCTGAAAACCGGCGCTTACGGCCCGGCAGACCTTGCCCGTGCCGTAATCTTCGCAACCAAATACGGCTGCGACCTTCTGACGGTTGACGGTGCAGGCGGCGGTACAGGCATGAGCCCCTGGAGAATGATGAACGAGTGGGGTGTACCTCCCGTCGAGCTCCATTCGATGCTCTACCAGTATGTTAAGAAACTCTCCGACAAGGGCATGAAGGTTCCCGCAATCGGCGTTGCCGGCGGCTTCACCTTCGAAGACCAGATATTCAAGGGCCTTGCAATGGGCGCTCCCTTCGTTAAGCTGGTCGGCATGGCCCGCTCGCCCATCGCAGCTGCAATGGTCGGAAAGACAATCGGCAGGCTCATCGACGAAAACCAGGTGCCTGTTTACGTCGAACGTTTCGGTTCGCGCAAGGAAGAGGTTTTCGTTACTGCTCACGACCTGAAGCATATGCTCGGAGCGGAAGAATACGACAAGATACCCACAGGCGCCATCGGCCTCTATACTTACTACGAACGCCTTGCACAAGGCTTACGCCAGCTCATGACAGGCGCCCGCAAGTTCAAACTTGAATACATCGAAAGAAAAGATATTGCCGCCCTTACAAAAGAAGCAGCAGAAATCAGCGGCATTCAGTATATCCTGGATGTGGACAAGGAAGAAGTCGATCAATTGTTCAAAACGATGTAATATGACATCTATCTAAATTCGAAAGCAGCGGGGCATTGCTTACCTCCAACGGCGTGCTCCGCTTCTTTCACAGTAAATTATTCATCCGTGGAGGGTAATGATTGCCGAGACAGACAATAGAGTGCGCGATGAATATCTCCCACAGTGGAAGATTGTCCTGGAACACCTGATTTACCAGGACCACTTCAAGCTGTACAGGATTTGCCGCAAAATGATTATTTATCTCGACAGGCTGAAAGTCCCCGCTATTAATGATATCGTGTCCGAGATGGAGTCGGAAATCAACCTGGCTGACGAAAGCAGAGGGCTTGCGGCAAACAAGCCGATGCAGGCTTCCGTTCCCTATATAAACGAAAGAATAGTGGACAGGATATTCTCAATTGCCCAAGAACACCTGCCTGACGAGACGATATTGCTGCTCCTCAACCAGTGGGCACGCAAGGAGAACCTCAGTGTCCTGTCGTCCGAACTGGAAAAACGCCATTCCACTTTGGCTGAGGCTGTCGGCGCCCTCAAGAAATTCATTAAGCAGTACAAGGTGATGGAACTGCTGTCACAGGATGAGAAAATAGGCCTGCGCGTGGCGCTGATTAACCGGTTTCTCTCAGACAGCCTTACGTATATTAATATTGCCAAAAAATATATCAAGATAAAATCCATTGCCGACATTGCAGATTGTGTGATAGGTCCTGCAAACGGTTCCGGCAGGTTGGGCGGAAAAAGCGCCGGCATGATCCTCGCGCGGGAGATACTCAGTTCGGGTAAGGTCGGCAAAGCCACCCTCGAAGGGGTTGACACCCCGAAAAGCTGGTTCGTTACGTCCGATGCACTACAGGAGTTTATTAATTATAATGCCCTCGACGAGTTCGTTTTCGTCAAATACCAGAACACGGAGGAAATACAGGAGGAATACCCGTTCTTAGAGAATGCTTTTCGTAATTCCCTGTTTCCGCCGGATATGCTTCTTGCTTTCGGCAAGATTCTGGACGACATGGAAGGCAAGCCAATCATTGTCCGCTCCTCGAGCCTTCTCGAAGACAGCTTCGAGGCTTCATTCAGCGGCAAGTATAAAAGCATCTTCCTTGCCAATACCGGTTCTAAGGACCAGCGCCTTACAGCTCTTGCCGACGCCGTAGCCGAAGTTTACGCCAGTACTTTCGCCCCCGATCCCATCGTTTACCGCCGGGAAAGGGGCCTGCTCGACTTCCGCGAGGAGATGAGCGTACTAATACAGGAAGTCGTCGGTACCCGCATCGGTAAGTATTACTTCCCGTCGTTTTCGGGTGTGGCTTTCAGCAACAATGAATACCGCTGGTCTAAAAGGCTGAAAAGGGAAGAAGGTATAATAAGGCTTGTCGTAGGCCTCGGTACCCGTGCTGTGGACAGGACCATGGACGATTTCCCGACGCTGATCTCACCGGGGCAGCCGGGCATCAGGGTAAACCAGGCCCCCGAAGATGTAATTAATTATTCCCAGAAATACGTAGATGTCATCAATCTCGACAGGAACTGTTTCGAAACCATTACATTCGAAACATTGCTGCAGGAATGCAAGGGCTTCTTCCCGTTGATTGAGAAGGTTGTGTCCTTCAACCGTGAAGGGGTGCTGGTGGAACCTGTAAGCTCTTACGCCGACTTCTTGAAAGAAAACCCGGTAATTACTTTTAACTCATTCATTACCAACACCGGTTTTGTCAAGAAAATCAGGGAAATACTGGAAACCCTGAAGGAAGCACTGGGGGAACCTGTTGACATAGAGTTTGCTTCTGACGGCGACAAACTGGTACTGCTTCAGTGCCGGCCCCAGAGCAAAGCAAAAGCCAGGGTACCGATTGAGGTTCCTTCGAATGTACCGAAGGAGGATATTATTTTCACTTCGGACAAGTTTGTGAACAATGGATTGGTCGAAGGCATCAGGTATATTGTCTATGTTGACGGCGAGGCGTACGCCAGGCTATCATCTGATGTAAGGATGTACGAAACCGGGAAGATCATCGGCAAGCTGAACCGGCTGCTCGAGAAACGGCAGTTCATACTCATCGGCCCGGGCAGGTGGGGCAGCAAGGGAGACATCCGGCTCGGCGTGCCCGTCATTTACAGCGACATTAACAACTCGGCTATGCTCATCGAGATCGGCAAAGAACGCAACGGCTATATGCCCGAGCTTTCATTCGGCACCCACTTCTTCCAGGACTTAGTGGAATCCGACATCAAGTATCTCCCGCTCTATCCCGACAGTAAATGCAATTACTTCAACGACGCCTTCTTCTCCGGCAGCGAGAACGTGCTCGCGAAGCTGATACCCGAAGCTGAGCCATACAAGGACGTCATTACCGTCGTCGCCGTCGGCGGCGAGGACTCACCGACAACCCTCTCCGTGTACATGGACGGCTTCAACTGCAAGTCCATGGGTGTAGTGAAGAGGTGAAGAGAGAAAATTTAGAATGATATATTTTCCTTGATTCAAGGAAAGTAAATACATAATTATCCTTAATTTAAGGATATATTTTCAATAGGAACTTCAATGCCGGTACTGTATTGATTTTACAGCCACCCACAGTGTAACTTTTCTCGTTGTCGTAAGTAACAACGAAAGCGCTGTCCATCCCGAAATACTTACAGGCAGCCGCAGCCCCGTCAATCTCACGTTTCGCGGTTTCAGGGCTGTTCATGTCGTAGCAGGACTGGACGAGCATTACCGGTTTGTCCCTGTCAAACATGACGAAATCGCATTCTTTCTGTTCTTTATAGAAAAAGACGTTACCGCTATACCTTCTGAACAGCTCAACAGCGACCATATTTTCCAACAGCCTGCCTTTGTCGGCTGAAAACCTGAAAGTGAGAGCGTTAAGAAGCCCGTTGTCGATTAAATAGTACTTTTTCTCGGAGCGTTCCCGGTTAATTACCGAATAGCTGAATTTTTCAGTCTTAAGATTGAAACATACGGCTTCCGTCCAGTCAAGGATGTCGTAAAGAATATTCTTTGTTGTTTTGTATCCCTGGGATTTCAATTCGTTATAAATCTTATTGATCGAAGTAGTATTGCCCAGGTTGGCAATGACTCTCCCCAGGAAGTATTTGAGGAATGATACATTGCCGATCCTGTATCTTTCAATCAGGTCTTTGTACAGGAGGACGTTGTAGTACTCCTGGAGAGTAGCGGTCCTGACCTGATTGTCGAGCGCCAGTGTTTCCGGAAACCCACCGTAATACAGGTAATCTGCAAATGCGGCGTTGATTCTTGCTTTGGCTGCCGAAGTGGACATGGCAGGTGAAATATCCCTGAACCTGATGTATTCCCTGAATGAAAGGGGATAGACATCTGTTTTTATCGTCCTTCCCCTGAGTGAGGAGGCAATGTCGCTTGACAGCAGCCTGGAGTTGGAACCCGTGATGTATATATTGCGGCTGATCGAGTCATAAATCCTTCTGACAAATTTCTCCCAGCCGTCAACGTTCTGGATCTCATCGAACAAAAAATAGCAATCATTCATATCGCTATTCGGGTACATCTCCCGGTATGCCTGAAGTATGAGGTCCAATTCATCTGTCTGAAGCGCCAGGCGTTCGTCTTCGAAGTTTATATATATGATAGACTGAAGAGGGGTACCATTTGCCACTATTTGTTTAACAGTGTCAAGCAGCAGGTATGTTTTACCGCTCCTTCGAACACCTGCAAGAGTAATTATCTTGCCTGTACCGAGAGGAACAGCTATGTCCCGGCGGATAATCCCCTTTAACTCCCGTTCATGGAAGTCGGATAATATTTCCTTTATTATATCTTTCCTTATCATAAGGACAAATATAATATTTTTATTCCTTAATTCAAGGAATATATTAATTATTTTTTTTCTTTTTCAGAAATTGAAATAATTTCTGGCACACATTAATTTTTTGTGGATTAAGCAGAAAGAAAATATTGAATTGAATAGACAGGATTTTTACTTTTGTTGAAGTTTGAAGAGATCTATGTCCTTCTCTTTCTTGAAAAGATAAAGGAATTCTATGTACTGAGACACTCAATAATCATTGAGCCATTCGCATAATCTTTTTACAGATATACAACCCCTGACGGGGTTGGCAGAGATTCTTGATACATATTGTTACCGATATTCAACCCCTGACGGGGTTGGAGAAGACTTTCTGTTCTTAGAACTCCGTAGGAGTTCAAGGTCTGTAACATAATACCAAAAGTACATCTCAGAACTCCGTAGGAGTTCAACATCTGTTGATAATTTCGTATTACAGACAGGGTTGGCTCGTGGCAATGAAAATAATAAATTTAACTCTTCTTTCGAAATTTATCATCTGACCCTAATTCCAGGCATGAGATACTATGGCAAAAAATAAATGTAGATAGGTATATTAAACAATTTTTAGTTCTGTTGTTTTAATAACAAAGCCGTTAACAAGTCAGGCACGGCAATTCCGTCTCACCCGATCTCCCTGTAAACAGGGCCTGCGGACGACAGGCGGCTTTCGACGAGCGACACCCTGAATCCGTCGAGGCTCCCGAATTCATGGCCTTTGTATTTCTCCAGCGCTTCACGGAATTCGGTATTATTGCTTTCCTTGATTCGCATGAGAGTGATGTGGGGACGGAAAGGCCTGTCCTCAGGCTCGAAGCCTAAACCCACGGCTGCTTTCTCGATTGTCGTGAAGATATTACGTAGCAGGTCGTTGTGTTCCACTGCTGCGTAAAGTATCCGCGGTTTTGCAGGATTGGGAAAAACGCCTGTGCCCACAATATGCAAAGCTTCGCCATAGTTTGTGAAAACCCCCTCCAACTGCTCCTTAAGCGCTTTGCAGGTACTGTTGTCGCAGTCTCCCAGGAATTTGTAGGTAAAGTGGATGTTCTCAGGCTCTACCCATTTGCCGAAGACTGCCCGCGAGAAGTCCTTTTTGATGGTATCATAGATTTTACCGGCGATGATGCCCCTTACGAAAGTCCCTGTAAACAACCTCATAATACACTCCCTGTTACAATTGACAATACCTAAAATTATGGAATTTATATGATATTTAACAGAATATTCAGTCTATTGCCGGGAAAAATTCACGCGGAATACAAACCAGCCGACCGGACATTTACTCCGGCAACCCGAGGGGCAATGAGACTGCATTCGAAGTATGGGACCTGGAGCTGCAAACTTCTTGTAAATATTGGAAGCAGTATGCATTTGTCTGGCGGCACTGTCGAATACATTTTTTATTAAATAGGTATGAATAATCTCATTCAGTCTTTGTTTACGAACACAGTTTACATAATATTTGCAGCATAAATCCGCATAAATCAAGTTCATATCTGAAGATTTGAATTAAAAAGTATTATTTAAGTAAAAAAAAATTAGTAATTTTCGTTTTTGGTATTAGAAAAATAGTAAAATATTTTAGTTGTACTGAAAAGAATAAAATAAATATCTGAAAGAAGGACAGTGAAAACGTCTGATGAATAATACAGACTTAAAACATATCGGCGGCCAGGAGTTGACAAAACAGTTGATACTGATCGTTGACGACAACACCGACAACATCAAGGTCACAGCCAATTACCTGAAACAGTCCGACGTGGACATAGTCATTGCTACCAACGGCAGCCAGGCGCTGTCGATTGCCGAATCGAAACGTCCGGACGTAGTAATCCTCGACATAATGATGCCCGGAATGGACGGCTATGAAGTATGCCGTAAACTGAAAGAGAATCCGGTAACACGGGAGATACCCGTTGTGTTTATTACCGGAAAGATTGACAGGGACGAGATCACCAAAGCATACGAAGTCGGCGCTTCCGACTTGCTGCTCAAGCCCGTAGTCCGTACCGAACTAATGGCCAGGATCAACAACTTCAAGCTGTCTAATTTCTACAAAGCCGAATTTACTTACCTTAAGAATAACATCAGCAGACTGGAAAGGGAGCTTAACGAATTTCTGGGCATTGCCGCCCATGACCTTAAGAACCCCATATACAGCATATCGATGCTTGCCAAAGTCATTCGCGATGAGAAGGACCTTGGCAGGGAGGACATCGACGAATTCTCACAGGACATCGTAACTATTTCCGAGCGTATGCTGAGCCTCATCAAGAATATCCTCGACCTGAACGCCATCGAACAAGGCAAGATGAAGATACTGCTCGAGGACTTTGCTGTCAGCGAATTAGTGATCGCCACTGTCGATAATTACCGCGAGAGAGCCAAGGCAAAAGGCATTACCATCATCGGCACAATCGACAACAAAGGCTTAAGGGTCAATGCTGACAGGACAGGTGTACTCCAGACTCTGGACAATCTTGTGTCCAACGCAGTCAAATACTCGCCCCACGGAAAGAAAATATGGGTTAACACAACAACCCGCGATGGTGTTGTACGCATTGAAGTAAGAGACGAAGGCCCGGGTTTGACAGATGAAGACAAAGCAAAGCTTTTCGGGAAATTTGCCCGGTTGTCTGCCCAGCCGACCGGCGACGAGCAGTCCAGCGGCCTTGGCCTGTCCATCGTAAAAAAATATGTCGAAGCAATGAACGGCAGGGTATGGTGTGAAAGTACGCCGGGCAAAGGCGCTTCGTTCTTAGTCGAATTGGTATCTGCAAAATCACAGCAATAAAAATATTTACTAAAATTTTACAATTATATAGCCGATTATGAAGGTTGGATAGTTGTATATTTGTGAAAAAAATAAAGTAGATAATTGGGATGAGTATGAAAAGTAGGTACGGAATCTGTTTACTGCTGTTTTTCACCCTTACCGGCCTTTTACGGTCCGGTGAATCGACAGGCTTGAATTTCTTTGGTTCAATTCAGGCCATCCTTTTACAGGAAAATGGTAAGGCAGACTTTTCCGTTCAATCCATGGAAGTCGATTCACTGCAAACAATAGAAAGCTCGTTTTCAAACAGCAGGGCGTCTTTCGCAGTACAACAGATGGACCTGTTCTTCAGTAAGAATATTTCAGACGACTTCAGCGCATTTGTTGACCTTGAATTCCTTCTGAATTTCTCGTCGAAAAACGACTGGGGCTATATTAATCTCGAAGAAGCCTGGGTCAGGTACAATCCTTCGGAGAAGTTCAACGTCCAGGCCGGTTTGCTTTTCCCGAAATTCAACGGCATGAATGAGATCAAAAACAGGCTGTTCCTGTTCCCATATATCGTAAGGCCGGTAATCTATGAGCAGGCGCTGACAAACATGAACATGAATACGGATGTGGTCCCTGAAAGGGCCTTCCTCCAAATCTCCGGATTCTTCCCCCTGGACGGCATCAAACTCGACTATGCAGCCTATATGGGTAACCTGGAAACTTCCTACATATCCACGAATACAAAAGACGACGACGGGCCTAAGGATAATAAAAATAATAATACGCCGTCCGACCTGCTTTCCGGCTTAGACAGCAAGAATATAAATTACAAATTGTTCGGGTGCAGGCTCGGTGTTTTCAATGCTGACGAAACCTTCAGGTTTGGTGTGTCGATGACCTATGACTATGACAACAGGAACGACTCCACGTCCGATGTGTTTGGAGTCAGGCAGCCTCCTTTGGGAGATGTGCCCAGGGTCAGGATCGGCAGCGACGTCTTCTATTGTTTATGGGATTTTGATATTGAAGCAGAGTATATCAATGTTTTCTATAATTATACCCCACCCGATTCATTGGATTTGAACTTCGGCGGCCAGGAATACTTTTTTGCCACATTAACATATAACATATTCGAAAATTTATGTTTCTATGGAAATTATTCCTTCAGGTCCGACAAGAACTATAATTACGACCTGAAAACATTCGGTTTTGGTTCATGTTACAGGGTAAACGAAGATATATCATTGAAAATACAGTATGTTAATTATAACGTAAAGATGGAAAGAGAAGTGTTTCGTGACTGGGGACCGGAAAATCGACACGTCCGAGCCGTAGAAGAAACAAAAAATGTGTTAAACTATTTGATTGTTGGAATAAGTGCAAAGTTCTGATATGCTGAAAATAACTGCTTTCTGGCTCTTAATGCTGGTCATACCGGGAATAGCCCTCGCCGGAGAGAAGATATATATTATTGTAAATAAGAATGTTCCCGAAAAGAAGATAGAGAAAGAGTCCGCAATAGACATATTCACATTGAACCGACAGCATTGGAGCGACGGCACAAAGATTGTTCCGGTGGACTACAAAGGCAATAACGAATTGAAGACAAAGTATTATGAATATCTCGGTATCAGCTATCAGAACATGCAGAAGATATGGTTGAAAAAGCAATTTTCAGGGAAAGCCACACCGCCGGCTACCTATAAGTCCGAAGAAGAAATAATCGACGAAGTAGGCTCCACCCCGGGAGCTGTCGGCTATGTCTCCACTTCGAAGTTGAACAAGGATGTAAGAATTGTTGCTGTGATTGAGCTATAAACCATTAACGAGCCATGCCGATGAATTTGAAATTGTTTGCGAAACTGAGCTTCCACGCTCAACTTGTTTTGTATTTTATCATCCTGACACTGATAATAACAGCCTATTACTATCTTTCTATTAATGTTTTCCTGCTCGAAGATTTCTATGAAGTATCGAAAAAGAGCCAGGAAGAGATATTCAGGGAAGGATTTGAAAAAAGAGCCCAGGCAACCCTGAATTATATCTCACTCGGCTTGAAGTTCGGTATGTCCGAAGAGAATTACGACGCAGAAATGATCGCCGACATCATTAAATGGCTTGAGAAAGACAAAAGCGTACTCTTCCTGTACCTCTTCGACAAAAACACAAAAGAAACCATTCTCGAAAAAATATATGACCCTCTCCTGGCAAAGACAAAAGACAGGACAGCATTGACCTATGACAATCTGAACCGGATCCGGAATAACAAAAACCCAGAACAGTTCATAATCGCATCCGTGGATTTCAATATCGGGACCGGAAAAAGCAGGCTCTTCATAGGGTTTTCATACAAGGAACTGCAACAATACGGCCAGGAGATACTCGACAGCATCGACAGGCAAAGAGAATCGGACAACTGGTCTGTACTTGTCAGGACATTGATTATTACTGCCGGTGGTTTCTTCTTCGCCTGGGTAATTACAATCAGGATTACAAAACCTATAAAGAGCCTGAACTATGTAACCGGTAGAATCGCCGACGGCGACACGGAAATCCAGGCTGATGAAAACCGGGGACCCATCGAATTCAAAAACCTTGCACGGGCTTTTAACAAGATGATCGACAAGATTGTGAGTTCACAGGAAAAGTTGATCTCAGAGATGACAAAATACAACGAATCGCTGGACGAGCAGAACAAGGTTTTACAGAATGCAAACGAAAACCTGCAGAAGGAAATTGCCGAGAGAATGAAAGCTGAAGCAGCCTTGAGGGAAAGCCGCCAAAGGATGGACATCGCCCTCGAAGCTTCAAGAGCAGGACTTTGGGACCTGGACCTGAGGTCCGGAAAATTCATCGTTGACGACAGGATGAAAGCCATCTTAGACAGAATCGACGACGAGGAAGAGATTACCCTCGAAAAATGGTTCGATGCGATGGAAATTGAAGACAGGACCGCCATCGGGGCAATTTTCTCAAACTACCTCGAAAGCGGTAAAGACAGCTTTAAGATTGAACACAGAATGCGCCTGAAAACCGAAAGATGGATCTGGGCCGACATCAGGGCAATGGTCTTCCAAAGAGATGGAAAAGGCTATCCTACGAGGGTAATCGGTACGATCAATGATATTACACAGGCCAAAAAAGCCGAGAAGGCAATCAAGCAAAGCGAACAGCTGCTCAGAACGGTCATCGACACAGCGCCATTCATGATCATCTATATCGATGACTCGATGAATGTACGCCAGTTGAACAGGTTTGCAGAAACAACGCTTAGAAAAGAGAAGGAAGACATCCTCGGCCAGAACATCGAAAGAATCGAGGATGATATAATCCTCAACAAGCTCTATGAAAACATCCAGGATATGATTGTTTCAAGAGAAAGTATTTCTTTTGAAATTGACTACACGCATAACAAAGAAGAAAAGTATTTCCTTGCCTATCTGAACCCGAACCTTTCGGAAAACGGCGAGATACTCGGTTCGGTTTTCATTGCTCTCGACCAGACCTACCAGAAGCTGTCCGAAAGGGCCATAAAGGAGAGCGAGGAAAAATTCAGGGTACTTAGCGAATCTGCCCCCGACGGCATTGTTATCATCGACCGCAAAGGAAAGATCACTTTCTGGAATAATGCCGCCGAACGTATTTTCGGCTATACCGAAGCGGAGTCCATTGGTAAAAACATAGGCAATTACATCATCGATACCGAATTTATCGAATCGCTGTCAAGTGAATATGAATCGTTTATTGCCGGTAATTTTAAAAATGTCAAAACGAATACGGTAGAACTCTATGCCCGGCGAAAAGATATGAAAATGTTCCCTGTGGACGTCTCCTTTTCAATAGTAATGATGGGTAGCCAGTGGCACTTAATTGCCGTTTTGAGGGATATTTCCGGCCGCAAGATGATGGAAACGGCCTTACAAAAGGCAAAAGAGGAAGCCGAGTCTGCCAACAGGGCAAAATCCGAATTCCTTGCCAATATGAGCCACGAGATCCGTACTCCGATGAACGCCATCCTCGGATTCTCACAAATACTACAGGACAAGATTACCGATCTTCAGTTCAAGTCCTATGTCGAAGCCATTACCACCAGCGGGAAAAGCCTGCTTAACCTCATCAACGACATCCTCGACCTGTCGAAGATAGAAGCAGGGAGGCTCGAACTGGAATACGAGGCTGTCAACCCGAACAATATATTTAAAGAGATTGAAAGTATATTTGCATATAAAATCGAAGAAAAGGGCTTGGATTTCATCGCAAGTAAAGACCCGGACCTGCCCAAAGGCCTAATTCTCGACCAGATACGCCTTCGACAGGTACTGCTTAACCTCGTCGGCAACGCCCTGAAGTTCACGGAAAAAGGCAGCATTACACTGTCTGTCCGTAAAGTTGTAAGCGACGTTGACAGCAGCAAGATTACCCTTATCTTTTCCGTACAGGACACCGGCATCGGCATTCCTCTGAGCCAGCAGCAGAAGATATTCGAAGCTTTCAGGCAGCAAAGCGGCCAGAGCACAAGGAAATACGGCGGTACCGGACTGGGACTGGCAATTACCAGACGCCTTGTCGAGATGATGGGCGGGACAATCAGCCTTCTCAGCGAGCCGGGCTACGGTTCAACGTTCGAGGTCAGGCTGGACAACGTTTCCATTGCCTCTGCCGTAAGCGAAGATGACGCTACGCCTGAAAGCGTTGCCGTTGACATCAGGTTCAACGACGTCAGGCTTCTACTCGTTGACGACATAGAGGTCAACCGCAGGTTAATCAAAGAATACCTTGCGACTTCCACCATCGATATTACCGAAGCAGAGAACGGTGTCCAGGCTGTGGACCTGGCACTGAAAGAACATCCGGACATCATCCTTATGGATATGAAAATGCCGGAGATGGACGGCTATGAAGCTACACGCCTGATCAAGTCAGACCCCGGGGTTACTTCCATCCCTGTGATTGCCCTGACAGCCTCGGCAATGAAAGGAGATGAGATCGGAATTAAAGCCGCAGGTTGTTCGGGCTACCTGAGCAAGCCTGTGGACAGGGGTGCATTATTAAACGAGATCGCCAAATTCCTACCCGGTAAGGTTGTCGTCGAGAGTGAGCCGGAGGCAGCAGCAGTTCCGGGAGACGGCGGCGCCGACACTGTGGCTTCCGTACAGGTAATTGAACCGCTTAACCTGCTTACTGCCCTGAAAGACAACTGGGAAGAGAAGTGCAGCCAATTGCAGAAGAGGCTCGTAATCGGTGAAGTCAAGAACTTCGCAGCAGGGTTACAAGGACTGGCTGCTGCTCACAAGGCAGCCTTCCTGGAAAACTATGCCTCTAAACTGATTGTACTGGCTGACAGTTTCGACCTGATGAACATCAGGAAAACTCTCGATTCTTTCAAGGGTTTAATTGCAAAATTCGAAGAAGAATATAATAATAAATAATATAAATATTAACTGGAGCAATAATGCAGGAAACTGAACAGGAATACAAACCACTGGTTCTGATTGTTGACGACGTACCGAAGAATTTGCAGGTACTGGGAGCCATTCTTTACGAGCAGGGGTACGAGATTGCAATGGCTGACAACGGTAAACTGGCGCTGTCGATGATCGGCGAAATGACCCCCGATCTGATTCTTCTCGACATCATGATGCCCGAGATGGACGGCTTCGAAGTATGCAGAGTCATCAAAAGCGACCCCGGCAACTTTGATATACCAGTCATCTTCCTGACGGCAAAACACGAGTCCGAGAGCATTGTCAAAGGATTTGAAGCCGGCGCCGTCGATTACATCACAAAGCCGTTCAATGCACCTGAATTGCTCGCCAGGGTCAAAACCCACATCGACCTGACATTGTCAAAAAAACAACTAATCGACTACAATCATCAGCTTAAGGAACTGATGAAGAAGAAAGACGAATTCCTGAACATAGCTGCCCACGACATGCGCAATCCACTGGGAGGCATCATCGGATTTGCTAATCTGCTCACCGGCGAAGTTGAAGATATGCCTGAGCTAAAACCGGAGAACAAAGAAATGCTTCTCGACGACCTGGCAATGATCAAAGAGTCTTCCAACCTGATGCTCAGAACTGTAAACGAATTGCTCAATACGGAAACACTCAACTCCGGCAGGGTTAAGCTCAATCCTAAAGACTGCATTGTCTATGACCTGCTTCTTCACGTACTGAACGGAAATAAAATTGCTGCCGACACGAAGAAAATTGCGTTTCATACGGCCTGTAACAGTGAATTCATCTCTTCCGTCGATGGGGACAAATTAAGGGAAGTAATGGAGAACTTAGTTTCCAACGCCATCAAGTTTTCTCCCGCCGGCAGGAACATTTATGTCAGCTTGTACCCCCGCATGGACGGCTCACAAAGTGTGTTCCGGTTCAGTGTCAGGGACGAAGGCCAGGGACTGACCGAAGCCGACAAGGCTAAGGTCTTCGGCAGGTTCCAGAAACTTTCTGCAAGGCCTACTGCCGGGGAACCTTCGAGCGGCCTGGGCCTGTCCATCGTAAAGATGCTTGTCGAACTCCAGGGCGGCAAGGTGTGGGTTGAGAGTGAGTACTCCAAGGGAGCGGAATTCATCGTAGAATTGCCGCTGCGTACACCCGAAGGCTTTCCTGAACCGGATTTTTCGGCACCACAGTTGACGGAGTTTGCCACTAATGTTCAAAAGGCTGCCGAACAGCATGACACTGACGAATTCATCGCCGGGCTCATCAGACAGATGAAGAATATGCCTCTCATCCGGGTAGATTCACCGGAACTGTTTTTCCAGTTGGAAAATGAATATATGGCAAGGTGGGAATCGGTTTCCCAAAGCGAGTCGGTGAACAGCGTCCGGGAGTTTGCCCTCGACCTGAAAGACATCGGCAGGGCGAATAATGTGCCTTTGCTGGAGGATTACGGCATTGAACTGAACCGCCTGGCTACGGTGCCCGACAGCGGTAAGCTTGCCGCTGCCCTTGCATCCTATCCCAAACTTGTTGAGGCCCTGAGAATGAGTTAGAAGTGGTGGCTGGTGGCTGGTGGCTGGTGATTGGTGGTCAGTGGTTAGTGGCTGGTGGCCGGTGGCTGGTGGCTGGTGGTCAGTGGTCAGTGGTTAGTGGCTGGTGGCTGGTGGTCAGTGGTCAGTGGTTAGTGGCTGGTGGCTGGTGGTTGGTGGCTGGTTGAAAGAGTTAGGAGTGGTGGCTGGTTGTCAGAAAATTCTGAATTCTGAATTACGAGTTACGAATTTTTGGTCAACGTTTTTCAGGACGAGACAAATTAAAATCTTCTTAATGTAGCTATAGATTCTAAGGGACAATTTTCATTAAACTTCTTATAACATTGTTCCTTGTCGATTATCTTAGCTCTGTCAAAAAGAATACTAACTTTTAGTAGTAATTTACAACCGTTGTTTTCCAATTCAAATTCTCTGATAGAATAAGTTCCACCGCATTCATCTGTTTCTTCTTTAACAGCACCAGAACTGTCTGCTTCTTTTGCCCACCCTTCTAATGCTGTATACTTTTTATCTTCATAATTTAATGTAATAACTCGAACAAACATTTTTCGTTCTTTAATTTCATTAATATAAAGTGTTTGTCGAAGATAATTCTCCTCGTAATTAAATAAATATTTTGTTTTTCTTTGTTGAAGAAAATCATAATATTCCTTCGGTGGAAAGTTAGAATCACAAATATTTAAAATAAAGATTGCATATAGAAATACTATCATTTGAATTCCTTTACTTATGAAAAATTATTAAATTAATATACTACTCTAATAAATTCATTTTCCATGGCACTCTCCTGAAAGTACCCATTGAGGAGAATTTTTTGTTACATTGATCACCTTCAATAATTGTAGCTCTATCCATGTTTGTACCAATTCTAAACTCTAAATACTGACATTTATCTTTATAATAATATACATTTACAAAAAAACCTCCTCCACATTCATCTTCTGCATCTTCTAAATTACCCAAGTCTTCAATCCTCTTTGCTTTTCCTTCTTTTAAGGTGTATAGGTTTTTCTTTTTATCGATAGAAAGAAGGGAAAAATGAAAGGATTTTCTCTTCTTGTTTTCTAAGATAAATACATGTTTTAATGTGTCTCTATCAACCATAAAACAGTATTGTACTTTCTTTTCCTTAAAATGATCCGTAAGGCTTTCAGACGAGATAGCACCTGTTTTATCAATAGAACTATTAAAAAAAAGGAAAATCAAAAAATAGATCATACTGACCTCACATATATTTATAATATTAAAAGTAAAACCTCATACCAACAAAATACAGTTGTTTCCAGTTCCAATTTAACTGTCTCTGAGTACACATCAGGCGCTTAGCCTTTCCTTCCATCTGAGAAGGGTAAGTATGTTTCTATCGGTAGTAAAATAAGCATCGCAAACATTTCAATTTGAAAAAACGCTCTTTTTACGACATAACTTTGCCTTCAACAAGTTTAGTTTGAAAACACTTACACTGTGCTAATATAAGGAAATATAAGGTAACTTAAACAATTTTCGAATAAAATCACTTTATGACAATTGTTTTTGTTTATTCTTCAATAGGATAATTTTGAATATTTGGATTAAGTTCCCTCGTTATGTATTTCAATTTCCATGTACATTGAGCTGATTTTTCAAATACAAAGTATATCTTATTTTTTGATTTTTTACTTATACAATATATCGTTTGTGCTGAATCTCCTGTAAATACCATTTCTTTTGTTACAGCATTTTCTTTGTAGATACCATCAATTTTCTCAGGAATAATTTCATAACCTTCTGCGATTAATAACTTTATTCTTTCAATATATAAATCCAGAAATTGTGTTTTTATTTTTTTTTGATACTTCTTATCAACAATAGAAGTATCTTTTAAAAATACAGAAATTGAATCGGGATATATCATAATGGTTTTCATAAATTCTATTCTTTTTTCTTGTTCATTGGATGATCTAATTATAGCATTGTCATTGTTTGTTTGAGTAATGCAATATGACAAGAAGGGTATTAAAAGTAATGAACAGAGACTAATCAAGCTAATATTCCTCATTTTTCATATCTCCTTCTAATACTTCATTTCAAAGGTCAAATCCGCATTCTTGTAAAAAAAAGCCGGGATTGATACCCGGCTTCATTCTTTGCTCCTGAGGAGGGACTTGAACCCCCGACCCTCTGATTAACAGTCAGATGCTCTAACCAGCTGAGCTACTCAGGAATATTTCAAGACTTCAAAATTACGAAAAAACATAATTCTGTGCAAGAATTTTTTTTAATTTACCACACCTGTTGAGTCAATTTTCTTATTTTGCAGCTTCTCTTTCAACAACTGGGCATACTGCAGGTTCTCGTAAGCTATCTTACTTCTGGGGTTTATCTTTAATGCACTGGTGAAGTCCCCGATTGCTTCGTCCAGGAGGCCCATCTGCCCGTAAACGATGCCACGGTCCGAGTACACGGAGAAGACATCCTCAGGGTTGTACTTCAGGGCGGTAGTGTAATCTTTAAGGGCGTCTTCCAGCCTGCCGAGCGCTCCGTAGGCCCTGGCACGGTTGATGTATGCCTTCGAGGGATTGGCGCTGTCATGGGCTATCGACCGGGAATAGTCGGCAGCAGCCATGTCGAACCTGTTGAGGTCGAAGTAAGCATTGCCGCGGTTAAGGAAGGCTTCCGGGAATGTCGAATCGATCTGTACGACTTTGTTGAAATCAGCCAGTGCACTCTTCGGGTCCCCGCTGCCGAGGAAGTACTGCCCCCTGCCTGTGTACGGCTGGGGCGACCTGTCGGGGTATCTTTCGATTGCGTTGGTCCAGAGTGTAAGGTCATTCTGCCAGATAGCGACTTGTTCCATGCCTAAATAAAAATAGCCTCCGAGAATGAGTATAGCTATGGGGACCACTAATTTCGGCCTTTCGAGAGCCGCGGCAATGGTGCTGAGGCAAAGGGCGAAGCCCATCATCGAAACGTAAATGTAGCGGTCCGCCGTCAGCGACCAGTACTGGTAATAGAAAGGTATCAGGCCTGAAACAGGAAGGAATCCGACGAGGAAAACCACCAGCGCCGTCAGGCAGTGCTTAGAGCTTTTTCTCTTCCAGACGAGCAGGCCGACAATCACCAGAAGTGCAGCACCCGTATAATAGAATAGTTCACCCTGTGAAACGAACTGCGGCGTCCTACCGTAAGTGGCTGCCAGGTCGTAGGGCGCTACGGCTTTTACAATGTAGAACCAGAACGAATCGAGTAAGAACAGGGGCCTCATCCAGTCCGGGTACTCAAACATCTCCGTTGCCGACGACTCGGACATTATCGTTGTATATACCACAGGCAGGGCTACCAGAAGCAGCGGCAGCAATGTCAGCAGCATTGTTTTAAGTTTCGGTTTGTTCTCGATAATATCCATGAGAATGAGTATGACCGGAAAGACAATGCCCGAGGGCTTGGACAACACCGAGAAGATGAGGAACAGGAAGGTAAACGAATATTTCAGTTTGCCGGGTTCTTCTCGGTGCTTCATGAATATAATAATTGCGATGAAGCCACAGAAAGCGCTCATCAGGCCCCTGAGTTCCGACACCCAGGCAACAGATTCGATGTTTACCGGGTGGACGGCGAACAGGAGGGCGCCGAAGAGTGCGGCCCAGTCGTTCTCCAACAGCTTCCTGATTATGAAAAACACAAGGAAACCGTTGATGATGTGAAATACAAGGTTGACGATGTGGAATATCTCCGGGCTGTAGTAAAAAGAACCGTCGGAGTCTTTGACCTGGCTGAAGGCTGCCGTTACTGCCCATGCGCTTTTCGTCAGTGGTATATACATTTCTGTCTGCTGTGGAACGAAATCACGGGGCAGGTTCTGAAATGTATTCTCATAGGGGAAATTCTTCTCATTGATATACAGGGGCTTGTCGTCCCATACGAAGCCGAACCCGGGTGTTTCCCAATACATTGCAAGGGGGCCGCCGATGAGGGCAATTACTACTATTACGTATTTCAGTTTATTAAGTATATTCATTACAACCCAGAGCATTGAGTTTAAAATTTTTACAAATATAAACATTAGATGGGTAAACTACAATTGCAGGTTTGCGAAAGGTGGACACAGGCAGGACCCCGGACAAAGGACAGCAGCCCTGGTGTGGGACAATACGCCTACCGGTCATTACACTGCATGGACATTGGGCTGCACAGCCCATTGTTCACAGAGTCGGGAAACAGGCAGTTTTATATTTATTATTCAGGCTCTTTTCATTATTTTAGTGAAAATTGTTTTACATTAGGGTAAACGCAATGAAAAAGATACTGTTGCTGCTTTCATCACTAATGATCCTGCTATTCTCTCCAGCCGGCCTCCTGTCGGCATCCATCGAGGAAATCAGGTTGCAAATTTACAATGAAGAGGACGGAGTCTTCAGGGAAGCCGGTTACGATTTTCACTTTAACGAATTTGGGCCTTATATGCTGGAAATTGTCCTGGCCGGCCACGACGACGGAGCCTATTACAAAAAGAAGGATGGCCTGCAGATTACTGTGAAGATCGGCAAGCGTACCTATTGCCGGAAAGCCCTGTCATTCCAGATTGTCAGCGACAGGCTCTATGTGCCGGTGTTCATCGACGAACCGGTCATCTGCGACAAACTGACTGTAATTGCTGAAATCAGGGCAATCAAAGGCTCCCGAGTGGAAAAAGTCTTCGATTTCACCTGTGGGGAATAAGCTGTTAATATGACGCCCCGCCGGGGCTTTTCCAATTAGGGGGAAACCGCTCCGGTTCTGCTCTTTCTTACATTCGTAATTCGTTGCTTCTTAAGATGGACTCCACACTCTTTCAACCAGCCACCAATCACTGACTACCAGTCACCAGCCACCAACCACCACTCCTCACTCCATACTCTTTAACCAGCCACCGGCCACCAGCCACCAGCCACCGGCCACCAGCCACCGGCCACCAGC
>CAZWLN010000009.1:116244-120687 GCA_964634885.1 uncultured Hyphomicrobiales bacterium | reverse complement strand
AACCACCAGCCACCAGCCACCAGCCACTAACCACCAGCCACTAACCACCAGCCACTAACCACCAGCCACCAGCCACCAGCCACCAGCCACCAGCCACCAACCACCAACCACCAGCCACCAACCACCAACCACCAACCACCAACCACCAACCACCAGCCACCAGCCACCAGCCACCAACCACCAGCCACCAGCCACCAACCACCAACCACCAGCCACCAGCCACTAACCACCAGCCACTAACCACCAGCCACCAGCCACTAACCACCAGCCACCAACCACCAACCACCACTCCCAACTCAAAATATTTTTCCACAGGGTACAATCACAATGAAATTTGTGTAAGTTTGTAACCGGATTTTTTGTTTTTTGAAATATATCGCTTAGGAATGAGACATTTACATACTGCGGCATTGTTTCCGTACCGCAGCGCCTCATGTAAATCAAAAGCATCAATGGGAACCCGTTTATATCTGAATTTGGCAATCACTTAGTAATATATTACAGTTTACTATTTTTTTATTATTCATAAGGATCAGTTATGAAACACGTATTATTTGTTCTTTCAGTCATCTTACTTGTAGCCTGCGGCAAGCCCCGCGACAAAGAAATCCAGGAATTCTTCGATGGATACCTTTCACAGATCAAGTCTGCAAAGACAATGGAACAGGGCGACTCCATCAACACCAAAATGACTACGGAAATGGGTACATTCCTCAAGACTCCCGAGGACAAAACCATTGCCGACAGCATACTCAACGCCTTCCAGACAGCAAGGGAAACCGAAATCAAAGCATGGGTTGAAAGCTATTGCGGCAAATTCAACGGCACAAGCACAGCAGAACAGATTACTGCCGTTGTTGACCAGTTCACAAATGAATCCAACACCGTCCTCAAGATGAAGGCAGAATATGATTTCGCACTGAAGATGCTTACCGGCTGCACACCTGCACCTGCACCCGACACTACGTCAGTACCCGCAGACGCACCTGCTCCGGCAGACGCACCCGCCGAAATCAAATAAAAACCACGGGCGCAAACAGCCCCAGGCAGATTTTGAAGCCGTGAGCCCCGGTACAAGCCGGAGCCGCGGCTTTTTTTTGTTATACCATTCTACAATAGTGCGATTAACACTCGAAGGTTGCCCCATTGAATACGGTGTAATACTGCTTTCAATTCTACAATAGTGCGTTTAAAACGGGGTGTTTCGACGTTGTAAATTTCAGTTCAACTTGCTTTCAATTCTACAATAGTGCGATTAAAACTCCCACCATCCATTGACAACATTCTGTACAGGCTGCTTTCAATTCTACAATAGTGCGATTAAAACCAATTGAAGGATTATTGTTTGTCGTCAGTGTTGCAAAATTTCAATTCTACAATAGTGCGATTTCTTTAATTCAGAATTCTGAATTCTGCATTCTGAATTCAAAACATTCTACAATAGTGCAATTAAAACCTGCAACGGACGTACCGGCAAGGGCCTGACTGTGTAATTTCAATTCTATAATAGTGCGATTAAAACAAAAATCCGATTTAGAGTCAAAACACAAGGCCAATTCTTTCAATTCTACAATAGTGCGATTAAAACGAATATTGCTCTGACGACTGCCTGCAAAACCGTAACTTTCAATTCTACAATAGTGCGATTAAAACGGCAGCCTGTCCAATACGAGAACCTCATTCGAACCACTTTCAATTCTACAATAGTGCGATTAAAACGGAATAACCGATAAGGGAATATGTACTTCGTCTTGATTTCAATTCTACAATAGTGCGATTAAAACTCGTATTAGGTACGCCATCGCAACGAAAAATAATGAATTTCAATTCTACAATAGTGCGATTAAAACCGCAACGATGTAATTGTGTTTGCCGTTGACTGCGGATTTCAATTCTACAATAGTGCGATTAAAACTCGATACTCTTTGCGTGTCGTGAATATACTTTCCAAATTTCAATTCTACAATAGTGCGATTAAAACTATAAATCGTTTAGTAGTGCTATGACTGTATATTGTAAATTTCAATTCTACAATAGTGCGATTAAAACTGTGCTGCAATGTTCGCCTGATTAACTTTTGCTTGATTTCAATTCTACAATAGTGCGATTAAAACTAATATCATTTTTCCAAGTCTCGATAATGGTTATTCTCATTTCAATTCTACAATAGTGCGATTAAAACGCTTGGTGTTGTGTAAAGTGTTTTAATCTTAACTATATTTCAATTCTACAATAGTGCGATTAAAACCACTATAATTTGAAAAGCGTCAGGACAAGCATTCAAATTTCAATTCTACAATAGTGCGATTAAAACATAATTGATGTTAAACAGTAGTATTAGGACAAATTACTTTCAATTCTACAATAGTGCGATTAAAACGCGCAAAAGCAGTGGAAATCTATCAGAAAATGGCGGCTTTCAATTCTACAATAGTGCGATTAAAACTGTTGCTTTGTTCGTTAATTTCGTCTTCTACGTAACTTTCAATTCTACAATAGTGCGATTAAAACTGTCGTGTTTGTTACCAATTCGTTCTACTTTCATATCTTTCAATTCTACAATAGTGCGATTAAAACTATTAAACTTAGAAGCAGCAGCAGCCCTCGCAGACCTTTCAATTCTACAATAGTGCGATTAAAACTGTGATAAAACAGCAGGGCCTTACTAAGACACTTCCTTTCAATTCTACAATAGTGCGATTAAAACCCACAGGAAAGCCTATGGGAATTAGGCGGGATTAACCATTTCAATTCTACAATAGTGCGATTAAAACGCCTTCAGGATACGACGTGTCCAATTTCGATTTGAAATTTCAATTCTACAATAGTGCGATTAAAACGAATCGGAACATCCGAAAGCAGCATTGACAGGGAACTTTCAATTCTACAATAGTGCGATTAAAACCGTTGTCGAATGGCGCAACTTAAACAAGAGAATGACTTTCAATTCTACAATAGTGCGATTAAAACCGCAGGTTGTGCCGCCTGTGTTGCTGTGTTGTTTGATTTCAATTCTACAATAGTGCGATTAAAACTCGAGATAAACGTAGATGCCGCCGGCACGGGTTGCAAGCTTTCAATTCTACAATAGTGCGATTAAAACAACTATTTATAAAGTTTTTACGGCACGGTAATTGAATTTCAATTCTACAATAGTGCGATTAAAACAAAATTGTACGTACAAATACTAAATAAAAATTCATAAATTTCAATTCTACAATAGTGCGATTAAAACCCTGTTGTAAACATAACAGTTTTTTATAACCTTGTGATTTCAATTCTACAATAGTGCGATTAAAACGAGGAGAGAGTGATGCCCCGGGATCCTCTTTTGATTATTTCAATTCTACAATAGTGCGATTAAAACCGTATCTGCATCAGTTACTTTTAACAATACCTTAGATTTCAATTCTACAATAGTGCGATTAAAACCGGTTGGCAGAAATATCAGAAGGAAGGACTTAAACCACATTTCAATTCTACAATAGTGCGATTAAAACATCTTCCGTGAAGGAACTGACAGTTCCACTGCATACATTTCAATTCTACAATAGTGCGATTAAAACAATTATAATGAGACATCGAAGTAGCCGTCATTGCCTATTTCAATTCTACAATAGTGCGATTAAAACAAAACAGCGACTGCCGGTAAAGAATTAGAATTTGCATTTCAATTCTACAATAGTGCGATTAAAACCGGCAAGACTTATGCCGCGCTCGTGGAGACCGACGAATTTCAATTCTACAATAGTGCGATTAAAACCAATGTCCTCACAACAAACGTAACATTTAAGGTTTATTTCAATTCTACAATAGTGCGATTAAAACACCGGGGTGAGGGCTTCCAGCAGTACCTCAACTATATTTCAATTCTACAATAGTGCGATTAAAACTCCAAATCTTCCGTCAGGTAAACGGACAGCAGCCGGATTTCAATTCTACAATAGTGCGATTAAAACTGATTTGAAATAGTCTTGTAATCATACCGCTGCAGGATTTCAATTCTACAATAGTGCGATTAAAACTATTGAATTGAGTAAGATTTTTATTGCTCAGTCTAATTTCAATTCTACAATAGTGCGATTAAAACTCACTATTTCCATGCCGATTTAAAAATTAAAGTTATATTTCAATTCTACAATAGTGCGATTAAAACGAAATTCTCCCAAACATTTAGGATAAGAGAATATCATTTCAATTCTACAATAGTGCGATTAAAACACCAGCAAATATTTTATTCAAAAAGACATCATCGTAAATTTCAATTCTACAATAGTGCGATTAAAACAACCATGCCGCTATTTTCGTCATCGTCCGGATAATATTTCAATTCTACAATAGTGCGATTAAAACTATCACAGCGGGTAGAGACATTCAAAGCGATGCAAATTTCAATTCTACAATAGTGCGATTAAAACTATCACAGCGGGTAGAGACATTCAA
>CAZWLN010000009.1:0-116144 GCA_964634885.1 uncultured Hyphomicrobiales bacterium | reverse complement strand
ATTTCAATTCTACAATAGTGCGATTAAAACTATCACAGCGGGTAGAGACATTCAAAGCGATGCAAATTTCAATTCTACAATAGTGCGATTAAAACATAGAAATGTCCATCACGGCTGCCGGGAAACAAATATTTCAATTCTACAATAGTGCGATTAAAACAGAAACTTCCGGTGTGGTTTGAAAAAATCAAAATAGATTTCAATTCTACAATAGTGCGATTAAAACTTCCGGGTTGTCATGTTTGTTGCCGATGACTTTCATATTATTTCAATTCTACAATAGTGCGATTAAAACTACGCTCAGACGTTGCAGAGCAATGGAACTATATTATTTCAATTCTACAATAGTGCGATTAAAACCCAAGCTCGGTTTTGGCTCTTTTTAGCTGCTCCTGATTTCAATTCTACAATAGTGCGATTAAAACCAAAATCACGAAAGACAACATTTTCGTTCCTGCCCATTTCAATTCTACAATAGTGCGATTAAAACAGCTAATCTAATTTTATTTTTCTGTTCATCTGTTAAATTTCAATTCTACAATAGTGCGATTAAAACCAGCGTCCGTCCTGTCGATATTATACAAACTGTAAAGTTATTTCAATTCTACAATAGTGCGATTAAAACGAAAACGATAATATTCAGGTTCATCATCGGAAGTTTGATTTCAATTCTACAATAGTGCGATTAAAACCCAAATATTCCGTCAGAAAGCCGGACAGCAGCCGGATTTCAATTCTACAATAGTGCGATTAAAACGCACACCCTCGCCAATGACAACCTTTGTTTTGCCGTATTTCAATTCTACAATAGTGCGATTAAAACTAGTTGTTAAGCCTGAAATAGCGGCCCTTTACAACACGCATTTCAATTCTACAATAGTGCGATTAAAACCGTAGTTTGTACCGTCTATACTGACACCGCAGGCCTATTTCAATTCTACAATAGTGCGATTAAAACTATGCAACGTTTAAAATTAATTACAACGTTGGCACATTTCAATTCTACAATAGTGCGATTAAAACTGCATCAGTAACAAAATTGTCGTCAGCCCCTTTTGCATTTCAATTCTACAATAGTGCGATTAAAACGCCAGTTGACGGTCAAAAACGAATTACTATTTGCAATTTCAATTCTACAATAGTGCGATTAAAACCAAACGAGCAATGCCAACAGCTAAAAATAAACCGTATTTCAATTCTACAATAGTGCGATTAAAACTGTGCTGCAATGTTCGCCTGATTGACTTTAGCCTGATTTCAATTCTACAATAGTGCGATTAAAACTAATAATACCGTAAAGTACCGTTGCGAGCGTGCCAAATTTCAATTCTACAATAGTGCGATTAAAACACTTCCTGAGTTTATCGTGCTTCAAATAAAATGTCAATTTCAATTCTACAATAGTGCGATTAAAACCGAATACGGATGAAGTGCGTATGTTCTGCCAGATTTCATTTCAATTCTACAATAGTGCGATTAAAACTATTGCAATCTGCAATATATGCGGCTTCAAGCAAGATTTCAATTCTACAATAGTGCGATTAAAACTAAACAGAGATGAAATAAAACCCGGCATGAAGGTGATTTCAATTCTACAATAGTGCGATTAAAACTATTGCTGTCGGCATACTGAAGTCCCGCATCCAGCAATTTCAATTCTACAATAGTGCGATTAAAACCCGTTCCAAGTGCTTTTTTCCGTATCTGTTACGGTTATTTCAATTCTACAATAGTGCGATTAAAACTCTTGTTACTGTCCGCCATACGCAGCCTTACGTTCAAAATTTCAATTCTACAATAGTGCGATTAAAACTCTGTCCCTTTCCTGTACCTCAACTGTCCCTGTACCAATTTCAATTCTACAATAGTGCGATTAAAACGATGCGACGTAAAGTCCTCAAGGCGACTTGAACAGGATTTCAATTCTACAATAGTGCGATTAAAACTGATAAGGCACGATAAATTAATACTGTTGAGCGCAATTTCAATTCTACAATAGTGCGATTAAAACCGCCGAGGCAAGTACATTAGTGTTACCCGATCCTTATTTCAATTCTACAATAGTGCGATTAAAACCCTTTGTCCAGTAAGAACCCGTTGCGAGGTTTGCATATTTCAATTCTACAATAGTGCGATTAAAACTCTCAGGCGAAACATTATCCCCTATTTTATCTCTCCATTTCAATTCTACAATAGTGCGATTAAAACCCGGATTGGGTAAAACTTTGATGTTTCTTGCGTTATTTCAATTCTACAATAGTGCGATTAAAACTTCGTTACGTTCATAATTTTTCCTCTCATTTATTGTATTTCAATTCTACAATAGTGCGATTAAAACGGAATGATTCTTTTGAACAATTCTATCAATCCCTGATTTCAATTCTACAATAGTGCGATTAAAACACAGTATTGATTTAGTTGTTACTTCAATTCCATTATTTCAATTCTACAATAGTGCGATTAAAACGAAGCCGTGCAATAGCAGGAATTTTATCGCCGCTTGCATTTCAATTCTACAATAGTGCGATTAAAACGCTATTCACACGTTTCACCGTGAAGCCGTGCAATAGCATTTCAATTCTACAATAGTGCGATTAAAACAGAAGAAGGCAGTGTTACGAGCTTTAGCCGTTCTTTAATTTCAATTCTACAATAGTGCGATTAAAACCTTTTAGGGGAGCTTTAATTGAAATGATGACAAAAGGATTTCAATTCTACAATAGTGCGATTAAAACCCATGTGTCCTTGAAAATATTCAACTTTTATTTCCATTTCAATTCTACAATAGTGCGATTAAAACGATTGACCCGCCTAATGAGTACCAGACGCTTGTGTATTTCAATTCTACAATAGTGCGATTAAAACTGAACTGCCGAAACTTTAAATGTTACGTTCGTAGTGATTTCAATTCTACAATAGTGCGATTAAAACTCTAATGAACCGATATGGCCAGTCCCATAAGAATAACATTTCAATTCTACAATAGTGCGATTAAAACATGAATGCCGATATATTTGTTAAATTCTATTTGTTATTTCAATTCTACAATAGTGCGATTAAAACGTATTTTATTTTCTTTATCATAATTGTTTTAATAGTGATTTCAATTCTACAATAGTGCGATTAAAACTGGAATATGTTAGGACAGACGGCAGAACCCGTACCGGAATTTCAATTCTACAATAGTGCGATTAAAACCTTGCAGCTACGTAAAGTGATTTAATCTTAACTATATTTCAATTCTACAATAGTGCGATTAAAACGCGTAATAGAATCGTACCTGTCTGCGAGGGCCTCGGATTTCAATTCTACAATAGTGCGATTAAAACTAAGCTCATGTGCTTCCTGCCTGATTAGTTCATCAATTTCAATTCTACAATAGTGCGATTAAAACTAATAACGGCCATTACATCATTACCGGCGTTACATGATTTCAATTCTACAATAGTGCGATTAAAACTTACACAGACCGCCGCAAAGAGTTTTACTTACAACAATTTCAATTCTACAATAGTGCGATTAAAACTATTTTTTCAAACATTAACTGAGACTCCCGTAAAAAATTTCAATTCTACAATAGTGCGATTAAAACATGGCAGTCGTCTCGAGTTTAAAAGCCGGGCTGCGGATTTCAATTCTACAATAGTGCGATTAAAACTCAGAGACGGTAACAAGCCTTACTACAATAGTAACATTTCAATTCTACAATAGTGCGATTAAAACCTATAAAATGAAATTCAAACAGCCTGATGATATGTTATTTCAATTCTACAATAGTGCGATTAAAACACCGACACCGACCATACCATAGCGGCAAATATTACATTTCAATTCTACAATAGTGCGATTAAAACTTTTGAATGTCAATAGAAGGTGCTATTGTCTTAAAAATTTCAATTCTACAATAGTGCGATTAAAACGTTCCGAAATCATGTTATCGGCGACCTTAACCACAATTTCAATTCTACAATAGTGCGATTAAAACAGTTGTTATTCCAAAGAACCCACAAATCATTGCACAGATTTCAATTCTACAATAGTGCGATTAAAACTTACACAGACCGCCGCAAAAAGTTTCACCTATAACAATTTCAATTCTACAATAGTGCGATTAAAACTACGGTATCAGCTTCTTTTTTGTTCCAATACTTAAATTTCAATTCTACAATAGTGCGATTAAAACGATCCCAGCTTGTATGAGTCCACGAAACGCCTTCGAATTTCAATTCTACAATAGTGCGATTAAAACGCTGAAGTCCGTTAACGGGATTATTACGTCGTCCCCATTTCAATTCTACAATAGTGCGATTAAAACTGTTATTTGTCTTGTTTCCATCTAAAACTCCTTTGTATTTCAATTCTACAATAGTGCGATTAAAACCAAATTAATACTATTAAGTGCCCAGGCTGTTAAAAATTTCAATTCTACAATAGTGCGATTAAAACCCACTACCGATACTTCGGGCTGGTTACAGCTTTACGATTTCAATTCTACAATAGTGCGATTAAAACCAGTCGAGGTAGTACCTAACAAGCCTCTCAATCTCTGCAATTTCAATTCTACAATAGTGCGATTAAAACCACCCGTGCCATCGTAAACGTTAGTAGATGCCAGTGCTGATTTCAATTCTACAATAGTGCGATTAAAACCCGCCGCAAATTAGCTCAAAAACCCCATGTAATCAAGATCAAAATTTCAAAAATGCGAAAAAAAAATTGTCGGGTGCTCATTCGGGAATTTTCCCGGGCAGCCGACAATCAGCTTAAATCACTCTACGTGACTGACACTATACAGGATAAAGATGTTAATACTACAAAATTCTATCGATAATACATACTGGTTTTTCCATACCCGACAAACCATCCGGCGCGGTTGTTACAGGCCTATCTGTCATAAAAAATTGGAAGTTAGCCGGCTCTTATCGACACCCAGCATTGTCCGGTCCAAAAACTTCTCATTCTGTAAGCAATAGAGCACAACCGAATCTTCCTCTTTCTTCATGATCGTCTCTACACAGCCCATCATCTCGGCAACCTGGCCCTCGGTCAGTTCCCCTTCGAATACGGAATTCTGTACCCAATGAAGATACCCTCTCAGCAATTTAAGCATCTTGACCACTCTCTTTTCACCGATGTCATAAACAACGATACAATACATTGTCGTTCACCACCATATCTTAAACGGTTCATAATCCTTTTCACCAATGATATGCTTTATCAATTTATAGCATTCCAGCCTGATGATGCGGCGGTAGCTCACCTCTCTGCCCAGGTCCTTATGCTTAACCACGGTTTTCAGTTTGGCGTCGAACTCCTGAACAAACGCCTTCCTGCCGCTCTCCTTCATATAGCACCCTTTCAATTCCCTTTCAAAATCATTCGGCTTGATTTGCTCGTTATTAAGCATTTTGAAAATGATCCTGTCGGCGAACACAGGTTTGAAAATCTCGGCAATGTCGAGAGCCAGCGAAAAGCGCCTCACTCCCGGTTCATGAAGGTAAGACACTGTCGGATTCAGTTGAGTACGGTATATCTCCGACAGTACAGAAGTGTAAACCAATGAATTGGCATAAGAAATCAAAGCGTTCAGTTCATTGGCAGGGGGATTGAAATTCCTGCCCTCGAGTTTAATATCCGCTTTGACAATCAGGTCGAAAGCCGAATAATAGACTTTCCTGATGCGCCCTTCCAGGTTCATCAGGTGAACAATATCTGCGCAGTCCTTCAACTCGGCGCTCAGGCTTTCAATCGTGTCGATCTGGCTTTGCAGGTCGCGGTCGCGGCTGTTGTAATACTTCAGGTTCTTCAGGATATTATAGGCGGCGCCTTCGATGAATTTTACGGCAATCGCCATCCGTTTTCTTAAAGAATTATAGTGTTTAACCTGTTCGACGAGCAGGCTGCCGCTGAGCAGCGTTTCCCTCGGATAGAACGAACCGTCGTAGAATCCGAAGTAATTGAAGAAGTGGACGGGGATGGCGTTCTGGGCGCAGAAATCGATGAATTTACTATTGAAGGTAACCGTAGTCATAATAAAGAAAGAATCGATCTCGTTGACAGGGATATAAGTCCTTTGGCCCATTTCGTCGTCGTCGTTGTCGCAGCCGAGCAGTATGTCGTTTTGCAGGTTTTCGTCGTCTTCCGGCGCCGGTTGCTCGAAAGGCCGGAAGCTGACGGTATTATCCTTTCGCCTGAGCTTGCCGGGTGTAAAAATGTAGAAATTACGTTTCATGGTCACACAAAGCAAAGTTCATAATAGGAGCAGCTCCTGCATCGTTTCGCCGTTTCGAGGGGCGGAGGAGGCAGGGGCTGTTCGTTAATTGCTTCGATGGCGCCGATCATCGCGCCAATCTTTTCGTCGTCGCCGGGTTCGAGCTCGACGCGGGTAATCTGTTTCATCTTCGGGTAATCGATCTCGCCCGTAAAGTCGCCTGCTCCGATGCGGTTCAGGTAATAGATATAGTATTTCACCTGCCAGAGGTGGGCGTCTTCCATCTTGTCCGATTTTTTCACTTCGTGTATAATTTTTCTTTTCATGTCGAGCCTGTCGATTTTAATCGGCCCGAAGGAGAACTCCTTCTTGTCTTTCCTGTACGTCGTCTCGTGAATAACTTTCCCTTGCAGCACGAGGTCGGACTCCTGCTCGCACTGTATGTTGCGGAGAAAGAACCAGAGCTTCCTCGTGCATACAAGGTAGTAGTTAAGGGCAGTGGCGGTGGGCATGGTGTCGATACCAGCCATTTTACTGTTCTGCATATAAGTTACATCTGTTTCTCGTAATCGTAAGCCATCATCCTTTCTGTAAGATGCTTTTCGGCGTCTTCGAGAGCTTTGGCGGTGCCGTGCACCCCGGCGACATAGCCGTCGCAGGGAAGGGCGATGAACAATTCGGACCCCGCAGTGTCGTCGATGATGGGTACAGCCCTTTGTTTTTCGGTGTCTTCCGCCAGCTTCGCCCTGATCGAGCCCGCTACCCTGTTAGCGTTGTCACTAATCGAAACGGCAAGAGTTTCCATCAGGCTGAAGGTACGTGACTGGTTGCTGGTAATACGCCAGTTGATGACGGCGTGGGCAAGGGCCTCGATGATTTTTCCACGACGCTCTTTCGGGCAGACAAGGCATTTGCCGAAGACGTTTTCCGATTCGAGCCAGCCGTTACCCCTGAGGGTGTCGATTCTTTCCTTGTTGAGTTCGGGTTCGTGCTGGTTGAGTGAGACAGAGAAAAGAGTCCTGAGGTCGATGGCAACATCATAGACAAACAGGCCTTCTGCGCGTGTCTGATCGGGTATCCAAGCGCGCCGCCCCAGTGTCCGGTTGTTCGTGGTAAGGAATTCGATTATTTCTTCTTCGCTCATCAGGTTACCCTGGCTGTTGCGCACCCTGACGGGATGGCGATCGGGATTGTCGCTGCGGTCGAAAGTAAGGTTCTCCCTTGGAAGGGTAACAAGAAGCGGGTGCAGGCCTCTCATTGCAGAGATGGAAAGCGGGCTGCGCCTTTTCAGGGCAATCTCGCCTTTTGTCGCTTTCATCCAACCGCCCAGCAACTGGTCTGTGTATGAAGGATCGCAGGGCGACCAGGGCTCGCCGATTCCCAGTTCCTTATTTTTAATATCATAGTTAAAGGTAATCGGGGCAATCGGTTCATTAAGGCACGAAGTCAGTGAATAGAGTATCGACCTTTTAACCTGTTGGCCGCTTGCAAATGGAACCCTGGTGTTGAATTGCTGGTTGAAATAGCTCTTTTGGCCGTCTTCGACACAGAAAACGGTATGATCGGCATTCTTGAGGCCACGAACATAAATAAAGGGATTTTTCATTGAAGTTACTCCTGTAATGTCTATCAATCTTGAATATTATTAGATAAATATTTGAAACGAAGCAGTGTAATGAAGAGAGGAATGTTGTCGGGTGCAATGTCCAGCATGATGGTGTTCACAAGTTCTGAGCAGATGTCTTTGACTGACTTATCGATCTCAAGAATCTTGTTGATATTGTCGATGAATTCCTTCCGGTTGCGTGAACCGAGCAGGCTTTCGATTGCATTGGTACGATCCTTTTTACCCCGCTCGCCTCCACCGGCAAATTCTTTTAATGAGTGGGCGGTTTTTCCCGCCAGTTCGAGAAGTTCTTTGTTGTTAAGCATAGCGATGATCCATAGTTGATAAATATAATAACTAGTGATTGAGTCTTTGTCGGATTTCAGTTTTGGCAGGGATTTGTCTGCGTATCCCGGCATGAACTTTTTCAGGTCTTTTGGCCTGATGGCTTCAAGGCCTATGAGGCTGTATCGTTCACAGGCTGTAGAAAAAACGAACTCAGTTTCATAGATGTCCGAAAGTTTACTGACTGCCAGGCCGCTCTCGTTTTTGAAAAGTGAAGAACAGAGTTCCCACATCATTGAGAAGTCCGGCAGCCTGATCTGTACGAATCCTATTGTCTTGTTCATTTGTCCAAGGCTGTAAACATAGGCGTTTACCGTCAGGTTCGGCATCTTCAGCGCCAGTGCAAACATCGTTTTCACCCAGCTTGTACGCTTAATCTCGGCTCCACCTGTTTTCGATCCTGTAAACGGGTTGAAAGCGCCGGGGTGTCGCGGGTTGTAATCCTCGCTGAACCTGTGAGCAATCCAAACATTGTTCCAGGATTCGATCTTGTTGTCGATGTTATCGGTTTCATCCACAAACTTCCTGTAAATGGCCCAGCCCTCAAAGATGGCCTGCAGTACCGTCTCGTTGTCTATGAGAATAGATAAACCGCCTTGCAGGCCCATGCCGAACCCTGCCCCGATCCATGAAGCATACATATCTTCTTCGTCGAGAGGCAATTTCATGTTGGTTACCTGTCCGGAAGTCGTACCCATCACATCGGCAGAAGCGTAACCAATGGCAAAACTCATTTCTGGGTCCGATTCTCCCTTTGCATATTTTTCAATTTTGGCTTCAAGGTCCTTTTTCCCCTGAAGCCTTGCTACCGGGTCTTTCGTTTTTTTCTGTGCAATCAACTGAAACAGCGTCGTATTTGCAGCGCTTTGCAAATACCTCTCATTGTCGTAAAAGCAGGGAAAAAGGACGGTGTCGAAGAATTGCTTTGCTGTAAGGTTAGTCTTGTTTTTCTCATTGTAAATTGTAACGAACCTTTTACCAATATGTGAAACATACATAATACAATCTCCTTATATAATATTGTCAATTTCATTCCAATGCAGTCCGAGTTCCGGACTGTAATAGCGGTCGGGGATGATGAGCGGCTTGTAACCGAATTTTGCCCTTTCGCAACCAGGCAACCTCCGGAACAGCGTTCTCACCGGCACAGGTATTTCCAAGGCCAGGCGTTGTTCCGAATGGCCTTTCTCGTAGAGGCCTGCGTCCGACTGCAGAATGCATGATGCTGACTCAAAGTCCAGCTTTTCGTGTAAATATGAATAGGGCCTGTGCAACAGCTCTTTGAGGAGGAACTCGCCGTCTTCCCATACGAGGTGGACGCCAATGGGAGTAAGGTCGGCCCCGGGAAAGACATTGTCGATCATCGCCTGGATTTCATTTTCGTAAAGTACACCGTTGTCAGGTAGCGCTTCGAAGCTCCTTTCCACAACCTCTTTGCAATAGGGAAGGCAATCCCCCTTGTTTTTCGGCAGTGAGATGACATGTATGTCTTTGATTATTCCGGCCTCGATGGTCTCTGGCGTCCTTTTCCGGTTAATTCTTCCGAATCTTTGGATAAGTGCGTCGATAGGGGCGGCGTCGGTGATCATTACGTCGAAATCGATGTCGAGGCTTACTTCTACAACTTGTGTGGAAACGACGATGCAACTGCTGTCCTCCGCAGCTCTGTTGTTGAATTTATCGATCAGTTCCCGTTCGAGGGCGTTCCTGTCCTTCCTTCTGAACCTGCTGTGCAGCAGCATAGCCGGGACGTCCGGATAGCGTTCCTTCAGTTCCGAATATCTCTTTTGTGCAGCAGCAACCCTGTTACAAACAATTAGTATCTTTTGTTTCCCGGCAACACATTCGCCCAGAATTTCAAAAGCGGACTTTTCGTCGCCATGCTTGATAATCCTATGCCGGTCAAAACTGTTAAGCTCTTCGGCAGGCAGTTTTACGGAGTATATGTTTTCTTCACCCCCGAGCAGTTCTGTGACTGCTTCAGTCAGCGAAGAAGGCATTGTTGCCGTACCGATGTGTATCCTGCAGCCGTTCAACTTCAGGACTTTTATCAATTCGAAGACCATTGCTCTTGCCTCGTCCGAATAGGAGTGTATTTCGTCCAGAACCACGTCACAACCTGCAATATCGATGGCAATCGATTCGAAACCGCGTGTAGCGCAAATGAGTGAAGCCAGTTGATGGGGGGTTAGTACTTTTACTGACGAACCGATCATCGGCTGCAGAACAACTTCTTCATATTTTCTTTCGCCTTTGGTAACTATTCTCGAAGCAGCGTGCAAAAGCCTGATGTCGGTACTTTCAGGAAGCCTTTCCTTCAACCTGCCGTACATAGCATTGATTGAAGCCTGGAAAGGAAGCGCATAGAAGACTCTACCACTGCATCTCCTCAGCAGGAAATCCGTTTTACCCGAGCCTGTAGGAGCGGACAAAAGTGTATGTGGCCTGGGATCGTCGGCGTTGATCAGCGACAGGGGGTAAACTCCTGATACTCTTTCCTTTGAACCGAAGAAGGACAAATCAGGGATTTTAAACAGTTCCGGTACAACTGCTGAAGTATTATCAAGCAAACCGGAGGCCATCGAATCGGCTCCCATCAGCAGCCCCTTATATTTCGACCAGCCGTAATCCCTGCTTTTACAGTAATCGATAGCAAAGTCAAAGGCTTCGCGCGCCTGTTCAATTGTAATATTATTAGCATGAATACCTAAAACAGATAGGATTTCGCAGGCAATGCCGCTCCATTCTTCCCAGGGTTCAGCGTGCTTTTTGAAGATTGCATCTGGGGAATCGAATTGGATTAGATCCAGAATACCCTGTTCCCGCCCGTCTTCTTTTGGAGAGCGGTGATGGGCAATAACCATATCCGTCAAAGGCTCCCACATTTCCCTTTTGAATAAGGGTAGAAAGAGTATTGAAGCAATTTCATGCCTGAAAACCGCTTGTGTAATATCTTTTATACCGGATAATTTCCTCTGGAAATCGGGGTGTACTTTACCGATGTCGTGAAGATAAGCACCACAGCGGGCAACGTTACAATCCAATCTTAAGGCTTCGGCAGCCTTAACTGCTACTTCTGCCACATGCAGGGCATGACGATAGATGGAAATCCCACCGTTTTGTGGGCTTTTGGCCAGAATCTCATCATGTGTATTCATGCAGTCCCTCAATTACTAAGAGGATTACTGCCGACAACATTAATCCAGCCATACATTGGTTCATTGCCGTTAAAACGATTATAACCGACAATAAATGACTGTTCGGTTTTACCGAATCTCAGCTCAAATCCCCTATAATTACCCGTAGGGTCATCAAATTCATACTCATCCAATTCCAGAGGATATTTAATTTCATCATCATCAAATGAATAGGGTAACAAAATATCTTCATTCCTGCATAAGCATATATGTTGTTTTGAAGCTCTTTCTGCATCTTCAAAATCATTGAACGCTAAAAAAAGGACAGGATTGATTAATACACTTCTTAATAAAATAGATTTCGTTCTGGTAATTTCGATTTTCTTTTCATTTTTTAAAATCTTGGTATTAACTCCCCTCGGTTGAGTTTGCTCTTGTTGCTTTGACAGCCCGGAGTATGTTAATCTGTGTCTAATAATTTTCCTAATGCCTTTTTCGTTCAGCAACTCAGGAAACAGTTTCTTTTCTATTCCCTCGACAATCGAAGGCGTCAGGAATTGTTGGCTGAATGTTTCACTGTCCCTGACAGCAGTCCACGGCTTAATAAACCCGAAAGGGCCCGAATACTTTACAATAAACATTTACCTTTCCTTTCATATTCATTAATAAATAGCTCCGAACCCGGAACCCGTGCAGTGTCCCACGCCGACGTTCCATGCAAAACGAACAGCTTCCGGGCTGCCTTCTACAATTACAGGGCAGAAACTCGCCCTGCTGCCAATACCTTTGATCCTGACAAGTTTTGTTTTGGGGCTTGAGTAACTCCGGTCGAACTTTACAGATACATCGCCGTCCAGATTGGCCTTCCTGAGCTTGGTTTTCATCGTTTCAGTCAGGTAATAGTCTGTTTCTTCATCCCGGAAAGTAAGATGGACCGCTCTCCCGCCCTCCTCATATTTCCTGATGAACACCGGGCTGGAAAGCGTGAATCTTTCCTTTGTCCCAAATGGTGGTGTTTCCACAATCCGGACCTCCCTCACCTTCATCCCAAAGCAAACACCGGGTTCATCCAGTATTTTAGCAATCAACTGCCTGCCTATCGAATCATCCCAAAAACTGATGAACCACGTCGCTCCCCCCGAAAAGTTCAGGCCCTGCCCTCTCCTGGCGCCGCCTCTCAGCCAGCTGAGCGAGTACAGGCTGACTTCATCGTGGAATTCATTCCAGCCCATCCAGTTGTGAAATGCTCCCAACAAGGTCTGTTGATAGTCGAAAGGTACAGGTTCAGTGTTCGGCGACAATACAAATTGAATTCTCATAGTACGCCCCTGATAAAATTAATAGAAATATATTAAGATGTTATTGCCATTTTTCCGCTTAAATAAAACTCTACGTCAATAGCTTAATCTAATATATTAATTTTTCCATCTCAAAGCAAGGGTGTTGAAAACTTTTTCAACCCAGGGCTAAGTATATTCTATTACAGTTAGATATTTTTTGTTACACCATAATACCCAATTTTTTGCTTTTTTTGTAATTCGAAAAACTGAATATTTTTATTTAGTATGTTATTATTGTTAGATAAATATTAAAATTCGGAGGCAGTTTTGAAAAATATAAGTGAATATTCGTTCGATACGAGATGTGTACACGCTGGAACAAAAGAAGACGACAAAGGTTCGGTCGTAACACCCATTTACCAGACTTCCACTTTCAGGTTCCGCGACGCCGACCATGGCGCCCGCCTCTTTAAAGGCGAAGAACAGGGCTACATCTATACCAGGATGCAGAATCCCACCGTCGAAGCTTGCGAGGAAGCCGTCGCAGCTCTCGAAGGCGGCGCCAAAGCCCTCGGCTGCGGCAGCGGCATGGCAGCCATCAACACCCTGTTCATGGCCCTGCTTAAGGCCGGCGACCACGTAGTCTGCAGCGAGTCCGTCTATGGACCCACAACAACGATCCTGGAGACAGTATTCTCCAAATTCGGTGTCGGCGTAACTTTCGTTGACACTTCAGACACACAGGCAGTTGCAGCAGCAGTTAAGCCGAATACCCGCCTGGTATTCGTCGAAACTCCGGCCAACCCCACTCTCATCATGTCCGACCTCGAAGCAATTGCTGAGATAGCACACAAGAACGGTGCGAAATTTGCCGTGGACAACACCTTCATGAGCCCTGTACTGCAGAATCCCTTCCGCTTCGGCGCCGACTATATCGTCCACAGCATGACCAAGTTCCTTAACGGCCACGCAGACGTTGTTGCAGGCATGGTTGTAGTTAAAAACATAGAAGATTACCCGGCAATGAAAAAAGTCCTTAACCAGATCGGCGGCGTCATCGACCCGTTCAACTCATTCCTCGTCCACAGAGGCATCAAGACGCTGAACCTCAGGATGGAAAGGCACTGCCGCAATGCACAGAAGGTGGCCGAGTACCTCGAAGCCCATCCCAAAGTCGAATGGGTAAGGTTCCCCGGCCTGAAAAGCCATCCCCAGTATGAATTGGGTAAGAAACAGATGGCAGGCCCCGGCGGCATGATCTCCTTTGAATTGAAAGGCGGCCTCGAAGCCGGTAAGGTACTCATGAACAACATTGAAGTAATGCAGCTTGCAGTCAGCCTCGGCGGCGTCGAGACACTCATCCAGCATCCGGCGTCGATGACACATTCCGGCATGAGCGCCGACATACGCAAGCAGGCACACATCACAGACGGCCTTGTCAGGCTCTCCGTCGGCATCGAAGACGTTGACGAACTCATCGCCGGCATGGAAAAAGGCCTGAAGAAGATATAGAATTTCTTTATTATAAAATATATAATAAAAGAGGAAGCTGGTTGCGGTTTCCTCTTTTATTGTTTATATTTGTTTCATATAGTTATCCATTTATGTTTACACATTTAAAGGATCGATTATGAAAAAAACGACATTATTACTCTCAACAGCCATCCTCGCAATTGCTCTGGCTTTCTCCTGCGGCAAATCAGAAAACAGCGACAACAAAGCCCCGAACGGCGAAAAGAACTCCGCTTCCGTTTGTCCCGAAGTCAGCACCGTATCGGTCCAATCGACTAACGGTGGCTATCCCAAAGAACCAATCGACTGGTCGTCCGTCAAATCTTCAGCGGCAGAATGGTCATTCGCTGGCCTGGGAGGCGACAGTAAAGCCCTCACTGTTTACCTGTCAAATTATACTTTCACTCCCGAACAATTGCTGTCATACAACAGTCTGGACCTCCAACCGGGCCAGGGTATTCTTATACTTTACTTTACCAATGGACAGAAGGATGCTGCTAAGGGCCAATACCTGATCAGCCCGAAGTTTGACAACCCAATGAGGATATCGGCAGGTATCTATGTACAGGGAAAAGTTAAAGTTCAATTCGACGATTACAAAACCGAAGGCAGTGCAGAAATTACCGAACTCACCACCGGAAAATTATGTGGCAAGTTCTCGCTCAAAGACCCATGGAGCAATATATCAGGGAGCTTTACTGCACCGGTTGCCAAGTCTTTATAATCACGATATTAAAGCCAAGTCAATAACTGATCAGCACCGGGCTGCAGTTCCCCTTTTTTTTACCGGCTTTTTCAAAATATATACTGATTTTTTGCCTTCTTAGCGTTGGGTATTAACAGGATTATGAACCTTCACTATTTGTAGTGGGTAAATAACGAAGATAAAACAAATAAGAATTTATCAATTTTAATGGACACACCCCGGCTGCTGCCGCAGCCACCCCTCTTCTTAGAGGGGTTAAGACCTGAGACAACGCTCCCTCTCTAACAAGAGGGGGACGGGGGGTGTGTAATGGCGCTTTATTACTGTATCTTTGTCAGATCACCTATCGCTGCAAATACACATTATCGTAATGATAGATACTCTTTAAACCCATACTGAACAGCGAAGAACCATATCTTTAGAGAGCTAATAATTAAGGGTCTTTGAAAAATTTGGGGAGAAAGAGTAAAATTTATCATTTTCATTGTCGTGAGCTACAGCCCGTGGACAAGTATTCAATAGAATAATCGGCGTCAGTAGTAAATGATTTCAAACAAAGCTTAGAACACTTTAAACAATGGATCCAATCATAAGTTATAATAATAAAGGTTCTTCGCTATTCCGTACGGATAAAACTATCATATTAGTAAGATGGTGGTAATAAGCCGTATTATTGACTTACTTAATCTGGACACAAGGCCTACGTCCCGACTGATGTAGCTTTCCACAGTTTCGTATGAGTTTGGGATGGGGTTATAAACGCCGGGCAGGTTGCCGTCCCCGGGGTTGAATAACTATCAGCTTAGGCAATCCAAAATAACAAAACGCAAAGAATAAATAATGCCGGAAGACACCCAGAGCCACAACCCGGTCAGTTTTCCGGCATATTCAGGAATATAGTTAAAGATCACTCCTTCAGATTAATAACTGATCAGCACCGGGCTGCATTTGCATTCTTCACTTACGTTCGTTTTGGCGGCCTCCGCTTCTTTCTTTGTTTTGTAACTGCCGATGACGACAGAGTATCTTTCTTCCCCGTCGATCTTCCTCGTTACGACTTTGACAGCCATACGCCTCTTCTTGTAATTATTCATCTCCGTGTTTGCGGCTTTACTCGTGTTAAACACACCAATCTGCCAGCCCCACTGGCTTCCGGTTTCATCGTCTGCCGCGTTGGCCTTTACCGGATTGAGTTTGAGATCAGGTACATTCCTGGCTGCGGCGCTGTCTTTCTTCAACACAAGCGCCGGTTTTTCGCCGGCAGCAACAGAAGCCACCCTTACCAGGTCCGCCGAGGGTTCAAGGAAAACCGAGGAGGGGTATCTGAGCTTGAACCCTTCGAGTTCAGCTTTGGCTTTTGCCAGTTCGTTCATTACCACATTGTACTGTATCAGCCTCCAGTATGCGTCGTCTGCCCATTCGGATTTCGGGAAGTCAGTAACAATTTTTTTATATACTTTAACCGCGTTGGCTGCATTTTCATCGAGGACAGCCCCCAGGAATATTACACCGGGGTCGTTCGGATAGTCCTTTGCTATCTGCTTGTAGCCCCACTTTGCTTCGGCAATTTTACCCTCTGCAACCATTTTGACGTAGGACCTGACTTTCTCAGTCTGTCCAAAGGCCGAAGAAAAGGCAACACCAAAGATTAAACCGATTACAACAATTGAATATTTCATTTTTCCCCCTTTATTATGCTGATATTTTTCTCTATTCATCGATTAAAAAATACTTTATATATTTTATCAATATTACTAATTTATGAATTTCGTGTGAAATTCAATACATATATTATTATACTTTTTTTTATTATTTTTGGCTTTTTTAATTAAACGGCATATAATATGGCAAAGAATGAACATATCAATGTATTAATAGCAGCCGGAGGTACCGGAGGCCATCTGTTCCCCGCACTGGCAGTCGCCGGGCAACTGGAAAAGATTGCCGGCAGCAGTGTGTCTTTCGATTTCGTCGGCACCGGCAACCGCATCGAAGCCGACAAAGTCCCGGCCCTGGGCTACAGGTTCCACCCAATGCCCATCAAACCCTTCGCCGGTTTGTTCTACCTTCAGTCCTATATGCTGCCACTTAACATTCTCAGGTCCACATCCCTGTGCCGCAGGCTGATACGCGAAAGGCACACCGGCGTGGTCATCTGCACCGGCGCCTACATCAGCTATCCCGCAGGCAGGGCCGCAGCAAAATCGGGAGTGCCCCTTGTCCTGATGGAATCGAACGTCAACCCCGGCAAAACCATTAAAATGCTGGCTTCCAAAGCTTCGATGATAGTAACTTCTTTCGAAGAGACTGCATCGTACTTCGACGCGGACACGGCAAAGAAAGTCGTCAAATTAGGCAACCCGGTCCGCGGGGATATACTGGCAAGGCCCGGAAGAGAAGAGTCATTGAAGAAGTTCAACCTGGACCCCGGAAAAAAGACTCTGCTGATCTTTGGCGGCAGCCTTGGCGCCAGGTCGGTTAACCACGCTGCCGAATCCATCGTTACTTCCGACGCCGTGCACGACTGGCAGGTCATCTGGCAGACAGGAAAGAACTATACGCCCGGATTCGAACCACCCCCGAATGTACACGTCAGTAAATTTATCGACGACATGGCCGCAGCCTATTCTGCTGCCGATTTCGTCATTTGCCGTTCAGGAGCGACCACAGTTGCAGAACTGTGCGCGGCAGGCAAACCTTCACTGCTGGTCCCATACCCCTCTGCAAGCAACAACGAACAGGAAGCCAACGCCCGTGTCCTCGAAGAATCGGGTGCCGCCGTAATGCTCAAAGACAGCGAAGCGCCTGCCAAAGCGCTTTCAATATTCACTGAACTTGCCGGCAACGCCGAGATGCTGTCTGCAATGGGCAGGCAGGCTTCCGAACTTGCCGAACCCGACGCTGCACTCAAAACGGCTGAAGCAATAATTGAATTAGTTTCAAAATAAAATCGTCTCTAATACATTACTAACATTATTTTAAGATAATAATTTTGAATTGAATATGAATGATGAGAAAAAATCGGAAGAAATCAGGTCCTTTTGTAAAAGGATAGATTTTTACTGGCATTTCATTGCCGTCTATTCCATTGCCCTGATTGCCATGGCCATAATCAAAGGGACCATCGAAGGGGGCACTCTCTCAATCACACTATCCGACCCAGTGGTAATACTCTGTGCCGGCTTCATCCTTTTCGCATTCGTCGGCTTGCTCTATAACCTGTACATGGACAAAAAGATAATAGCAGGGCCGGATTACATTATTTTCAAAAACAGGATCAGGGAAAAAAAGTATTTACAGCAGGACATTATCAAGATTGGCTTTTCTAAGGAACGCAAACGCAATGTTGACGGTAAAGCAGGATTCAAGGTAATAAAAATGAAAGTCAGTAACCGCCGCAGGATTATTACCATCAGGCCGTCCTCCTATCGTGAACCGAAAGAATTGGCCCGTTATATTGCCTATTTGAAAAAAAACCTGAAGGCATAGCAATGAGAGCGCTTGGAATAATTTTCCTGGTATTTGCCCTTGTCGTTCACCCCATACCGGCCTATTCACTGCCCGCAACGAACCTCGATGTGCTCGATTCGCTGGCAGGCAAAGCCGCTTCGATGATCTCCGGACAATTATTGAAAACCGGAAGCGACAAATTCTCAATCAGTATTAAGCCGGCAGGCAGCGCATGGATCATCGAGAATCCTCTTGTCGGCGCCCTTTCTGCCGCCGGTGCCAGGCTCTACACAGCCTCAGACACTTCGAAACAGATAATACTTCTCGATCTGAGCATTACGAAACTTGGTGTTTCATATCTATCAGATAATAATGAAGACGATACACTCATCAGGGAATTCAGGCTCGAGGCCTCGGGCAAGCTGCTAAAAAGCGGCGAATACCTGCCGCTTGGGGCAATATCTCTATCCTGCTCGGACAGGATTGGACGCAGCGACGTAAGCAGTGTTGAAAACCCGGCCTGGGATTTTACCCGTGGTGTAGTACCGGACAACAAAGGCTGGTTTTACCAGAACATACTCGAACCTGTAATAGTAGTAGGCAGCGTAGCCGTTGCCATTGTATTGCTTTTTACAGTCCGATCCCCGTAAGCGGTTTCACCTCACTGTTACAGTCAAGTGTAACAATCACCGAACCTGTAAAGGTTTTTTGCCACGATTGCTTCCTGACGATGCCGTTACCTTTGATGAGCACCTTAATGTCATGGCTGTGCAGCAGGGAGACAGCCCGCCGGAGTGTCATCCCCCTGACATCGGGAATTGTCTTCGGATCGAACAGCAGTGTACCTGAAGAACCACTGCGTTGATGTTTCCTGATGCTGACCAGCACCTGTGCATATTCGTCCGTATCTTTCCCCGGTTCGGGATTCTGTGTAATGACGATGCCTTTCAGGCCCTGTGGATTCTTGAGCCGGAGCTTGTACGACGCCAGTATTCTTTCAGCATCATCGATGAACAGCCCTATTATATCGGGTACAACCACTTTCTTGTTGGGAATGTAGCCGACAGCATTGTCAGGACTGAGATTGAGCATTATATCAGGTGAGACGTTGATCCACCTCTGCACTATGTCATGGAACACAGGCCCGGAAACGGCGCCGCCATAATAGATGCCGCCCTGGGGATTGTCGATTATCACGGCAATCACCAGTTTCGGATTGTCCGCCGGGAAGAATCCCACAAATGAAGAAGTATATTTATTATTGTCATAGCTTCCGTTAACAATCTGTTGTGCAGTACCTGTTTTACCGGCGATGGGCATACCCAAGATCCTGGCTTTGTCACCGGTACCGCTGTCAACGACGCCTCTCATCATGCCCGTCAGGATGTCGGCAGTGTTCTTTGAGATGACCTGCCTGATTTTCTCGGGATTAAACTCCTGCAGCATATTACCTCTGTCGTCCTGGATCGATTTGACAACATAGGGATTCATCATAATCCCGCCGTTAGCGACAGTAGCATAGGCAACAGCAAGCTGCAGGGTGGTAACGCTGAGGCCGTAGCCGTGTCCGAGGTACCTTCTTGCCATCGGCGTCATCTGGCTTGCTTTCGGCAGCCGGCCGGCAGACTCACCGGGAAGATCGATGCCGCTGACGATGCCGAAACCGAAATCGCGTATATATTTATACAATTTATCGGGAGGAATTTTCATTCCCAAGTCTGAGAAGACGACATTGCTTGACTTTTCGAAAGCGCCCCTGAAAGTAATCTTACCGATGGGGTGAACATCGCGAATGGTATAGCCCTTGTATGTGGTGGAGCCGCCTTTACCGTCAACAATATCATTGGCCCTGACAAGGCCTTCCTCCAACGCCGCTGCCGCAGTAACCATCTTGAAAGTGGAGCCTGGTTCGAACGGATCGGTGATGATGCGGTTACGCAAGGCGCCTGCCGGTATGCTTTTCATATTAAAACCGTTGGGGTCATAGTCCGGGTAGGAGGCCATCGCAAGCACTTCGCCGGTTTTCGGGTCGATGGCAACAACGGAGCCTGAATTGGCCTTGTTGACGTCAACGGCAGTTTTCAGCTCATGTTCGACGATTTTCTGCAGGTCGATGTCGATGGTAAGAGTAAGCGACCTGCCGTGTTCCGGTTCTTTGTCCGGCAGTTCAGCCGAAGGCTGGAGGCGTCCCTGGGCGTCGCGGTACATCACCTTGAAGCCGCCGGTACCCTGGAGCAGCGAATCCCACTGCCTTTCCAGCCCCTCGACTCCCTTGTTGTCAATATCGGTTCTGCCGATGACATGAGAACAAACATTGGAATAGAGGTAACGGCGGCGTGGTTCATACTCGCGTATAAGGCCCTTGCAGTTAATGGCTTCGAGTTCGGGTGCGGAAAGAGGCTTTAGCCCCCGTACAAGCCAGACGAATTCACCATTGGAATTGGTTAATCTGTCAAGTAAAACATTCCTTTTAATTCCCGAATACTTTTGAAGCAGATCGCATATCCTGATTCTCTCCTGCCTGTCGATCAGCAGTGTAGGGTCTGCCGCAATCGAAAGGCTCTGGAAAGTAGTAGCAAGAAGCCTGCCGTGCCTGTCGTACACATCCCCGCGCTGGGCGCTGAGAGGTATCTTCGACTCGTGCTGGCGGCGGGCACGCTCCTGGTATTTGTCTGCATTAACGACCTGGACAACGAACAGCTTCATCAGGACAGCAAAAAAGCCGATCATGAAAAATGAAAAAACTATCCAGAATTTCCAGAATTTCTTTTTTTGAACTGGTATTTCTTCTTCTTGTCTTGCCATAGTTCCTTTTGATTTAAGGTAAAACTTCGGGCAGGGACGTTGACTTGACCATCCCCAAAGTGTCCACTGCAAGTTTGTTGATCCATTCGGCAGACTGCAGCTTGTTCAGTTCTGATTTCAGCAGTTTGTTGGTGTTAAGCAGAGTGTTGTACTCTTTATGAAGTTTGTTGTTTTCCTTCAGTAAATTGTCAACGCTGATGACATTGCTGATGTACGCCACTGTCAATAGCATAACCCCGGCTATTGCAGCAAAGATGTGCCATCTGCTGAACCCTTTACGGCTGCTTTCTTCTTCTGTTTGCCCGTAAGCTTTAATCATATTTCCTAACTTTCCCCCCTCAATATTATATGAGTTATGGCAAAATTAAAAAAAAAATACATACTGTTAAATTATTTTGATAAGAAATCCGATAATATATATATATAAAAAAGAGGTTTGGTAAAATAATGTTTGTAAAATATTGATTTATAACTTAATTTCGTAATTGTAGGTGGCTGCTCGGATAGCAGATTGAAGATGAGTGTGTTCGCCTGGTCAAAATAGGCTATCCTTTTAACTAACATGTTTGATAACTTAAAAGTAATGAAGAGGTAAAGAAAAAAAACACTGATTATTTCATCGAAGACTTTAGAAATTCCATTCAAAAAAGAATAAATCATACCACATAATTATTAATATTACAGGAAAAAAATATGAGAAGAAGGAAAACAGTCGAGGAATTTAATGAAAACGGTGAACCTGTTTTCAAATCGACTATTGAAAAAGTGAAGGAAATAGACAATGTACTGATTACTGAGAAAGTAGCGCTAAGGAAAAGAGGCCGGAAAAAAAAGATGGAAATACCCGGAATCCAGCAAACTCTTGCCATCCCGGGAATGAAGTATGAAAAACCACACCAAGACCAGGCTCCTAAGCCTGTAGATGAGACAAAACCGCAGAATATGCCTGTTGCGATACAACCTGCTCCTCAAGCCGATACTCCCGAAACTGCCAAATCCCCTGAACCGGCTATGGCTCCACGCCGCAGAGGCAGGCCGCCACGCTCGGCAAAGCCGGCACAGGAAGCACAGGCAGTAGCAACTGTTCCTGAGACAGCAGTGGAAAAACCCGAGACGAAGGAAGAACCCGTGGCCCCAACTCCTGCGCCGGCCCCAACACCAGCACCCGCACCAGCACCGGCGAAAGCAGCAGACGGTTACAAACCTATAAAAAATATTGCCGAACTGAAAACAAAGCGTATTGCAGAACTGACAAACCTGGCTAGAGACCTCGGTATTACCAATTTTGCCGACCTCCAGAAGAATGAACTGATAATGAAGATCATCGACGCACAGGCACAAAGAAAGCTGTCGATGGACGAGCCGGAAGACGACGGCCTGCTTACAAACAACGGCGTTCTTGAAGTACTGCCCGACGGCTACGGTTTCCTTCGTTCACAGCAATACAACTATCTTCCCTCGCCCGATGACATTTACGTTTCTCCTTCCCAGATCAAAAAATTCAACCTTAGAACCGGCGACACAATTACCGGCCACGTCAGGCCCCCCAAAGAAGCAGAACGTTTCTACGCCCTACTGAAAGTCGATGAGGTCAATTACCTCACACCCGACCAGATCAGGGAAAGAACCATTTTCGACAACCTGACACCACTCTATCCGAACGATAGGCTTTACCTCGAAACCACACCCAATAATTATTCGATGAGAATAATGAATATGCTGTGCCCCGTCGGTAAAGGACAGCGCGGTTTGATCGTGTCGCCCCCGAAATCAGGTAAAACAATCCTCCTGCAACAGATTGCCAACAGCATTACCAAGAACCATCCCGAAGTGAAACTCATCGTCCTGCTAATCGACGAAAGGCCTGAGGAAGTAACCGACATGGAACGTAACGTCGAAGCCGAAGTACTTTCCTCAACATTCGATGAGCCACCCGACAGGCACGTACAGGTTGCCGACATGGTTCTCGAAAAAGCAAAGAGGCTCGTTGAAGCAAAGATGGACGTCGTCATCCTTCTCGACTCCATCACAAGGCTTGCCAGGGCTCACAACACTGTCGTTCCACACTCCGGTAAGATCCTCTCCGGTGGTGTTGACGCCAACGCCCTCCACAAACCCAAGAGATTCTTCGGCGCCGCCCGTAACGTCGAAGAAGGCGGCTCGCTGACGATCATTGCCACTTCGCTGATCGACACCGGCAGCCGTATGGACGAGGTCATCTTCGAGGAATTCAAAGGTACCGGCAACCTGGAACTCGTTCTCGACAGGAGAATTTCCGAGCGCCGTATCTTCCCCGCCATCGACGTCAACCGTTCCGGCACAAGAAAAGAAGAGCTCCTGCTCGAACCCGAAGAACTCAACAGGGTTTGGGTCCTGAGGAAACTCCTCAGCGACATGCAGTCCATCGAAGCAATGGAATTCCTCCTCAGCAGGATGAAAGGTACCCGTACAAACAGGGAATTCCTCCTCTCGATGAATACCTGATCCCTTTAGATTATCTGCAAAGAATAAATACCCCGGGTTTACAAAGCCCGGGGTTATTTTTAAGTATTGAGAAAGTACAAACAATGAAAAGAATTCTTTTTCCCTTCGTTATCATAAGCCTGGCCCTTGCTGCCTGTTCATCAGGCACCACCGTCCGGCAGTCAACCCCAAAAACCCAGGCCAAAGAAAAGGCTCCATCCATCGATTACTCCAAGGTGGAAGTATTCGTCGGCGTCCCGGAGAATGTGGAATATGAAGTGAAAGGCAGTGTGTCTGTCGATTCGTATAGCAGGGAAGACGCCATCCTGTCTGCAAAGAAAGAGGCTGTCCGCTTAGCCGGCAATGCCATTATTAATCTGAAAACTGACGACGCTACTTCCAAAGGAGGCCGTTTCTATGTTTATGGCGATATTGTAAAAATCAAGCCGAAGCAGCAATCAACCGGTAAATAATTACATTGTTTTATATATCTGAAGAATTCATAATCGATATAATTATTATCTTTGGTACTGCATACTCTTTTCTATAAATCTCAAAAATGCCCTGCTCCTCCATTTTTTGACTTACTATATCTGCTTCCTCTTTTTACAGCTACCACCTTAAGAATAATTTGAGTAAATTAATAAAATTTTATTAATTCTTGTAAATGACTTAAATTTATAGTTTATTAAAAAGAAATTGAGAGATAAAAAGCCGATGGCAAAAAAGAAAGTTGTAACGATCACGGGCATCAGGCCCGACTTCATCAGGATGAAACATGTTTTCGAAAAGCTCGACAGCAACTTCGAGCACATCATGATACACTCCGGACAGCACTATGATGACGAACTGAGTAAAGTATTCTTCGACGAGCTGAAAATCAGGGTTCCCGACTTTACACTCGCCGCCGGTAAGAGCAGCAGTACACATTACGAACAGCTCTCTTACATGTCAACGGCATGCATTGAACTGCTGAAGAAAGAAAAGATCGATCCTGACATTATCCTTTTCCTGGGCGATTCTCATTCGGCGCTGGTGTCTGTACCTCTGTTCAAGGAAGGTTACAGGATAGGGCACATCGAAGGCGGCATGCGTTCGTACGACAGGCGTATGCCTGAAGAGGTCAACCGTGTATGCTGCGATTACGTCTCCGACATGGTTTTTGTTTATACGCCACTCTACAAGAAGAGGCTGCAAAAAGAAAATAAGAATCCGGACAACATCTTCGTCGTAGGCAACACGATTGTCGAAGTCGTTAAGGAATATATGCCCAAAGGCAAAAAGAAGAGGGATTACATTGTTGCAGACATTCACAGGAGCGAGAACCTGAAAAATGCCGAACAGTACAATCATATTCTCGAATACCTCGACAGGCTCGGAGAAGAGTTGTCCATGCCCGTTCACTTAGTCAGGTTCCGCCGTGCTGAGAAATTAATCGACGAACACAAACTGCTTAAAGGTAAGAAGCGGATTGAGCTTTGCGGTCCCTACGGATTCCTTAAATACCTCGATTTCCAGTACAATGCATACGGAGTCGTTTCTGACTCCGGCACATCGCAGGAGGAATGTCCCCTGTTGAAAGTGCCGGTTGCTGTGCCCCGCAATTTCACCGAAAGGCCCGAATCCGTTAAATTTAAGAACAGCATTCTCGTCGGTGAGACAGGCCCTGTGGAAGACATGGTGAAAAAGACAATGAAATTCTTCGCCGGTTACAACATCGACAACGAAGCAGTTAAGTGGCTCGGAGACGGCAGGACTTCGCAAACGATCGTTAACATCCTTAAGGAGAGGCTATAATGAAAAACATACTCGTAGTCGGTGGCGCCGGCTATATCGGCGGAGCAGTCACGGACTGCCTGATGGAAGGCAAATACAATGTCAGGGTTTACGACTCTCTCGTCTATGAAGAGTCCTACCGCAAACCCGTCGATTTTTACTATGGCGACATCCGCGACCAGGACAAAGTAAAGAAGAATCTGCAATGGGCAGACGCTGTCATCTGGCTGGCCGGGCTTGTTGGCGACGGCGCCTGCGCCATCAACCCCGAAGTGACAGTTGAACTGAACCAGAACAGCGTCCAGTGGCTTTCGGAGAATTTCGACGGCCGCATCGTCTATCCGTCAACATGCTCTGTCTATGGAGCACAGGACGGGGAACTTACAGAAGACTCGGAGGTGAATCCCCTTTCAGTCTATGCCGTCACCAAATACGAATCGGAGAAATACCTGTCGGAGAAGAATGCAATCATTTTCAGGCTTGGAACAATTTTTGGCGTGGGAGACATGTTCTCCCGAATCAGGCTCGACCTCGTAGTCAATATCCTGACTGTACGTGCCGCCCTCGACCACAAACTTACGGTTTACGGCGGAGAACAGTTCAGGCCGCTGCTCCATGTCAAAGATGTCGCCCGTACAATGGTGCAGAACCTGGAAACGCCACATACCGGCGTTTATAACCTGGCAAGGCAGAATGTGCGTATCATCGACCTGGCCTACCAGGTACGCAACCACTTCCCGGACGCCGAGATGAAGCATACGGACATTAAGTTCCAGGATGCCCGCAATTACAGGGTCAGCGCCAACAAAGCAAAAGAGGTACTGGGTTTCAATCCCATATTCTCCATCGACGACGGCATTTCTGAGATGAAACAGCTCATCGAGACCAGAAGGATCAAGGATGTAGGCAATCCGCGCTATTCCAACCAGATGTACCTCACCAAATTCGTTGCCGACCTCGGCAATATTGTTTAACAAACAGAAGCAGGTCAATGATGGAAGAAATAAAAATATTCAAAGGCGATATTGCAGTTGACGACAGGGGACAGTTGTCGTTCATCAATGATTTCAATTTCGAAGGCGTCAAAAGGTTCTACCAGGTCAGGAACCATCGTAAGGGTTTCGTCCGTGCCTGGCACGGCCACAAGAAAGAAGCCAAGTATGTTACGGTCGTACAGGGCGCTGCCATCGTAGGAGCAGTAAAGATCGACAACTGGGACTCGCCGTCCCGTGGCCTGAAACCCGAACGATGGGTACTGTCCGGCTCAAAACCCCAGGCAATCTACATACCTGCCGGTTACGCCAACGGTTTCATGTCCCTTACCGACGACCTGATCATTACTTTTTTCTCGACGACAACATTGCAGGAGAGCCAGGGCGACGACTTCAGGTTCGACGCCCGCTACTGGGACATCTGGGATGTGGCGGAGAGGTGATTCTTAGTTAGGAGTGTGGAGTTAGGAGTTGGTAAGAGTAGATGGACTCCACCTCCAGGATAAGAAAGAGGGATTAGAAGACGGAGTCCATCTCCAAACAAAGAAAGGTGGAGTCCATCTTAAGAAGCAAAGGTGGTAAAGAGATTGAAAGAAAATATTAGAAGTTAGTATCCATGAAAAGATTTCATGCAAATAAGGCTAACTTTAGTCAGGCGAGAGAAGTAGAGACGCAAGGCCTTGCGTCTCAAGATGTTAGAAGTCCGGAGTCAGGTAAGAGCGGTTATAGATACCGAGCGTAGCGAGACAGGCGTAGCCAATGAAGAATAATGAAATGTATTTTTTATTTATGCGTTTAATTGAATAATAAGATAAACAAATACTTGAAATAGAAAGATGTATAAAAACAGGATTTATATTGATACTTCAGTAATAGGCGGTTGTTACGATACGGAATTTGAGAACTGGTCTATTCAACTTTTTCAGGAGTTTATTAAGGGTTCCAAGACTGCTGTCATTTCACCACTCACAATAGATGAACTCAGAGAAGCTCCTGCCAAAGTAAAGAATAAACTTTATGAAATACCTGATAATTATCTTGAAATCTTAGATTACAATAATGAAATTGATATTTTAGCTAATGAATATATTAAGAATAATGCTGTGCCCGGGAAATTTCTGGATGATGCTTCTCATATTGCATATGCTACATACTACAAGGTTGATTTACTTGTGAGTTGGAACTTCAAACATATTGTAAATATAAATAGAATAAGAAAATACAATTCCGTTAATCTCAATATGGGTTATCAAATCATTGATATTCGAACACCCAGGGAGGTGATAGATGAAACAGAATAAAAAAGAATTTGACTGTGTTGACTATCAAAGAGCTGTCAGGTTAAGAAATTACGAAGAAGCAGGGGGCGATTTTAAAGTAATGCTCCTTAAAAGTAAAGAGCGACTGGAAAATAATGAATTGTGGAAAAATTTAAATACCAGGATAAAGACTAAAAAGCCTCCAAAGAAAGCTGATTATCTAAATGTAAGTGAACCGGAAACCGGGTATGGAAATAATGATAAATAATTCTGTCATTATGATGGAAGTGCTTGTCCGGTGGAATTGAACCATTAACTGTATATACAATAAATATTAATAAAATTATGAGTGAAAAGATAAGAGTACTAATCCTTGGTTCCGGCGGAATGCTGGGATGGGCTGTGTCTAAAGTTTTTGCAGGCGACGACAGGATCGAGGCTGCCGGCACCGTCAGGAACGACTCCCGGTCGGAATACCTTGCAAAGATCATTCCCGGCATGAAACTGCACAGGCTGGATGCTGAACACGCCACAATCGGTGAACTGGCGGTACTAATCGACGGTTACAATTGGGTTGTGAACTGCATCGGCGTCATCAAGCCGTTCATCCACGACGACAATCCTGCGGAGACTGAACGTGCCTTACGCATCAATTCGATGTTCCCGCACAACCTTGCAAGGGCTGCCGCCACAGTCAACTCGAAGGTTCTGCAGATTGCTACGGACTGCGTGTACTCAGGCGCAAAAGGGAATTACACCGAAGGGGCAAAACAGGATGCCCTGGACGTTTACGGCAAGACAAAAAGCCTGGGAGAAGCCTTCCTCGACAATATTTTTCACCTGCGCTGTTCCATCATCGGCCTGGAGCTTGGGACAAAGTTCTCACTAATGGAGTGGTTCCTCGGCCAGCCTGAAAACGGGTCGGTAAACGGCTTTACCAACCACGACTGGAACGGCATCACAACATACCATTACGGCCTGCTTTGCAAAGCGATTATTGCTTCGGAGGTCAACCTGCCGCACGTTCAGCATATTGTCCCCGGCAACAAGAATACAAAATACGAGATGCTTGGGCTGTTTGCCGAAAACTTCAGAAGGAACGACATAATTATTAACCCGATGGAAGCTAAGGATGTAATCGACCGGACTCTTGGCACGGATAATCCTGAAATGAACCGGCTGCTATGGCAGGAAGCAGGCTATGAAAAGCCTCCGACTATAGCTCAGATGATTGCCGAATACGTATCATTTGCAAAAAATGCGGCCCTGTTGTAAATGGAAATCCCCTTAGTATCGATAGTCATTCCTGTTTACAACGGCAGCGACTACATGCGCCAGGCCATCGACAGCGCCCTCGGCCAGGATTACGACAACTTTGAGGTGATTGTCGTCAACGACGGCTCCACGGACGGAGGAGAGACTGAAAGGATTGCCCTGAGTTACGGCAGCTCGATCAGGTATATTGCCAAAGAAAACGGCGGCGTAGCCAGCGCCCTCAACCTGGCTATCAGAGAGATGGCCGGGGAGTATTTTTCATGGCTCAGCCACGACGATATCTACCTTCCGGGTAAGCTCAGCTCTGAAATGGATACACTCATGAGAGCCGGTTACGACAAACCAGCCGTAGTCTATTCCAATTTCTATGAGATCGACTTAAATGGGCGGATTACCTACGGAGTCTATCCACCCCGAAAATATGCAGGCAACTCGCTTTACCTCCTCTCGAACCACATCATCAACGGCTGCACTCTGCTGGTACCAAAAGTTTGTTTCGAAGAAACCGGCTGTTTCAATGAGATGCTTCGAAGCACACAGGACTACGACCTGTGGTTCCGTTTCAGTAAAAAGTACCGGTTTGTCCACACCGACAGATTCCTGGTCAAGTCCAGGCTCCACGAACAGCAGGGCAGCAGGACGATTGCCACCCACATGGACGCCCGGAGCGAACTTCACATCGGGGCACTCGACAATTTGACAAAAGAAGACATCTCAGGGGCCGGTTTTTCAGTCAGGAACTTTTACCTGTGGCGTTCAGCGCGGCTGTTCAAAGAAGGCCTTCCCGCCGCTGCCGATCATTCATTGCAGCTGGCCCGGCAAAACGGAAATGCAGGAATTGGATTTTCTTTTGTAAAAAACTATTATAAGTTCGTACATAACAGATTGGTGTCAGCAGTTTTGTATTTCATGAAACTGACGGCTTCCCCCGGAAGGTGGGGACTGTTTTGGAAAATCGTCAGGGGCAGGCTTAAGACAAAGTAAAGAGAAGCCGCTTGACACAATGAGATAATGTATTAGAAAACAAGAGGAATAATGGCGTCAAAGTTTAATATGATCAACTACCTGTTTCCACGCGACACAGGCAGGAGAAAGTTTTTCAAGAACATTTATTACATGATACACACAGGGCTGTCCCGCCTTTCCATCACCGCTAAAGACAGCGTGGCAGGAATGAAATCCCTGAGGAACAGGCTGAAAGACAAACAGATCAAACCGGTACTAATATTCGACCACAAACTCGGAGGAGGCTCCTACATATACCGTGAGGCCATCGTCCGAAGTAAAATAGCAGCCGGTAAGGATGTAATCGTAGTCATATACAACTTCAAGGATTCATGCTGGTTGATCAGGCATAACGACAGGCTGCGTGTGATTGTCGCAAAGAAGAGGGAACAGGACCTCATTCAGTTCCTGGAAAGCCTTGAGGTTTCAGAGATAATCGTTAACAGCCTTGTCTCATTTCCCAACCCTGAAGCGCTTTTGCAGTGTATAATCGGCATCAGGGACAGGCTGGCTTTGCCGTTAATCATGCCCCTTCATGACTATTACATGATATGTCCCAGCTTCAACCTGCTCAACAATGAATACCATTATTGCGGGCTGCCTTCGGTCGAAACCTGCAGGCAGTGTTTGCTCTCCACAAACCTGGAGGAAGTGTTGTACAAACCCGAATCCATCGACAGCTGGCGTACTGCATGGCAAGCAGCTGCTGCAGCTGCGACGGAAATAACCGTTTTCTCCAATTATTCTTCCAACCTACTTCTCAGGGCATACCCGGACATCGACCGTACAAAGATCGTTTACGCCCCTCACAAAGTGGATTATATACAGAAAGTCCCGGTACAAAAGCCAGACGGTATCATCAGGATAGGCATCCCCGGAAACCTTAACCTGGCCAAAGGCAGCCTTGTCCTCCAGGAGATGCTTACAGCCATCGGACAGAAAGGCCTGGATAACGTCGAGATCGTCGTCATCGGCAACATCCTGGACAATTACTGCAAGGACAGTCGTCTGACAGTAACCGGCACATACCGCAAAGAGAATTTCCACAAGATCATTTCGTCGCGTAAAGTCAACATCATCTTCATCCCGTCCATCTGGCCAGAGACCTTTTCATTTACAGCCGAGGAGGCAATAATGACGGGCCTGCCCGTAGCGGCTTTCAACGTCGGTGCCCCGGCAGAACGCCTTACGGCTTACCCGAAGTCCCTGCTGATTGAACTGACGGACGGCGGCACAGCGCTTGAGGAGATAGTGCGGTTTATGGAGGGGAAAGTGTAAGTAAGAATCAGAACTAATTCAAACATAAAACAGCTAACAATTTGATATTACGTAGGGATTTTTATAAATTCTTACATCGGATATTGTTGAAATTATATTATTTTTGAATTATCAAAAATATGGAGATTTTGTATTATGAAAATCAGCCTAAGCAATATTGGAGTATTCAAACAAGCAGAATATGAACTGGGTGACCTTACAATTATTTGTGGTGAGAACAACACCGGAAAAACTTATGCAACTTACTTATTATATGGATTTTATGATTTTTGGAAGAATGCATATTTATTAAAAGTTCCTGAAAATGAAATCTCAAAATTAATGGATACCGGTTCAATGAAAATTTCATTAACTGAATATCTAAATCATCCGAATGAAGAATTACAGAAAGCCTGTAAAAATTATTCTAGATTATTACCAATGATGTTAGCTGCTCAGAAAAGATATTTTATTAATTCAGATTTTTCAATTTCTATGAATAATCAAGAAATTGTTCCATTAGAAACATATAATGCAAAATGGAGATCTACTAAAGGAGAAATACTTCAGATTTCCAAAGAATCTGAATCCGATGAAATAACAGTGAGTTTGCTTATCGAAACCCAAGATATTGATACAATGTCAATTCGTAATAATATTATTAATACAATAAGTTTGGCATTAAAGAAGATTATTTATAGTAATACAATCTCTGATATTTTCATTGCAAGTTCAGAAAGAACAGGCGCTGTCATCTTTAAAAATGAACTAAATTTAGAAAGGAATATCATTTTAAAAGAGGTTGCTGGTAACGATGAACTTGATTTGGCTGAAATTCTTCAAAAGGCATACCTCTCCAGCTATGCGTTACCTGTAAGAAGAAATATAGATTTCATCAGGAAACTCGAAGACTACAATAAGGAAGATAGTGTAATTACAAAAAAGTATCCTGATTTATTATTAGATTTTGCTGATATTCTTGGTGGAGACTATAAAGTGGGTAGAGAAGGTCTTTATTTTCTTCCAAAATCAACAAAATCAATAAAATTATCAATGGGTGAAAGTTCAAGTTCCGTTCGTTCATTATTAGACATTGGTTTCTATTTACGTCATTTAGCTGAAGAAGGTGATATGCTAATGGTTGACGAACCGGAGTTAAATTTACATCCAAGCAATCAAAGAAGATTAGCAAAACTTTTTGCAAGATTAGTGAATATTGGAATTAAAGTTTTCATAACTACACATAGCGACTATATCATTAAAGAGTTGAATACACTAATAATGTTTAATAGTAGGAAAAATGATGACAGCACTAAAAAAATCATGCACAAATATAAATATCTGGAATCAGAATTAATTGACCCCAAAAGGATAAAAGTATATATTTCAGAAAGAGATTTGGTTAAACTTGAAGGCAAAACAAAAAGAACGAATATTCCTACTCTCGTTCAAGCTGATATTGACGAATTCTACGGCATCGAAGCAAAAAGCTTTGATAAAACAATAAATGAAATGAATGAGATTCAGGAAAGAATAATTTTAGGGAGAGAATAAATATGCCCTTAAATTTCATGCAAAAATTACTTATATTTCAGAAGATTGACTCTGATGTTGCACATCTAATTGAGCCTGAACCAAACGCTTTTCTTAGGTCTATTCGGATTAAAAATCTTCCAAATGATTCAGCACTTCTTAAATGTGATAAGATGAAAATAAATAATGTATTTAAAGATTGTAGTCGAGGTCAGAACAAACGTTGTGACTATATTCTAATATCTAACAATACTGTTTATTTTATAGAATTAAAATCAGCAGAAGAATCCGAAACAAAATACTTCGATGACTGTATTAAAAAATTTAAAGGTGTATTGTGTATCACTGATTACATCGACAGTGTTATGGTCAATTTTTATAAAAAAGATAAGTTTTTTTCTCCGTTACAAAAAAAGTATATCCTACTCTTTCTATCACCTTCAATTAACAAAAAGCCAACAAGCTTAAGATCATGTCATGAAAACAGACCGATTCATAATGAACCCGACAAATTTCTTCCTTTGCCTGTAAAAAATGAATCAACAATTGATATATCATTATTATATTGAAAACATATTAATCGTTTTTTCAAGGCAATATACGAAGAGACATTGAATAGCTTCTCTCCCCACTTTTCAACCATTTTAAAAGATAGCACGATTTTATTCGTTATTGCATTTTATTATTGATTACGAAACAATATAGGTAAATGAAATATGGTAAATCAACTTGTACCGATAGTGGTAGAGCAAACCAGCCGCGGCGAACGCTCCTACGACATATATTCGCGCCTGCTGAAAGACAGGATAATCATCATCGGCTCGGCCATCGACGACTATGTCTCCAGCTTAGTAATTGCCCAGATGCTGTTCCTTTCGAGTGAAGACCCGAACAAGGACATTAACCTTTACATAAATTCACCCGGCGGCAGTGTCAGCGCCGGCCTCGCCATCTACGACACAATGCAGTTCGTAAAACCGGACATCTCCACAATATGTATGGGCATGGGAGCATCGATGGCCCAGGTGCTGTTGTGCGCCGGCGCAAAAGGCAAACGCTTTGCCCTTCCCCATTCGCGCATACTTATGCACCAGCCGATGGGCGGCACTCAGGGACAGGCAACCGACATCGAGATATACACAAGAGAAATGATCAGGACGAGGGATATGTTGTACGAGATCATCTCGAAACACACAGGCAAAACTGTAGAGCAGATAAAAATTGATGCCGACAGGGACAACAACATGACACCTGAGGAAGCCCTCGAATATGGTATCATCGATAAGATAATGGAACGCAGCCCGGACATAAAGAAAGCCGAAGGCAGCCAGGAAGAAAACAAAGATAAAAAAGAATAATAATCAGCGGTAATATATGTCAAAAACAGGACAACAGGGATTCAAGCCGATGAGGTGCTCATTCTGCGGCAGGTCCAATTTCGAAGTAGAAGGCCTCATCGAAGGCCCGAACAATATATTTATTTGTAACGTCTGTGTTAACAGTTCGCTGGAAATTTTACGACGTGAAGCTGACGAGAAGTTGGAACAAAGCCTTGATTTCAACTTAGTCAAACCTTCTGAAATGAAGAAACAGCTCGATGAGCACGTAATCGGCCAGGACTATGCCAAGAAAGTGCTGTCCGTTGCCGTTTACAACCATTACAAACGCATCAAATCGCCAAAACTCGACAATGATCTCGACGAAGTGGAAATCGAAAAAAGCAATATCCTTCTGCTGGGCCCGACCGGCACCGGCAAAACTCTGCTGGCCAGAACCCTTGCAAGGATACTTAAAGTACCTTTTGCCATTGCCGACGCAACGACGATTACCGAAGCGGGATACGTGGGCGACGACGTCGAGAACATACTCGTCAAACTGCTGATGAGCGCGAACTACAATGTAAACCTCGCCCAGCAGGGCATCATCTACATCGACGAATTAGACAAGATCGGCAGGAAGAGCGAATCTGCCAGCATCACCAGGGACGTATCAGGCGAAGGTGTACAGCAGGCGCTCCTGAAAATACTCGAAGGCACAGTCGCAGGGGTACCACCCAAGGGAGGCCGCAAGCATCCCGAACAACCCCTCATCTACGTCGATACGAGGAACATACTTTTCATCTGCGGCGGAGCTTTCGAAGGCTTGGACAAGATAATCGCCAGGCGTATGCGAAAGACGATGATAGGCTTTACTGCCGACTCCGACGCTGCCATCGACGCCAACAGCAGCCTGTTGCACTCCGTCGAGCCTGAAGACCTCATCAGGTACGGTTTAATACCGGAACTTGCAGGCAGGCTTCCGGTGCTTACATACCTCGACGAACTCAGCGACGAAGCCCTGATGAACATCCTCACAGTTCCGAAAAATGCCATTGCAAAGCAGTATCAGAAGCTGTTTTCAATGGAAGGCATAGGGCTTGAATTCGAAGAAGAAGCCCTTAAGGCCATCGTCGAGAAGGCAAAGATCAGGAAAACCGGCGCCAGAGCGCTGCGTGCCATTACCGAAGAGGTGATGATACCCATCATGTACAGCCTCCCGGACATGGGACACGTTGAAAAGTGCGTAATTACTAAAGGCACCGTTAACGAAGGAACCGATCCTGAATACGTAAAAAAAGCGAACCGAGTAAAAAGTAAGTCCGCATAAAAAAATAGTTTTGTAATTTAGAATTTTCTTATTAATTTGCATTTCTCTGTAATTTGTAAGAGAAAAATGTTGAAATAAGGTATATTTATGTACGCAATAGTAGAAATAACAGGTGTCCAAACCAGGATAAGCCCCGATGAGAGGCTCAGAGTACCATTGCTCGAAGGCAATCCAGGCGATAAGGTTTCATTTACGGACATCCTCTTAGCCGGCAATGAAAACGGCGACAAAGTCGGAACTCCATATGTCAACGGCACGGTTGAAGCAACCATCCTTGGCCATGGAAAAGACACAAAAGTCATCGTTTTCAAGAAAAAACGCCGCAAGGGCTACAGAAGGTTAAAAGGACACAGGCAGAACTTTACTGCCATCCAGATTACCGGCATGGCAATCGACGGTTTCGAAACTTTCAGGAGTACCGGAAAAATCGAACTGGCAAAACCCGCCGAATTGAAAATTGAAGAGGAACTCAATGACACTCCCGTCGAAGAAATCGCAACGGAAGAGGTCGTAGAGAAACCCAAAAGAGGCAGAAAAAAAACAACTAAAGAATAAATCCGGAGACTAATTATGGCACATAAAAAAGGTGGCGGTTCTTCGAAAAACGGACGCGATTCCAATGCGCAAAGACGCGGTGTTAAAAGATTCGGCGGCGAACTCGTCAAAGCCGGCAACATCATCGTTCGCCAGTGCGGCACAAGGTTTCACCCCGGAAACAATGTCGGGCTCGGAAAAGATTACACAATCTTCTCGTTGATCGATGGTACCGTAAAATTTGAAGTTAAAGACAAAGACCGCAAGAAAATATCGGTCTATCCACTTAATTGATATGTATAACAATTGAGATCAGGTATCTCTCTGCTTGCAAAAAAAGCCGCCCCGTTGGGCGGCTTTTTTAATGTTTATTATTTCTTAATAATACCTTCTGCCGCTGCCGCGTCTTCCACCACCGCCGAAATCATCCTCATCGTCGAAGAAGTCGTCGCTGAAACCGTTTTCGTCTTCATCTTCGATCTCACCATCGTACAAGTCTTCAACTTCGAGTTCCTGGAATTCATCCATTATTTCTTTTGAAAAACCCGGGTCGGATATCTTTGATTTCAGATTGAGGAACAACTGAAAGTCTTCGTCACTTCCTTCGTAGAACGGTTTACACATCTCCATTACCACATCGTCGGGAGTTGACTTGATCATCTCAGCTCTCCGCTTGAAAGTATCCATCTGCTTCTTATTCATTTTAATCTTGATTTCCATACTCATCCATGCATTGTTGCAAATTTTTGAATTTAAAATATAAAATATTTATCAAGCTACAAAAGGAAATCTGATAATAAAAAATTTTCATTGACTCCGACAGCAATAATTCAGTTTTATAACAATTACTTTAAGCCATAGACGTAGAAGTATATTTTGGGAATTATTTTTTATAAATGGGGTAATGATGATGAGAGTCAGGGATATAGTGATTTATCTAATATTGACAATCGGAATAATTGTTCAGAGCTGCAATTCACAAGACTACAACGACAACGGCAAAGGCTCACTTGCAACGGGCGAAGACCTGGCACAACTTGACCTGTCGGGCAAAACAAAAGCCAATTATAATATTGACGGTTCAAGACAAAACACAATCACCGAAGTGGTAAGGAAATGCCGCGACGCCATCGTTGGCATCAATGTAATACAGGTGCAGAAAGTAAAATACACAGATCCATTCGAGTCATTCTTCGACGACCCGATGTTCCGGAGATACTTCGGGAACAGGGACGGTGGCTCCAGATACAGAGAATATGAGATCAGGGGCCTTGGTTCGGGTTTCCTTATTTCCTCAAACGGATACATCATCACCAACCATCATGTTGCCGGCGACGCTACCAAAATCATCGTCACCACAACCGACGGCAAGAAACACGATGCAGAGATCATCGGCTCAGACAGGGTTACCGATGTAGCTTTGCTGAAGATCAAAGGAGAAGATTTCCCATACCTTAAACTGGCTTCTTCCGGAGAGACATACCCCGGCGAGTGGTCCATAGCTTTCGGCAATCCCTTCGGCCTCTTCGACATGAACGCCAAGCCTACGGTTACCGTCGGCGTCGTCTCCAACAGCGGCCTCAACTTCTTCCAGGAAGGCAGGGTCTATCGTAACATGATACAGACAGACGCCGCCATCAGCTCAGGCAATTCCGGAGGACCCCTCCTCAACGCACTCGGTGAAGTAATCGGGGTCAATACAATGATTTTCTCAACGGCAACGAACAGGCAGGGCGCAGGCAGCATAGGCATAGGCTGGGCCATACCCATCGACAGGGTCAGGACCATCGTGGAAAGGCTCAAAAAAGGCAAAGAAATCGACAGGAATTTCAATGTTGGGATTGAGATCAGGGCAATAGACGAACAGCTTGCCAAATACTTAGGCATCAACACTACTGAAGGCATCGTCATCACAGCCCTCGAAAGAGGATCGGAAGCTGCCAAAGCAGGCGTCATGCCCGGCGACATCATCCTTGAAATCAATGACAATAGCATTGTACGCGAAGAAGACTATTATATAAATGTCTATGACTCTGTCAAAGGCGACGCAATCAAATTCAAAGTGTTAAGAGACGACAGCGAAAAAACATATACATTCAAATTATTATGACGAACGAACAGAACAGCCAATTAAGCATACTCAGGGGGGAGGGCCTCCTGAAAAAGTATCACAAACGCACAGTGGTTAAAGGTGTTTCCCTCGAAGTGAAACAGGGTGAGGTTGTAGGATTGCTTGGCCCGAACGGAGCAGGTAAGACAACCACATTTTACATGATCGTAGGCATGATCAAACCCAACGAAGGCACGGTCTGGCTCAACGACACCGAAATCACCCTCAATCCGATGTACAAGCGTTCCAGGCTTGGCATCAGCTACCTTCCACAGGAAGCTTCCGTCTTCAGGAAAATGACTGTAGAACAGAATGTCAGGGCGATACTCGAACTACAGAAATTGAGCCGAAAAGCACGCAAGGAAAAACTCGAGTTCCTGCTCGAGAGTTTCGGCATCACCCACATCCGTAAAAGTAAAGGCTATATGCTCTCCGGTGGCGAGCGCCGCCGCTGCGAGATTGCCCGGGCGCTGGCTACCGACCCGAAATTCATACTCCTCGACGAACCTTTTGCAGGCATCGACCCCATCGCCGTCGAAGAAATAATGGACATAGTTGCAAGGCTTAAAGAAAAGAATATCGGCGTTCTGATTACTGACCACAACGTCCATGAAACACTGTCGATTACAGACAGGGCCTACATCCTCATCGAGGGCAACATATTCACTTCCGGAAGCTCGGACGACATTGCCAACAACGAAGACGTAAGAAAGAGATACCTGGGCGAGACTTTCACCCTCGACCGGTATTCGAATTGAGATGAAATCACAATATTTTGTTTATTTTTTTGTGAATAATCTGAAATTTTTTAATAAATTGAACTGATTATTTTTCAGAAAGTAGAGACAATTTATGAGAAGCGCTTCAGTTGTATTGGTTTTTGTTTTAATTTCGGCCATAAATCTTTTGCCAAGGAATTTGACCTGGAAAACCGCCGGCGGAAATTCATGGGGTCCTGTTTTATGTATGGCAGTCGACAAAAACGGTTACTACTATGCTGGTATTACCAATGATCTGGGTAATCAGGACAGATGCAATATCATAAGAAGTAAAGATGAAGGTCTGTCCTGGGAGACAATAATTGTTTCACCCAAAAATATGATCGTCAAACAAATATTCATTGCACAAAACGGCTATATCTTTCTCGTTGCAGATAATAACCCCGTTTACATTTCAAAAAATGATGGGATTACATGGGAAAGCCTGAAAATTGGTGATAATAAAACGGATATCAGGGGAATAGCACAATCATCGGACGGGACATTATTTGCATGTGCATACCCTGACGGCATGTATTGTTCAAGAGACTCGGGCTTGACCTGGGAGTTAAAAAGTAAAAGTATCGGAAAAATTGATAAGTTCAAGAAATTTTTCATAATTCATGATGTAATTTTTCGAAGCGACAATTACAATCTCTATAAATCAACCGATTACGGCGACTCCTGGAAAAAAATATATATAATAGAAAATATTGGTGAGTATTATTGTGTGAATTACAATCAGGACAGAGTTTACTTATGTACTCATTCTTCATTATGTTACCTTGATTATTCTCAGGATTCTGTCACTTTACAACATATAAAAGGATTATCCAGACCATATTTATTAATAGTAAATAGCGACAATAATGTATTTATCGCCAACTCGAATGAAATTTTCAAATATGACTCAACACTGGCAGATTGGGTTCATTTTACTGTCTTAAAAGAAGGCTCTCCTTTTAATACTGCTTATTTTAATTGCTTTGAGTTCATAGATAATAAAGCCTTTATAGGCACAAAATATGGCGATTTGTATATCTGTAATAAAGACATTACAGATTATAAAATTGTAAATATCAATTTATCAGAACTAAACATTACTGGTTTTGAAAAAACCTCCAGAGGTGTTTGTTATGTTATTTCTAATAACAGTTATATATACCATTCAGTTGACTCATGTAATAATTGGTATCCAATCCTGGTTGATACAATTTATAAAGGAAAAATTCGGAAGATATGTACCGACACTTCGCAATCACTATATGCTTTAATAGACGACATAGGATATTGCCAGATAAAGGATAATAGCAAAATAATTAAAAGGGACGGAGGCATCGGATCAGATATTCAAATGATTGCCAGTGATGATAAGTATAAAGCATATGCTATAACAAACGAAGGATTTTATAAATACCTGCCAGCAGACACATCTTGGGTATTAATCAACACATCTTTGGCAGGGACACGGTTTTTGAATGATAAGAAAAAGATACTAATAACAACTGATTATAGCAAACTTTTTCTCTTCAACACTGAAACCAAAGAAGTTATAAATATTAGTATTGGTGAAACAATAGAAAAGATAACTTGTGCAGATATTGATGATAACGGCCATATTTTCATCGGAACAAAAGGTAAATGTATTTGGAAAACCGAGAATCAGGGAAAAGACTGGAAAATGATTGACAGACAGCTTTCCACAAAAACCATCTCGGATATCCTTTGTGCTGGTAATAATACAGTGCTTGCAGGATCAATAAATAATGGTGTTTTCTTTTCAAATCAAGGAGGAGAAATCTGGGAAAAGAACAGCCAGGGTTTAAATTCAATGAAAATTAATTCTTTAGAATACTATGATGACAGTTCTTTTATAGCATACACTGAGACTGGTATTTATAAGACTGATCCTGTGCTTGATTCGGAGATGGGGATTCAATATTACTGGGTGGATTCTTTAAACTATAAACAACAGAAATCCAAAGTCAATCCCATATCAAAACTAAAAATATCAAAAGACGGGCAAAGGTTCTACACCTATTCAGGTGATTTCTATAGGATATGGGATATTGAAACAGGAATGTTAATAAACGAAATTGGTATGCCATCAGGATATAGTAAAATTGATATTGATATACATCAGAATGAAAGATGGTTTATTATTTCGACGGCTGAACCATGGACATTCCCTAATAATAATACCTATCTTTATGATTTTATTGAGGATTCATGCCTTTTAACCATCAAGGCTGATATAGGATATTCTTCATCCGGACAATATCCGGTTACTATTCTCAATAATAGTTACGTTATGTTTAATGAAGAACAAAATTGCATTATTAATGGATTGAAGGTATACTATGATGCTGGATCGACAAATCAGAACACTGGACGTATAGGTGTTTTTGATCTCGATAGTGGGAAAATACTTGTTTCTTATGGTACTGACGAACCTCAGGCAATTTATCAGTCTCCTGATATGACTCTTTTATACTGTCTTTGTTATTATCATTATTATTCTAGTCCGTCTCATGGTGGTAAAAATGAATATAGGTATTCTGGAAGAATAATTGACCTAAAGAATCAAAAATACAAAATGAATGAATACTTATCTGCTCCGGTATGTTTTTCCTACGATAATAAATATATTGCGTACTTTACCTATCCGAATAAAATTGATATATATAACATTGATAGTTCAAGATTAGAGAAAGCCATAACGATTGATGGTATTTATAACGACAAAAATGATGATTCAAAAGATAATATAGTAATTGATCTTGAATTTTCTATGTTAAATTATAATCTCTTTGTAACAACTAATAATTATCTTTATTGCTGCGACTTTAATAAATGCATGGTAATCGACTCCATACCCTTCAATACCCCTGGAGTGAAATGGCAGATCGAATTGACGGGAGACAATAAACATCTGATAGCTACAAGTAATAATGGATTGATCAGACTCTATGAAATCGATAGAATCACTTCTGTTACAGATAGTTATAAATCCCAAAAACATCTGTTTATTTATCCTAATCCTGCAAATTCAACTCTTACAATAACATTAGATAATGATTACAGTGTAGGGTCAATGATTGAGATTTATAATTCATTAGGACAGTCCGTCTCTAAGAATTCTTTAAGCGATCTGTCTCTTACCGGAAATAACCAATACACATTGAACATTGAATCTCTGAGTTCGGGAATCTACTATATTGTTTTAAAACATAATTCTGATAATATGGTAGGCAGTGCTTTTTCAATAAGCAGGTAATAATACCAATAATATTGTTTTACTCGAATACGGTAGAGAATAATATGAAAGACATCGACATTACAAAAATCAACCTTCGTAACGATATCGTCTTCAAATATGTTTTTGCTTCAGGGAACTCCAAAGACATACTCATCCATCTCCTGAACGCTGTTTTTCTCGACAGCGGTCAGGAAAAGATTGCCGACATTTCTTACATGAACCCGATGAACCTGAAAGAATATATGTCGGATAAAGCAACAGTGATTGACATTAAAGCCCGCGATGAAAAAGGCAGGCTGTACAACATCGAGATGCAGGTACAGAACCGTCATCATTTCATGGAACGCATTGTCTATTACAATGCTAAACTATTGACCGGCCAGCTTTCGGAAGCCCAGGGATACGACAAATTGAACAAAACAGTATCCATTATTTTCTCGGATTTCTTACTGATAAAGAACGAAAAAGCCATACACAATATTTACAGATTGTTAAACGTTAAGAGTCATAAGGAGTTGGCGGACCTGGTGGAGTACCACTTCATCGAGCTGCCGAAGTACAAGGACGAACGGTTATATGATGATCCGATCAACCAGTGGCTGTTCGCCCTGATGAACGGAGAGACTTTCATCAACGATCCGGGAAGAATACCGGAACGTATTAAAAAGGAGGCAATGATCATGAAAGCCATAAAAAGAATGCAGAAAGCTGCTGCCGACCCTGATGTCCGTGCCATCATAGAATACCGCGAAAAAGCCGCAAGAGACGAAGCCGACAGATTGTCTTACGCTACTGAGGAAGCTTTGTTGATTGGAGAAAAAAGAGGAAAAAAAAGGGAAAAAGAAACAATAGCCCTCAAGCTGCTATCTATGAATATGACTTTGGAGGAAATTTGCATGGTTACAGGATTAACTGAACTCGATATTATGAAGCTTAAACAGTAATTAATCGGACTGAATAATTAAAAAAGCTCCCCTCCAATAGGAAAGAAGCTTCTTTAGAGAATTGTAACCACAAAATCTATTTAATATCGATCAATTCAACTTCAATGACCAGGTCTGCATTCTTTGGTATTGTACGTACAGCACGCCTTCCGAAGCCCAGTTCCGGCGGTACGTAAAGCTTTCGCTTTCCCCCTACTTTCATTGTCATTACACCCTCTTCCAGTCCCTGGATGGTTTCGTCCTTACCAAGGATAAACTCGAAGGGCAGTCCGTTCTTGTACGTATCTTCCAGTAAATTGCCCTTGGAGTCGCGGACAACCTGGTGGACCGAGACTGTCTGGCCAGGCAGGGGCATAGGGCCGCTGCCGGTTTTCAGCTCTGTGTACTTAAGGCCGCTTGGCGTGGTGATGACTTCCGGTTGGTTGTTTTTTTCCGGAGGTTTTGAACTACTACAGGCAATCAGCCCAATCGCAGCGCATAAAAAGAACAGGAGGCATTTTTTCATACCGTCAACCTTTTTTTTATTGATCGTTATTCTCAATATTCTCTTTTGATAATTTGTTCTTCACAGCAGCTTCGATGAAACTGATGAACAAAGGAGTTCCGGTCACGGCTCTGGATTTCAGTTCCGGATGGAACTGCGTACCGAGAAACCACGGATGGCCGGGCAGCTCAATTATTTCAACGAGGTTCCCGTCAGGAGACAGGCCGCTCATTACCAGGCCGTGCTCCTGCAGCATCTCCCTGTACTCATTGTTAAGTTCATAGCGGTGTCTGTGGCGTTCGGAGATGTCGCCGGAATTGTAAGCTTTATGCGCTAATGTCCCTGGCTGAACTACACAGGGATAGGCGCCGAGCCTCATTGTCCCGCCTTTGATCTTAATCTTCTTCTGCTCGTCCATCAGGTCGATGACAGCATTGGTACATTCCTCGTCAAATTCGCGGGAGTTGGCTTCCTGAAGGCCGCACACATTCCTGGAAAACTCGATGACAGCACACTGCAAGCCCAGGCAGATGCCGAAGAAAGGAATCTTATTCTCTCGCAGATACTTAATTGCAGTTATTTTACCCTCGATGCCGCGTGAACCGAAACCGGGACCTACCAGGACACCGTCGATGCCCTGAAGCGTTTCGGCAACATTCTCCTCGGTAATTTTCTCGGAGTTCTTCAACTCGACATTGACCTTGGTGTTGTTAACAGAACCCGCATGGGCGAAAGCTTCGATGATGGATTTATAGGAATCGGTATATTTGGTATATTTGCCGACAAGTGCAATCGTTATTTCATGTTTGGGATTCTTGATCCTCTGGACAAACTTGGTCCATGTGTCCAGGTCGATCTCCCTGGGCGGCATATCAAGTTTCTTGAGTACGATGTCAGGGAAATTGGATTTGGCATATTGCAGGGGTACTTCATAGATGGAAGTTTCCACGTCCTGGCCTTCGATGACCGAATCGAATTCCACGTTGCAGAACAGGGCAATCTTGGACTTCAGTTCTTTTGTCAATTTATGCTCAGTACGGCAAATCAGGATGTCGGGCTTTATCCCGTGTTCCATCAGTGTCTTGACAGAATGCTGTGTGGGTTTTGTCTTAAGCTCGCCTGCTGCTTTGATGTAGGGAATATATGTCAGGTGAATGACAATGGCATTCCTCGAACCGCGTTCGAGTATATACTGGCGGGCAGCCTCCAGGAATGGCAGCGATTCGATGTCGCCGATGGTTCCGCCGATTTCGATCAGTACGAAATCGAATTCTCCGTCAAAGACAGCAATCCTTCTCTTGATCTCATCGGTAATGTGGGGGATTACCTGCACGGTTTTACCTAAGTAATGGCCTTTGCGTTCTTTCTGAATTACCTCATAGTAAACCTGGCCGGAAGTAGTATTGTTGTTCTTATTCAATGAAGTAGCAATGAATCTTTCATAGTGCCCAAGGTCGAGGTCAGTCTCGGAACCATCGTCGGTAACATAGACTTCGCCGTGCTGGAACGGGTTCATCGTACCGGGATCGACATTAATATAGGGGTCGAGCTTCATTATTGTAACGGTAAAACCCATCTGTTTAAGCAACAGCCCCAGTGAAGCGCTGGATATACCCTTACCAAGCGAAGACAGCACTCCGCCTGTAATAAATATGTATTTGGTCTGTTTCAATATCGCATTATCACTTGTCATATAACTTTAAAATTTGAGATTATTTAAAACATTATTTATCATTCAAAAATAAAAAAATAAAATAATATATGGCTTCCATATTTGCTTTTTTTTCTAACTATTATTTTATTATTTTACTTTTTTTTAACAATATGCTGCCTGGTAATCTGGTGTGCCTGCTTTCACCATCAGGTCAGAGGCAGAAGCTTGAAATAAAGAGATGCGAATGAAAAGCCGGATTTTGATATATTTTGTTGTAAGCCTGTTACTGTGCTTCACTTCATGCAATGTAGCCACCCTGTTCGACGACGACAGGCTCGACCTGCTGCTCATCGACAAGAGCGCTGCTTTCACAGACTCCCTTAAGACAATTGTTGCCGACTTCGAAGCGCAGTACGGCTGCGAGGTTGTGATTCACAACCTCAGGGAAACCGACATCAGGGTAATACTTGACTATATCAAAGCGAACCCGGACAGCGCCGACCTGATTGAACTGGACAGGTGGACTCTCTGTGCATTTGTTTCAGGCAATATCGTTCAGCCGTTGCCCGATTCCCTCCTGAAGGCAATTCCCCGGCAGTTAACAAGCCAGTGCCGTTTTAACAACAACCCTGTTTCCTGGCCCTGGCTTAACGTCAGCCGTCGGTTGTACATCAACCGCGATGCGGCTTCACCTGTTCCGGCAAAACCGAATGGCCGTTCCGACTGGGCCGGTTTCAAAGAACTTCTGTGGCAATTAAGCGCTAATCCCGAAAAAAAAGCTTTCGCTATCAACATACTCGACAAGAAGGAATTCTTCGGCTTTTTTGTATATGCAGGCAATATGCTGTACCCGAATTTCGCCGATTCCCTTGCACTGATGAAGTTTAACGAGAACCAGGTGATCGCTGTTTACACTTTACTCGGTGAATTGATACCCTTTTCTGCCGTCGGCACCAACGACGAAATACTCAGGCGCTTTGCCACCGGTCAAGTCCTGTCGGTGATTGACAGCCCGATGGGCATCTATCGCGCCCGGCAGTTCAACGCCGGACTGAAAGTTGATGAATACCCGGCTCCATACGGTAATAAACCGGGCAATACTGCCGACATAGAAGTAATCAGCCTGGCGCTCAACAACAAGAATGAGAACAAGGAACTCAGCCTGCAACTGATGCAATTCCTGTATGAAAATTCCGAAAAATTAGGATTTCCACCACTCTACGGCGTCAACCCCGGCAACGTCCAATCAGGCGCAGGCACCGTTTCCCTCAAAGAGAGCCGTCCCTTCAACGGCAATGCTGCCCTTTTCACAAAATTCTTCCACCATTCGGCATACAGCTACCTCCTTGACAAAAGCGCCTACAGAAACCAATACGACAATATGAAATCGAAACTCGAAGAAAACCTCCGTAAAAATCCAATGTATTGACCGGATTCCTCCTTATTTTTTAACAATTGCTAATATTATTTAAAATTTAATTTTAAAAAATTAATAGATTTATCTAAATTTATAATTAGCAAAAGAGAAAAATTTATAATAAAAATTGTTTAGCTGCGACTAAACATATAATTAATAAATAATATTCATATTTTTGAGCGGTAAGATGTCAGATAGTAAACGAGAGATAAGCAAAGCAGTCCAGGATTACCTGAAAACCATATATAAGCTGCAGGTTAACGGCCCTGTACCAACAACAGAAATAGCGAATGAACTCGATGTGTCGGGCGCTTCCGTAACAGGGATGCTTAAAAGGCTTGCAGGCATGAACCTTGTTGACTACAACTCATACAAAGGCGTCAAGCTTACGGAAAAAGGAGACGCCCACGCCCTGCACATCATCAGGCAGCACCGCCTGCTGGAGTTGTATCTGAAAGAGATGCTCGGCTACACACTCGACAAGGTACACGAAGAGGCCTGCAAACTGGAGCATTTCATCTCCGAAGAATTCAGCGATAAAATTGCTGCCTTGCTCGGCAACCCTAAGTTCGACCCTCATGGCCACCCCATACCGACGAAAGACGGTAAGATTTTCGCTCACAGTGAGATACCACTGTCAGAAGCTGAGATCGGAAAGGAAATGACTATTTCGAGGCTGTCCGACAACGACCCCAATTTCCTTAACTACCTCGAGAAAATGGACCTGATGCCGAACAAACAGGTGATAGTACTCGACATTGCCCCCTTTAACGGGCCGCTGACAATCGTTCACAACGGGGAGGAAAAGGTCATCGGGCAGGAACTGGCGCGTAACATCTTTGTCGAACAACTATAGACTTTGTAAATTATCAATTTTTAAGTAATTTTGTAATTCGTAGAAGGCCAACATAGCTCAGTTGGTAGAGCAGCTCATTCGTAATGAGCAGGTCGCCGGTTCAAGTCCGGCTGTTGGCTCGAAAGGCAAAAGAGGTAACTCCTTGCAATTCAAGCATAATTGCTGTGTTCCCGTTTTCAATGTCGTTGGAAGGGGAACAGAGAATTTTGCCATTTAAAGCTATTTTTTGTCATTTAAAATATTTTTCCCGTCCCATTTCCGTCCCGATAAATAGTCAATGCAAATAGCAACTACCTTTCAATAGAAGCAGAAATAGCCATATTGCTTAATTGAATAATTCTTGATAAGAAAAGTGTATCGTAAAAACTCAATGGTGGATTCTATTCAAGGCATCCACAAGTTTCAAAGTGTTCTTCTCTTTGTAATACTTCAGAGTAGTATTGATATTAGCGTGGCGCATAAGTTCTTTGACTTCCCATATCGACAGGTCATTTTCAATTATTTCGGTTGCAAAAGCTTTCCTGAGCTTATGGAAACATCCATTGGTCGGTTCTATTCCCAATAGTTTTTCTGCATCATGGAATCTGCGGGTAAGCCGGGACAAACCATTATAAGTCCAACGAAATAGTTTATGTTTATTTTTCGGCCTTTGGGTTGAGAGAACTAATAACCTTTCGAGGATATTCAAAACTCTATCTGATACTATTATCATCTCAGATTTTTCTGTATTGATTTTGTTGTAGATCAGTATTTGCCTCTTTTCAATATCCACTTGGTCCCAAGTAAGGGTGATTGATTCTTTACTTCGAGATCCGGTCAATCTCATAAAGCTAATCCATAAAGCAAATTCTTCATCAGTTTCGTAAAAGTATTCGAGAATCTTTTCCAAATCTCTATCGTTGTAAGCAATTGGTTTCTTTTCTTTTTCTGGTTTCCCAAACAAATTCATTACATCTATTTTGTTGATATATCCCTGAGTATAACAATAGTTTAGGTAAGACCTAATGCACCGGAGATAACTGTTTATGCTGACATTTCCAACATTTGTAGTGTCAACAAATCTCCGAATATCAAACACAATCCTGTATTCATTGTTTATTCTCTGGTTTATTAGATAATCTTCTTTGTAAATCAGCTTGAAAGCTAATTTGTAATTTCTGATTGTAGCCTGACTCCGTTGTTTTCGCTCAAGATGACTTACAAATTCCAAGAAAGCTTCCTTTGCTGATATAAAATCTTTCGTATGATCCGGCAATGTCCCTCTGTTAATCAGCCATTGCTCATACATTTGTTCCTTCATCAATTTAGCTTTCTCTCTACCTTCAGGTGTATCGTTCAAGCCGGTATAAAGCTTTTTGCCTTTCAATTCAATGACAAGTTTGTTATTTTTCTTGTAGATTGAGCCAGGTGTATGGCTCCTTTTCTTTCTTGCCATGTCTTATCCTATCAATTAATATTTTAAAAATGAATTTCGTTCATTTAACTAATGGAAATAATTTTGTAAGAAGAAATGAATCGGAAAATATTTTTATAAATCCCCATATAATATTTAGAGGTAGCAATGATTATAAAGTCAGACTTTTTGATTTTAGTTACAAAGCATAGCTTTTCAGGCTCCTGCAAACCACTCTCTCCGCGAGAGCTTTGATTTCAGTTACAAAGCCTGGCTTTTCAGGCTCCAATTGTGTATTTAGCCAGAAACGACCATATCATTAATCAGCCATCATAAAGAGATTAGGTTTTATCATGCACCAATGAAGTAATTCAATACAAAAACAACTCAATTTTATTGATTGAGACTGCATTTTCAGTGATAATCTACATATATTTGCATAGATTCAATACAAAAAGTTATAAAATTGCACTGTACGTGCACAAAATATGCACAATTCTGGCACAAATTTGGAACTAATGATCCACTTTTCAGACCCAATAATGCACAAAATAGGCACAATACAAGCACGAAACAAGCACAATACAAGCACGATACAAGCACAATACAAGCACGAAACATGCTTTTAATTGTAACCTGATGGGCATTTTCAGTCATTTTTGCTATATTTCAATGCAATATCATGAAGCATTTCAATAAATATCTTTTCTTTTTGTCCAATGTTCTGGGGGAGATTATTATAATACAAAATAATAATTTAAATATTTGAATATTTAGGGGAAAAATCTTACGTTTGTTAAACAAATAAGGGGTGTAGAATTTGTTGGTTTTTACTAACTTACAAATTCCGATATTAAGAACTATCTTTTGGCATGCCAATTATTTGTGAATACTCTAAGATAAATTGACAAAGTAAAAAGACATATTGAAAATTTGAAAATATAATTACTTTATAAATAGCCAGGAAGGTTTTATGTTAATGAAAGTATTGTTTCAAATAGTTGTATTTACAATTTTTAATTGTACTTTACTTTTTTGCAATGACTATATGCGAATCGGTGTAATCGGAGGCGTGAACTTCAATCAACATTACACAGACTTCAGGGCGTTGCCTGGTGTTCCTAATTGTTGTCCGAAATTCGGAAATGGATCCGGACAGTCATTTTTCATCGGTCTTAGTTATGATCATGCTATATTCAATACCTTTTACCTTGGAACAAATCTGGTGTACAGCAATCTCAACGGCCAGTTAAAGGCTTTGGAGCCAACAACCATCTACTATAATGGAGGTATGAATGTCGGAGAATTTCAACATATAATTGATGCAGAATTATCTATGCTGTCATTTGAACCCAAGATTTCTTTAAAGTTGTTTGACAGGTTGTTTATTATCTCAGGAATAAGTTTGTCAATACCAATTCAGAAGGATTATTCCCAGGAAGAAAGGATTACCAAACCTTCTGGTATGGCTACTTTTGTTGACGAAAATGGCAATAATACAAATAGTATGACACGCAACCTGAATTCAGGAGAAATTGAAGGCGTTCAATCTGTTCTATTGCATGCTAATGTTGCTGTAATGTATGATTTTCCACTAAATAAAAAAAATACCCTGCTTATTAGCCCTCTGATTGGATACAGGTATGGATTGAACAACTTTTTGGATGGATACTCCTGGAAGATCAATACACTTTATGCAGGTTTATCAATTGTATATTCTCCCGAACCATGGAAGCCTCCTGTTTACGAGTATAAGAAAATATACAGAAATGATACGGTCGTGTTGACGGATAACTTTGTTTTGGAAAATACTTTCAAGAAAGGAAAAGAGTTTATTGATAGTAACGAAACGCAAGTAGAGAATACGATTTATGTGGAAGAAATTATAAGTAGTACTGATACGGTTTTCACACCTAGAGATTTTGCACTTTCTGCTTCAATTCGTGTATTTACAGTTGATTCATCCATTGCTGTCAAGCCGGTTGACAGAATTAAAATAGAAGAGTTCCAGTTCACTCAAATGCATCCACTGCTTAACTATGTTTTCTTTGATGAAAATTCCTCAGATATACCATATAGATATAATATGATTAAGAATTCGAACTATTTCGATATTAAGAATATCAGCAAGTTTGAAACAATTAGCGTTTATTATGATTTACTTAACATTGTCGGCTATCGGCTTAAGATGAATCCCAACACTTCAATTTCACTTGTAGGGTGCAACAGTGGAGTGGGAATTGAAAAAGGCAATACAGAATTGTCCCGCTCAAGAGCTGAAACCATCAAACGGTATTTTACTTCTGTTTGGGGGATTGATGGCAGCAGAATCAGAATTATTGCTAGAGGACTGCCGGAAAAACCTTCTACTCCGGTTGATCAAACTGAGAAAATTGCAGAAAACCGCAGAGTTGAAATTATTCCGGATTCCCCACAGATTTTGGAACCCATTACTATTACTGATATCAAGAATATTTTCAATCCGGAGGTAATAAGGTTCCAAGCTGATGTTCAGTCAGAAATCGGCGTTGAATATTGCTATATTAATATTAATTTCAATAATAACGCTTTAAGGCCTATTGAAATTGATAGAGATGTAAAACAATATTTTGATATTAATCTAATTGACATGAAAAACCAAATTGACTTTGCCACCGGTGCAATGAAGTATCAGCTATCTGTCCAGGACAAAAGAAAGAAGAAAGTAATTACCGATGAAAAGTCGGTTCCTCTTGAGGTTACTTCAATCAAACAAAAGCAATCTGAAAAACTTGCTGATAAAGAAATTGAAAAATATAACCTGATTCTCTTTGATTTCAATTCCGGAGAAATTACCGACAGGAACTTAAGCATTGTCAATTATATCAAATCCAGGATTAATATAAATTCGAAAGTTGAAATAACAGGTTTTACCGACATTACAGGCTCTGATGAACAGAATCAGTTCCTGTCATCGGTAAGGGCAGAAACTACATACAGGAACATCAAATTCTGGGAGGCAAAGTTCAAGGGTGTTGGCAGCAATGTTAAGCTTTTCGACAACTCAATACCTGAAGGCAGGTTCTATTCCAGGACCGTAGAAATAATAATTGAAAATCCAATTGAATATTAATATAGGGAATAGTATGAAAAAGCTTTTGCATCTATTATTCGCAATACTTGGCATTGCATCGGCAAATGCACAGCAGATTTCTGTTTTTAAAGTGCTGCCCTATGGTTTCCCCTATACCAGCGCTAATTTCTATGCTTTCGACAAAGACGACAACCTGGTTTTCGACGTTTCGCCCAATGACTTTGAAATCGTTGAAGACGGCAGGAAAGCAGAGATTGTAAGCGTGTACTGTTCTGAAGGAGGGATGTGTCCCGGTGGAAACTACTCCGGCATTCTGGTAATGGACATCTCCGGTTCGACACGCGGGCAGAAGCTACCCCAGGAAAAGCTGGCTGCCGAAATCTATATAGATATGTTGCCTGCGGGAGGTCCCGAATGTGCAATTGTTGCCTTTAACCATAAGAACTTCCTTGTCAATGATTTTTCAACTGACAAAAGCCAGTTGAAGAAGTCATTTGAATCATTAACAGCTAACGGGGGCACAAAATTCGATGCGGCCCTGATCGATCCGCTGAACGGGGCATTGCTCGTGGCAGAGAGAGCAAAGTATGCAAGAAGAATCATTCTGGTTACCGACGGCATGTCGGAAGGCAATGAACAGGAAATTATTAAAAAGGCAAATGAACTGAAAGCGAAGATTTTTGTTGTAATAATAAACGGACAGGCCAATGAGTTCATCGATGCGATTACTTCAATGACCGACGGGTTTTACTTCCATGTCTCTAATGCTCAGGAAGCAACGTCGGTTTTTAAAAAATTAGCCGGTATATCCGGTTGCAGCGGTGGCGCCGGATGCGAGATTATCTGGAAAAGCGAACCTACATGCAATGAATACCGTAATGTTTCAGTCAATCTTAAAAGTTTGCCGGCCCAGGCTTCGTTAAGGTACTGGGCCTATTCCAAATCGAGAATCGTTACTAATGTATCTCCCGGTTCATTTGTGTTCGAAAGGATACCTTTAGGTTCAGGCGATACGACTGTTACCTTTACTTTGAAAAATGAGTACTACCCTGTTACAATTACAAATATTACCCGAACCAATCCTGCGTTTTCCATTGTCGGCAGCACGAATACGCCATTTACCCTGGGAACAGGAGAAGAAAGGTCGTTCCGGGTAAAATACAATCCACAGGTCGATTCGGCTGAGTTCGGAAATATTATTATTGAAAAAGAACTTTGCGGCAATCATGTCGTTTCTTTCCTGAGTTACGACCCACTCGCATCGGACAGTATAATCGTTGAATCGCCAAACGGGTTCGAAAAGCTGCTTGCCGGAACCGACACTACCATTTACTGGGAAGGCAGGATGGACGACACTGTGTCAATAGAATACAGCCTCGACGGGGGTAAAACCTGGGAGCTGATTACCAACGCGGCAAGCGGTTTGCACTACACCTGGAAGCTGCCTTACCTGCAGTCCGACAGTTGCCTTATTAAAGTGTACAAGGACGACAACCCACAAAAGCTTGTTGATGGAAAGATATTTGGTTATGGCATTGTTAAATGTATAGATATTAGCCCTGACGGTACAAAATTAGTAAGCGCAGGTGGTTCAGACTGCCTTTATATCTGGGACTTAAGTACGGCTAAGGTAATAGACACTCTTTGCGGTCATGATTATGAAATTAGATCAGTAGCCTGGAGTCCCGACGGCAGTAGAATAGCCAGCGGAAGTTATGAGACAATAAAAATCTGGGATGCAAAAACAGGTAGTGAAATAATCACATTAAATGATATATATGGTAATGAATTTTCAGTAGCCTGGAGTCCTGACTGCAGTAGAATAGCAAGTGGAAGTAGGGAGACAATAAAAATCTGGGATGCAAAAACTGGCGCCGAACTAATGACATTAAAGGGACATAATAGTAATGTTTGTTCAGTAGCCTGGAGTTCCGACGGCAGTAGAATAGCAAGCGGTAGTTATGATTCTACAGTTAAAATCTGGGATGCAAAAACAGGTACGGAAATCATGACCTTAATGGGACATGATGATTGGGTTAATTCAGTAGCCTGGAGTCCCGACGGCAGTAGAATAGCAAGTGGATGTGATGATGAAACAATAAAAATCTGGGATGCAAAAACTGGCACGGAAATCATGACATTAATAGGACATAATGATGATGTTAATTCAGTAGCCTGGAGTCCCGACGGCAGTAGAATAGCAAGCGGTAGTGATGATGCAAGAATAAAAATTTGGGATGCAAAAACAGGCAACGAACTAATGACATTAACGGGACATGATCGTTATGTAAATTCATTAGCCTGGAGTCCTGACAACGGTAGAATAGCAAGTGGTAGTGGTGATGAAACAATAAAAATCTGGGATGCAAAAACAGGTACCGAACTAATAACATTAATGGGACATAATGATTGGGTTAATTCAGTAGCATGGAGTCCCGACGGCAGTAGAATAGCAAGTAGAAGTTTTTCGGAAATAAAAATCTGGGATGCAAAAACAGGTACCGAACTAATGACATTCACGGGACATCATGGTTATGATATTTCAGTAACATGGAGTCCCGACGGCTGTAGAATAGCAAGTGGAAGTAGGGAGACAATAAAAATCTGGGATGCAAAAATAGGTACCGAAATAATGACACTATCAGGACATAATGATTGGGTAAATTCTATCGCCTGGAGCCCCGATGGTAGTAGAATAATAGCAGGCGCAGGTTATGAAGGGACAATAAAAATCTGGGATGCAAATACAGGCGCTGAACTAATGACATTAACGGGACATGATCGTTATGTAAATTCAGTAGCCTGGAGTCCCGACGGCAGTAGAATTGCCAGCGGAAGTTATGATTCGACAATAATAATCTGGGATGCAAAAACAGGTACCGAACTAATGACATTAATCGGACATGATGATGATGTTAATTCAGTAGCCTGGAGTCCCGACGGGAATAAAGTTGCAGGTGGAGGTTGGCATACTGGAATTACTATTTGGGATACGGAATCAGGATTAATACTTACACATTTAGATTTTCCAGGATATTCAGGATATTCAATAGCCTATAGTCCTGATGGGAAATTTATAGGTGGAAGTGATGGTAATATTCAAATAATTGATGCAATTAGTTATAAATATATTAAGTTTATAAGTCCATTTCATTATTGGAGAGTTTATATATCATGGCATCCAAACAGTAACTGGATTGCAGGTGGAGGTGAGGACGGTACAATTAGGATTTTCAGGGTTAAAGACATAGAAAACCTTGACAAGTCCGACACCCTGTTCTCAATCATTCTCCCAAAGATTACGACAAGTGATGTAGATATGCTCCAGCACTGCGCCAACTGGACAGAACCAAAAGAGAAGATAATTGATAATTACATTGTTAACAATGATGTTTTCGATGTAAGGATTGATTCAATAGGAATTTCCGGGATTGATGCGGCTGACTTTGAACTTGTCCATCAAACATTGCCGGTTACACTGAAGCCAAAAGAAAAGCTGAAAGTGAAATTCAGCTTCCAGCCTAAGACTCCGGGCATCAAAACTGCACAAATTAATATTTACAGCAATTATGGCGTTATTCCTAAAGATATAACCGGAGAAGCCCTTGACTGCAACATCCAAAACATAACCCCGGCATATAATTTCATCAATGTCTGCCTCGGCGAAAAAGTTGACACCTTAGCGGCAGTACTCTACAACAGGGGAGCTTCGGACTCTCAAATTGACTCGACAGTTGAACTCGGCCCCGATGATGCCCAGTTTGAGATAGTCTCAGGCGGCGGGAGCTTTGTAATAGCAGCCGGAGATACGCACAATATCAGGATAGAGTACAAACCAGTCCAGCAGGGAATAAGCACCTGCCAGTATGCTTTTTATCACAAAGGTATAAGCTCTCCCGAGATAGTGACATTCCAGGGCGAAGGCGTCAAGTGCGAACTCCAGGCAGGTTACGGCCAGACTATAGAATTGGTGAAACCGTGCGACACAACCGATTACAAAGAGCAGTCATTCACAACGATTGTCAATTACCAAAAAACAGATGCTCGTATTGATTCGCTGGTGTTTTCTCCGAATGATAATATCTTTAGAATCAGTGACAACCTGTCCTATCCATTCGTCCTGAAAAGCCACGAAGATAAGAAACTGACAATCCGCTTCACTCCTGTCGATACCGGCAAAGTGTGCAGTAAACTGATGATTTATTACAATTCCCCCGATTCGCCTAAGGAAATGAGTATTTGCGGCAATTACCTTGTCTATGATTGGGAGGTAACCCCCGATTCTGTTTTGGCTTACGACGTCAAAACCGGTGAACAGAGGCAGGTTCAGTGCAAGATAAGCAATTATGGCAACACAGCTCTTTATTGGCCCAATCCACCAGTTAAATTTAACGATACAAGGTTTGTTATTAGCAAAATTGAACCCAATCCTACACCGGCTGGTGGCAGTTCAGATGTTACTGTTCAATTTGTTGGCGAAGATATTAGTTTCAAAGGCTCCTATATTTTCACTAAGCAATGCAATACACAGGACAGCATTGCAGTATTCTCCTTGTTAGACAAGCTCTATGAGATTGTACTGAAGTCTGATACGATTACCGCAAAGCCAGGGGATATAGTGCAAGTACCGTTTTACCTTTCTATGCCTGTCAAAGATTTGTATGATGTATCTGACGGAATAAATACGGAGGTTTCATTCAATGCAACAATAATGTCAGATCATGATATTAGCGGTGTTGTTCGAGCCGGTCAACACTTCAATGAGACAAATTATTTCGGTAAGAAGCTAAGTCTATTCTTACCAAAGAACATATTCCTGGGAGATAAAATCTACATACCTTTTGAAATAGGCCTCGGTGACAGGGATTCAACAACAATAGCTTTCAATCTCGATTCGACAAGCATTTTGGGCTTGGCAAAAGGTTTTATTTACAAAACGAATAATGGTTTAATCAGGCTCGAAATATGCCGAGAAGGCGGCTCCAGGCTCGTAACTGCTTCTGAAAATAAGGTAAGCATCACAAGCATTACTCCTAATCCGGCAAATGAAAAGGTAACAGTTGACTATAACATTCTTGAAGAAGGCTACACCACTATTAAATTGTTCAATTCGACTGCTCAGGAAATCAAGACACTATTTTCGGGTATACCGAAGCCGGGAGAGTCATCGATGCAATTTAATACCGATACTCTTGAGTCTGGTATGTATTATGTGATACTGAGAACTCCGACACAATTGATCAGTAAGAGCTTTGTAATAGTAAAGTAACCTGAGCAATGGTATGGTAAGATATATAAATAAATGATTACTTAAAGCGGTACCAGGCTTAATACGGAACCGACAACATGAGTATGAATATGACCGATGGTTAATATGTATTGATTTGATGATACTCTTTTCGTTTCCTATTTTTTATAAGACGGCGGAAAGAGCATCGATAAGCTCTACATTACTATTGGATATAGTATTATTAACAACATACTGATAACAAGTGTAGTAATAATATTTATGCTGCTACACTCGAATTTGAAACTTGGACATAAAATAACTATACTTTGTGTCCAATATTCTGGGGGGGAGAATACTTCATCAATATAACTGTATTGTTACGGTCAATTTTGATATGGTAATCAACAATATTTCATTATGATGGAAGTCCAATTTTCACCATAAGGGGATATTAGTTATTGGACTGGTAATGCTAGTTAAGCATCTTCTTTTTTTTGAATATGAATAATTTTATATTAGTATTTTTGCATCGACTGGTAACGTTTGTTACTGTGAATAGTATCGAACGTTACTTGAAAGAATATTTTAAAAAAATGTAAAAATAAATTGTAATTTGCAGGTATATGATTGATATCGTAATGGTTATGATAATATAACAATTATATAAAATCCAGAGTATGTTTTTCTGGCATACCAATTGTAATACCTTAAATGGATTGTAAAAAAAAGGGATTAAATGGCAGACAACAATTTTATTTTTTTAAAAGAAAAACTCCCAGAATTATCAGCTCTGGGAGAATTGGCTGAACAGTATCTGCTTCTGGATTCATCTGTAACTGCTATTAAATTAAGAACTTTTGCAGAAAAGTATGTAAGGGTTCTATACAATAATTTGAAATTGGAGTATTTAGAAGAAAAAAATCTTTTCTCCTTATTAGAGGCTCTAAACAAAAATGAACAAATTCAGAGTTCTATTATATCAAATCTTCACCTTCTGAGATTGTCCGGAAATAAAGCGGCTCATGGTGAATCGGTAAATGAAACAGAAGCCAAAAAGCTTCTTAATATTGCATATATTATTTCTAAGTGGCTAATGATAGTATTTTATCAGACCGAGCCCCAGAATATAAATAGTTTCATTTTGCCTGATAAAACAAAATCAATGGCTGATATTAATAAGCCAAAATTGCAGGCAGAGTTAAATAAAAAAGAATTAATCATTGAACAACTAATTCAAAATTTAAATAAAAAGGAAGAAAAAGCCAGTATAACACCTTTAACCGATATTGAGAGCGAAACAATTAAAAATAAAGGCAAATCAGTTGCTGTTTTACTCGATCTGAATGAAGAGCAAACAAGACAATTCCTTATCGACAAACAACTTTCTATTGCAGGGTGGGCATTTAATGATGGTTCATCGGAAAATTCCGATATTGAAATAGAATATGAAGTTGACGGACAGCCAACGGAAACTGGGAAAGGGTTCGTTGATTATGTACTCATTGGTGACGATGGCAAGCCATTGGCAGTAATCGAAGCAAAAAAAACCTCAAAAGACCCTGACATTGGTAAAAAACAAGCTACACTCTATGCTGATGCTATTGAAAGAAAGTTTGGGAAAAGACCTGTAATATTTTATACCAATGGGTTTGATATTTATATTTGGAATGATAAAGAGAACGAACCACCAAGAAAAATCCATGGGTTTTATTCAAAAGATAGTTTGACATACCTACATTTTAAAAGGGAAAACAGAACAGACAGTCTCAATCTGGAAGCAAATCCTTCAATAGCTAACAGGCTCTATCAAATGGAAGCACAAAAAAGAGTTATTGAAAAGTTCGCTCAGAAAAATAGAAAATCGCTTATTGTTCAAGCCACAGGTACTGGTAAGACAAGAGTCGCCGTTTCACTTTGCGACACTCTATTGAAAGGGAACTGGGTTAAGAGAATTCTATTTCTATGCGACAGAAGGGAATTGAGGAAACAAGCCAAGAATGCTTTCACCGATTTTATCCCTTCAACTCCGCTGACAACTGTAAATAGCAGAACCTATAAAAATAGAGATAAAAGAATTTATTTATCGACCTACCCAGCCATGTTGAAGTATTATGATACTTTTGATGTTGGTTTCTTCGATTTAATTATTGCCGATGAATCTCACAGAAGTATTTATAATGTTTATAAGGATATTTTCGATTACTTCGATTCCTATCAAATTGGGTTAACTGCTACTCCTGTCGACCTGATTGCCAGAAATACTTTTTCTATGTTTAATTGCGACAATCAAGACCCCACTGCAAATTACGATTATGAAACGGCTGTCAAAGAAGGATATTTGGTGCCATTTGAAGTGTTTAATCATACCACTGAATTTTTAAGAGAAGGTATAAAGTACGCCAATTTGACCATCGAGCAAAAAAAAGAACTCGAAGACCAGGTTGCCAATGCTGAAGAATTCGATTATACTTCTAATGATATAGACAAATTTATATACAACAAAGATACAAACCGTGAGATTATAAGAAATCTGATGGAGAAAGGAATTAAAGATGCGACCGATAGTCTCCCGGGTAAAACAATAATTTTCGCACGGAGCCATAAACACGCTCTTCAATTGCAAAGCCTGTTCAATGAAATGTTTCCTCAGTATGGCGGTAAATTTTGTCAGGTTATAGATAACTATGACCCACGAGCAGAACAATTAATTGATGATTTCAAAGGTAAAGGCAATAACAATTTGCTGTCCATAGCCATATCGGTAGATATGCTCGATACCGGGATTGATATTCCTGAAGTCGTCAATCTTGTATTTGCAAAACCCATCAAATCATACGTCAAATTCTGGCAGATGATTGGAAGAGGGACAAGGCTATGCCCTAATTTATTAGGGCTTGGGGTTGATAAAACAAAATTCAGAATTTTCGACCACTGGGGCAATTTTGAATGGTTCGATCTGAATTGTAAACCGGCAGAAGTGAGTGACTCAATGTCTTTATCCCAGAGATTGTTTTTGCAGAGAATTAAACTTGCCGAAACCGCACTTGAAAAGTTTCAACAAGATGAATTCAAATATATTGTCGATCTCATTAAAAAAGATATTAATACACTGGATTCGTTGAAATCTATTGCCGTCAAAGATAGGTGGAGAGAAGTCAACCTGATGAAGCAAGATGGTGTAATTGAACGATTCGATCAGTCTACTATTAATATTTTAAAGAATGAAATAGCTCCATTGATGAGGTGGATTAATATCGCTGGCCATATTGAAGCAGTAAAGTTTGATATTCTTCTTACTCAATCACAAACAGAATTCATTCTAAATACAAATTTGTTTGAGAGTTTCAGAGATGATATCATAAATGAAGTTTCATTACTACAAAGGAATTTATACCAGGTAAGAACAAAATCTGATGTAATTAAAAAAGTATTGAGTGCTGAATATTGGGATACGATACAATTTAACAATCTGGAAGAAATCAGAAAAGAATTGCGTGGATTGATGCAGTTCAAAGAGTCTGAAGTACCACTAATAAGCGAATCGAAAACAATCGATATTACAGAGAATCCCGATAAGGTTAAACATGAGGAATACATACCCAAAATGCCGGGTATGGAAATGATTAAATATAAAGAAAGGGTGGAAAAAGCTCTCTGTCAGATGTTCAATGAAAGCGTTGTTTTACAAAAGATTAAAAAAGGCGCCTTTGTTACTCAGGATGAGCTTAACTCACTTGTTTCCCTTGTTCTCACAAAATATCCAAATGTTGATATTAATATTCTTTATGAATTCTATCCCGACACCGCGGGGTACCTGGATTTGGCAATACGAAGAATTATTGGTCTTGAAGCAGAAGCTGTAAATTCTTATTTTGAGAGCTTTGTAGCAAATCATCCAGAGCTATCAGGAAATCAAATAGCTTTTCTGAATATGCTTAAGAACTATATCGGCATGTATGGGTGTATTAAACTTGAAAAACTGTACGAATCGCCATTTACTTCTTTGGACACTGAAGGTGTTGAAGGCATTTTCAACAATGAAACTATGGTGGAAGAGATTTTTACCATACTCAAAGACAATAGGTTAACAATTAATAGCATAGGAAAATAAATGATGAATAGTGAATTGAAAAGTAAAATAGACAAGCTTTGGGAAGAATTCTGGACTGGTGGAATTACCAATCCTTTGACGGTAATCGAGCAAATAACATTTCTAATGTTTATACGGCTGATCGATATCAATGAAACTCGTGAAGAAAAGAAAGCTCAGCGTTTAAAACTAAAACACGAAGGCAAATTTAATTCTGATAATCAAGATTTACGTTGGTCGAATTTTATTCATCTTGAACCCGAAAATATGCTCAAATTGGTTCGGGATAAAGTTTTTCCCCATTTTAAAGAAATTGGCAACGGGCTTTCTGTCTATCTTTCAGACGCTCAATTGCTGATTCAGAAACCAAGCCTGCTGTCTTCTGCCGTTGAGATGATCGACAAATTGCCTTTGACTGAAGGCGACACCAAGGGCGATTTGTATGAATACCTGCTAAGTAAGCTTACAACAGCGGGTATTAACGGCCAGTTCCGTACTCCCCGCCATATCATCGACCTTATGGTCAATGTTATCGACCCAAAACCATACGAAAGAATCGGCGACCCTGCTTGTGGTACTGCCGGTTTTCTAATGCAAACACGAGAATTCATCAAAGTAAAATACACTTCTGAAAAGGGAAAATATACACATGAAGACGGACATATTTCCTATTCGGAAGACTTGCTCGAAAAGTACAGAGAACATGTGCAAAAAGAATTGCTCCACGGCTTCGATTTCGACATTACAATGTTAAGAATTGCCGCCATGAATCTGATGCTCCACGGCATCGACTCCCCGGGCATTATATACCAGGACACGTTAAGCCAGTCATTTGCCGACAAACAACCTTCATTGTCCGGGAACTATTTCGACGCTATTTTAGCCAATCCACCTTTCAAAGGCAGTCTCGACTTCGAAGATGTTGCCGAAGACCTGTTGAGCAAGGTAAAAACAAAGAAAACCGAACTACTCTTCATTGTGCTGATGCTCAGAATGCTAAAACTCGGGGGCAGATGCGCCACAATAGTGCCTGACGGTGTTTTGTTCGGGTCTTCCAACGCTCATATTGAACTGAGGAAACTAATTGTCGAGAAGAATCAGCTCGAAGGTATTATCAAACTTCCGGCAGGGGTTTTCAAACCCTACGCAGGGGTTTCGACAGCCATTCTGATACTTACGAAGGGTGGCGAGACCAATAGAGTTTGGTTCTATGACCTGGGCAATGACGGTTTTTCCCTGGACGACAAACGCCAACCGGTCGAAGGCAGCGACATACCTGACTGCATTGGCAAGTGGAACAACAGGTTCGAGGTTGAAAACAACGACAAAACCCAAAAGCATTTTACTGTGGACAAAAGTGAAATAGTTGCTAACAATTTCGACCTGTCTATTAACAAGTACAAGGAAATTGTCCACAAGGAAGAAGAGTATGAGGCGCCTTCTGTGATTATCAGCAAAATGAAAACACTGGAAAATGAAATTATTTCTAATATTGAAGAATTAGTGGAGATGTTGTAGTGAACGACAAGTGTAATAACTTACTCAATTATATTGGAATGGGTAATCCTGAGAGTGATTATTGGTTTATTGGTATTGAGGAGGCAAAAGTACCCGAAATAGATAAGATTGGTAAAATTTCCGAATCTTATGACTGGGAAATGAGAGAAAATTGGTATGAGAGTGATTTGGCAGAACTTAGGGAGAATAAGAATAAAAAAGGCTTTAGTGGTAAATTTACAAGTGTTTATACGATTATGGCAAAAACTATTACATCATTTAATAACATTAAAATAAAACCAAGAGAATACATAAATAAATATTTATTTTTTGAAAAGGGTTCTAATTTCCAAATTAATTTATATCCAATTGGCAGAAATAAGAATACTGATATGTTGTCACCAGAAATTTTAAAAGAATTAGAAATGACTGAGGAATACTACTACAAGGACTTTATGAAAACAAGAAAGCAAAAAGTTTTACAGTATATTAATCAACACAAACCAACTTTTATCATATGTTTTGGCATTGGACACTGGAATGATTATAGAGAGTTGTTTGTTACTCAAAAAGAAAATTTTCAAAGAGAAGATTGCTTTGAATATCAACAAATTGAGCTGGATACTAAGAAATCATTGTTGATACTTGCTCCATTCTTTGATAATAGGAATATGAGTAATAAAAGGATTGCATATCTTGTTGAAATTATGAAAGGTAAAGCAGGAGCTTCTATCCCGGATATTCCAATGTTGGAAGATGGTCAAACTAATTTATTGAATTGAAGAAATTAAGTATGAAAATAGTAAAATTAAAAGAAATTTGTGATATAATTGCTGGTCAATCGCCACCGTCTTCAACATATAACAATGATTGTATAGGATTACCTTTTTTTCAAGGCAAGTCTGATTTTGGTTATATTTATCCAAACATTAGACAATGGTGCTCTATCCCTTTAAAAATAGCATTACCAAATGATATACTTATTTCTGTAAGAGCTCCAGTTGGCCCAACCAATATATGTAACCAAAAAGCATGTATTGGGAGAGGATTAAGTGCAATACGAGTAAAAGAAGGTGTTGACTTTAATTTTATATTTCGATTTTTTAGAAGTATTGAGTCTAAATTGTCTTCTAGTGGTAGAGGTTCAACATTTGATGCGATAACTCAAGATGACCTTAAGAATTTGGAACTTCTACTCCCCTCTCTCGAGGACCAGATCCGCATAGCCGCCATTCTTGACAAAGCGGACGAAATAAGGCAGAAGCTACGTGAGAGCTTGAAATTGTGCGATGAATACCTCCGTTCTGTCTTTCTCGATATGTTTGGAGACCCGGTGACTAACCCGAAGGGCTGGGAAGTGAGAAACCTCGGTGAATTGACTAATAGAATTGTTGTGGGGCATGTTGGACCAACAACTGATGGTTATAGACAGGATGGTATTCCATTTCTTAGAACTCAGAATATAAGACCTATGAAAATCACTTATCAAGATTTACATTATATATCAACAGATTTTCATAATAAATTAAAAAATTCTATAATCCATGCTAATGATATTTTAATATCAAGAGTTGGAGTAAATAGGGGTATGGTCGCAGTAGTACCATATGAACTAGACGGTGCAAATTGTGCTAATATTATTGTAGTTGGTTCTGATACTAAATTCCAATCTTTATTTATAGCTTTCTATATGAATTTAACTTTTGGGAAAAGTAGTCTTTATGGCTATTCGGTAGGGTCAGCCCACGGAGTAGTTAATACTAGTATTGTTAAAATATGGCCAATAAATTATCCTCCAATTACTTTACAAACCAAATTTGCTGATATTGTAACAAAGATCGAAGAACTAAAAGCAAAACTACAAGCACAGTTAACCGAGAGCGACAACCTTTTCAATTCACTGATGCAAAGAGCTTTCAGAGGGGAGCTGTGAATCAATCAACTAATGAAGAGAAGTTAACAGTGGAAGAAACAAAGAGTAAAAAAGAGTCCTTTACCAGGTGGCAGGACTACCGCATCAAACAATTGTCGTTTACAATCAATTTGTTCCTGACTTTTGCAATAGGTATTCTCGGCTATGAATTGAGCGTCCTGAACGATAGCTCATTGAACCTTAATACTATCGAATCGATAGTTTACCTATTGGGCATATCTATTATATTGGCTTCAATAATTATTGGCATCTGCTGCGTTACCAACCGGCTGAAAGACTTTCGGATAACCGCAAAAATTACTTTATGGAAATACCGGAGATACAAAGAGCACAATTTCAAGAAATTCAGGAATATTTCAAAAAGATGCAGCAGAAGGACATACAAGTTATTGAAATGGCAGATAATTACATTATTTGGAAGTATATTGGTATTTTTTGTACTAATGCTTATAAAGGATTTCAACAAATTATTCACTAACTAAATAATCAAGCCATGATAACAAAAATCTATATCGAGAACTTCAAGGGTATCGGCAGCCCGGGTGTAACAATCGACCTGAAGCCGATTACCCTGCTTTTTGGCGCCAACAGCGCCGGTAAGAGTACAGTGTTCCAGGCAATGCATTATGCAAGGGAGATACTCCTCAATAAGAACTGCGCGGCTGACAGGATAGAATTAGGAGGAAATATCATTGATTACGGAGGTTTTCGAAATGTTGTTAATAATCAGATTTTGCAGAATAGAATTATTATAAGAATAGATTTTGATGTCAAATCATCGCAGTTACCCTATTTTGATTTTTATTTTGAACAAGAACTTGACAATGAAGACCCGGAAAATCTGATCTCACATTTAAGAGAAAGCATCGATTCGGCTTATATTGAATTGGAAGTCTTTTGGGATTATGGTACGGAAAAGCCCAGAGTAAATTACCATGTAGGGTTTAATAATGAACACTTTGGCTCAATCATAGAGAATAATCCTGGTGGGAGGGAAAACCTATTAGTTGAAAAATTGAATTTGCATCATAATGTATTTCTTGACAATGATAATATGAACGCTAATGAGCAAGGCAATTCATATCCATCGCAACGTCTCCTGCAAATTTATGACTGTATTATAAATTCCAATGTATATGGAGAGAATGGCGATGTAGTTTTCAATGAAATCGAAGTTTTAATGCAAGAGACAGCAGTACCTATATGGGGAAAAGCTCTGTCATTTGATGATTTGATATTCAGAAAACCGGTAAACGAGCTCACTGACTATCATAAAGCTGAGTTTGAAAATATTAATAAACAAAAAAAGATATTTCATCAAATACTAAACATAATTTTCGTTGGTCTTGGTGAATATCTGACCAATGAATTGAGTAAAATGAATTATGTTGGTCCACTAAGAGAAATTCTGGATAGGCATCATTTTTCAAAACACAATTCTGGTAATGTCAACTGGTCAAATGGACTATTAGCATGGGAAGTATTAAGAAACGGAGATGTGGACCTATTCGACAAAGTAAACAGTTGGCTGCAAAAATTCGACACTGGTTATCAGATTGCCAAAAAGGATTATAGACTTCTGAATACAGATTCTGATATACACAGGAAAATCATTCAGGGTATAGTTGTCGATGAAGATGATTTGAAAAGTTTTCTGATGAATTCCGATGTCTTGACTGACTTATTTATAAAAGACATAGAAAACACTATTGAACTGAAACCTATAGACATTGGTGTTGGAATTTCACAGATAATACCAGTTATTGTAGCTGCCATTTATCAGAACAATTCAATTTTAGCTATCGAACAACCGGAACTACACACTCATCCGAAAATGCAAGTAGATTTGGGCGATCTATTTATAGAACAAATCAATACAAAACCAGAATTAAGATTTCTCATTGAAACCCATAGCGAGCACTTGATGTTGAGGCTGCTAAGACGTATTAAGGAAACAATAAAAGGCAAAAATGAAGAAATTAAGCTACAAATTGAACAGAAGTTCCTTTCAATTTACTTTTTTGAATCAAGTACTAATGGGCTAGTTTGTACAAAAATCAATATTGATGAAAGAGGTAGATTCTCTTCAAAATGGCCTAACGGTTTTTTTGATGAACGTTATGAGGAAATGATTTAATGATTTCAACCATTACAATCGATTCTAGTATTCTAGATATACCTTCTACTGAGGATGAAGCCGACTTATTATTGCAAAGAGTTAATTCATTTTTTAGCACCATTACTAAGCAAACTGTTTGGATTGATTGCATAGAAGAAGGAGCGTATAATACTTTATCTAAAAAATATTTAGATTTAAAGGATGTTCTCGAAGATGAGCCAAAGAAAAAATTGGAGATACTTTGGAAAAAATTTTTCTGGGATAAACAAGAGATAATAGATTCAGTTTGTGATTGTAGTGATTGTAAGAAATGTTCGGTTATTAATAACGTCAAAGCTATTAATCAAAAAAATAATGATTTACCACATTATATTGTAACATTCGATAGTTCTTTAAATATACCTGGTATAAATACAATAAATATGAATAAATATGATGATTCTGAACTATATCATAAATGCTTAGAAACAAGTTATTCTTGTTCCCAACCGAGTTCTGTCGACGATGGCATGAATAAAATCATATCTTTTTGGTCAAATGTTCTCAAATTACAAATATCTTACCCTGAAGTAGTGTTGATTGATAGAAATGTTTTTGAGAAATGGAATGATAACTATCAAAATGGTCTAAAACAGTTTGCTGATGCAATTTCATTGGTAAATAATAAAGTTAAATTTACACTTATCACAAGATTAGCAAGCCTGCAGGTATCAAGAAATAATAATGAAACTACTGATGATAGATATAGTAAGATAAGTACTATTATTGAAAACATTTCAAATTTAAAAGTAGAATTAATCTTTTGTAACAAGAGTTCATTTTTTACACATGAAAGGTATATAACATTAAACAACATACTAGGGGCTGAGTTGAATAGAGGATTAGATACATTTATTCCGAATAATAGTCAAGATAGTATAAAAATAATTTATGAGAAATTTGAAAAAATTCAGACAATAATGAATGAAGCACTTGCTAATAAGATTAATTCAGGTAAATATCAACCAATAAATAATAAAAAATGAAATATCTCTCTTTCATTGGCAATCATGATAAAATTGAGCGCGGCTCAAACGAATACGGAGCAGTTCTCTCGATATTTCAGAAGTATTCCCAGAAGATTGAACAGGTCTACCTGTTTGTTACTCCCGACAAGAAGTCCGAGCTAATCAGCTATCATTCCATTGCTTTGGAGAATATGTCTGTAATGGAAGCAATAAACCCGGCAGTCAATGTTTGTATTGTCTCTGTCAGCCTGCCCAACCCGATTGACTACGATCTTGTCTATCCGTTTTTATTGGACAAAGTCCAGGAATTGAATACCAGCCCCGGTTTTTTACAGGCAGAGAAGATTATCAATATTACATCGGGCACTCCCACAATGACAGCCTGCTGGATATTGCTGAGCCAGGCAGGTATAATCACCAATGCCAGGTTAATCCAGTCATTCGAGTCAAGGTTTGCCATAGACAAAAGGTCGAATATCAAAGAGGTCAACCTCAACATCGATGACTTTCCTCACATCGAAGCCCCTTCAGCTATTAAACGGCAACTTACATTGGTAACCAGAGAGAACAAGGCTCTGGTACAGAAACTGGCATCTCACGAATTAGACTTATTGGTTCCTGAATTAATCGGCCAATCCGACAATGTTAGAGAGATCAAGGAACAAATACTCTACGACATTAACAATAACACATCTGTTTTGATATTAGGTGAAAGAGGTACCGGCAAACAAGTAGTAGCCAATTCAATCTGGAGATTGTACAGGAACGAATCGGATGTCAACCTGTTGACTCTAGATTGCGGTACCCTGCCCAGAGAGTTGATAGCAGCAGAATTGTTCGGGTACAAAAAAGGAGCATTTACGGGAGCAGATAAGGAAAGTCCCGGGATAATAAAGCAAGCCGAAAACAGGTTCCTGTTCCTCGACGAGATTGGTAATATGCCCAAAGAGGGCCAGAACACATTGCTAAGGTTTTTAAACGACGGGGAGGTGCGCAGTCTTGGCTCGGCAGAGATAACGAAAGTTGGAACCAGAATCATAGCCGCCACCAATAAGAATGTCAATGATTCTACCCTGTTTGCCCCCGATCTGAAAGACCGGTTCGATGAAGTCGTATTGTTACCACCATTGCGGGAGCATAGACAGGACATCCCTTTACTAATCGATTACTTCATCCAATTATATTATAAGCAATTTTTTCTTTCTTCGCCGATAATCCTGGACAAAAGTGTGACCGAAAAGCTTATGGATTATGATTGGCCTGGGAATATAAGGGAGTTAGAGAAGTGGATAAAAAGAGTATTCCGGCGTTTCAGTACAGGTATTATTCACCTGCATGACTTACCAGAACGGTTTATTACAGACATACTCAAAGAAGAAGATACGGAGACAACATTGCCGGAACTTCCGTTGTCGGTTGCCCTGGATGAATATATCGAAATGATCAGGTTGAAAGCCAGAGGACTTTCGAATGGAAACATGGCAGAAGTTGACAGGTTGTTGAAACAGTCACCCGGGACAGAAAAACAAAGAGCTTTCAGAGAGAAAAAGAAGAAAGGATGAGCCAATGGCTGCTATATGTTATTTGGGTGGCAATGTATTTTTAATTCTTACTTCAACTGTTCTGCTGTATAATCTACCCTCAGGAAGGCTATTGTCATACAAGGGCATATTCGATTTGGAATCAATGATGTAAGCCGATTCCAAATTCAATAAACGAGCAAAGTTTGTAGCACGTTCAAGTGCTAATTGTTTGTTCAATTCGGGTTCTCCAATACTATCGGTATAACCAATAATAGTAACTTCAGAATTGGAACTGATTCTCGATTTGATAATCTCGGCATTTTGAATGTTTTGGCCTGTAATATCAGTTTTACCACGATCGAACAGAATCAGGCAATAGCTATCGTATGAATCGATCCCTTCGTCAGAAGACAGTGGAGTGTTTATTGTTTTATACTCTAAAGGAACAGTTTCTTTAATAGAGGTAATAACTTCTTTGTCTGAATTATAGCAAGATAGACAAATGGTAAGATTCTTTTTATACTTTTTGAAATTCAACTTAGAAAGTTCGATTTCATAATAACTTTGTAACCTGATAATTGTATCAGTAATAACAGTATCATTGCCAAGCACAATATCAAATGTATAATATGAAACATCTTGATAATTTGTAATTTTGGGAAAGGCGTACACCTTCATAGGTTCAATTTTGAACAGAGTATCTATTTGTAAAATTGGGGCAAAAACTTCACTATCATTTGAGGTCATTTCAACTCTTTGGTCTTCTTCTTGTTTCTCCCGGGAAACATTATCCTGCAAGTATTTACTTTTTGAAGCAATGATATGTATTCTGTTTGAGTCAATATTAAAAACATTCTCAAGATATCTCTTAATCGTCAAACATCTTTCCCTGGCTACGGTCCCATATTCATAGTTTGATACAATCCCATTGATAGTAAGTGTTGAATTAGTGTTTGTACTCATTCGATAGCCAATGATCTTCAGAATATTATAATATATAGGCAGAGTTTCATATTTCACTATAGAATATTCATGTGAGTTCCGTATTTCTTCTTTGCTTGGAATAATGTATCTCGATGGAAGTTCAGAGCAATTTCGCTCAAAAAAGATACAATTCAGAAAAGGATAGCCTTTTAAGGATAGATACTCTTTTATAACAATTTGTTCGATTTTGTTTTTCAATGTGGTATCCGAAGCAATAGTAACATCAATTCTGCTTTTCACTGAAGGTTTGTAAAGAGTATCAACTCTTAACAATAATTCTTTGATTAGGTAAACAGAAGCAACTTTTTGAGTATCCAATAATAAACGTGTTTTACCTTCACAGAACATTAGCGAGTCGGCTTTGTCATCGACGATTATTATGGTATCAATTCTAATTATACTTTCTTGGGATTTATTGTATTCCGGTATGACATCATAATGAATGAAATTATAGGAAAATCCTAATCCAAATGACAATTCAGAGTATTTCCAGTCGAGATTATGAACCAAATTTGTAAGTAATAGGGAGAAATCAATTTCAGGTATTAACATGAATCTATTATTTTTGTCAAGATTCATATGGTAAGCGACTCCGCCAGACAAGCCAAAAAGAACTTTATTATAGTTCGGCATAATACCTTTTTGAAGGTTGCGAATGCGACTATAAGAATTCGTGCCGTCTTTGTTAATGAATGTACCTGAATTCTCAGGTTCTGTGATTCTCTCATATTGAATAAAAGAATTATGATATACATAACCCAGCCATAAACCTATATGAGTTTTAAAATTTCTAAAAAGCTGATAAGTAACTGTTGGTTGAATGCTTATCATTTTTATCCTGTTTTCAATTATATGTTCAAAATTACCCAAAACCGTCTCATCTTGAAGAGCAACAAAAACGTTTTCATTTTTTGTCAGTCTGGATGATGTATTTGAAAAGAAGATGTTTGTTTTTAAGAAAAAACCCAACCCAAAAGGTACATCAAAGAATATTCCCAGTTTATAGCTGCTTCCAGTACCTTTATCAAAAACAGGACAACAATTCTTTATCCCAGGCAGCTTACTAAAACTAGAGTTATTGGAAATAAGAGAATAGTAATAATCTACTCCAACAGAGGTATTGACCTTACTGGTATCAATGGCTGTACAGTTAGCAGGATAATAAAACATTACTAAGAAAGATATTAATAGAATTTTTCTGATCATAATCACTTACCGGATAATCCTAAATGGTTTGATTCTGTAATCCGAAGGTGTAATCAGTGCAAAGAAGTATGTACCGGAAAATAATTCATCAAGGTTAAGAGTCAACGATTCGCGACCAGGAGTAATAACATCCTTAACAATTGATTTTAACTCCATGCCTAATGAATTATAGATGATTAGCTGTGTTAAACCCTTTTCGATTGTTTCATAGGTAACTATGCATTCATCAATCGCAGGTTCAGGTTTAATCGAATATATAGTAACTTGGCCTTTCGTGTCGATTAATCTGGGACCTCCTTCGTAACATATCCCAGATAGTTTGAAAATCCCTTTCACCACATCTACATCTAATAGGCCGCCAATAGTCTCAATACTGTCTAGTGTAATGAATGTAGTTGAATCAGAACTTAATCTTGCAATAAATTTTAGCTGTGTTTGGAAGCCATTATTGAAGTTATGAATCACATGAATATGTCGTTCATCATCGTTTAATTCGTAGTCGTACTCGCCAATGTATTCAAGAAGAGTAGATTTCAAATGTAACAGAAAACTAATTCCAGATACTCTGGATTCTTGGAAGAGAAGTGTGTCAGTTAATCTAACAATCATTATCACAGTATCACCGGGGAAAGCTGATAATGTATCTAAAAGAATTCTGACTTTACCTTTAGGGTTAACATTTGCATGAAGATTAATAACTCCATCATGACCACATAGTGAATCAATAAGTGCAAATGTAGCAGAATAGTTGTGACCTTCTATCCCATTATTAAAAGTAAACTTTGCTATTCCTTTTCTATGATCTGAGTCGAATACTAAAGGCTCTATACTTTCCAAAGTGAAATTCTCATCAATTATAATGGGAAAACTTGTAGTATATGATAAAGTACCTAAATACTCTAAGGCAATTTCCTTTTCTACTTTTATATAGGGTGGAACATTTGAAAAGAGAATTGACGAATCGGAAAAAACTAAACCTGTACTATCCTTTCTGCCACCAATTCCAATCCCCAAAAGTGGATTGTTATCTGAATCATTCTCAATAATTATTCCGGCTTCTCTATTCCCTGTGTCCAAAGGGTTAAACAATACCTTCAATATAACCGAATCCCGTCCCCTTATCGAGTCCAGTATATCTAATATTTTGAAATCACCTGCGTTTTCCCCAACCAAATCAATATTCTGAATATTTAAAGATTTAGCTCCAATATTAGTTATACTAATATAAACAGTATCAAAACTCTCACATATTACATTAGGGAAAGGATTATCTATTGAATATTGCACAAAAGGATTTTCTGGATATACGATTATATTTGCTTTAGCATTTGATGAACATCCATTTGAGTCGATATAAGTATAAGTGATTACATGTTTTCCAATGCCTGCTTCTGTAGGATAGAACAGATTATTATTGACACCTGGTCCACTATATGGACCACCAATAGGTAGCCCTCCACTCAGTTCGAAGGGTGGAGTGCTTAGTACATAGTCTTCGAAATCATCAAGGGTAACATTAGGTAATTCATTTATTCGTATTTGCTTTGCCGAGGTGTCACAACAATTATTATTACCAATTACTGTAAGGGATAATTTGCAACTTGATAATTGATTCCATAATATTGTAATATAACTGTCTGTTGAGTCAGTTATTATCCCGTTTTCAACTTCCCATCTATAATCACTTGAATCATCTCTATTCAAAGCATATTGGATTTCTGAGTTTAAGCATACAACTGTATCCCCGGAAAATTCAGCGATGGGTTTTGGATAAACATTGACATTTTCCAAAACAGTGTCATAACACATAGTATCAGACATGGAGTATATTAGAGTAATTGCATGATTACCAGGTTCCGTCCATAATACTTTACAAGGGCTTTGAGTACTGTCACTCAGGATAATACCACCAGTAACTGTTACAAGCGAATAAATTTCATCATATTGCTTGTTAAAGGAATAGCTTACTATGGAACCCTCGCAAATATTCAATTCGGGGTTAATCAATTCGGTCTTTATAAAAGGTACTATTATAATGTTGGTTATTGTATCACTCAGCAATGTGGGATTTGAAGATATAATTCTTAGTGAATAACTATCCCCATATTTTAAATCTGCTGGCAGTGTCACACTTTGATTAACTGAACTTCCTACATTCACATTACCAATATTGATTGGATTATCGAAACTTCCTGTTTCGTCAGATAATTGTATAGTAAATACATTGCCATAGCCAAATTCAGTATTAGTAAATATACCAACTCCAAATGTTGATCCCGAACAGAAAGTTCTTTTTTCTATGTTGATGTTAATTTTAGGATCAATTGTTCTAAATTTTGCGATAAACAGATCTCTATATTGATCTTTTAATGACTGTTCTGGCGAATTAATTGAAATGTAATCCTTACTTAGAGTATTACCTGTAATTATCAATGTACTATTATTCTCATCAAAGGCGATTGAATAAGGGTTATCATTATTACTGCCCCCGAAATAAGTACTGCTTAACCTATTACCAGATATATCGAAATTACACAAGAAAGCATCGTATTGATTCGGATTCGGGTTTAGCTCAGTATTATCAGATGAAATATTTTCCTGACTATCAGTAGTTCCTAACATGAATAATACACTATCATTGACTATTTCGGCACTTTCTAATACATCCTTACCATTCCCTCCATAATATGATCCCCAGATTGCATTTCCATCAAAATCATACATAGATACAAAGCTATCGATGGAATCCCCTGTAATCATCGTCTTAAAGCTATTACCATAAGAAATACCACTACGGCTGTCAGTTGTTCCCAGAATTATAAACTTATCTTTTGTTAGCAATAAGTCATTAATAATATCTTCACCTTCTCCGCCGTAGTATGAACAATAGTTCAAGTTTAACTGATTATCAAACCTGGCAATGAATCCATCCCTTTTCCCACCAGAATAACTCTTTCCATTTTTATTAATTGTTATAGGCAGATCACTGCTATTAGTTGAGCCTGATAGATATATATTATCATTATCGTCTATAGTTGTATTATAACATAGGTCTTCGTTATTCCCCCCGAAATATGTCCCATAGATAAGCTGTCCGTTCCTATTGAATTTAGCAAAAAAAGCATCAAAACCTTCATGAATGCTTATTTCAAAGGCATCTTTGGTTACAATACCATTATCACTGCTTGTTATGCCACTTACGATGATTTCCTCATTTGAATTTAATGATATTCCATAAGCTTGATCATTCCCATTACCACCATAATACGTTGCCCAAATCAAACTTCCGTTTAAATCGAACTTGGCTATGAAAGCATCGTACTCACCACCAGCATACTTGGTGCTAACATTTCCAAAAGCAATGCCACTTTTACTTGAAGTATTGCCTACAATATAAATGCAATTGTCTTTAACAATCAGATCATTGGCAACATCTAATTCTGGACCACCCAAATAAGTTGTCCAAAGAATCTGCCCTTTACCATTGATTTTAAGGAGAAATGCATCATATTTTCCTCCAAACTTTTCTTGATAGGCGCCTTGTGTAGCAAATCCGTTTTCACTATCAGTATAACCAGTAATATAAATATTACCCTGATTATCTAAATCCAAATCATAAGCACTTTCATCACCATCTTTTCCGAAATACCGGCTCCAAACAATGGAACTTTTGGACGATATTAAAATACTATCATATTGATCTTTGGCAATAGAATCATTGCTTCTGCAAAACTCTGAAATACTAAGAACTATTATTATGTATACTTTCACTCTCATATATAAATGTAACTATTCAAACAAATTGTCAAACCGTTATTTCAAAAGAATCATCGGTTTAGTATCTTTGAAAGTTAACGTTTCAAGAGTATAGAAATATACCCCACCTGAAAGGTCCATTTCTTTTGAGTTGAATTGTATTTCATTATATCCTTCATCGGCTATTCCTTGATATAAGACGATAATTTTTTTTCCTAAAGCATCATAGATGGTCAATTCTGCATATTGTGAGTAAGGCAATGTAAAACAGATGAATGTACTTTCATCGAACGGATTTGGTTTATTGGGCAATAGGCTATAATTCAAATATGATTTATTCTCTACAACAGGCGTATAAACACTCACAAAGTAAGTTAAGGCACTATCTGAATTCTTTATATTGCAGTTATTCCAGGCTTTGCATTGATACATACCGGTGTTTCTTCCAGGATTATACACCTTAAGAATTGAGCTAGTTTCATTCGCTAATGGTTTCAAGTCTTTATACCACTGATAATATATTGGTTTTGTACCAAATGCTATAACTTCTAAAACCATTACATCACCTGTAATTGTATCAATACATACTGTATGTGGCGGCATATCATTAAATATAGCTTTTTCTTCAACCCAAATATTCGCTTTTTCAGAATATATCTTGATTCCTGAAGGCATTAATACAATCTCTGCCTGATATTCGCCTGAATCATTGTATGATACAGGATTCAAGGTAATCTTGCTACTATATGTAAGGTTGCTAATATTAGCATTTTGTAATTCTATCCCATTTTTATACCACTTGAATAGAGGCTCGTTACCGGGGGGGATGTTCTTCAAAACTACAGGAATATCAAACGAATCACCAAGGCAAAGACCATTGCTTTGGGGTTGTTCCGATATTATATCAATTACTTTTATTGTAAAATTGTCACTTTGATCAGACCCACATTCATTGATAGCTTTAACAAAATATTCTCCTGAGTGCGATTCAACATCAAATCCCCAAATTTTCAGTGTACTCGTTTGTGAACCTGCAATCTTACCATTCTCGTCGTTTATTAAATTCCCGTTAATATACCATTGATAGTAACAACTATCACAATTTTCTGCATTGGTACTAAGTTCAATATTTGAACCCGGAGAAACGTATCTTGTTTCAGGTGTTTCAACTATTACTGGTTTTAATTTAACTTTTACATTAATCAGATTAGAAGTTATATTTTCTCGGCCACAATAGCTACTGCCTACAACACATTTATAGTATCCTTCATCATCTTTAGTAATATTCTTAATTACTATCTTGCCTTCAGTATACTGCTCTATGGGGAAATTATTTTTACTCCATGTATACTGCAATCCATCACCAAAAGCCTCAATTCTTAATTCTAAATCGTCACCCTCACAAACAGCAGTATCTTTAATCTGGCTTATAATTTCCGGACTTCTGTATACATAAACCGGAATGTAATCTGAAGTATCTTTGAATCCACAAACACTATCAGTTACAATGCATCTGTACAATCCCGAATTCCGATGAGTAAGCTGAGAATTACGGTATTCTTTGTCGAATGCATTTTCTATGTCTTTATTGTCGATTTGCCATTGGTAATACACACCATCAGAAACTGACTTCGGTTTAAGTATCAGGGTATTGCCCCGACAAATTAATACTGAGTCCGTATTGACAACAACAGAAGGATATTCTCGCAATTTTACAGTAACTTCTTTACTCATGGAAACAGTTTTACATTTATCACTAACGACATTACAATAGTATTTACCAGTATCAGAAAGTGTTATATTATGTTTAACTAAATCCTTTGCTATCTCATCAGTATCTATCATTACACTATCTTTATACCATTCAAAAAGCAGATCATCGCCTGAAGCCTCAATATGGATTGCTAATGTTCCACCAAGGCATACTGATTGATTCTCTGGTTGAACTGTTATTGCAGGAGGAACTGCCATGTCAATACGAATATTGCCTGAGACAGTAGTATCTCCACATTTTGAATTTATTAACAGGCATCTGTAATCTCCTGTTTTATTGGAATCGATGTCTGTTAGAAGATACTCAGAAGAATTAGGACTATCTACGTTATGACCGTCTTTTTGCCACTGGTAATTAATATATGAACCTGTCGCCTTGACAAATAAGTTGTATTCATTTTGATTGCAAAGGATTACTGATTCCTGAATACTATCAATTATTATATCCTGAACTTTAGATAACTCAATATCCTCGGAAAATACAATACACGAATACAAGCTCGTATCCATTACTCTGCAACTATATTTCCCTGCATTCAACATATTAAAATCATGGACAATCAACTGATTTTCATTGGAATTTGCAATTGGCTCATCATTTTTATACCACTGAAAAACAGCGTTTTGATAATTTGTTTTTACAAATAATGTGGTATCTTCGCCCAGGCAAACTTCTACATCATCGGACTGTTCCAACACTACCGGTTCCTGATTGACATATACATTAACAATGCCGCTCCTTGTAATACCAGTCTCCTTGTCGGTTACATTCAATGTCAATGAAATATTTGTATCTGCTACAACCAGCAATGGCTTTTCTGAGTTAGAATTGAGCAAAGACTCCTTTGGATACCAGTCATAATCGTATTCTCCCGAACCACCATAGGCAGCCATTACCGGCAGCATATCGCCATTGCAATATATAAGGTCAGATGGGCTTATCTCAATATTAACGGCGCTTTTACATGTGTACAAATCATAGGACCTGACTCTGAGGTCCGGAGAAATATCGATGAAATTCTCGTAGTAAACAATTCCACCGTCCATATACTCAACTATTGTTTTAACATTGAACCTGCCTGGACTGCAAAATGCATGATACACTTCCTGACCTTCGTAAACCAAAGAATCTCCTTCGAACATCCATTTCCAATTTTTTACTTCCGGTACTTCACCATCGAGGTTCATCGTTACTTCCTTATTGTCACCCTGCTTCTTTTGAATCATACCTGCTTCTTCTCCAATCAAACCGCGGAAAACAATATCTTCGAACTGATATAAGGTAATTTCCAAAGGATTTGCCTTGTTCTTCTGCAGAAAACCTACATAATGATTAATCTGCTCTATTCGATTTCCTAATTCGTCATATTTAAATACTTGTGTTGAGCCGTTGTCGTAAGCAACTCTTACCAACCTGTTCAGTTCGTCGTAGTTGTACTGCACGGTAGGAGTTTTGCTCAGACAGAGTGTCCCAGATAATAATAACGGGGAAATAATCAGGTACAATATAAGCTTAATTGTTTTCATTTGTAACTCAAATTAGATTTTATTCTTTATTAGATTTTGCTTTAAATTTTACTTTTAAGCCGTTTTGTTTGGAACCAACAATGTTTGCTTTAAGTTCATAGATTAGTGGTATGTCCGGCAGCCCTCCGTCAACAAAAGGTGTTTGCCCTCCGTAAATTCCAATATCGGTTCCGTCTTTGCCCGCTTTTTCTGCAATTGAGCCGGGTTTTATATGCCAGCTATTCACAAATATATCTGAAGGGTTTACATTATTGACATTATTTAATCCGTTTGCGAAACAACAATTTGATGAGAAATTGTTATATAACCTTCCATCGACATTCCCATTAATCCAAAAATAATTACTTGATACAATAGCATTTTGATTTACTTCACATGGATAGTGTCCGACATCGAAATGGTTATGGTCAATAATTAAGTCAATTTCAGATGCATTTCCCACAATACCCTTACCGCCTTCACCTCCTAATGGAGTCCACTGTTTTGGACTATACAAGAAATTATTGCTTATTAATACCTCGTTTTGATTATCAATTAGTATTATCCACATCCAGTCACTACCCATTAAAATGTTCTGTGAAATTATTGTTCCTGTATGATTAGATTTAATAGTGATATTTGTTATTTCACAATATCTACTATCTAAATAATTTTTCTTTATAGTAACATTATTTGCATCAATAGTTATAAATGCTTTTCCACTAATACTCATCAGTACACTATAATCAGAACCCGGCTGTAAATTTATCTCTCCGTTTACTGATGTTCCTTGTAAATCTAATTCTATACTGGGCCAGCCGGAACCAATAATAGTAAGTTTTTTCGATACATTGAACCCAGAGTATGCAATACTTGAAGGATAAACATAAATAGTATCTCCAGGTATGGCAGCGTCATGTGCTGCCTGTATAGTGGTGTATTCTCCCATTGAAGGATACTTGTTGTCAACTGTAATGATTCTCGGCTCTCGTGCATTAAGGCTGCCAAATGTTAACACAAGGGACAGTAAAACAAATAAAGTTTTTTCCATCATCATACCTCAATCTTTATTAGATTTTGCTTTAAATTTTACCTTTAAGCCGTTTTGTTTGGAACCAACATCTTCAGAATTCAAATCGTTTATTATTGGAATTCCAGGGTAGCCACCATCTACGAAAGGTGTCGGTCCACCATAGATACCTAATTCACGCCCATTGTTCATTTCTTTGCTTGCTTTCGAATTCGGTATGACATGGTAACCAGAAGCAAACACTTCATCTGGAGGGGCATAGTTTTCAACCCCGAACATATAATAGCAACAATAAAAGGTCATACTACAACGTTCATATTTTTCGAGAGAAAGATTATTTCGCGATTGAATTGGGCAATTATCTCTACAAAAATATCCACCTTGAACAATATTATATACAAAAGTAATTGTAGAATTGGAGCAATCGAATAAATAATTACCACAATCAGTAGTATTACAAGCGTCATGTATTGGAAGATGGAAATAATTATTTGTTAAATATAAAGTACTTCCCATTGAAACAATAAAACCCATAGGATTATGACATAAATATGGTTCGGAAGAACAATTTCCAATTTCAAAAAAAATATTACTTATGTATAAATCATAATTAGGATTTACATAAATTAAGATATTTTGAAGCTCATTATATAATTTATTAACCGGTAATATTACACTGTTTTGAGAAACCAGAATCCTTCTAATGTTATTCACAAAATTATATGAAATGAAACCAATATGTATAATTTGGTTCCTCAGAATCTGAATATCACCGGCATCTATTTCTATTCTAAAATAGCCACCAAAACTAATCAATTTTGAGCCATCGGAATTTGCAGAAAACTTCATATCCCCGGATATGGTTGTTGAATATAGGGCGAAACCAGGTTCAGCCCATCCATTGCCGATTAAAGTTAGTTTCTTCGTTACTTCTATTCCGCTATATGGAATCACCGAAGGATAAACATAAATAGTGTCTCCAGCTTGAGCAGCGTCATGTGCTGCCTGTATAGTGGTGTATTCTCCCATAGAAGGATACTTGTTGTCAACGGTGATGATTCTCGGCTCTCGTGCATCAAGGCTGCCAAATGTTAACACAAGGGACAGTAAAACAAATAAAGTTTTTTCCATCATCATACCTCAATCTTTATTAGATTTTGCTTTAAATTTTACCTTCAAGCCGTTTTGTTTTGTACCAATAAAATTATACTCGATATTGTAAATCAAAGGAATACCTGGATAACCACCATCTATGTATGGTGTATCTCCGCCGTAAATGCCTATATCTTCCCCGTTCAAACCTGCCCCTTTAGCAATTGAATTGTCTAATAATCGGAAATCTCCAATTCCTGGATTTTTAAAAACATCTTCAGAGAATATTCCATTTTGATTATTACAGCAACTTGGTAATATGGACCAACAAGCCATGTTATAAAAAAAGCCATTTCCAATACATACTCCCATTTCAAAATAATTATTATAAACATAGGAGTTAGCGCCATCGAGGTTTACAGCGATGCCCCAAAAATATCTGTCTGAAGCTTTGATATAATTATTTTTGATAGTAATGCTAATGGCGCTTCCGGAAGCATATATCACATGACCGATAATATCGCCATTCATATAACTATTTCTTAATATATTATTCATTATAGTCAATTCATTGTGATCAGATACAATAATACAGTAATCAGAACTTTGTTTCCAAATATTATTCTGAGAAATTATTGTACCATGATGGTTTGCTTCAACAGCAATTTTTGCTAAAATATTCTTACTAACTACTATATTATCAGAATTGACTATTATCCCAAAACCTCCACTGAAACCCATTATTTTCGAACCATTAGAGCCATAGACAAAACTAATTTCACCATTTATCGTTGATATTCCTGATCCGGGAATGTTTTCATCCCAACCTGAGCCAATAATGATAAGTCTTTTATTATTACTAATACCTTGGTAGGCTACTTGTGAAGGACAGACGTATATAGTATCGCCATCCATTGTATGAGAATTTTGTACTGCATCTAATAAGTTAGTAAAATCTCCAATCGACGGGTACTTGTTGTCAACGGTGATTACCCTGGAATAACAATGTATTCCTCCAAGAACTAAGTATAAAACTATTAATGTTATTATTCTCATATTCTCTCTCACGATTTATTAAGTTTGCTTTTCTTTTTGCCATTTGGTACAATTATATATGGATTCTCAGGTATTATCATCATAATTTTAAGAGGTGCGAGAACTAATAAATTTGCTATTTCGTTTTGTATAGCTTGTCCTACTGATAGTTTTTTTGTATAAAAGACTCCATAAACATCCCTTAAACTTTGCAATCCAACATTAAAACCCGAACCACCTTCTTTAAAGCCAAGTAAAAGTTCAAAATTTGAATACAATTTTCCCTCAGGATCAATATTCATTACCGGATTATTCCCGGCATACCCGTAAAGATTCAGATCCCAAACCGGGTCTTCTGTCAGGAAGCGACCCGAAGCGGCATCATAATACCTGGCTCGCATGAAGTACAGCCCGTTGCCTTCGTCCATTACACCGTAAGCGCCGACAAACCTGAATGGATTATGATCAGTCTCTTCCATTTTGAGCAGTTGCCCATAAGTATCGTATGAATACTTATTGATGAGATTCTGATCGGAATCGGTCATGGTAATTGTACTCCCCCTCGAATCTGAATGATAGTACTGCACAGTACCGTCCGTTTTCAGCCTCGACACCAGCCCAAGCCCGTATATATAATAATTAACCGGATTGTTCAAACTATCCATTTCCACAAGTAGCCTGCTCAAGTTACTGTTATTGTCGATAACATATCTGGTAGTCATACCACTCCTAATCGAAGCTATTCGTGTACCTAAGGCATCATACGAATAAGATACCGTATCCTGACGTATAGTTTGTACAAGCCGATTCATTGAGTCATAGAAATATTTTGTAATTATCCCTGAGGAATCCTTCTCAGTCATATTGCCGTTATTGTCGAATTTATAAGAAACTTTACCCGAAGTATCAATTCTGTTTGCTCTATCATAATTGCTTACCAAAACACCTGTTTTTAGAGGATCATAAGGAAAAGGTTCTTCTGAGTCAACAGACAACTGGTTCCCTGCATTGTCCAATATGTATCTATTACTGAAAATTATAGTTCCATCTGATCTCTTATGATTAATTGCAATCAGTCTCCCCGTGCCATCATAATCATATTTACAATTAGTTCCGTTACCGTATTGAACGGAATCCAACAAGCCATCTGAACGATAATAATAAGATGTAAGATTTCCATGCCAGTCCTCCAATGACTTAAGTAAATTATCATCATAGAAAGTATAGGAAACCCGTTTTCCACCTGGATATATTATTTCAGTAATATTGCTATTCAGGTCATAGGAGTACGAAATCGTATCATTGAAATATCCTATTACTTTTGTAATCCTGTTTAGACTGTCGTAACTTATATATTTTTTCTCCTCCGATTCAGTATTGATACTAATCAGGTTCCCGTTTTTGTTAAAAACAAAGATTGAATCGGGCCTTGATTCGGCAGGAATTACATTATATCCTCCCAGATAGTTTGAATACTGTCCTAAATTATTATATTGACAAGAAATTTTGTTCCCGTCTGGTTTGGTAATCGAAACAACCTGCCCCGAATAATCATAATCGTAACTTGTTATTTGGTTCAATGGATTGGTAATTGATTTCAACAGCCCAGTCGATGTATAAGAGAGCTTAGTTGTATCGGACTTCTGGTTAATAATAGCGGATAGGTTATTATTCTGAGTATATTGATATTTTATTTCCTTGCTCATTGGATTTTTGACTTTCGTTAAAAAGTCATTTCCATTATAAGCATAATCCGAGCTGAAATCTCTTTCATCAATTCTCTTAATTACTCTTCCAGCAATATCATATTCCATGAGTCTTTTATTACCGATATTATCCACGATTTTAGTAATATTTCCGTAATCATTATATTCAAACCTTGTTTTTTCGTTCATAGGATTGGTTATTTCAGCAATTGTTCCATTTTGATTATACCTAAACTCAGTTTTTCCTCTTGGATTTGTTATTGAGAGCAAATTTCCTTTTTCATCGTAATAGTATTGGGTACTTATACCCTTTGGATCGGAATACTTGGTAACATCATTGAATTCATTGTATTCAAACTTATGTGTTGTATTGTTTGGAAGGTTCACTTCCAGGACATTGCCGTTCTGGTCATATAAATAATTAGTTTTATAGCCCATCCCGTCTGTCATTTTTGTAGGCAATGCAGGATTCAATGTATCAGTGTATTCATAATTTGAACCACTTTGGGAAGTCACAATCCCTTCTATCTTTTTTTCAGGGGTATTATCAAAGAGAAAATAATCGACTTCACCCAGTTTATTAGTCATTTGTATAGTGTTGAATTGAGAATGAAAAGTGAAATGAAGAGAATCATTATATTCATTATCTCCATAACACTGAGATATGATCCTCTTTGAGCTCATACCGGACAGAGTATCAATCTCGAATATATTCTCAATAAAGTTGTTTTCCGGTAGCTTTATCTTAGTCAGCAAATGATCATAAGTATAAACCGAATCGTAATAATAGTTTGTTACAAAGCCATTGGCATCGGTAAACTGAATTAGATTATTATTATTGTCATAGTCAAATTTTACGATTCTGTTCATTGGATCGATTGCCTCTTTTATCAAATGATTTTTCCCAGGTTCATTGAAATAAATAAATTCAATTTTCCTATTACCAACAGTGCTAACAACTGATTTCAATCTAATTACATCAGTACCGTCATTTTGGTATATACAATCTAATTGGTTACCGTTCCGGTCTGCTATTTGTGACAATACAGCAGTTGAATCATTGTCGTTGAATTTATTGAAAATATAAACTATCTGTTCTTTTGTTATTACTTTATACCTGTTACCTGAATCTTTGATTAGCTTGTTATAAACTCCATTTGTAACTGATTTCAAATCTTGTTTATTATACAAATGAATGGAACCGTTAGACCAGAATATATAATAGAGGCTGTCGCCGGCGATTAATGAAGAGTTATATGTATGATTCCATCCTGGTCCCATTGGTATAATGGGTTGTATCAGTCTTGTCGAATTGGAGTTATAATTAAATTCAAATCTAAGTGGCAGGCCAGCACCGGGTATATCAAACACAGTAGCCCCGGTATAATTAAAATTTCCATTAGATACATTAATTCCATTGCCAATGATAGCATGAGCATCCATTTCAGGTTCGGTAATCTGTCTCCCAAATGGTGAAACATAAGCAATGAACCCACTGTCAACATATCCGTTTCTAATTGAGTTATTTTTTTCAATTTCACTGGTTGTGTAGAAATGGTCTCTTAGTTTCAAGTCAGCACTATCAAAAAATGTATAATAAAGTTTTACCAGCCCGCCATTTGATATCGATTCGGCATTGGTAGTAGTTCCATAAGTATAACCGATTATTCCTTCGTATAAATTGGTAGTATCCATACTGATATAATAATCTTTTTTTGTGTCTTCAGTTGTATATACATGGCTCTTATCTTTATCAATATACAAGCGATAAATGGGTTTTAAGTCTTCCGTTTCGAATGGTACAATTGAAACGTAGCCTTCAACCTTCTCAAAGTCATAATTGCCATTTATTGCTGTCTTCAAATGCTCGTCACTCGTACAATAGAAGTGATCGACATCATTCTGATAATAAGCCCTATAAATAGGCGCCCACTGAGGTTGAGGATTCTTTGTGGGATTGTAATTAAATGAATCTACAGGTGTTTCTAAAGACCTACCATCGAAAAATACAGCTTTAATTTTCCAGAAGATTTTATTATCCGAAAGCCAGTTGCCGCAGAGCTTGTACGAAGACTTTTTAAAGTTTGCAAGCGTATCAAAATTGATGGTTGAGACTTCTGGTGAGTTCATTTCTTTGTCATTATCAACTATTAACTCATATCTCTTTGCTCCGATGTTTGTCCATTGGAAATTAATCTCTGAAGCTGTAACTTTCTCATTGGCAATTGGATATAATAGTTCTGGAGCAATTAGGTCATCATTAATAGTAAACTCAACACTTTGTGGAATCCCCCAAACATTTTTATCATTTTTAGCTCTGATATATATCGTATCTTTGCCTAATTTCCTATTGTACAAAGGTAATCTGTCATCAACTAATACTTCGTAATTAGGTTCAATATCAATACTATTGCCTTGTCCTTTACCTGGGTCTCGTCTGTAGAAAAACTCAATATCCGTAATCTTATTTTCTTCGATATTTTGAACTAATACTGGCCTGGACTGAGGCATACTCCACTTACCCTTATTGTCCTTTGCTCTTATGTAAAGCCTGTGCAATCCTTCACTAATATTTGTAAGATTAATAGTAGGGAAAATATTAACTTCCAAATTTTTTCCAATTGGGATAGTAGTACCATTACCAAATCCTGGTTCACTATCCAAAAAGTATTCAACATTAGTTATCTCTCTGTAGGTTTCAGTGTTTTCAACAAGTACTGGCCTTGACTGGAGGTGAGACCATTTGCCGTTTTCATCCATGACTCTCAGATAAAGCCTGTGTAAACCTAAAGTAACATCACTCAGGTCTATTGTATATTCGATGTCCTGGAAATTATCTGCGGTAAAAGTAATTGAACTTGCGTTTCCAAAACCTGGATCATCATCGAAAAAGTATTCAGCTTTAACTATATTTGGACAGTCAGGAGGATTTACCCAGATATAATTTTTTAATGTTTTTTCAAAATTTGTACCATAAGCATTTATTTTTAATCTGACTGAGTATTGTCCTGGTTCTGTATATGTGTGGGAAGGATCTTTTAAATAGCTATTTGGGGTACCATCACCGAAATCCCATTCGTATGAAAGATCCTCATTTCCATTGTTTATTGATAAATCAGTAAATTGTACATTACTATTAGGAACAACAACACCTTGCTTGTCGCTTCTGAAGTCAACATCAACAAAATAACCCTTTCCTTCAACTGTTATTGTAAAAGGTTTATTCCAATCGCAATCTGTATCCTCAGGTCCCTTTATATTATAATGAGTTATCCTGATATAATATTCCTTTTCATTAAGCATCAAGCCGGGTTTACATTCAACTTCAGTTTCAGGTAAATTATCAAATTCTTTTGAATAAATTGAATTAGCATCTGTTGGTTCATTCTCATAAAAGTCTATTCTCCCTTTTCGTTGTAATAAATTACTTAATCTTATTGTTATCAAACCACCTTTAACAGCTACTTTATACCAGTCGTAATCATAATCTGTATTGTAATAAATTCCAATGTTCGCAAAATTACTGTATTCCTGATTCATGTGCAGTTGGAAAGCTAATTTGGGTACATTTGGTTCATCCAATGCTCTCATTATGGATAGATAATCTTCCATTTCTATTCCGTACATAGCTTTCATACCGGGTATTAAGGAATATGGTTCGTAAATTTTTTGAATAGTACCATTATGGTATTTTTCTGTTTCTATAGTATCGGATTCACCATAACGTACATATTGAGAAGATTTAGTAACGACTCTATCTCCACAATCCTCAGATTGAAAATATGGTATTGAAGAAACAATATATGTAAAAGATATATCAGAAGGTAAATTAATAGGTGAATTAAGACCGGGAATATCATCAATACGAGGATTTCCATTACAATTAATATCTTGATTAAAATATAAATTAATTATGTCTTCACCAAAAGCACCACATTCATAATTTGGATCATTACTATTATTATTTAGATAAACACTGCTTTTTCTTAAATCTCGTAATGCTTCACTCTTTGATCTTGTAATTATAGTATTTAAACCAATAAAATTCCCAATTGCATCAATCTTTAATAAGTCAGAGCCATAATGTGGAGTCCCTATTGTAATAACTTTTGCTACATGATGTCCTATATTTATCTCCCACCATTTCGGGTTTCCATTTTCATATCTTTGAAGATATTCTCTGATTGAAAGACCTCCCATTGAATGTCCGACTAAAATTACTTTTTCAGAACCGGTAGCTTTGAGTACTGCATCAATTGCTTTACTGAGAGCGTATCCTTGTTTATAAACTGCACTCTCATTACTTTTTGAATCAAAATTATATAGACAATAGTAATTGTCTCCAGGATGTGTTAAATTTAACCCTTTTACAGGGTATGTAATTAGAGTTGGATATTTAGAATCCTCATTCCAATAGCAATCAAAATTAATAAAATATATGTCAGAATTTTGCAATTGTTCGTTTTCAATAAATTTGTAAATAACGTCATCATCATCATCATTTTTAACATTATTATTGCCCCATATATTCGTAGATGACGAAGCATTCAGTAACGCATGGAAAACAATTCCATTAGAAATATTATTTTCAGGAATATTTGATGGTATATTGAATAAAGGTCGAATTTCTTTGAACAGTTTTTCCCAGCTTTTATTTCTATCGCTTATTCCATGAACAAATATAATAGGGTAGGGAAATTTAGCAGAATAAATTGGCTGATAAAGCATTATAAGAAGAGCAATACAGAGTGCAAGTACTTTTAATATTCTTATCAAATTCGATTTTTTCATTGGCTTTCCAAATACATATTAATGGTACTTCATAACTTAAAGTATAGCACAGTTTTACAATCAATCTCTATGCTATCTACTTAAAATATTAATGGATTGAAAATATTATTCTTCAATTTTCAAGCCAATAATATAATACAAAATATTTTATAAATATACAAACAAAATATTATAAATTTGTTTATTATTCATTATTTTCAATTTCCATTACACTATATAACCTCATTGCCAGATATAGGTTTCACTTACTTGAAAATATTTTCAATGATTGATATCAAATGTTGTTTTCAATAACTCAGCATCAACCGTCCCATTTCCGTCCCTCAAGATTACTGATATTGTTGGGAAACAAGGATAGCTGTGTATTTAACAAATCTCCGGGAAAACTTTCGTAATGAGCAGGTCGCCGGTTCAAGTCCGGCTGTTGGCTCGAAAAAAAGCCCGGCAGAACATTGATTCTGCCGGGCTTTTTCTTTTTTTCACCTTTCAATCGTCGGCTCTACTCCGGCGCCGTGTAAGTAACTGCGACTAATTTGAACTCGCTGCCGACTTTAGCAAAGAACATCTCCAACTGTGTTTCAGGATAGCCCTGGATGTTCTGCTGGCAGTACTCGGTCGCCAGTATCTCCGTCGAGACCTCGACAATGTAAACCGGAGACTGTTTAGGGAACTTGAACTTCTTAATTATATCCTTCTCCGGTACTAATGGATGTATCGCCGATTTGAACAAAGGCCTTGTGGTGTCCATCTTTTCAACCATGATACACCTGAACACACAGTCAAGAGGCTGCCAGTTCGTATCGAAGGCTGTTTCATAGTATGAGCCGTGAAGCTTAGAATGGCTGAAGAGATTCAGGTATTCTTTCAGTCCTTCGCAATACGCCGCTGTTTCCAGTTTTTCATAGCTTACTTTGGGGTCATCATAGGACAGGTCAAACGACAGGGCGCCACTGTAAACCAGTTTCCCCAAAGTCTCGGTGTCGGCAGATTGCAGGGCAGTAACGAAAGAAGCCCAGTATGATTCGAATTCATCGTCTGTTTTGTCGCCATCTGTTCCCTTTGTCGCTTCGGGGACGGACTGCCTTCGTTCGGGTTCGTTGTTCCCCAGGCAGAATGTGGGATTGAAACCAAACAGCACAGCTGAAAGAAGAACCGTCAACAATATCATTTTTTTCACTATAACCTCAATTTTCTATAAGTTCACATTACAAGCATTAACTTAACTAATGCAAAGTTAAGAAATTATCGACAATGACAATTTTTTATTTAGACAGGGGATAGAGTAATACTGTCCCACACCGCTTCACGAAGCAAAGCCCTTACCGTACCCTGCTAATTCTATGTAATAAAGTCTTTACTTTGTAACTAAGAAACTCCGGCGGTAAGCTGCATCGTTATTAAATTCGATGGATACGTAATATATACCTTTTGGAAAACCGTTCAGGTCAATACTGACACGGTTCCCGTGTGTGAAGTATCCGCTATGGTTCGAAACCAGCCTTCCGCTGAAGTCATAGATTGCAATGCTTTTAATCTCGTCAGCCTTACCCGCCGGCAACCCGACGATAAGTAGGCCGGAAGCAGGATTCGGCGCCAGCCAGGACGATACATCGGACTCTTCGGCCGCTCCTTCATCTGCAACTGAATTTATATCCGACACATTCCAGATCCTCACCATGCCGTCCTTGCTTCCGACTACAATTTTTCTCCCGTCAGGGCTGTAACAGAGACTTGAACACCAATCGTTGGAACCGGTAAGAGTAGCAATCAATTTGCCTGTAGAGGCATTCCAGTATTTGACGGTTTGATCATAGCCCGTACTGGCCATCGTCCTCCCGTCCGGACTATAGCGAATGCTTTTAATCCTGTCTTTATGGCCGTATAGTTCCATCTGAACTTTACCAGTAGCGATGTCCCAAATCTTAATTATGTTGTATTTGCTCTCGCTTACAAGATTTTTCCCGTCAGGACTGAAATCCATACAAAAAACAAAGCTTTCAGCGTCATTAATGATGTTGGTAATATTGTATGTCTCCAAATCCCATATCTTTATGGTTGTATCGCCGCATGAGGCGGCAATTTTTTTCCCGTCAGGACTGAAACGCACACAGAAAACACTTTTTGCATTGCTATACAATGTTACAATGAGTTTTCCCGAATTAACATCCCAAATCCTGACCGATTGATCACCACTGCCACTGGCAATTTTGCTGCCGTCAGGACTGAAGCTGACAGAAGACACGATATTGCTGTGGCCGGTAAGTTTTTCAATCATCATACCGGTTTCCAAATCCATGACTTTAACTGAATCACTTATTGCAATTGCAGCTTTACTCCCGTCGGGGCTGCAACAGAGTTCATTAATGAATAACCCTTTTTCGTTCAATATCTTAATTTGTTGTGTCGTTTCCGCATCCCACAGGGTTATTGCCCGACTGGTAGCGCTCGCAATTTTTTTACTGTCAGAACTGTATCCTACCCCTAATACACCTTCGCCATATCCCGATAAAGTGTTTAATAAATCACCTGTTGCGACATTCCACACCTTTATCCAGTAATATTTGCTTGTACCGGCAATAGTAGTTCCATCCGGACTATAGTCCAGGTTATGTATTTCATTTTCATCTACGGCAATTGACCTGATCATAGCACCGGTAGCAGCGTCCCAAAACTTCATCCCATCACTGCTGCCACTGGCCAGCCGGCTGCCGTCCGGACTGAAATCCAGGCTTGTAACCTGATACTTATGTCCGATTAGCGATCTTATCAACTTACCTGTATTGGGATCCCAAATGCAGATCATTGTGTCTGCCGTAGAGGCGAGTTTACTGCCATCGGGGCTGAAAGTAATGGCCGCCACCATATTATCATCTCCGGGTAAAGTCGTGATTATTTCACCGGTGTTAGTGTCCCATATTACATTTATATTGATACTGCTGGCAGCTGCTTTTGTGCCGTCCGGGCTGATACTGAGATCCAGAACCGGCAACATACTATTTTCCAATGTCCTGATGAAGGCTCCGGTTTTTGCATCCCAGATTTTTATACCCGATTCACCCGATGAGTAAATTTGAGTTCCATCCGGGCTGAATCTGACAATTGAAATAAATTTATTATCTCCCGGCATGGTCATGATTTCTTTACCTGTATTCGCATCCCGGAGTTTAACGGATTCCTTACTCCCACTGACAATTGCCTTTCCGTCAGGACTGTACGCAATGCATTCCACAAAACCGGTATTTTCCCTGATAGTCAATATGGTATCAAATGTTGCAGCATCCCAAATGCAGATACCCCCTCCGCCACAGGAAGCAAGCCTGGAGCCGTCGGGGCTGAAGAAGGCTTTATCGGGGATTCCGTTACTAAGATATTTTACATCGTAAGGATATGCACTATAAGCAGTAATGACTATGATTGAGAATAGTAAAACGTAAAATCTTTTCATGATGATCTCCTGTTTGTAAGTTACTATTTCACATAATCATAGACACATCAATAATGAAAACGTTACAAAATTTTTATAAAAAGATTTATCTTCAATTCATTCTTATTCGCTTCACATATTGAGTTCAATTATTACCGGATATTGTGAAATAATTGAAAGACTCACGTTTCCACTGGAATCATTCCCCATTGGCGACTTCCCACTGTGTGGTAAGGCCCGGCATTGCAGTCAATCATAAGGCAGAGAAGCACATGAGGGATATAGGAGCCTGCCCCCTGGCCGAATCCTTTAAAACACAATTCGGAAAGTATATATATCGTTTTTCATCCGTACTATTAATTACAGAGACAAAAGCTTTTACCTCGCAACGAGGAAATTGTGCCTGTAAGTATTGCCGTTGTCCAGTTCTACGCTGATATAATAGACGCCGTTCACAAAGCCACGCAGATCGATGCCGATCACCCCGTTCTCTTCGGTAGAGCCTGTTCCCGACAGAACCTGCCTGCCGTAGAGGTCGCATATTTCTACACTCCTGACAGAAGCGGCCTGGTTTGCCGGAAGCCTCACAAAGAGCCTGTCCGTTGCAGGATTGGGCCAGGCAACGAGCGCCGCCGACGGGCTGCCCTCTTCAACCGAGTTAGCGTCCTGTACCTTAAAATCGTCGATATACCAGCCGTCCTTGTTAACGAAGATGCTGGAAGACAGCCTGAATCTGAAGATTATGTCTTTGCCCGTAAACTGTTTTGTAAAGGACTCGTACTTCCAGTCTGCCTGCTCCAGAGTCTGGTCCTGCCAGTTTTCATAGCCCGCCATATTGTACCCGCCAAGCTGGTTCCAGGTCACTCCACGGTCGTCGGAATACTCGAAGAAAGCAGTGTCTTTGGCTTCTACGATTGCTGCGTGCCAGAAGCTGATTGCGCAGTTCTCACTTTTTATTCGAACAGGGAACAACATTGCAGATGTTGACTTGTTATTTTCATAATTACCTGTAGGCGAATCTGTCAATGAATTCTTACCGGTTCTTGCGAATGAAGAGGCAATCCCCCACTTGTTCTCATACCATGAAGTGGAAACAGCGCCCTCGAAGCTCTCGTCAACGGTATTGGGAAGGGCGCCGGTGTAAAGCAGCTGATCGGCGCTGAATTCGCTCAGATTCGGAGTTTGACTGTTGTCGAAGACTTTCAGTTTGTACGAATACCATCCCCTGTTTTCTGGCGTATCCTTTACTTCCACTGTCTTTCCGGTGTCTGCCGTACTGAGTGATACATTTTTTACAAAAACATTATTCCTGTATATTGCAACGCCTGCAAGATTGACAAGGCGTGTCTGGCCGTCTTCCCTGAAAACCGGCAGCTTTGCACTTAGCGTAACCTCGTTGTTGTCGCTGTTGTTCCATGAAACAATCTGCGGCTTGCCCGGAGCTTCGGAGCCGCCGGCAAAACCGGAGTCGATTGCAGGAGTACTTGTGTCGGAAGCAATAACGCTGTACAAGTCGTAGTGGTATTCCTTGTAAGGAGTAAGCCCTTCGTCCAGGTACTCGGCGACCCCGCCCTCAATGGTTGCAAGATATTTTCCGTCCCTGAACAGGCTGAACGTCAGTTCATCGGGTGTAATGGGCTGGCCGAATGCCCTTTTGTAAACAGGTGTCCATGTCAGTTTCAGTTTCCCTGTTTCTTCGGGTATTACCGTAACCTCCAGATCTTCGGAAGGAGCAGGCACCCGTGTATTGACGATGGCTGAATAGACATCGCTGTCGCAGTAATAAGGCGGAGTAACATTGCGCATATCCACCCAGGTGGGATAGCCGATGCCGTTGTAGAACGCCAGTCCGCTGTAATCGCCTGCAAAGTGCCCATAGAACGGATTCTTACTGAGGTCGTGGGCGAAATCCGCTGCCCGCCGGTCGATCCAGTTCAGGCCACCGTCGGAAGAATAGCTTACAAAACACTCGACAAGCTTGTTACTGCTGTCGTTCCTGCTGTCAAAGTAGCTGATCATCAGGTCGCCGGTAACCGGGTCCACATTCATCCAGGGCCAGAACTGGTCGTTGCCCTTGTCCGAATGGACGACAACGGGTGTACTCCAGTTGTTTCCGCCGTCGGTCGATCTCGAAAAGAAAATATCGGGGACATTGCCGCCGGCCCAACAGAGATAGATATATCCTTTACGGCCTCCTTCGCGAATGTCGGTAGCAATTACAGGATAGGATTCGGCGCGCACTTTACCCTTGAGCGTATGCCTCCATTCCTCGACACCGGCTTCAGTAGAAATATCTCTCGTAGTACCGAATATTTCATAATTCTGTATAATCTTCGGAGAGGAGAATGTGGCTCCTCCGTCGGTTGACCTGGCAAAGCCGACACCGTGGGCTGTACCGTGGTTCCAGACGGCATAGACCTCGCCTTCCGGCCCGCAGGCAATCAAGGGGAAGCTTTGGCCGTAGGTAGTGTCTTCGGAGGTATTCCTGATCTTGTTGCTCACCGGTACCGGCAAGCTCCAGGTTTCTCCCCTGTCGGTGGATTTGGCCATGACGATCTGTGTTGCAGAGTCGCGGGCGAACATCCTTTTCCAGGGTATATACATGTGCTTGTACTGAGGCGACGACGGTGAATTGTCGATTGTAATGTAATACTTATCCTCGAAGGTGGAATCGAGAGTCTGTGTCCCCCTGTGATAGATGATCGGTATATGCGCTCTCCATGTGTAACCCTGGTCTGTAGTCTTTGCCATGAAAATCCCGTTTTCACCGACAAGCTGGTTGGTGGAATCGTCAAAATCGCCGAAGGCGCCGTAAACCATGTACCCGTTTCCGTCGGGGTCGAAGGCAACGGACGGATCGTTTGAAGAAGTCCAGCCAACAAATGGCCTTCCCAGTTTGATATTCGTCCAGGTCTTACCGCCGTCGTGCGACACATAGACCCAGGCGGCGGACGTGTCGCGGTAATCGACAGCCGAAGCGATGAGATTCTTCGTATTAAGCGGATTGACCGCAACCGACGATTCGTTCTGCATTAGTTGTGAAGAAGAAATCCCTTTTTCACTGTCGATGGCGTTGACATTGATGAAAAGAGAAGCCGACTCTTCCTGGAGAACCGGTACCCTGGCGTCTTCGGTTCCGGGCACAACCTGAGGCACAACCGGCCTGGGATGAGCATACTGCATGTGGCGGCGGAACAGTTTCCTTGCCTGCTTCATCTCCTTGATGGTCTTGTCCATATCTTCGGCAACTGCACAAAAGACACTGAGCAAAATAATTGCCAGGGCTATTATATTAATTTTTCTCATGGCTGTCATCTTTCCAAATTCAATACAAAACAAGTTAATTTAGCTAAAAGTATCTTCATTTTCAAATCATTTAAATTTTTTTTTATAAAAAGAAAAAAAAATTGGCACGAATTTTTTATAAATACCAATTTTTCTTATTTTTCACTTCGATAAATAGTTTTTATTTAGTATAATTACATAATGGAATGTTTTTAATTGACAATATTTTAATCGACGCAGACATACCGGGTACATTCTTTATGTGCGACCTGGAGCAATGCAAAGGAGCCTGCTGCACCTTCGAAGGCGAGTTCGGGGCTCCTGTACTTGACGAAGAGATCGACGTTCTGACGACAAACGCAGAAATCGCAAAACAGTATCTTTCAAAGCGTTCTTTGGACATAATACAGAAGAAAGGGATAGTGGACGGCTACCCCGGCGCATACACTACCGTTTGCATCAACAAGCGAGACTGTGTATTTGTCTATTACGAGGGAGACGTCGCAAAGTGTGCTTTGGAGAAAGCATACTTTGACGGAAAGTCCACTTTCAGGAAACCTTTGTCCTGCCACCTGTTCCCGATTAGGGTGAAGAACTACGGCGGCACCTATCTTCACTATGAGAAGATTGACGAGTGCCGGACAGCGCTGCAAAACGGCGCCCGGAACAGGGTACTGATGCACCAGTCCCTGAAAAGCGCCCTCGTCAGGGCTTTCGGTGAAGAATGGTACGATTTCCTTGACAATTATGTCAAAACAGGCTCGTTACTGAATAAGTAAATTAATGAAATGAGAAAAATATGAAACTGTCTCTCGACCTAAAGACTTCGTTAACACAAACACTGACTCCTCAGCAGATTCAGTACCTGAAACTGTTGCAGTTGCCTGTCATTCAGCTCGAACAACAGGTAATACAGGAGATTGAACAGAATCCGATGCTCGATTCTGCCGAAACAGACATCCCAAGCCCCGACGCTGATTTCGGCAGCGAGGATGCCCCTGAGTTCCCACAAGAATACTCTGATTCACCTGTGCCGGACAGTGATTACCATGATGAAGCAACAGACTTCAAAAGCCGTATCGACGAAGAACAGGACCCCTTCGAGTTCTACAAAATGATATGGCAGGAAGACAGCTATTCTGCTTCCAAAGGAAAACAGGGAATGGGCGACGACGACGACAATGAACCGTTCCAGATCAAGGCACACGTTTCTTTCATCGAAGACCTGGCCGAACAGCTAAGGCTTCTGAGCCTTCCCAAGGAACTGCATTTCCTCGGTGAGCAGTTACTCGGTAACATCGACGATGACGGATACCTCAGGCGCGACCTGCAGGAAATCATTTCCGAAACAAACGAACTGTTCGCAGAGATCAACTACGAAGCACAGCAATCACTCAATGCAGTAAAAAATAACGGCAACGGGAACGGAAACGGCAGCGAGGCGACCGACAATCCTGCCCGCCAGTTTGCAATCGACAGGAACGTCCTGAGCATGACAGGGGAGAACTATGATTACCTCGAGACAGAAGGATTTGAAGACGAAGAAGTAATGGTCGAATCTTCGATTGAAGAGAAAAAAATTGATTTCTTCAAACCTATTACTTCAGCCGAAGCTGAGAAAATGCTTAAGGTCATCCAGAGCCTCGAACCTCCCGGCATTGGCTCAAGGAACATGAGAGAATGCCTGCTGGCGCAGCTCTATGCCATACCCAAGCCGAATGCGGCACAGAAACTGGCAATTGAGATACTGCGCGATGCATACGAAGCTTTTTCGATGAAACACTACCATGTCATCATCAAGCAACTCGAAGTTACCGAAGATTACCTCAAGGAAGCGCTCGACTACATTCGCACCCTCAATCCCAAACCGGGCGGCGGTGATTTCCAGGCTGAGATCAACACTGTCCTTCCCGACTTCGTCATCGAAAAAGAAGAAGACTCAGACGAATTGCTGATTACCGTCAACGACAGCAGGATACCTACTCTTAAGCTTAGCCCGGCCTACGAAAGAATAAAACGCCAGTCCAACTATAAAATGTTCAACAAAGAAACACGCGAATGGATCAGGAATAAGTACGAAGACGCCAAGTTTCTCATCCAGGCCATACGCCAGCGCAAGATTACGATGCTGAAAGTAATGACAGCGATTGCCGCCCTGCAGCGCGATTTCTTCGACAAGGGCGAACAAGGCCTGAAACCCCTGATTTACAAAGATGTTTCGGAAAAGACCGGCCTGGACATTTCCACCGTGTGCAGGATTGTAAACGGGAAATACGTCCAGACCTCCTTCGGCACCTATGAACTGAAGTATTTCTTCAGCGAAGCGCTGCCCAACGAAGACGGCGAGGAGATTTCCACCACTGTCATCAAAAACATAATAAAGGAAATAATTGACCAGGAATCGAAGAAGAAACCACTGAGCGATGATAAAATTGCTCACGACCTGAAAGTCAAAGGTTACAACGTGGCACGCAGGACTGTTGCGAAATACCGGGAGCAACTAAGAATACCGGTTGCACGTCTGAGAAAAGAATTGTAAGAGCAAAGGCGGATAGAATAGTGAGCTTATGTGAATTTACTGCAAAGTCAGATCTGCGACTGAGAAGCCTGGTCCTGAAACTGCCGCCGTTTTTCCCGGCTTTCGTCTATTCATACGGCAGGAAATTATTCCTGTCGATGCTGGCTAAAGACCGTCCCGGCAAGAAAAGCTACTCCCCTCCCGCTTCCTGCCGTAAGACATTGTGGGACATCGGTTTCGCCTCCAATATCTTCAACGCGGCAGGTATGTTCAAAAAGGGCGAGGCCTATTACACCGTGACCTTACAGGGTGCCGGCGCATACCTCGCAGGCACGACCACTGCCAGGCCTATCAAAGGGAACAAACGGATGATGATCAATCATCCTTTCATGCCCTATCCCAGTTCTCACGCGGCTTCCAACTGGATGGGCCTGCCCAATCCGGGGCACGCAACCGTTGCAAAGGCCTTGTCATTTCTCTCTAAACAAGAATACTGCCCCATCGGTGCAAGCATTGCAGCCAACCCCGGCCTCTCAGGCAACGAAGCTGCCAAAGGCCTCGTTGTCGGCATCAAGCTCTACGAGCGAGCCGCTGTCGATTTCATCGAGATAAACGAAAGCTGCCCCAACGTTCCCCATGACAATCATGTGGATTCTTCCGGACTCGATTCACTCCTCATCTCCAGGCTGGAATACATTGCAAAGAACTTCATCAGGCTGAAGCCGAGAAACCTGCCCCTCATCGTCAAGCTGTCGAACGACACTGACGAGGCTTTGCTGCCGCCTTTGATCGACATCCTTACCGATCTTGGTTTCGGAGGCATTAACCTGGGCAATACCTCAGTCAATTATCAGCATATCGAAACGATGATTGAACCTTCGGAAAAGAAGTGTTTCAATTACTTCTGCAGCAGGTTCGGCGGCGGTGTCAGCGGCAGGCCCCTCAGGGAACAATCACTGAAGCTGGCTTCGATTGCCTCGTCATATGTCAAAACGAAGACGCTCCGCGAGGAATTCCATGTTATCAGGACCGGTGGCGTTGAAACTCCTCAAGACCTCTCAGCCTCCGAAGCAGGAGGCATTGCCCTGAACCAATGGTTCACCGGTTACTTCGACGGCTTTGCCCACAGTGGACACCAGGTTTACAGGTTGATGGCCGAATAAATCCGATTTATTGGTATAGTTATTGTAGAATACTCCGATAAGTAAATTGGAGTATTTATTTTTTATTTGAAAGGTCTTTATGAAGAAATTTTTCCCGGTCGCAGCCCTGATGTATTTTATTATGACTATCGGAATTATGTGCAATGAGTACAAATTCGAAGATCTTGGATTGACGGTCACATTCCCTGCCGGATGGACAGTAGAGAACGAGGAGGGGATCCTGACTGCCGGCGTCGGCGAGGAGCCGATTGCAATTACATTTACTTCGGTTGAAGGTGCAAACCTTGAAGCAGCAACGACAGCAGCATTGGAAACCATTAGTAAACAGTACACAGACCTTAAATTAGGCGAAGTACAAACCAAAGAACTGTCCGGTTCAACGATCATCTATGTGGAAGGAAGCGGCAAATCAGGTTCCGAAGAGATGTCCCTGATTGTAGCGCTCTTTCCCGGAGAGAACAATAACTACCTGTTTATGCACGGAGCAGGCACACCGGCAATGGTTGACAAATACACCGAGGCGGTCGGATCGATCATCGAAAGCGTAAAGCCCGACCTTACTGAGAAATAGGAAATCACTTCACTGAAGCAATAATATTGAGCAAATATGAGAACAACCCGGAAGGCATCGTCCCACCGGGTTGTTTCGTTTATTGTTATCTCTGCTTGCAGTTTTCCGGTTTCTCCTGCCTAATCAATCACTCTTTCGAGCGTTTGAATACCCTCGATGGCTTTAATCTTGTTGATAACCTCGCTAAGGCTCGTGAGATTCTTGATTTTGAGGGTAATGTTACCTTCCATGCCGGATTTCTTCGAATCGATATTGAAGCTTTTCAGCCCTACATCGTTCGTCATGAGGATGGCATGAGTAATGCTGTTAATTACCTCGCTGTCTTCAGAAGCAGTAATCTTCAACCTGGCAGAGAACTCTTTCTTAATGTCCTGGGGCCATTCAATCTCGAAAATTGAGAACTGGTGGTCGATGCGGTATTCCTGAACCCTGCGGCAATCCTTGTGGTGAACGACCACCTCGCCCGATTCGTCCACTACTCCGACGATTGGGTCTCCGGGAAGAGGATTGCAGCAATCGGCATAGTTTACGTTGACAGCCCCGCTTTGAATAAGATTGTCGGTGTTGTTCTTCTTCTCCTCTTCGCTGGTTCCGTTGAAAACGGCAGCAATATTGAGATTGGCGTCTCCGCCGTTCTGGTAATACTTATCTTTCATATACTGGTAGAGGAGTGTCAGATCGAGGGCTTCACTGCCGACAGCAACGTAGAAAGACTCATTGTCATCAAAGTTCAATTCTTTAAGTATATTGGCGAAGTCGTCTTCAGTAATCATCAGTTTCATGTAATTGAGAAGCTTATCCCAGTTTTCCCTGCCCTTTTCGAAATGGTTTCTGTACTCGTCCTTGAAGTATTTATTAATGTGTGCTTTAGCGCGGTTCGTAATTACGAATTCAAGCCATTCCTTCGAGGGTTTCTGCTTCTTCGAGGTAAGAATCTCAATCTGTTCCCCGCTCTTTAATTTATAATTCAAAGGTACAACCCTCGAGTTCACTTTGGCGCCGATGCAGTGGTTGCCGATCTCGCTGTGTATGTTATAAGCGAAATCGAGCGGGGTGGAATCCTTCGGCAGTACACGGAACTCCTTCTTCGGAGTAAAGACATATATCTCATCCTGGAAAAGGTTGTTTTTGACGCTTTCAAGTATTTCTTCAGGGTTCTCGAGTTCGACTGCGTTCTCGAATATCCCCCGGACATGGTTCATCCATTCGAGCAGGTTCTTGTCGTCGAGTACCGACTGAGCCGGCAGTAAGCCGCGTTTATAATCGAAATGGGCAGCGACGCCCCTTTCTGAGACCTCGTGCATCTTCCGGGTACGGATCTGTACTTCGACAGGTTTGTCGTCAGGCCCGAAGACAGCAGTATGCAGGGATTGGTAACCATTCTTCTTCGGACTGGAGATATAATTCTTGAAAGTGCCCGGAACAGGTTTGTACAGTTCCGTCAGCACGCCGTAAGCAAGGAAGCAGAGTGAATTGTCCTCCGAGTCGATGATTATCCTGACGGCAAACAGGTCGTACAATTCGTCCATACCTTTCTCGCGGGCAATCATTTTATTGAAAATCGAATATATATGTTTTGCGCGGGCAGTGATTTCAATACCAATATTCTTCTTCTTAAACAGGTCAACTTTGACAATCCGGTCCTGTAGTGGCTTCGTGAATTTCTTAAGGTATTCTTCCCTCTCAACCCTTGTCAATTTGAGGGCATTCTTTATTTCGTTGTAGGCTCCCGGATTAATGTATTTAAAGGCATGATCCTCAATCTCCCACTTCAGATGGAACAAGCCGAACCTCTGGGCGAATGGGGCATATACCTCCATTGCTTCCTTTGCCCTGTGAAGCTGTTTTTCTTCGGACAGGTATTCCAGTGTTCGCAGGCTGTGCAGTTTGTCTGCCAGCATAATCAGGATGATCCTTACGTCTTTGAAAAGAGACAGAAGTATCCGCCTGTAATTCTCCAACTGTGAGAAAGCGCCTGGATCGATTGTCTTGATGGCAATCAGGTTCTCGACAATTTCGGTAATTGTGCCGCTGAATTCCACACTGATGTCGCTCAGGCTGTAAGGGCTGTTCTGGTGAATGGCGCCGGCCAGGAGCACCGAAATGACAGAAGTGTCGTCGAGTGCAATCTCGTTGATGATGATGAGAGCCACAGAGAGAGGATAGGTGTAAAAAGGGTCGCCCGACTTCAGTACCCTGTTCCTATTGGCTTCATAGCACCAATGGAAGGCTTTAGTGATTAATTTATCGTTGTGTTTGTGAAGATTATTGGTGCATTCCCTAAGCAAACAGGCCAGATCTGCTTCTTTGTCGATTCCAAACTCAATATTATTTTCTTTATCGTTACTTTTCTTTTTTGAACGCCAAAACATATTTTTTATTTATTCTATTTAGTTTTTTGAGTTTAACGGTAAACGTAAGCTTTTCATTTATATTTGATTAATATTTGTTCATAATATTAAATATTAATAAAAACGCCGGAGCTTTCGGCTCCGGCGTTGGTTATCTTCTCTATGCAGCCGTTGGTTATTTGACTACATTGAGGTTACGTGTCTGTAAGTAATCGCCTGTTGTCATCTGGATTGTGTATGATCCGGACGGCAGGTCTCTTGTTTCAAGCCTGAAGTTGTATTCACCGGCTTTCAGTATTGTCGAGATCGGAGTTACAACCAACTGGCCGTTCGCATTGAACACTTTAATCTCTGTCCAGCCTTCGTTAGCGACGGTAAACTCGATGTTCGCGCCGTCAATGCCTACGGGGTTGGGTTTAATGAGATTAATGCTGTTTGTACCGAACAGTTTTGTTACTCTCAACAGGTTGCCGACGCAAACCGGATTGACTTCGATGGTGCAGCCGCCTGTCGTAATGATGTCGGCGCAGGGATTGTCGTCTGTCCTGATTGTGTCTGTAAGGTCTGCAATTGCATCCGTCGTTGTCGGGAGATAGGCTTTGAATGTGATCCTGAGCACTTCACCGCTGACGTTGAAGTTTGCATTGCCTTTGGATACGATCTTAGCAGTAATCTTACCCTGTCCGTTGCCCATATCTTCGGTAATCTGGTAATCTTCCAGGTTGTAATCGCTGGAAGGCAGTGCAGAACCGAGTTCAACCTTACCGGGTTTGAGGAAGTTGTTCTCATAGTAAACATCGACGATGATGTTTGACAGGCCGGCAGGGCTGATGTCAACGCCTGGTTGAAGGTGTACGGCGACAGTATGTTCTTCTTTGGGATCGATTACACGTGTCTTCGGCTCCATCATGCATTCTCTGACAAAATGGGTACCAATACCGGTAATGTGTGCCACTTCGGGATTCTTGTTCTTTGTGTCGTTGATGAACTGAACGTCTGTCTCGAAAGTACCTTCGACTACCGGTTTGAATTTTACGTTGAACGTGTTGGTCTGACCGGGATTCAAAGTAAATTTTACATCGTTCGGGTTTGCATAGCTGAAAACGTTACCGTAGGGATTGGTAAAGTTAACTCCTGAAACTTCCACTTTGTATGTAGCGTCGTTAGTAACATTGATAGGTATTAAATAATAGTCATTAGCGCTGTCGGGATTTGTTACGCATTCAGTAAGGTTGTTGTCAGGAGCATCGATGTTCTGCGACCTGCCTTCGCCTGTAAGTACTGAAGTCATTTCAGTTTCAGCGTCGCTGACGGTAACAAGGTTGGCAGTGTTTGTGTTTTCGTGCTGGGCAACATACTGGGCTGAAATGTAGATCGTGTCGCCGGGGGCTAAGATGATCTTGTCCGAAGCATTGTCGGAAGTTGTTGTCTTTGCCATTTCAGCGGCTTTGTCGAACCTGTAGCCTTCTGTGCCGTATGCAGTTATAATCTCAGATATCTTGCCGTTGTCCAAACTGAAGTTTGTAATGACCAGTGTATCCTGCCATTCGTAAACTTCGTTCCAGAACTTGATTACGTCGTCTTTACGCATTGTCTCGTCTTTGATCAGCGTCATTCCGAAATCCTTGTTCTCGGTCTGGCCTTTAGGTACAAGGCCAATACCTTTGAGTGTGGTTACCGGTGACTCTGCGTTGCTGACGTAGGTAATCTGTATCTCATGTTCGCCGGCGGTCTTGGGCTGGAATTTGACATCGACCAGGTGTGATTCGCCGGGCATAAGGGTACGGGTAAAGTCATTTTCGCCATTTGTAAAGATGAATGCAGATTCGTCACCCTTGATTACAGTAACGTTTATATCGTTAATAATAACTTTCTCAGTGCCGTTGTTCTTGAGGAGAATGGCCTGGGGTTCACCCGGTACCCATGTGTTCGGGTAGGGGCCCATCGGATGGTTAGGCCTGTCGATCCTTACCCTGCCCCAGTCATAGCTGTTGGCTACGAGGCCGGGCTGGATGCCGATGCCTGTAATCTCGAGGATGCTGTCGATTTTGCCGGCATCGCTGGAGAATACGATCTGGTCTGTGAAGGTACCAACTGCTGTAGGCCTGAAAGTTAATGTGTAACTGGTAGAAGCCTTGCCTGAAGGGATCACGAGCGGATCTGCTTTAGTGATGTCCTGAGACAGGCTTGCGTCACGGGTGTATGGAGCCGAGGGTCCAGAGAATGCACTGACAGTCAGGTCTGTGGTTCCATTGTTCTCGATGACGAAGTCTTTAACGGCTATTTCGCCGACTGTAACTTTACCGAAGTCGATGCTTCCAACATTGATTACAGGTTCGCCTACTTTTGCGACCAGCGGTATCCTGTATGAGAACACGCAGGTGTCGCCAAGGCCGAGCGAATCGGAGAAACTGCCTTCAACCGTGGATGTGAAGCTGGCTTTGAAAGTCTTGGAACTGTTTTCGGGAATTGTAAACGGAAGAGATACGCCGATCAGCTCAAAGCCCTGTGTACCGTCTTTGAGTTTAAGCTCAGTAATTGTAACAGCCGATGTTTTGGAGAGATTCCTTACTGTGAACGGTATTTCGATCTTTTTGCCGATCTGCAGCAGTCCCCAGTCGAGCATATTAGGTTCGATTGTAACCTGCATTGCAAAGTATTCAATTATAATAGTTGTGTCGTTACCGCGCCTGTCGGTGAATGTGATTACAGCTTTTGCGTCCTGTGCGAGGTCAACTACATACAGTGACCATGTTGTAGTCTGGTCCGTACCGGGAATGAAGTCCTCGTATTTGAACTGGTAATTGTAACTGAGTTCGGAGTCGAACACGATCATTGCCAGGTTGGAACGTACTTCTGCATCGTCCGGCAAGTCCTTGACGACGCCGTCCTCGACGTGGCCGTCGCAATTAGGAGTCCAGGTCGGGTGCGGACAGACGGTGTCGGGTTTTTCTATATCCATCAGAGCCGCGCTGGTCGGGAATCCGTAGGAGTCGCAATAGGCATAGCCGTAGGAATAGGCGGCAAAAGGCTTGTCTGCCCTGATCTTGAATACGCCGACGGCAGGAAGTGTAATGTTCTTAACAGCATACTGTTTGCCGTTGGTTTTCATCTTGAAAAGTTCATCAGAACCACTGAACTTATATTTTATTTTTTCCCAGTAATACTCGCCGTTGATAACCTGTGCATATTCCAGATCGTCGGGTGTATTCTGGTTGGAGTCTGTTTCATAGACCAGGTTGAGGTAGTTCTCGTTGAACTTCAAACCGCCCGTTACGCCGGGGCAGCAGAAAGTGATTTCTTTCTGGTACTGTTCGATTGGTGTTTGTGCCTCGATGAACGGGTCGCTGTTAGGCATCGGCGAGCCGTCTTCCTGTACACCTGTGTTGTAAAGTGTAACACTGATCGGCTTGTCGCCGGTAATTACAGCCGAGGCAGGAGATTCACCCATAGGTACAAGCCTGACTTCAATCCAGCTCTTGTTCTGCTTGCCGGAGTTGTCGGTAAGGGTTGCGATGGGAGCTCCGTCACGGGAGATTATGGTGTTACCTTTTTCCCTTGCAAACACGCGGATAAGAGATGCATACTTTCTGCCGATTACCTTGGGAACATTGTAAATGGTACCCCAGGTAAATGTCGGCATGTCCATCTCAACCGTATAGTCGCACCAGCGGTTATCGATCGGGATATTTGTGCAATAGTTGCCGGAAACGACGCCGAAGGGTTTGTTACCGACAATATGGCTGCCTGTAAGGTCCTGTGCAGCTCCGTTGGAAGCAAACATTACAACGTCGCCTTTAGCTAAGGTAAAGGGTTTACTGTCGCCTTGCTTCATGCCGCCTGATGTCTGTGTATAGGAGTTGCCGCCAAGTGTGAATTTGATGTTGGTATTGTCGTAGGCTGCAACGACACCGACAAGGCTGGGGAAATACTGACCGCCGGTTAAGGCGTCCATACTGCCGTATGAAGCGGCATAGTAATCATTACCCAACGAAGAGGCAGGATAGGCAAGGAATCCGTCGCTGGTAGCACGGTATCTTACAACACCGTAAACAACTAAGGGATAATCGGCAAAAACGTGAATGCCGGCGCCTTTCCAGATCTTTTCTTCAGGTGATTTAGTGGGTCCTGTTTTTGTCCAGGGACAGCCTGCTACCGGTGTGACGTTGAATTCAATGACATCGTTGGGGATCGATGTCTTTTGAATGGAGTAGCCTTTACCGGGAATTTCCAGGGTTACAACTGTCTTTGCAGGTGTTGTAACATACACTTTAATGAAGTTGTCATAGCCTCCCGATTCGTCTTCGAAGCATGGAGGAATTGTGAACCAGAATTCTTTACCTACGTTGTTTGCTCCAAGCATTTTAGGTAATTTCTTCTTAACCTGCTCAATCTCGTAGTCTCCTGAGACCAGGTTGGGGATACCTGATAGGAACAACGCAGCAAGAAGCAGCATTAGTCTAAGTTTTTTCATAATCATACACCCTCTATATTGTAAAAACAATCTTTTACAGATTTCGATTATTATTAAATCAACATTTTCTTTACAATTTAATCATAATAATTTTATCAAGAAAACTCATTTTTAATATTTTTCCCTTTCCTGTTTGTTTTACATGAATTTTATACCCTTTTTTACTTGAAATCATCAAATGAAACCATTTTTAAAACAATTATTAGCATATGACAATTAACAAGTCCCCAGTGTCGGCCATATACTTTTATCCTCCTTTCATTATTCATTATCATTAATTTTCAATTAAATAATATCAACTATTTATTTCTGCCAGATAGTTGCAATATCGGTTCCTGTGCTGTATTTTAATCATTTAACAACACAGAAACTCCGGCTTTCAATGAACGTCCCGGCTGAGAACAGTACAGTGTACATGCCTGTGGTGAGATTGTTCGTATCGAACTCCAGGCTGTGTCTTCCGGCTTTTACCCACTCAGCGAGAGGTACCATTACGAGTTCGCCTGTGGCATTATATACCTTAATCTCGGCCCATCCTTCCCGGGCTGTAAAGTATTCGACATTGGCTCCGCCGTCGCTTACAGGGTTCGGTTTAATCAGGTTTATTCCGTTAATTTTATCATTCCTTATTATCTTCAGTTTATCTCCCGCACATACATCCCTCATTTCAATGACACCTGAACCTGAAGCAGTAATATTGATGCATTCATTGGTAAGTGTGCTGATACTATGGGATATGTTGGCTATATGCGAAGACGACGAAGGCAGGTAAGTACGGAATTCCACACCGAGCAGGTCGCCGTTCACATCGAAATTTTTTCCTTCATCTGCTTTGATCATCATCGTAATCGTGCCGGTAGAGTCGTTGTAAACCTGGTTTACCTGAGGTGAACCTTCGGTAAAATGATAGCCGGTGGCAAGAGCTTCTCCCAGGAATATGCTGTCAGGAATCAGGAAATTATTATTATAATATATGGTCATCGCCATGGAATCCAGCCCGGCCATAGAAATTGACCCGCCGCTGTCGAGCAAATATATGTTGACGGCAGCTCTTTCGCCAACGGTTTTTACCTGAGTCTGAGGAACGACGGATGTTTCTTTTTTGTAACGGATGCCGGTACCGGCCAGATTGATTTCAATGTCACTATAGTTCTTCGTGTCATTATGAAAAACAAGAGAGGTTGATTCTGTCTGATCATCTGTCGGAATAAAGGAAATCAATATCTGTTTGATTTCTGCCGGCATCAGAGTGAAACCCTGGGCTACATCCGGGTCGTCAAAAGAGAAGACAGAGACATAGGGTTTGAACTCCAGCCTTGTGAATTCGATGCTTTTTGTACCGAGATTTGTCAGTTCGATATTGAGCCAGCCCTGGGTACCGACACATGGGGTTTCGGTACTGTTGTGGATGTCAAGCAGTTCCATTTCCCCGTAACCGGTCCAAACTGAAGAGGCTTCCTCCTCAGCGTCGCTCGATGTTGTCAGGACAGCCTGGTGCAAGCCGTCAGTCCGGGCAACGAATGCCGCTTCGATTTCAATGGAATCACCTGGTTGAATTACAACGGACTTACCGTTGTTTTTAGCAAACAGCGTTGCTTTGTCGTATGCAAAACCTTTTGTACCAAGGCTGCTCAGGACAGGAGAAATATCCGTAGAGGATGGCGTGGACAGCAGATCGGCGATAGTAACGCTGTCTGCCCATTCATAGTTTACATTCCAGATTTTCACTTTCCGTTTCCGGATATTTTCATTGTCTTTAGCCAGGGTAATTCCGAAGTCCATATCTTCGGTACGGACCCTTGGCACAATGCCGGTTCCCCTGAGTACCGACATGGCGTTTAAACCGCCATTACTATTATAGATGATATTAATCTCATGCTCACCGACTTTAGCAGGCAGGAACTTAACATCAACTAAAAGTGAGTCGTTGGGTTTCAATGTGACAAGGAAGTCATCCTTCTGAAATTTGAAGGCGCTGCTGTCACCTTTGACAGTAACTATTTTGATGCTGTTGATTACGACATCTTCAGTGCCGTTGTTCTGAAGCCAGACGGCACGGGGCTGCCCGGGGACCCAGTTGTTATCATAGGGTGCGACGGGGTGGGCAGTGCGATATATGCGTACGCTGTCCCAGTCATAGCTGTTGGCGAGCAGTCCGGGTTTGATGCCGACACCGGTAATGAGAGCTTTCACATCGGACTGAGGGCCGGCGTCGGAAACAAATACAATCGAATCATCATATTTACCCTCATCGTCGGGGTTGAATTGCACTTCGACAGATTTTCCGGAACCTCCCGGTTTCAATATTAAAGGTTTGGCAGAGTCTATCGTCATGAGATCATGTGAATAGACGCTATGATAGTTGCCTTTGTAGCCAGTAATGACAGCATCGACATTGCCGGTATTCTTTATATGGAAGCTTTTGACAACCTTTTTGTGTACGGTTGAACTGCCGAAGTTGATGTCGGAGACCTGCAGTACCGGTTCCCCCACTTCCGAGGCCAGCTCTGATACACACCTGAAGACGCAGGTATCCCCGATGCCCAGTGAGTCCCGATAGAACCCGGCAGTAAGTGGCCGGAACTTCACACCGACCTCCCTTGTTTCATTAGGTAAAAGACTGAACGGCAGAGATACGCCGTCGAGCTGGAAGTTCTGGTCCTTAGATTTGAGTTCCAATCGGGTAACGGTAACTGCAGATTGTTCGGAAAGGTTCTTTACAACAAATTTAATTGTGGTGTCTTTGCCGGCCTTCAGGATACCCAGGTTAACGTATGGGGGATTGACGGAGATGTTGAAGGCACTGTGTTTAATTTCAATTGTCGTATCATTGCCGCTCTTGTCTGTAAAAGTGATTACAGCCCTGGCGTCGAGCTTAGGATCGATGATCTCGAGCCCCCAGCTGACTTCCTGTACTTGGCCCGGAACAAACTCTTTATGGTAGAAATCATAGTTATAGCTGTTTTCCGAATCGTAGAAAATTGTTCCCATGTTGGAGCGTCCCTTGCTGTTTTCAGGCAGATCCCTGACACTTGCTGAAGTCGTATTGCCGTCGCATCTGAGTTTCCAAACCGGAACGGGAGCTGAGGTATCGGCCTTTTCCAGGTCCAGGAGCGCCGTACTTGTGGGATAGCCGTATGAGTCGCAATTGCCGTAACCGTAGGAATACACGGCAAAAGGTTTCTCAGCTCTGATCTTATACACTCCGTCTCCCGGCAGGGTAATATTTTTAACGGCATACATTCTGCCGTCGATGTCGAGCCTGAATCTTTCGTCATAGCTGGCAAATTTTGTTCTTATGGTCTCCCAAACGTAATCTCCTGAGGAGACATAGCCGAATTGAATATCATCGGGCATATTGCCGTTCGAATCGAGGCAATAGACAAGGTTCAGGTAGTTCTCTTTGAAGTTTTGCCCGCCGTGGACTCCGGGGGTTGCAAAGGTAATCTCTTTCTGGAATTGTTCGACGGGGGTAATATACATCAGGAACGGATCGCTGTTGGGTTTGGGATTGCCGTCTTCTTCCACACCTGTGTTGCACAAGGTCACGGAAATGGGTTTGTCGCCGGAAATCACTGCCGAAGCAGGATCCTGCCCCATTGGTATCAGCCTCAGTTCGGTCCAGCCTTTGCCGCTGGTTCCGCCGTTTTCTGTTTCAGTGAGGTTGCCGATCTGGACTCCGTCCCTGTATATCTTCGTATAATTTTCTTTTGCATAAATTCTTATGAGCGATGAATATTTCCGTCCGTGAATTTTTGGGACAGGGTAGTAGTAGCCCCATGTATATGTCGGTAGGTCCATCTCGACGGAATAGTCGCACCAGCGGTTATTAATGGGTATATTAGCGCAATAGTTACCGGAGACGGAACTTACGGGCTTGTCGGCAACGATCCTGCTTCCTGAGAGGTCGCCTTCGAAGCCGTATGAGGATATCATCCATACATCGCCTTTATCGAGTATTTTTTCGTCATACTTTCCCGGGACCAGGCCGCCTGCTGTCTTGGTTACGACGTTCCCCCCGAGGGTAAATTTGACTTTGTTATTATCATAGGGCGATACGATGCCGGTTTCACTTGGATAGTTGCCGTCGTACATGGACCCCATATCTCCGTAGGAACTGACGACATAATCCCTGCCGAGCGTTGAAACGGGCAATGCGATGAATCCGTCGCTGGTTCCGGAGTATCTGACGACACAGTAAACGACGAGAGGCTGATCTCCCCATATATGAATTCCATAGCCTCTGTACACTTTCTCTGCCGGGGGTAATTTTTCAGGTGAGTGAGAATAGCATTGGCCGACTGAAGGAGTAATGTTGAACTCGACAACATCGTTTGGTATTGACATTTTCTGTTCTAAATAGCCTTTGCCGGGCACAGCAATGTTTATCATGGTTGTGGAATTGGTTGTGACGAATATTTTAATAAAATTGTCGCCGTCTGTTTCTTCATTGCAGGGCGGTATGGTAATCCAGAATTCGGTTCCGACATTATTAGCCCCGAACAGTTCGGGAAGTTTTTTCTTCGCCTGCTCAATGTCAAAATCACCGGACAATAATACTCCCGGTATTAAAAACAAAAGAAGGCCTGTTCGAAGCCACCCTATTTTTTTACCTTTAAGCATCAATCATCCCATGAACAATATTTTACACTTTTTTTAATATTTTACCATATGCAATTTACTTAATATAAGTACTTAAATGCCAATTTTGTATGAACATCCATAATTTTTCCTTCGGGTATTTCATTGCCTGTGCTGCCGTCTTTATAGACTTCAACCCTGGTATAATTGCATTGCAGTTTGATATTTATATCAAAATAAATGTACTTATTTTTCCTGTCAACCCAGTAGCGTATTGTTGTTTCGCTCAATTTCTTAATATTGGTATAAATGGATTCCTTGGAATTAGGGTCCTGCCAGATGTATATATCGAATCCGACGTGGCTTGTGTTGATGTCTTCTTCAGTTACAGTATATACTTCGCCTTCATTGAGTTTGGTATTGAGCCGCAGGGTAATTTCTTTTAAAGCCATAAACCAGGCTTGTGTCGTAGGGTTCGAATCGGACTTCAGCAGCAGATTCAGGTTAATACTGCTCTTTTCCTGGGATATGTTGAACAAACATGTATCGACAGACACATGGAATGCATAGGGAGTCTCATCTTCTTCCACATCAACAGTATTGGCAGCCAATTTGGGAGTAAACCAGCCTTTTGGAGTGGATTCCGTCGGCCCGCTATAGTCCGAGGGAGATTCACATGAATACATCAATATTACTGCCATCCCGATCATCATTATTAGTTTTAAGCTTTTCATATCATTATACCTTCTATTTATTAGAATTTTATTGTCATACCATAAACGACGCTGAGTTTTTCGGCGCTGTACCATTTGGGTTCCTGGTAGAAAAGAAGGGAGCTGCCTTCAACACCCAGGTTGAAACCGAAAGAACTGTTCAGGTCATATTCCAGGCCGGCCTGTACTTTGACCAGGGGGCCGTATTTAGTACCTCCGACAGCTATCTGTGAGTATGGTTCAGCGCCCAGAAGCCAGGAAGGACTCTTGTAATCAATCCTCAAAGCAATGGTGCTCCAGAGGAGGTTTGGTTTGATGAAATACTCGTTTGTCTGCTCTGCAGAGGCGACTTTGCTGTAGTAACCCATTACAAAAGGCTCGTAGCCTGCTTCGAGTCCTACCTTAATATCTGTGATTATATCTTCGGCACTTGTAGATAGCTGGAACGAACGATACAAGCCGGCGCTCATATTCGAATAGAATTTATTGGCTCCTACTTCGAGGTTTTTATATGGCAACACAATGGAACCTGCGGTAATGCCCCTGAAGTACAATGAATAAGGAGAATTGGGGTTACCAAAGGGCAGTGAGCCCGTATTAACGGCAATTCCGTTAAAGCCCGTCCGGCCAGGGTCAGCAGAGTGTTTCGGACCGGGGTAATCGACTACAGATTCAGCTATTGACGCATTATTGATATTGTCATACTGATCCGGTTTGGCAATGGTTTCAGGAGCGGAGGTTCCGTTGCCTTCAGCAGTTACAGCAGGTGCATTTTTTCTTATGGCTGCGGCACTTGTTGAACGTACGGGTTTTTCCCTGGTTTCGACAGAAGAGACAACAGGGTATGAAGGAGCCACAGGAGCATTGGGAAGTGTACTGCTTTCCATTGCATTGGTTTCAGCCCGATTGTTGACGTTTCCGTTCACAGTACCGGACAGTTCCGTAATCTGTTCCTGAAGATTGTCCATCCTGTTGTTAAGGTAATCGGAAGCAAGGAACCAGGTTAAAAGAAGGGCCAGCGCTACAGGTACTGCAACCTTGAGCATAGGGGCAATCCAGGGCCTTGTTTTCTCAGGTTTCGGACCGGCAGTGTCGGGAAGGTTGAATCCAATTGCCGAAAAGATTGCCATTGTGGAGTCAACGGGAGGTGTGAGGGCTGCATTGTCGGCCTGAACTGAATTCCTGATGGCGAGCAGTTCATTCATCTCGTTCTGCAGGTCGCCGTCGATGGCGAGCTGCTCGAAGAGTTCAGGTTCATGCGCCGGTTCAAGTTCCCCGTCGAGGTAGCTTGTCAGCATTTCGGAATATTTATTCTCGTTCATCTTTTAACCTCAAATTATTAATACTTAGATAAATCTGCCAGGTAAGGAGCCAGTATTTCCCTGATTTTGTTCCTTGCCCTGAAAAGCCTGATCTTCACGGTCGTAGCCGGAATCCGGAGTATTTCAGACGTTTCCTGGTAGCTCAGTCCCTGGTATTCCCTGAGAATGAACACTTCTTTGTATTCTTCCGGCAACAGTTCCATAGCATGATGTATCAATTCAAGCAATTCATCGTTTTCATGTCTTGTGTCTGTTGTCGTTACCATATAGTCTTCAATTTCATAGTGGGATCTTTCCCTTTTTTTTGTGTTGATGCACAGATTGTGAGCGATCGTCAGAAGGTAGGCAGACACATTGGGCATCTCCCTCTCTTCTTTGGAGATGTTGTAGAACTTTATAAAAGTATCCTGAAATATGTCTTTTGCCAAGTTTTGATCTCCTAAAAATCTTCTACAATATGAGTAAATTTTACCCGAATACCTATTATACAGCTCCGAAAACGCTTTCTCAGCCACTTCTTTTTTGTCATTCATTAATTTGAATAACTCGTCATCACTCATATTTTCATAATTTAACTTCATTACATAAGCATAAACAATTTAAACGCAATTTGGTTACACATTTTTTTCACTTTTTTTTATTTTTTTTCCACTTTTTTTCAGTTCAATTTTATTAATTACTTGTATTACCGTAATTTATGCAATATTATTTTTTTTATTTATTATCGGACTATTTTCTCCGGCATAAACATCATATTTAGTTATTTTTTACCGGATGTTGTTATTAATGGAATCATCCTCCGGTAATCTTTTTCAGCTCCCCTATGTTTTTCATTAGCTGTTTTTTACCAACCATTGCCGATTCCATCATTTCAGTTTCATAGTATATATGTTCAGCTTCACTGTATTTGCCTTCGGTTACAGCGATGGCACCGAGTACAAACAGGCGCAGCCCTTCACGGTCTTTGTCTTTTGAAATGAATGAAAGGGCTTCTCTCCCCCTGGCTGTGTCGCCTTTTGCTAAGTTAATCTGCCCCAGCCTGATGCCTGTAAGTTCCTGTTGTTCAGTGTCGAGTTCCCGGCTGCCGGCAATCGGAACAAAGAGCTTTTCAGCTTCATAGATGTTGCCCCAGGCAAACTCGGTTTCGGCGAGATGGTATTTTAACCAGTCGTCGTCAGGATGCTTTTCAATCTCGGCGAGCAGGAGGGCTTTGTTCCTTTCGAATTTCTTTTCGTTATGATCACTATATCCGTAATGCTTAATCCTTATTTCAGAGTCGATGATCTCCATGCCGGTGTCAAGTATGGAAGGAGACACCTGTTCATGTATCGAACCTTCGTATTTTGCACCGGGTTGATTCCTGAACAGCCTGACAGCCTTATGTGTCGTTTCGACCTGTTCGCCTTCTTCTTCCAGGTAGTTGATCAGATTGACCTTAATGCCGCCGCAGTAAGGATTGTTTGCGAGGAAGTACTGGCGGGTAAACGAGTCCTGGTCCAGTTCTTCGTCGCTGTCAAGCACCACAATCCAGTCGGTTCTCATGAACTGCAGGGCAAAGTTACGGGCAGCGGCAAAGTCGTTAACCCAACGGAAGAACAGGACTTCAGCCCCCATAGAGGCAGCAATGGCAGGTGTCCTGTCGGTGGAACCCGTATCGACGACCAGTAATTGGCTGCATACCTCACTGACAGAAGATAATGCCCGTTCGATGGTACCGGAAGAATCACGGGCGATCATCATCATGCCTACTGAAAAATTTAATTTTGACCTTAACATAGTTTCATTATTAAATTTGTTTAATAAATTTTGTCAAATGTAATAAATTTTGAGTTAAAATGGTCTGTGTAAGCATAGGTAAAAAAAATACCGACGAAATAATCGGGATACTCGGCAGTGTGGATTTCGCCGAGATCAGGTTCGACCTGTGCGACACAAAACTGCAATCTCTCGATTCAATATTCGGAACCGGGAAAAAAATCATCGCTACCTACAGGAAGACAGGCGACGACGACGGAACCAGGCTTGAGTTCCTCGCCAGGGCAGTAGAACTGGGAGCTTCATACATCGATCTGTCTCCTGACACTGACAGCGGATTGATGGTTCCTCTCATTGCCCGGGCAAAAGCTGCCGGCTGCCGGATCATCCTCTCCCATCATGACAGCAGCGGAATAGCGGGACTGGCAGATTTGGAAAAGCTGACGGGTGAGTATCTCGTCTTCAATCCGGACATCATTAAATTTGCATTCAAATCTGTTTCAGAAGAAGACAATGATCATATTTTGTCTTTCTACAACTATTTTAATACATTGAAGACCGGTTGCCGGTTCATCTGTTTCGGATTGGGAGAAGCGGCCAGACAAACCCGCCTCCGGTCCCTCGGCTGCGGAGCGCCGTTCATGTACGTCTCACCGGACAGTACATACTCAACCGCCCCGGGCCAATTTACATATGAAGAAGCAAAAGTAATAATTAATAAACAAATAAGGACTGAAAAATGAACTTCGGTAAAGAGATGAAAAGCATGTGGAATCTGGATGAAAATGTACTTTTTCTCAATCACGGTTCATTCGGCGCAACACCGAAATCTGTTTTGGAGGCTGAAAGGAAATGGGAGGAAAGGCTCGAACGCAATCCGGTTCATTTTTTTCTAGATGAATACCCTACATTGCTCAGAAAAACGATAATCAAGCTGGCAGCTTTCGTAAAGGCCGACCAGCGGAAAATTGTTCTAACGGAAAACGCTACCACAGGTATCAGTACCGTAATGAAGTCCCTGATGCCGTCAATGAGACGCGATTTCACAATAGTTTACACCAGCCACGTTTACCCGGCAGTCAGAAAGATAATCGAATACACGGCAAAAGTCACTAATTGCAGAACCAATGAAGTTCATATACCTTTTCCTGTTTCCTGCAACGAAGAGATTATTGACTGCTTCAGTAAAGGCTTTGCCGACAGTCCTGGCATTGCAGTCATAGACCATATCGGGTATGGCCCGGGAATGGTTTTCCCTGTTAAAGAGATGACGGAACTGGCCCGCAGCAATGGCTATATGACTCTAATCGACGCCGCACACGCACCGGGCATGTTGCCGTTGAACATCGAACAGATCCATCCCGACTGGTATGTCGGGAACTGCCATAAATGGATGTATGCACCCAAAGGCTGCGCTTTCGTCTGGTCGGACTATCCTGTCCAGGAGACTATGGTACCACTGACTATTTCTCACGGGTTTGGCGAAGGATATATCCCGGGCTTCGACTGGACCGGCACACGCAACCCTGCACCCTGGCTGGCGCTTGGCGACGCCATCGATTTTTACAATTCCCTGGGATATGACAATGTCTTCAGGTACAATCACAATCTGGCCCTGGAAGGAAGCGCCGTCGTCTGCGATGCCCTCGGAGTAAAACCACCTGTCCCGGGAGATATGCTTGGTTTTCTCGCTCCGGTGGAATATCCCGGCAATTACCAGGGTACAGGTCAGGAATCGAACGAATTGCGGTACAAATTCTACAAAGAACACAATACCGAAGTTGTTTTCAACTACCTGAACGGAAAGATGTGGCTGAGGGTATCGGCACAGGTTTACAACGAAATGGCTGATTACGTGAAACTGGCAGGGATTCTGAAAAGAAAAAGACAATAATTACCAGCATCACCGGACGTTTGCCCGCACATCCTCGTCGGACGTCGCTTTCTGCATCTTCTCTATGGCTTTCAT
>CAZWLN010000008.1:66719-126065 GCA_964634885.1 uncultured Hyphomicrobiales bacterium | reverse complement strand
CGGAATTGGTATGCAGGACGAACTTCAGGGCTCTTTGAGAACCGCCGTCGAAGATATAGTAACCATCTGATTTTGTATAGTCCTTACGTGTAGCGCCGGTGATATTATTGATGATTGCATAGGGGTTTAAAACTTCGAGTGATTGCCCGAAGATAATGCCGACACCGGAAGGAGAATAGAGGTGGACAGTAACGTTACCTTCAGCAGCCATCAAGTTTGAAGCAGGCCTGAAGGTTACGGTTTTGGCGGCGCTCATACCGGCAACTTTGCCTCTCATCTCAAGGGCAGGGCCGAAGCCTTCGTACGTGGGATAGCCCACATCATAGCTGGAAGTGGTGAATTCGAAGATTACCGGCCCGGTAACACCTCTTTCGTACAGGGCGCTGACGGCGGCATCAACTTCTACAAAGTTTCTTGAATTGTAAACGCTGTCGGTGTATTCATTGCCTGTATTCTTTCTCGGGCCGACGGTATATGTTCCGTTCAGGGCATCGACAACTGTGAATGTATCTTTGATCACATCATTGGTATTAATATCATCGTCGGAAGCGCTGATGGTTGCAATAATTTCATAATCGCCGGCAGCAGGAGGAGTAAAGAAATCATAAATCTTATCAGTGGTATTCATGATATAGCCGGAAGGAATACTTGTGACCTTAACATTCTGTTTGTTATAGACTTCGTTGTCAGTACCAAGTGTTTTAATTACCACATTCGAATATGCATCCGTAATGTCGCTGATGCCGTTGTTCTTGTACCTGATCCTGGGTGCGACAGGCCTGCCGACGAAATACGACTCAGGCTCCCCGTAATCATCGATGTTGGAAGGTTCCATTACCATATTGGCCTCGGCGTCAAACTCGGGAGCAACCCTGAAGATGTGTTCGTTTGAGATTGTCTGCCATGGCCAGTAATTATTCCAGATTTCATCGTCAGAGGCGAGGTAAACATAGGCAGTAAGCTTGTAATTACCAGCACCGTGGAGGGCTGGAGACCATGAATCGAATTCTACACCGTACGTATTGCCCAGCTTGATTTCTTCGGAAGGAGTTGCAGCTTCCCAATAAACTGAATCAGTGTAAATCTGGTCACCATCAGAATTATAGATGTAGGCTAAAGCATAAAACTTCGTAATATTATTAATGCCTTTGTTTGTAACTTCAATTTTTACGGGTACAGCCGAAGAAGCTGAATACATGTATGTATCCCTCGTCCTGGGATTAATAACCGATGAAATTTGGAGGTCCCATTGTGAGGCGATGTTAAAATAATAGTCTTTGTCGTAGTTTGTCGAAGAATAATTGATGTTATTATCAACGTAATATGCACCGCCTGAGATCAGGCCTTCATTGGTTTTGATGTCCAGAGAACCGCTGGGCGCCGTTCCGAAAGCAATATTGTCACCGGCAGGCGCTGCAGGCGTTTTTGTCGAATACCTTGTCAGCACGTTGTCAGTAATTGCATTGGTTGCATCATAGATTGTCCTGTAATTGAAATGTACGGGATAGGACACCGGCCCTGAAATTATTATCCTTGAGGTAGCCGAAGGAGAAGCATTGCTGATGAGGAGGCCCGGCCTCTGGTCATCACCGTAGCCGCTGGGGTCCAGGGTGCCGTCGCCGTAGATGTAGCCTTTTCTCAGGTTTGCTCCTTCAGTCGGATAACCGGCGTTGATCTTAATGCCGTAAGACAAACGGACCAGATCGCCTGTCTTCATAGCGTCGAAATCTGCATTAACCCTGATAGTCGAATAAGCGCCCCATCCTTCGGAAAGAGGTTTACTCGGTGTGCCCGATTCCCATTTGTTATAGCCCAAATCTCCATCGCCGTTGGGATCGATATTAATCCAACTGTTTGTCGGGGGTGTAGTAACAGGTACATAGCACATGAAGCCCACCAAGGCTGTTTTCCAGTATGAATACTGCGTACCGACGGTAGCTGAGCCTCTGTTCATTGATCCATAATGGTATTCGATGTTATTTGTTGTTTCATAGAGTCTTACCTGGCAATTCAGGTCAGTACCGTACTGAGACTGGGAATAGTACCATCCGAAGTGCCTCCATTCGAATGTCACAACCCTGTAAGGAGCAACACCGGTATAGTATATGTACATATAGGTATTCGGAGAACTGGTGTTATAATAGTGAGTGGCAAAGAACGGGAAAAGATAAGCTCCATAGCCTCTGTTGTACTGGGAGGAATACAAATAGTCGTACTGCTGGTTGTACGGCCACAGCTGGGCTGAGTACCAGCTTGTCAGAGGGCTGATCCTGAGGCCTACCGAACCGCTCATTGTGACATATCTGCAGTTTTGATTATCGTAATAGAAATTGAATGGCAGGTAATACTGTAAATATGAACCATACCAGGAACTGGGGCCGAGTGAACTGTAGTAAGAGGTTAATGGGACATATGTAGCATTAGTAGCTCCGACACTGGCGGCTGAAAGCGGTTTCTGGGCTTTTACAGGGTCTGTACCGATGATAGTACTTATCATCGCTAACACCAGGGCAATCAGTAGAAATCTCTTTTTCATTTTTTTTCCAAAATTTGTACAACAAATTTTTATCTTTCATGATATTGTTTTCATATTAAAATATTTCAGATTGTATATCTTAAAGATGTTCTGAACACTATTGCCTCTGCCGCTCATAATATACGGCGCCCTGATGAGCATTTTCCCATGACTTTATATTATATTTACTATACCGGGTTTATCCGTCCAGGCTATCTTTGTTCTCCTTATTATTTGAACAACTATATTTTTTACAAATATACTTAATTCATACTATCTTCAATAACAAATTTCCTCACTCACTTACTAAATAACACTCTAATTTTTGAAATGATTCATTTTTGACTAATATTTATTCTATGATTTACCATTATTCCTTATTATTCATGGCCTTACAAAAGAACATAAAATAAATTTTTTATATATAAAAATTACCGTATTTTGTACTTTTTTCTGATTGGAACAGAGTGCCACACCTGCTTCCGGATAATTACCGGGATGGTTGAACGTAAATTTAATGATGTAATTATTCTGAATACGGAAAAAAGATATGGACTTTTGGCAGGAGAAACAATAATAAAAAAAGGATCCGGAATACTATCCGAACCCCCTTTTAATTATACTGCCTTCGATATGCTACAGGAGCATAGTCTGAGTTTCTTTGCCTATAATTTATAGAAGTTTTTAATGAACCCGTGCAATTCACTGATGTTCACTATCTGTCTTTCGTCAGTCTCACGCAGTTTGACTTCAACCTTTCCTTCTTCGACGTTTTTCTTTCCTGCGATTACCTGTATTGGTACGCCCAGCAGGTCGGCATCGTTGAATTTGATGCCTGCCGAATCGTTCCTGTCGTCGTAAAGGACTTCGAGGCCGGATGCTGAAAGAGAGTGATAAATATCCTCACAGGTATTTTTAACAAGGTCAAATTTCTCGAGGTTAAGCCCGATCAGGTGTACATGATAGGGTGTTAACGGGTATTTCCAAATGATACCCTTTTCGTCATGGCTCTGCTCGATGAAACACGCAAGGACTCTCTCTACGCCGATGCCGTAACTACCCATGATGATCGGGTTTTCGTTGCCCTGCTCGTCGAGGAAGTTTGCACCGAGAGCGTCGGAGTATTTTGTACCAAGCTTGAAGATGTGCCCCAGTTCAATGGCTTTAACGATCCTGAGAGGGCTGCCGTTGACGATGTCGGGTTCACCTTCACGGACAGTCCTGAGGTCATGGTATTCGTCGATTGTACAATCCCTGGAAAAGTCGATGTTTTTAAGGTGGAAGCCGTCTTTGTTGGCTCCACTGACAAGGCCGTTAGCGTCTTTCAGGAGATTGTCGGCAATTACTGCCATCTTTGTCTTCAGGTTGATGGGGCCGATGGAACCGTGGTCTGCGCCGGTATATTGAATCAATTCGGATGAGTCTGCAGGCCTGAGTTTATTGGTCTTGAAAATTGCCTCCAGCTTAATCTCATTCAGTTCGTCGTTACCGCGCATGAAGATGAGTACCGGTTTGTCGTCAACAATATATAATACCGATTTTGCACATCTTTCTTCCGGCAGTCCGAAATGTTCGATGAGGTCGTCGATGGTTTTCGAAATGGGAGTGGGAAATTCCTCGACAGGAAGGTTCTCTGCAATTCTGCCGACTGGAGGTACTGCTGAGGTAGCCACCTCGACATTGGCAGCATAGCCTGAATCGCTGACGGCACATGTATCTTCACCCGAATCCGACTCGACCATAAACTCCTGGGACTGCCTGCCGCCCATTGCCCCGCTCGAAGCGCCGACAACGAAGAATTTAATATTGCAGCGGTTGAATATTCTGTTGTAAGCCTGGTAATGCTTTTCGTAGCTTACGTCGAGGCCTTCCCATGAATTGTCAAGTGAATAGGCGTCTTTCATGATGAACTGCCTGCCGCGAAGTACACCGGACTTCGGCCTGGGTTCATTGCGGAACTTGGTTTGAATCTGGTACCAGATCTGGGGCATATCCCTGTAGGACCTGATGTGCTGCCTTGCGTGAAAAGTAATGATCTCCTCGTGCGTGGGAGCCAGGACGAGGCCGTCCCTGTTTTTGATGTGGAACATCACGTCGCCCATTGCTTCCACCCTGTTGGTCTGTTCCCAGATCTCAATGGGGTTCAGAGCAGGCAGAAGGAATTCCTGGCCGCCGATGGCGTCGATCTCTTCCCTCAGAATGTTCATCACTTTCTTCAACACATTGTAGCCGAAGGGAAGGAACGAGAAGACACCTGCTGCCAGCTGCCTGACAAGGCCTGCCCTTAACATCAGCTGATGGGAAGGTATGGCTGCTTCCGCCGACAATTCCTTCAGGGTAGGTATAAATACTTTAGAATATCTCATAATAATACATTATATAAATTAATAAATCAATTATTGTCAATTAAGCCGACAACAAAGTTAAGGATTTTTTTGTTATTGAATTACAGGGTTTCTGCCATTGAATATTTTAAGGATAGAATTTTTCGGTGGAAGGTGTTCCCATTATATTGATGTTTTGAAATGGAACGTCTCCATCTTAAATTTGCAGGGAAAAATGATTGGTTTTCCGGATATCTGAGCCGCAATCCGTGACAGATGGCGGCACATAATAAATAACGAAACGGTATAGCGCTGATGATAAATGAAGACAAAAACGGGTTCCCTGAAAAAGTACTGGCAAAATTGCCGGACCTGCCGAAGAACCCCGGAGTGTATATATATAAGAACACTGCCGGTAAGATAATCTATATCGGTAAGGCTAAGAACCTGAGAAACCGCGTCCGGTCTTACTTCCACAAGAGAGGCCCTGCCGACGCCAAAACAAAGGCGATGATCGGCAACATCGACGACATGGACTTCATTATTACCGACTCCGAAGCTGAAGCGCTGATTCTCGAAGACACCCTCATCAAGAAGAACAGGCCGCGCTACAACATAATGCTTAAGGACGACAAATCCTATCCTTACATCAGGGTTACCAAAGAACCATACCCCAGGATATTTACTACCAGGAAAGTAATCAGGGACGGCTCGAAGTACTTCGGGCCCATCACCGAAGCAAGCCAGTTGAAGCAGCTCATTAAAACCATCAGGACTGTTTTCCACATTCGAAGCTGCAACCTCAACATTACTGAAGATTCCATTGCCTCCAGGAAGCACAAGACCTGCCTCGACTATCATATACATAAATGCCAGGGGCCATGTGAGGGCTTGACTTCTTACGAAGAATACAACAATAATGTCAGGCAGGCAATAGATGTAATCATAGGCAAGACAAAGGACCTCGAGAAACTGCTCGAAGAAGAGATGGAGAGGCTTGCCGAAGAGCTTCGATTCGAAGAAGCAGCAGAGACAAGGAACAAGCTGACATATCTGAGGGAATACACCTGCCGTCAGAAGATCGTATCGACCGAACTGCTCGACAGGGATGTTTTCGCCGTTGCCAAAATCGACGACGCAGCCTGTTCGCTGGTTTTCAAAATCAGGGACGGGAAGCTGACGGGCAAGCGCCATTTCATCATTCCCAAAGCTCCCGGCCTGGAACTTGAAGAGATTCTCCAGACCACTCTCGAGAAGTGGTACTTAGAAAGCGATTTCATCCCTAAAGAAGTAATACTACCCTGTGAACTACGTGAACCTGAGTTCATCGAAGCCTGGCTTGCCGAGAAGAAAGGCCGCAGCGTCGAGATTACGGTACCGAAAGCCGGTGAGAAGAAGAAGCTCGTAAACATGGCAAACACAAATGCCGAATTTCTTTTGAGAGATTATTTCATTGCCCTGGCAAAAAGGGAGCAGTCCGTTCCGCGGGTACTGCTGTCGCTGCAGAGGGACCTGAGGCTGAAAGCTGCACCCGCACGAATCGAGTGTTTCGACAATTCTCACATTCAGGGTTCCGAACTGGTCTCTTCGATGGTTGTTTTCGAAAACGGCAAACCAAACAAGAGTGAATACCGCAAATTCAAGATTAAGACAGTACCCTCCAACGACGACTTTGCCGCCATGCGTGAAGTCGTTTCGAGACGTTACAGCAGGGCTGTGGAAGAGAAGCAGGCGCTGCCCAACCTCATTATCATCGACGGTGGCAAGGGACAACTGTCTGCTGCTGTCGGCATTCTCGAAGAGTTGAAAATCCTCGACAAAGTTACAATTGTCGGACTGGCAAAAAGGCTCGAGGAAGTCTTCTTTCCGAACGACCCTGAACCGGTACTCCTGCCTAAGTCCTCGGGCAGCCTGAAACTGATACAACAGGTACGGGACGAAGCCCACCGTTTCGCCATCACATACCACAGGAAACTCAGAGACAAGAGGACACTCAGGACCGAACTCACGGAAATCGAAGGGCTGGGAGAAAAGACCGCACAGAAACTGCTGGTACAGTTCGGCTCCGTCGGGAACATCAGGAATGTGTCGGTTGAGGAGCTTGCAAAAGCCATTGGGATGAAGAAAGCTGTGAAAGTCGCCGAGTATTTTGCCGGCAGCAGATAGCGCGTCTATTCTGATAATTATTACTATATATATGCATTTGAATATTTTGATAATTATTTCAATTCTGCCGTGGCCGGTCATTTGAACGAAAGCCGGGAGATTGTTACCTGTAAAATATTATAATAACATAATAGTTCATACATTCGAAGAAACAGATTGTTGCCCGGTTTGTTTTTTCCTGAGTAGGATTTCGTGTTGTATTTGATATTTCTTTGTACTGAATAATTTCTTGTGAACTCAAAATGTCACGGGAATAAAACTGTTTTTTCAGAAATTCTAAGGTGATTAATGATGCGACTTACGATTGCCTTGATTGTTGCAATGGCAGCGCTATTCATCAAGACGCTCACAGCGCAGGCCCAATCAGACAAGTGCAACATATCCGGTACTGTTACCGAAGCAAAAAGCGGCGAGTATATCACCGGCATAGCTGTTGCCGTCTATCCGCCGGACACATCGGAAAGCGCCAGGCCGTTAAGAGGCGCTTACACCAATAAATTCGGGTTTTACTCCATTCCGTCTCTCGGCAGCGGTTCTTACAGGCTTGTTGTAACAGGCATAGGCTATGCGAGATACGATAAATTAATCAGCCTGAAAAATGGTGAAAATTTGACGGTGAATATTGCCATGGAAACGAAGGACGCCCAAACAGAAGAAGTAGTCGTCAAAGGTGAAAAAGCCATTAACAATACGGAAAATATCAGTAAAGTCGAGATCAATCCCTCCATGGTTACAAAGATGCCGTCCCTCGGCGAAGCGGACGTATTCCGGACATTGCAGCTGCTTCCCGGTGTCAAGCAGTCCACTGAGCTTTCGAGCGGACTGTATGTGCGCGGTGGTTCGCCGGACCAGAACCTGACACTCCTGGACGGTGTCATCGTGTATAATCCAAGCCATCTCGGCGGTTTCCTCAGTACTTTCAACTCGGAAGCCCTGAGGGACATCAAGCTCATCAAAGGCGCTTTCCCGGCCGAATATGGCGGTAGGCTGTCGAGTGTACTCGACATGACAATGAAGGAAGGTACAAAGGAGAAATTCACCGGTTCCGGCGGTATCAGCCTCATCAGCGCCCGGGCAACGGTCGAAGGCCCCATTGGCGAGGACGTTACCTTCATGGTCTCAGGACGCAGGATGTACCTCGATATACTTACCAATATGGCTTTCGACGATGAGGATGAGGTACCCGGCTATTATTTTTATGACTTAAATGCAAAAATCAATTACAAGATATCCGACAATGACAGGATATTCGCCAGCGGCTTTTTCGGGAGAGATGTATTAGAGACACCGGAAGCCGTGGAAGAAACGATGGGTATCTACTGGGGTAACAAGACCGGCAACCTGAGATGGATGCACATCATCTCCCCCGTGCTGTTCTCAAACTTCTCACTGATATACACCGACTATTCTTTCAATGTCAACCTATCCGACGACGAATCGAAACAGACCTTCGACGTCAACTCCGGAACCCAGGACATCACCGTTCGGGGCGACATGCAGTATTTTCCGTCCGGAGACCACACAATCAAGACCGGGTTTGAAACAACCTGGCACAGATTCAAAGCCAATGCGGTTTCGTCGATGGACTATCTGGAAGACGAACCCCTGCCCTCCAATACCATCAAATCGCTGGACGCTGCTTTCTTCGTACAGGATGAATGGAAGATTACTCCGCTGCTTGCATCGAACATAGGCTGCCGGCTTTACTACTTCGAAAACGGCAATTACCTGAACCTCGAGCCGCGCTTGTCGTTGTCCTACGCTGTCAGCAGCGATGTATCCGTCAACGCTGCCCTGGCAGTAGCCAACCAATACCTACATCTCCTGGTACGCAACGACATTACACTGCCTACGGACCTTTGGTTTCCGTCAACGAAAACCGTAAAACCTTCGCGTTCCGTACAAGGCTCACTGGGAATGGAAGCCCAGTTTTACGAGGGGGAATACCTGTTTACAACCGAAGTCTATTACAAGTCAATGAGTAATATATATGAGTACAAAGACAACGCAGAGTTCAGTTTCTGGGTACCTCTCGAAGATCAATTCGTAAAAGGAATGGGTGAAGCTTACGGCATAGAACTCTTCCTGAACAAGAGAATAGGCAATTTTACAGGATGGATTGGCTACACACTGGCATGGACACGGCGTAAGTTCGACGCACTGAACGACGGCAAATGGTTCAGCCCCCGCTATGACCGCCGCCATGACATTTCAGTTGTACTTACCTTCAAATTTTCCGAAACGTGGGAATTCTCGGCAGCCTGGGTTTACGGTACCGGCCAGGCATACACAATGCCCACCGGAGTCTATTCCATGCCTGTCGATGACGATGACACCTATACCTATGAATTCTACCGGTTTACCGAGAGAAACGGGTACAGGCTCCCTTCCAGTCACAGGCTGGACGTAAACATTGCCAACAACACGCAAATATTCGGTATCGACAGCCAGATCTATTTAAGCATTTACAACCTGTACAACAGGCGTAACCCCTTTGCCTGGTATATCAGCGACGAATGGGACGAAGACGGTTCCAACAGCAGGAAAGTCGTAAAACAGATTACACTTTTCCCGATAATCCCTACATTTGGTATAAACTTCAATTTCTAAGGTGAAAACTATGAAAAGAATAGAATATCTGTTGATAATTGCCTTTGCTGCCGCTTTTTTGTTCAATTCCTGTGAAGAAACGATTGTGAACCCCGATTTACCCTACATTGAACAATTGGTAATCAGGGCTGTACTCGAAAGCGGCAAGCCCGTAACCGGCGTAACCATTTCCAGGACGCTTCCGCCTCTAACCGAATATACAGTTGACAGCGCTGTCGTCAGTAACGCCGAAGCGATAATTACATACAACGGCAATGAATACAAACTCAGCTACGACAATTCCTCAAAAAGTTATTACAACAACGCCTTAGTACCAGTAACCGGAGGCCATTACAAGCTGCGGGTCAACTGGAAAGGCCTCTCCGCTACGGGAGAAACAACTGTTCCCGATTCGGTGTCCATCAGCTCTTTCAGCTTTAAATCCGTCTTCCTTGAGTCTGATGACTATAACAGTTACTATGACTATTACCTGGATGTCTGCTTCAGTCCGGGAAAATCCGGCGTTTTCATCGGTTCAATCAATAAAAACCGGCAGTATTACAACTATGAAGATTACTGCTACAGGCTGTCGGACACTCTCAAGAACGGGTCGATAATACTGCCGTTGTATATTGACTATTTTTATTATAACTTTCTATCCGACACTAACGAAATAAAGAAAAATCTGTCAAAATACTACGCTTTCATTTATTCCTATGATACGCCTTACTATGACTATTTCCTCACCCGCTATGAAGGGGGCGAAACTTCCGGCGACATATTCGGCCTTTCGGGCATCAACGTCAGAGGCAATATCAAAGGGGGCATCGGACTCTTCATCGGTAAAGCGACTACGTACAGGAAAATCTTCTTTGACTGAAAGCAAAGGCGGTTTCCCACATAAGCAGGAAACCGCACTGGTTAATACAGAGGATGTATCTGTTTCAATTTAACGGCCTATGCCGGGCGCCATTACAATCCCCAGGGATAGTGTGTCCTGGCGACACAGAATGACCCTTCAGGATTCTTTACAAGGTCAACAGTACCTTTAAGTTCATCGTCGCCGGCCAGATCAGTCATACTTTTAGCTTCAATGATATAGGTACCTGCCGGAAGTTCATTGACGGTGTAGTTTACATCATAAAGGCAGAGGCATTTGCAGTTGTTGGCAGCTCTGGTCTCGTCGATTGTAATTACCCCGTCTTTTACCGTAACGGTTGCGTTCATCGGTTCGGGACAGCAGTTCAAGCCTGCATTGACATGGGTAATCATGAGTGTATTATCAACATACTTGTATTGAATACACTCGCGGGTTGAATCGAACCCCTCGGCCATCAGCTTAATGTCGTTGTACTTGCAATCGCTCCTGTTCTTGTATTCGCCTATCGGATCGCCAGGGTTGGGATCGGTATTGTTACACGCCACAGTCATTAAAGTTAGCGCTGCAAAGATTAGATATAATGTCCTCATCATATTACTCTCCTTATTAATAATTTCTTGATTTAATTAATTATATTAAAAAACTAGTTTTTTATCATTGTAATCTACTCTGCCATCCAGGGATAGGCTGACCTGCCGGCGCATATTTCAGCATACTTTTGTGCAGGTACATCAATATCCAGCACAAGCGCTGTGTCTCCCTTCGGGAGCAGTGGTTCCTTAACGACAATCCTGTATTTACCCGTCTGAAGTCCGGTCAATGTAAAAGAAAGATCGTAGAGGCACTCACAGTAGCAGTCGCCAGAGACACCCGTTTCGTCGATGATGATGGAACCGTCAGACACTGAAACGGGAATATCGAAATCATCGGGACAGCAGTTGAAGCCGGCGTTGATGTGATGGATGGAGACATTGCCGCTCCTGTCAATGCTACAGATGAGGCAATCATCATTCACTGACTCCAGAACCACCTGTTTGCAATCCGTATGAGTCATTGTACAATTCCACACGAGATACTGACTTTTCTCACTGCAGGAAAAGCAAAGAAGAGACGCCAAAAGCAGCGCTCCGGCTGTAATATATGTTTTCATCGCAACATCTTTCAATTTTCAATATTAACTACGATCACAATAGTATAAACACATTAACACCGAAAACGTCGCAATTTTTTTTCTTCGCATTTGTAGTGGGTAAATAGTGAAGATAATCAAATATTTTTTTTTCAAATCTCAATGACACACCCCGGCTGCTGTCGCAGCCACCCCTCTTTTTAGAGGGGTTAAGACCTGACATGGCGCTCCCCCTCTGGCAAGAGGGGGACGGTGGGTGTGTAATGGCGCTTTGTTACTGTATTACTGTCGATTACCATTTCTACTAATACCAATAACCGTCTTGATTAGTACTCTTTAAATCCATACTGAACAGGGAAGAGCCTAATTTTACTCTATCTCTCCCCAAGTATTCCAATTGCCCTCAAATAATTCGTAATTCTCCCCCTACAACTCCTAACTCAGCAATGTCTTTGTAAGTTTCGTTTTGACCGAGATGGTGTGAGACAGGTCTGAGACCTGTCTCTACTACTGACGCCCTATTTCAGTTGAGCCTGTTTACATCATCGAGTCGCACGCCGTGCGGCTCTACTCATTCGTAATTCGTAATTGGCTACGCCGGTCTCGCTGCGCTCGGCTCGTAATTCGTAATTAACTCCTAACTCCTAACTCCTAACTCCTAACTCAGCAATGTCTTTGTAAGTTTCGTTTTGACCGAGATGGTGTGAGACAGGTCTGAGACCTGTCTCTACTACTGACGCCCTATTTCAGTTGAGCCTGTTTACATCATCGAGTCGCACGCCGTGCGGCTCTACTCATTCGTAATTCGTAATTGGCTACGCCGGTCTCGCTGCGCTCGGCTCGTAATTCCTCATTCGTAATTCGTCATTCCTCATTCGTAATTAATTATATCCCCCAGGGGTAGTGATCGCGGACGACACATAGGGAGCCGTTGGGTTCTTTTGCCAGGTCTGCCGTGTAAACCAGCACTGAGTCCTTACTGTACACCAGCGGTTCACTGAAGGAAATCGTGTATTTACCGGGTTTAACGCCTTTAATCGTGTATGTCATGTCGAAAAGACAATTACAATCGCAGTTGCCTTCAATCCTTGTCTCGTCGATGATGATGGAGTTACCGGACATGGAAATCACAGCGTCGAAATCATCGGGGCAGCAGTTGAAACCGGCATTGATGTGATGGATTGTCAGCACATTGCTCCCGTCATATTCATATTCGAGGCAATCCAGGCCGGAAGTATCTTCCATTATAGTTGATTTGCAGTCAGTGTGTGATATTGAATAGGTAAACAGCGGTTGGGTACTGACCGTATCATCATTGCAGGAATAGAACAGGAACGAAGAACAGGCAAGGGCGAGTATCAATGTGTATCTTTTCATTTTCATAGTTTTCCATTATTTTAACAACATACTATCATTAAAATATTATAAACACCTGAAAACAAAAAATGTTGCAAGTGAAAAGCCACTCACATTACTAAAAATGTACCGTCAGCCCCACCCTGTTCATGCAAATGCCGAAATCTTCGTTAGGTGTACGGCCCTCTTGAGATGGACTCCACCTGTGAGGTATAGTCCATCTTGCCGGATTAACCTTATTTTTTGGCTTTTCTTTTGACAAAGAACGGATGCTCTAAGGTGCAGGTTACAGAATCGCCTGCAAAGTACAATTTTCATAGTTCAACTATATTTTATGTAATATCATTAATACAATTGTTAATGAGTATAATAGAAAAGTTAAACAGAATACGACGATGTTAGAAACCTTTATCCTGATTTTCTTAATCATTAGTTTAACGATCCAGAACATTGCCAATACATTCCATATAATTCCAAGGATGGCTGAGAGTAGCAGGAGAATAAATATTTCAGGATAAATGTGAGTAAATGAAAAACTGAAAAAAATAGGCCTGTATTCTCCTGTAGGTAATGATAAAAGGTAATTAATATATTCAATTACCATTGCTGCCGTTCCGGGAACATGAAAGAAATAGAAATTCCTGAGCCGCTTTGGAAATTGAACAGGTTCCTGAACAGTAAGCTCATTCATAATTAATACTCAGATATCTGTTACAAAACATGTAAACTAAATATCAGGCTTACACAATCCTGTATGCGTAGCCTCTAAGCCTTCGGTTCTACATAGCTGGCAGCCCAGAGCAGTTTTTTCCTCAGCAGGTCGTAGTACGAACTGTTCAAAGGCTTAATCAGCTTGATGCTTGCTTCCGAATGCCTGATATATATAGTATCGTTGTTCATCAGCGCCTTCTTGTGCTGGCCGTCGGCTACGAGGCTCACAGCTTCGTCGATTGTGTTCACTGTCAGCTTAATCTCGTTCGAATCGGGAACGACTAAGGGCCTGATTGTAAGGGAATGGGGCGAGATCGGCGTAATGCAGACCACACGGGAGCTTGGCGCCAGTATCGGCCCGCCGCAGGAAAGAGAATAGGCCGTGGAGCCTGTAGGAGTAGTAATGATGAGGCCGTCAACCCTGTAATCGGCGATATAATGGCCGTTGACAAATGCCTGTATCGTAATCATGTGGGAAGTGTCCTTCTTCTCGAGGACAAAGTCGTTAAGCACCTGAATCAGCTCGCCGTTAACATTCGTCTCGAGCATCGTGCGCTCTAATACGCGGTAGTTGCCCTTGAGCAGGTCGTTGATGGACTGTTCCATCTCCAGCACGGAGAACTCCGCCAGGAAGCCGAGCCTGCCGACATTGAACCCCATAATGGGAATGTCAGACTGTGCCAAAGCCCTTGAAGCTGCCAGGATGGTACCGTCGCCGCCAAAACTGATGACCACATCGACAAATTTCTCGAATTCGTCCACACGGCATATCTTGATCTTGTTTGCAACCTCTTTGTTGAAATTAGTAATCAGGTCAGCAGAGGCACAACAGTCGATGCCAAGGCCGATTAAAATATCGGCAGCTTTTTCTGCCCATTTGATAGCTTCGGGTTTTCCGGCGCTTTCGAACAATCCGACTTTTTCCATTTTTTTTCGCCTTACCTCAGTTCAATTCCTTTTTTAATTCGGTCCTCAGCCTGTTCAGCGAGTTTTCAAGCATCGTGCTTTCTTCGCCGGTCAGGTTGTTGGCCGTTTTTTCTTCCAACAATGTCAATATATCAATCAAAAGTTGTGCCTGTTCGACATTCTTTTCAATCTTGTCCGTCAGCGGGTTCACCACCGCACCGAGGTAGATCAGCGCCTGTATGTGGTACATCCTCACAAGGCCGGCAAAGTCGATTGTTTGTCTTTTTTCACTCATAGTATATTAACCTCAGACCAGGAGGTCGGAAAGCCTGATGATGTAGTCCTTCAGGGGCTTTTTCCTCTCCCAGGTCTCATTAAGTGGTGTAAATGCAATCTCGTGGTTGATCCTGCCGACCATTACGTCGGTTTTGCCGTTAACTAAGGCTTCTACGGCAGCAACACCGAGATGGCTTGCCAGTACCCTGTCCCTTACCGTGGGATTGCCCCCGCGCTGGATGTGGCCCAGGATCGTTACTTTGGAGTCAATACTATATTGGTCCCGAAGAATTGCAGCAAAGACGTTTGCCCCACCGACTTCGTCGCCCTCGCCCACAATTACTATTGTCCTTTTGTTGGCACCCTGTTTGCATATTCGCTCGTACAGCACATCCATCTGGGTAATTGTCTCCGGGACGGCGATGAACTCGGCTCCGCAGGCAACGCCGACGTCCATGGCAATGAACCCCGCATGGCGCCCCATTACTTCGATGATAAAAACCCTGCCGTGCGAATCGGCTGTGTCCCTGATTCTGTCGATGGCTTCGGCACAGGTATTAATCGAAGTGTCATAGCCGATGGTGTAATCCGTACCGGAAAGGTCGTTGTCGATGGTTCCCGGAGTGCCGACGATGGGTATCCGGTTCTCAAGCCAGAAATAGTGTGCGCCGTGGAAAGTGCCGTCGCCGCCGCAGGCAACGATGGCTTCTATGCCGGCTTCCCTTACGTTGGCAGCAGCCCGCGCCCTGCCTTCCGGCTTCATGAAATCCATCGAACGGCTTGTCTTGAGGATGGTACCGCCATGTGAGATGATGTTGGCGGTTTCTTTCCTGCCCATTGGTATGAATTCGGAATTCATCAGCCCTTCGTAACCGCCGACGACACCCGTTGTTTCAATTCCCAGGGCATCGGCAGCCCTTACGACCGCCCTGACATGGGCGTTCATGCCCGGCGCATCTCCACCGCTGGTAAGCACGGCAATTTTCTTCATCCGGTTCATCCTCATTTCTTGCAAAACCAGTTATTACATACAAAAATATAAAATACCTGTAACGATTAAAAGAGTTTGTTTTCAAATATACTGCTTCACTAATAAATTTTACAAAACTATATTCCTTCACAGCAATATAGTTTTTTGTTATTCGTTAATAGATTCAAATATGTTATTATGTTTGAAAAATTATAAGGAAACAATATGGAACACCTGACTAAAGAAAGCTTTCTCAAGAAGGTATTCAACTTCGAAACAAACAACGAATGGAAATTCGAAGGCGACAAGCCCTGTATCATCGATTTTTACGCGGACTGGTGCGGGCCGTGCAAGATGGTTGGGCCGGTAATGGAAGAGCTGTCAAAGGATTATGCCGGTAAGGTCGATATTTACAAGATCAACACGGAAGATGAACAGGAACTCGCAGCAGCCTTCGGCATCCGGAGCATTCCTTCGGTGCTGTTTTGCCCCATGGACGACAAGCCAAGGATGGCTGTCGGGGCAATGTCCAAAGAGAATTACCAGAAAGCCATTGAAGATGTATTCGGGATCGGTAATAATTAAAATGACGATAAATAGGGACTAATCGAGGATGTCAACCCTGCGGCAAACCGTGGGGTTGACCTTTTTGTGCCTTTTCAAATATATCCGGGAGAACGCAATGAACAAATATTTAAAAATTGGATTGATTACACTGGCAGGTGCTGCTGCCGGCCTCCTGTACCATGAGCTTTGGGGCTGCCGGTCGGGCTGCCCGCTCCAGTCGAACTGGTACGTCACAACCGGTTACGGGGCAATTGCAGGACTGATTCTGTCGCTTCCTTCAGGTAAATTCCCCGGCAAAAAGAAAGGAAGAGAGGAAAATGATCAGTGAAAATACCTCGTTCGAAGAACTGCTGGAGGAAATCCCGGAAAGCGTAGCCTATCTCATGGAGAAGGGCATCAAATGCTTTGCCTGCGGAGAGCCTGTCTGGGGCACACTCGGAGAAGTCTCGAGAGCAAAAGGATTCACAGAGGAGCAGATTGCCGGGTTTATTACAGACCTGAACGGAATGGCCGGTTTATAAGCTGTAACATTATTTTCAATTCATTAGAAAGGCAGGTATTCAATCCCCTGCCTTTTTTTTATCCAACCTTCCGAAGGTTTAGAACCTTCGGAAGGTTAAATTGCACTGCCATTATGTCATTAAATTTTGCCCGTTTGTCATTCCCTCTGTCATTACTGCATTGCAATATGCCACTTTGTCAGCTTTTTACAGTTTGGCACGAATTTCATATGTCTCTATAGCAATGTTTGATTGAAATATAAAAAATTAAAAAAATAATTAAAACTAATGTTCAACATTGCTATTTGGAGGTAGCTATGAACTTAATAAAATATGATCCGTTTACAAACATGGTTCGCAGAATGGAAAACTTCTGGAACATTTTCGACAACAGGCCTGCCGTAAACATGTACAACCCGGGCTTCTTACCCAAGGTTGACATCAGCGAAGACAAGGGCAGCTTCTATGTCCAGGCTGAAATTCCCGGCTATCCGAAAGACCAGGTCAGGGTTACTCTCAACGACGAGAACCTCCTGACAATTAAGGGGGAAATCAAACAGGAAGAAAAATCCGAAGACAAGACATACCACAGGATTGAAAGAAGGTTCGGCTCTTTCGAAAGAAGCTTCTGCCTGCCGGAAAACATCAATAAGGACAATATAGATGCCAGGTTCGAAAACGGGATGCTTAACATCAGGATTGAGAAAAAGGAACCCGAAGTTCCAAAAGAAAAAGAAATCCTGTTGTCGTAATAACCGATTATTTTCAGGGTTCCTCACCTAAGGGGGCAGTTCCGAAAAGGGCCTGCCCCTTTTTGTTATTACCTATTCGAAATAATGACATTATATTGTTTATTTCCATATTTTTGTAACAAATGTTTATCGATTGAATAGATGAAATTATGATCAGTTATGAGATACTGAAACCCAAAGACGCCGCAGAAGCTGCCCGCCTGATTAACGACGTGTTCCTTAACCACGAGCCTATGTCCATTTGCAACAACCCGGACCCACAAAAACACCTTGTGTTGATCAGCCATCTTGTTACCTACACTGCTGAAGCTGGCCTGACGGTAGCTGCAAGGGACGAAGAAACAGGAAAGCTCGTAGGCGCCCTTACACACAGGGACTACACCCTCGTCCCGTCGCCCGGTCTGCCCGAGGAATACATCCCCTACCTGAACATGTTCAATGCTGAGATGGCGATCTGCCATGAACTGGAAGAGCCGCTAATAAAGAAGGATTATTCGAAGGGTGAGCTGTTCCAGCCTTTCCAACTGGCGGTACTGCCCGGGTACTCCGGAAAAGGTATTGCTTCAGGCCTGGCAGCACAATCGGTTCAGCTCGGCAAAAAGCTCGGTTTCAGCGCTGCCGCTGTCGAGTGCTCGGTAATGGGTTCTCGAAGGGCCTTCGAAAAGAACGGCTACCGCCTCATCAATTCGGTATCCTTCAAAGATTTTGTCTATAATGATGCAAAGTTTTACGGCTCAATCGACGGCTCGTTCTATCTGCTCTACAGAGACCTCTGACAGGACAGACCATGAATAGCTGATTCATCCGATGAACAGAAGCCACCGGATGAATCATTAATTAACAGTTTAACGGCAGACATTCATCTTTCTGACAACTACCCCCGAAGGCGTTTTCAATACACAGTAATACACACCCGAAGGCAGGTCCCGGGCTCTGACGGCGGCAGTGTAAACGCCTGCTTTCGCAATACCCGAATACAGTATTTCGGTAATATTGCCGAGAACATCTGTAATATACAGGTCGGTCTGCCCCTGTTCAATCAACACATAGTTCAGCCGGGCTTCGCTGACGACAGGATTGGGCATTATCTGTGAAAGCGCCAGTGTATCTGTAGAAAGCACAAGGCGTTTTCCGTCAGCCTCACACAGATGGACACAGATCCTGCACCTGCTCTTTGCATCGAAAATATAGTCATCCCATCCGAGTGTGTCCAGTTCGATGGTTGTACATTCGCTGTCGCCGAGCATGACTATAAATTTCGTTTCTTTCAGTATCGACGGTGTAATTAAGTCTTCAACTTCACCGTTGATACTTAATATACCGTCATTTTTGTATGACATTGTGCTGTCGAGCACAGGCCTGAGTACATTAGGGTTAAAACGAAGCGTGGCAGAGAAGCGGTGAACACCGGCAGTCTGAACCGAAGGCATTTTCTCGACAGAGATGGGATAGACAATGGTATCCCCAGGATTGTAGTAGTCTTCTTCACAGTCCTTGAGAGTAAAATTGCCGAACACGTTGAAGCCGGCCGAATAGCCGTAAGACTCCCTGTAACCGTAAGCATAGACATAGGCAATGGCTCCGCCGCCGCTGGAAAGAGTATGATCGCCGGAGCTAATCGTAAGCTGGGCGTATGAAAAAGCCGGCTTCGAAGGCACAACTTTGAACTGCCTGGCAATATTGTTCCCGTCAAAATTGACAAGATTGACAGATTCTGTCGGTGTGATTATATTAACATAGTAATGCTCTATGATATCGGAAGGGAAGCAATTGAACGTAATCTTGTCGAGGGCCATCTCACTTGAATTGAGGTTAACCAGGAACGGGTCGGCGTCGGTATTGTCACATTCATAGGAACGGCTGTACTGCCCTACGGAGATCGGCTTGTCCGAGCTGATCCAGGAAGGGTCTTCAATCAGCAGGTCATAGTACTTTCCGGCGTTTAGTTTAGTCTTAAAGACTCCATTGATGGAAACCGAGGTCGAATCAAAATAGGCCATAATCCTGAAATAGTCACCGTCGAAGCGGGTCATATAGGGAACCGTAACGAAACTCTTAAGGCCGTAATCCCTGACCGCCACCATCTGGTCAAAGAGATGGTTGCAGGCATAGCCGCAGTTGCCCACGAAGGTGCAGTTGGCGCCTCCGAAGACAGCGACAGAATCATCCGACAAAACCCTGATGTGGGAACCTGTCAGGTCTCCTCCATCGAGGGATTTGACCTGGTAAACCTGCCCCCGGTTTAAAACGACGGTGTCTCGTTTACCGGCAGGCAATCCCCCCTCGGTTCTCTGGGAAGGCGTAATCTCAACTTTTGTGCTGTCATTGATCGGTACAATCATAAATAAAGATTCATACTTAATGCTGTATGACTGGACATAGTATTCTTTGCCTAAGGACTGTACAGGCAGGATAATTGCAGCGTCAGAAGTCCTCTCGGCATAATTCAGGGCATAGACTGTAACCAGGTTCTGGGCAACGACATGAATGGCTTTGGGTTCGGCTGTTTCACTCCTGGTTGCCATGGCCATACTATTGGGTATCGCGATGCTGATGGTCGTGTTTGCCTGTACGCTGAAATTGCGCTTGTAGTTCTGCCTCGGTATTTCCAGGTAACCTGTGGTGTTTGTGTTTGAACTGATGTGAACCGTCAATACTGCGGTCTGTTCGGATTCGCTGTTTTCCATGAATCCCAGCCAGAACTCCCTGCCGACAGTGTTGATCTGGTCGCTTTTGGCTTCTGTCAGAATGGCCGTAAAAAGAATTGCCGTAAAAAGTAGAAGTGCGTATTTTGTTTTCATATATCACCTGCCGGATTTTTGTTCAACTGGATTCTTAACTGTTAATGTGACTGTACGGGAATAGAAGCGTCCTTCGGGGAATATGTCTGGATAGAGCGGTTTCTCCTCGCCGATGCCCCGGTATGTAATTCTGTCGCTTTCAGGCCCCAGGTCCTTGTATATAGACTCTGCACGTTTCGTCGAGAGTTCGAGGTTATAGTTCTGGCTGCCGATCACATCGGTGAAACCGACAATATCGACCGTACCCAGTATATTGCCCGAAGAAGAGCGTACAATTCGGGTGTTGATATATTCGGATATCCTGTCATTTGCCTCCGAAAGTTTGTAACTGTCGAAATCGAACAGGATGAGGCTGTACCTGTCGTAGGTCGAATCCCTGATGAACACTTTGTAAGGGACATAGCCCCTGGCATTACAGGAAAATCCCTTCTTGTTACGGCCTTCGTAGCTGTAATCAATTCTGTTATTATCCTCCCTGATGTAGTCTCTTTTACTTACAACATTAAGTTCACTCTGGCTGCTGTTTGACTCTTTGGCAAGAGCCGAGAGTATCTCATTTTTGCCAACGGACACAGTGAATTTGCTGCTTTCCAGTTCCTCGTCGCCGTTAGTGGTACACTTGAACCTGATATTCTCCGGGCTTATCGAACGAAGAGTGTCGAAAGTAACCACCGGTTCGAGTATCCTCCAGTCCCAGGCCGTAATCTCCACTCTCCTGTTTTCATCCCTGACAGCGTCGTAGTATTCGAACTCCGAGGTTTTGGAAGGAGTAAGAGGCAGGTTCCGGGCTTTCACGACTATTCTTTCAGGGGCAATTCCCCAGACACTTACAAGGTATTTCTTTACAGATTCGGCCCTGGAACGGGAAAGGGCAAATGCATTGCTCTCGACTCCGGCGTCGGAGTTGCAGCCTGTCAGTACAATCGTCGCTGTATCGTAATCCGTCATTCTTCTGCCGACGATATTCAGTATCTTGTAATATGTATCCATCGTACCCAGTTCCTTGAGCTGTTCGATGCGGAAAGCTGCTGCCTCTTCCTTTGCAATCAGTTCATAGCGGTCAGGTATCTTTGAAGATTTCTTGTCAAAGAAAACATAGTTCAGCAGGGGCCTCATGTTCGTGGAAATCGTCTCGGCAATCTCCAGAGTGTCGAAGTTGAAAGCCCTTTTCGTAGAGTCGTTGAAACCTTCCCAGGTAACATCTGAAGAAATATCGAGGGACTTCTTTGTAAATCCCGTTGTAACGACATTGGAAGTCAGGCTGGCATTGTCGGTAGTGGTAATGTCCAGCACAAAAGAGACCGGCTGCCTGCTGCCGATGATGGACGCCGAATCACCGGGTATGTCCCAGTCAAAGAACTCGGGAACATTGCCTTCGCCCTCATATTTTCTTATTAATTTACCGTCCTGGTTGACAGTCAAAGCGTAATGTGCCACAGGAGACCTGGTGATTACTTCAGGTAACAGCCTGATTGCCGGTGGATAGATTGCCGAAGATTTGAGAACGCCGCATTCGAGGTAGTCGGATACGGAAATGTCGGCAAGCTCCTCCTCTGTACCTTCGGCGTTAACGATGACACCGTCCAGTTTCAGCGATGACCTGTAGGAAGTGTCCGGAATGCCGTCAGGGAAACGGTACCTTACGGCAGCGCCCAATTCCAGCATACTGACACTCCAGTCATAGTCCTTAATCAGGGGGGTAAGGCCAAAGGAATAATTCAATTGCGGTATCAGCATGAGGCTGCCTTCCCTGTTCAGAGGCAGTTCCCAGCCGGCACCGGCAATGATACCGAGCCGGTAGCTGCTGCCGTCGGGCAGGTCGCCGCTGTATTTATTGCGAGTCCTGCTGCCGTTCTCGAAAGTACCGAAATTCTCAGGCTTCTTCAGTGTTTCTTTCTGTTCGTAGGTAGAAACGGAATAGTAGCCGGCTTCGAAGCCCAGCCTCAGGAAAAGCCCCTCCCAAATGTTATAATCCAGGTCGGCTGCCAGCCCCAGGGTACTGTAAGAGGTTTTTATAGAATGTTCTATTACACCGCTATATTCTGTCCCGTTGATGCCTATTGTTTTCTTTTCATCATACAGATGTTCACCCGAACCGCTTGTATAATTGGGAATGAAAGTAAGCCTCAGCTTGTCGAACAAAGCGAAATCCACAGTCAGTCCCAATGAAAAGCCGCTGCCGCTCCCGTTCTTAAACTTCGGGCAACAGTTTTCCAGTCCCGGCAACTGTGTGAATTCGGAGATATGGAAATCATTATTCCAGCTCCCTGTAATGCCGATACCTTTTACGAAATTAGTTCCCGGTTGCCTGATGGTCATCAGGCTGTCCGGATAGTCCTCCTGTGCAAAGCAGCCAAGAGGCGCCAGCATCAGGATCAGTAATATTCTTTTCACCATAGAACGCAATTCATTATCAACCATAGCTTCTCTCTATCATTACGTTTAACTATCCGTTAAATTCCTTTTTACGTAAATATATCCTATATATATAACAACAAGCCTCCTATCAAGCCTGTTCTGAGATTAATTATCTAAGGGAATTCAATTTCGAAATCCGGTAAATACTCAAATTTCTTACCTGGATTTTTTTCTCTCTCCGAGCAGCATGTACCACTTCCCACCATCATCGTTACCCCAAAAATGTTACACTTTTCATCCTGTTGTACATTTCCTTTTAATAAAGACACATAAAATGCAAATAAGTTCCAAAAAAAACTGATTTTTTTTCATTTTTCTTTATTTTTTTAATAAGCAGTAAAAAAAACCGGCCCGATAAAAGGTAATGATTATTATATTACCTGATGTTTTTTAGCAAAAAGGGCCGGAACAATGATGCTCCGGCCCTTAAATGAACCTGATAATCCAGTGATTTCTACATTTTAATGAATTTAGATATATTGTTACCAATCCTCACCTGGTAGAAACCGGGAACAAGCGCCGATACATCGATTGAGCCGCTGAATTCGCCGGTTGCAACCCTGATGCCCTCGAGGCTGACAATCTCATAATGCTGAGCGCCGTCGGGACAGTCGATATATAAATTGTCCGTTGCAGGATTGGGATAGCTGCGAAGGACAGTGGGAACAGCCGTATAATCCTCGGCGCCGAGTACTGCCGGTATGTTATAGTACCTATCCTTAACCATTTTCAGTTTACCTGTCAGAGAAGTGTTGTATTCGGCAACCTGCGGCTTGTCGGAGACAGCTTTGCCTGTGAATCCTTCAATGTCTTCCAGTGTGCCGTCGGCCTCTCCACCCTTTGCCGGCATGGCGAAGTTAATGGCGAATACTACTCTTGCTTTGTCGCCGGGACGCATGTTGAAAGGCCCTGTAGCCAGGAACATACGTTTGTCGCCGGGGCCGGTATCCTCATCGCGGGTCATAGACGACATAAATTGATATCTCCTTTCGTCACTGTTCTGGTCATCTTCAATATTCCATGTGGCAAATGTCTTGAGGCCGAGTTGTTCTGTGGGTTCAAATATCAGTTTGTCGTTTCTGATGAACGCATCTTTGTCAACAGCGGGAGTTTCCAGGAATGAAATCCCAATATAGCCAAAGCCTTTCCCAGCTTCTCCCAGGCTTGTTTCTGTCCATGCCACACCAAGATTGAGCGATTCATCCTCGATGAAGAATTTTGCCCTGTCGTTGGAAGCTCCGGCCGGGCCATTGGTTGAGTAAAGGAGGTCGATGTCATAGAATCCGCCGACCCAGCAGTCGAGCAGGGTGTCCTGAGAAGTATTCTCGACGATGTCGCTGATGATTAGCACATCCTTCATCTCAACATTATTCCAGGAATAGACCGAGGACTGTATCTGCAGGCCGAGAGGGTAGCCCAGGGCTTTGCGTTTTGCAGCGCCGCCGTCGAATTCATTCAGGTCGGTATCTTTGTACATGCTGATAATATCTTCGTCGGAAACAAACAGGGGCCCGTTGGGGTAGTTCGTTTCATTGCGTTTGTTGACATCGGCAACATAGTCATGCTTGTAAGTACCGTACTGGTACTTCTTAGTTTTGTCCGAGACCCACAGCGGCCAATTGGGGCCATCGTCCTGGAGCAGCGGTTTGCCGGAAGACTGATTGAAATCGGTTGAGAAATACAACCTGTATTTGTCGGCCAGGTCTTCCCTGACGCTGTCTCCGTCCTTTACCATTCCGGGAACGAACCAGCAGCGTCCGGTGTTGGGATTATAGCCTATTTCCACATAATCATACAGTCCGGATTTATCGGGATTCATCTTCCTGGCGCCGAACCAGAGGCCGGAACCGTAGATATACTGGTTCATCGAGCCACGAGGCCAGAGTGTAGCTCCGGTGGAGGTCTGAGGGTTAAAACCAAGGATACCGTTGTTGACAAGGCTTAGTTCAATGTTGCTGACAGTATTCTTTTGTACATCGATTACTCCTGTCGCTTTACGTTGTACCCTGTCTCCTTCTTTGTCCTGTGCCGTTACTCCGGACGAAGCCGCGGTAATGGCGATCATCACACTTAACAATAGCAGTTTCTTCATTGTACGCTCCTTATTATAAATATTACATAATTTAATTACAATCTTGAATTTTGTCTATATCAATCCCGGGAAATCAATATCTTATCTTTACTTTTACCGGTATGTAAAAGTTCTCGTTTTCATTAACTATTAAGGTATCATAATAATAGTCTGTGTCAAACACATCGGCAATACATTTCGCAGCAATTTTCTCGGTCAGTTCCGTATCTTCACCCGGACTGACGGTAAAAGGCATGCCATGTGGATAGCTGTATAAAAACAGGCCGGTGGTATTCTTTTGTTTCAGCGAATAGACAGTTATTGTATGGCTGTCGGACTTGTTTGTAATTTTCAGGAAAATTGTAAATACCGAACTCATCTTCAGGCTGCCGAAGTCGCCTTCACCAAACTCCAGGCACATGAGCGAATCGGCAGGGCTCATCATTTTGTCAATGTAATCCTTTTCATATTTGCCGCAGTCGATCATGTCCGAACAACTGAAAACCAGGGGAACCAGGATCATCATTGCCAATATTTTAATTTTGTTATTCATATTGTTTATTCTTAGAAATTATAGGATATACCATATTTCAGGTTAATTTTTGAAGAAGGGCTTTTGGCAATGCCCTGGTGTTGATACCAGAAGCAATTGTATTCGACTGCCCCAAACAGTGAAATTTCATGAGTAGTAAAGTATTCCAATCCCAAGGAAGGCCGGAGGACAAAGCCTCCCTGATTGATGGCGGCACCCATCTGTCCGAAAGGTGACAGCCCTGACTGGCCGAAAGGAAAGTATCTCACAAAAACATCATAAGAGATGAATTCGGGCTGCTGCCTGATGAGGTATGTAGAACCGTCGGGATCGGTCCCTTCATATTCGGCATAGAAAGACTCACAATTGACTCCGGCGCCGGCTTTCAGGCTCTCGTTGAATTTGTACGTAACAGCCAGGTTCATGTTGTGGAAAGCCGAATAATTATCTGTCATTATACCTTCGGGCAGGTTCCATGATGCATTGCCGGAAAATTCCACCGCCAGGCCCCGGAGCATATCATTTTCTGCCGTTTTCATTGTGTTCGAAGGATAATCCCTGACCTGGGGTATATTAATAATGTTTTTTAAGACAATCGGCCTTCCCGGTTCACTGACGGTAAGCATTGCAGGATTACCATCATCCGGGGCAGCCTGGTTTCGGGCTGCAGCTGTCTGCCCCGTAGGCTCATCTTTTACCAGAACATATTTAACAATCACCCTTTCCGGCGCTTTTTCTGTTGCGGCGCCTCTGTCTGAGGCAATACTCCCGATCACAGGTAATACCGTGCCGGAAACAGACACTGCCGGGCTTTCGACAGTAACAGCAGCTTGTTTCATCCCGTCGAACAGATAATAGGCAATGCCCAGGGAAAGCAGAAGAGTAATGAAGGAAGTCGAAACAATCGTTACGGCCTTCGAAGCAAAGATTCCGCCCCGTGTAACAGGTTCAGGGCCGGAGTGTGCAGCAACTGGAAGGGCCATTCCGACAGCGCTGAAAACAGAAGCCGTGAGTGCAGCCGAAGGAGCAAAGGCTTTGCGGTTGTTCCTGACGGAATCTGCAATCGACAGGAAAGTCCTGAACTCCGTCCTCAATCCTCCGTCGGCAGCGAGCATGTCAAAGAACGCCTGTTCCGAATCCGCATCCAGGCTGCCTTTGATGAAATCTGTGAATTGGCCTATATCTGACATGGCTATTGCTCCTTTGACACTTCAATTATATATGGTTTCAAAATTCTGATCAATTCATTCATGGCACGGTGGCTTCTCATCTTGACACACCCTGTCGTCTCACCCATTATTTCCGCTATTTCTGGGAAAGACAGGCCGCCGAACCATTGCAGGACAAAAGGTTCTTTGTATTTATCGTCGAGGTTGTTTACGGCAATCGAGACAATCGACAGGAGGTCGTCTTTTTCTATCTGTCCCTGAAGGTTGAAAGGAACGGCAATCTTTTCCAGGTCTATGGTATCCATGGGAATCATGGCGTTGGGCCTGCCTGTCCTGTAGCGGTCAACACAAAGATTGCGGGCAATTGTATAGAGATAAGCCGGAACCGAATCGGGCGTACGCCCTTCGACGACAGACCTGTGAAAGCGCACCCATGTATCCTGGAATACTTCTTCGGCGTCCCTGTCGCAGGCAGCTTTGAACTTACAGAATGCATTCAACTGTTCCGAATAGCGGCTGTACAGGACAAAAAAGGCTTTGTCGCACAATGGGCTGTCTTTCCTTATTGTTTCTGCCAGTTCTCTATCGCTATATTTATCAAAATCTGCCATTATTTCCTTTTTTAACAATCTCTCTAATACAGTTGACGGTTTTTTTAGTTAAAAGGTAACAGGAAATTTTCAATATGAAGGCAATTTATGCAAAAAAAAAAGGCGATCCGAAAACCGCCTCTTTTATTATATATTCAAAAAATCTGATTAACAGAGTTACTGCCTGATCATCTTTCCGACTACCAGTTTACCTCCGGTTGCAATCTTGTAGAAATACATGCCGGGAGCCGTAGCGGCGTTGCTATTATCTTTACCGTCCCATGTACAGGTGTTCTGTCCGGCAGAGCTGCTGATTTCCTTAGTAAAGACTGTCTCGCCCTGCAGGTTCGAGATGGTCAGGACTGACCTGGCGTCGATGTCGGAAGTGTAAGAGATAGAAACGTTATTAGAGAATGGGTTGGGCCATACGGGTAACGGGTTTAAAACGCTGCCGTCGTCCTCAGCATCCTGTTTGTTGTCGGCGGTAAGTATCTCGAAATCATCTACCGAAGCACTTGCCAGAACTGCCGGGAAGCCCATATACCCTTCCATTGTATGATACTTGAACCTTATCATGCATTGATTTGTTTTAGGCAGGTAATCGGTAAAATGAATAATTTTCTTTTCCCAGGCTGCAATGCCTTCCGAAGAATCGTCGTACACTGTAACCCAAGTGTTGCCTCCGTCGTTGGACAGTTGTGTCTCGAGCTTAGGCACGAAATCCGCGTCTTGTAAATAATATATATACTGTTTAAACCACAAGTAATATTTAAAATAAATATCATTGAGTTTTGAGATGTCGAAGACAGGTGAATTCAGTGTAGTGATGCCGTCAGGAATAAGGTAGGCGAAGATATAGAATAAATTATTCTTTTTATCTTCCGGAACGCCGGTCAGGCCGGTTGAGAAGAGGTAGTTGCCGCCTTCAGTGTGGTTTGTACCGGGTTTGATGATGTCACGGTCCATTCTTTCGAGGTCTATCTCGAAAGGCTCACCTTTTTCCCATAAACCTACAGATGCATTGTCTTCATCGGAACCGTTTTCCCAGTCATTGTCCTCTCCTTCGAAGCTGTCATAGAAGGCCCTGTTATAACCGATCATAAACATATAGGGCTGATTTTCGGAACCACTGCCGAACACTGTGGGTTCGGTGGAGCCGTATGTATAGACTTTAATAAAATAATTTATTATAGTAAATTTATCCTGCTGGGGAATTGCAGAAGAGTACTGAAGGCTGTTTACCTGGCTGGTGGCCGGCACCGTATAGTAAGGAGACGGCACTCCGTTCTTAACAATCCGGTAGCTGACGACAGCGGAGTCGGGATAGCCCAGGATGGGTACACCCTGGCCGAAGTTAAAATCAATTGCATAAGGAGATGCAATGCTCTGAGTATCTTCGTAAGGAGTATGGGAAAAATTATTCCTGAAGTACAATGATGTACCGATGTGGTGATTGTCAAAAGCCTTCTTAATCTCGTTGGAATGAGGCGTACCGTTTGTCAGGTCGCCGTCGTCGTCGTCAGCGATCAGGGTTTCAATCAGCCACTTGTAAAACACGACACCGGTGTTCTCGTCGTCGGGCAGTCCGTAGCGTGCAAAGTGTGACAGTTTCTGTACGAGATCGAGAGATGTCATTTCCCTGAGGTCCCACATGGCGCCGCTGAGGATTCGCGAATCGCTGTGTCCTTCGCCCACAAGGCTGTCCGGGTAAATGGCCGTATTCTTCAGGTTACGGATAAAGTCTTCAGGATCTTTGGTGGTAGTACCGATGCCGATTCGCGGTTCATCCAGCAGGAATCCGGCAGTCATGTCGGCAATGGCCTCGTGAAGCGTAGAACTCTCCATGCCCTCGTATATGCCCTTGTCTTCATAGAATAAAGTATTGATGCTGTGCCCGTACTCGTGGAACAGGACTGCAGGCCCGCCTGCCAACCGGGAATCAGACATCTGGACATTGACAAAACAAATTGTATCCCTGGATGAATATGCATTAGCTCCACCATAGTACTGTTCGTATTTATAGCTCAGGATTACTGCCATCTGCCTGTCCATGCATGTCATCTGCGGATCGAGTTTTTTATAGAAGTCGTGAATGTAGTTGGCATGGTAGAACATGTTGCGTTCATAGATATGGGAATTTTTATCGTCGAACACAACAGTACCGGAAACTAAGGGGCCGTTATAGCTGCTGATGGTGGTTTGCTCTCCCAGGACATTGATCCAGGGGCCTGTAAAGGTTGCTTGTACCTGTGTAGAAGATGATACATTGCAGGCAACCTTACCGTTTTCGTCTGAAGTGTATTGCGTACCGCCAACGGTAACGTACATTTCGGCAAAAGGCATTACTACTTCATTGTCGGTAGGTGTTTTCGGTTTGATGGAGCCTTCGACGTAGAATTCCGAAGCCTGGTGCACCGTATTATATCTCCAGACGACATCGCCGTTGTGAGCATCTACAAAAGTACTGTAGCAGGCATATTTGTCCGTTGGTTTCACGTTGACGTTGTAAACGAGATGATAATCTACGGAGCCTGATTTTTTTACAGGGAGTATGAAGGTTTTACCGGCAGCCATTGTTACATCTAACTTAGCTTTCGGGCTGATGCCTCCGCCGGCATAGCTGACTGCCTGTGCGGTAGAGACTGTAGGCTCCGTACTGATATTAATATTTTTGAAATATTCGACGTCGAAGGCCATTACACTGCCTTTTTCCGAAATCCTGAGTTCAATCCTCGAAAGCAGAACTTCAATGCCTTTGTAGTACTGCCTGAAAGAAAGGTACCACTTGCCGTTAACGAGGTCTTTACGGACCATCCGTATATTATTTACATCCAGGCAGAAAAGCTTCTGGTTTTCACTTAAGAACTGCAGCGCAGCTTCTTCCACATTGGCACCGGTAATATGGTCATAGCCGGCAATTGCAATCGGCTTGCCGAAAGCGCAGCGTGGAGCGCCTGTCACTTTATCGACAGAAATTTGCCATTGCCCGTTTTTTTGTGTAAAGTCTTTCCAGCCCTGCGCCTGTACAGATTCGCCAACAGGGGCCAGCCCGGTTGTCTTCAGGTCCATCTGTGCAGGAAGAGGGACAGCGTAACCGTCGTTTGCCGTTGCGTTCTTTGCCTGGGAATAGCTGCACAGTGTACCGCTTACGAAGACGGCCAGCAATGCTATTCCTCCGGTGATAATTCTTCTGAAATTGCTCATATACTCCCCTTTACATTTATTAAAATCCGGACTTATCCCGGATCATGATATAATAATTCCAATCTAAGTTCTTTTTTTTCTACTTAATTAATATATAGACACATAAAACGAAATTTAGTTACAAGAATTCTTTTCAGGTATTATTGCTTAATTATAACTACTTATTTTCTAATCCCTTATCCGATAATGATTTTTTTTGTCAAAGCCATTCCCGTTACTTGTTTTTTTTGCATGAACTTTTGATTCCGTCCTTACAGCCTGTTTTTGATGATTGCTTTTGAAGATGGATCCTGAAGCCGATCGGAGACCGTGTGTCGTTAGTGTAGATCAGGTACTCCACATAGGCTTTGTCGCTGCTGAGGCCTGCCAGGTTTACATTGAAGATGATCTTTCCTACGCTGAGGGGATAGACGACATTGTCCATTATGGTTGACGTAGCGCAGCCGCAGGATCCCTGTATCCTTTGAATGATCAGGGGGCTGCCGCCGGTATTGAGAATTTTTACTTCCCTGACGACAAACTTTGTCGTGTCGTCAATAGTAACTTCGCAGGAAGAAGGTTTTATCTCCATCACGGGAGCAATAAGGCTGTCCGAAGCCGTCGATTCTTCGGGAGTGTTAAAAACCTGGGTATGCACAGCGGGTATGAAAACCAGGCAAATAAAAATATATAGTATTGTTTTTTTCATTGCATATAAGAGTTAAAAACCCGATTTTTATTTTATATATTATTCGGTTTTTTGAATGAAATCAACAATTCTATTGCCGATTGGGACAGTAAGCTTCCCCCCCAATCAATTCCTGGTCAGCTTGCCTGCAAAAACCCTGTTGCCCGAAACGATACGATAAATATACATCCCCCGTGGAACCGGCAGATTTTCTCTGTCGGTGCCGTCCCATACGAAGCTGTTAATACCAGGGCTGCTCATCATCTCATTTTGATAGATCAACTCACCCTGAAGGCTGCTGATAGTGATCGATGACAAACCCTCAGCTCCGGATTCGTAACTGATACGAATATGATCAATGAAAGGATTGGGGTAAACGGGAAGCGCGTTCGTACAGGCAACGGCACCGTCCACACTGTTAACCGGTTCGTCCGTCAGTATCTCGAAATCATCGATAGTAGCGCTCCCCATGGTCATCCGATAGCCATGCTGTACTTTATACCTGAGCCTGATCATGCATTTCGAAGTTTTAGTAAGGTAATCCCCGAAATTGATCATTTTTTTCCTCCAGCCCGAAAACCCATTCATCGAATCGACATCGATTGTAACCCACTGCTGGCCTCCGTTGTTTGAGAGCTGTGTAATTAAAACCGGGCGTTTATAGCCGAAATACTCATAGATGAAATACATATAAGACTTGTAAAAAAGATAGTATTCGATGTATGCATTGTTGAGTTGGGTAAGGTCAAACACAGGCGATGTCAGCGTAGTAATGCCGTCAGGTACTAATGACTTGCAGACGGAATCCTGATTGTTGGCGTATTGCTTAGAGAAAGTCAGACCGGTGGAATAATAGAAATTGCCGTTCGGAGTGTGGTTTTCACCGGGTTTAAAGTAATAATCCCCTTTTACTCCCCAATTCGCCAGGTCAAAGCGGTAAGGCTCTCCTCTTTCCCAAATACCATGTTTAGCATTGTCTTCCTGGGAACCGACAGACCAGTTCGCCGCGGATTCAAAATCATCTTTCATGACAGTGTTAAAGCCTACCAAAAAAACGAAGGGATTGGCCTCGAAGACGTCTCCGAATGTAGTATTATCAGCCAAACCACTATTATAGACTTTTATGAAATACTTCACAATGGAATACTTTTTCTGAGGCGGAATGGCAGCAGTATAGTGCATGTCGTTGTTTTTGCTCACTGCCGGAACAGTTTTGCTTTCAGAAGCAACACCACCATATATGACCCTGTACTCTACGAAGAGAGAGTCGGGGCCGCCAAGAACCGACAAGCTGTCCCCGAAATCAAATTCGATATTATAGGGCGAAGAACAATTATCAGTGTTTTCGTAACATGTATGCGAAAAATTGTTGATGTAGAACAATTCAGGCCCTATATTATGTTTGTGATAGCATTCGATGATGTCCTTGTAATGAGGTGTACCGTTGGCGAGATTCCCGTCGTCGTCGTCGGCAATGAGCGTTTCAAGCAGCCAGAGGTAGAACAGCACACCCACATCTTCGCCGTCAACCAGGCCGTAGCGGGCGAAGTGCAACAGATTATTGACCAGTTTGAGAGAAGTCCTTTCTCTAAGGTCCCACATGGCTCCGCTGAGTATCTGCGAATCGTAGTGGCCTTCTCCGATCATGCTGTCGGGATAGATCATTGTGTTCTTTAAGTTACGTAAAGACGACAATGAATTCGTGTAGTATCCTTTGCCGACCTCCGGCTCGTCGAGCAGGAACGCCGAAGTCATGTCGGCTATTGCCTCGTGCAGGGTCGAGTTGGCCATGCCATTTTTAATGCCTTTTTGTTTGTAAAACAAAGTATTGATACTGTGGCCATATTCGTGGAACAGTATGGAAGGCCCCTCGGGAAAACGGCCGGAAGGATCGCTCAAACAAATGAACACTATCTCAGCGCCGTTGGAATAGGCATTGGGACTGGAATTGCTTTCAATTTCATAGTCCAGGACAACATTGAACTGGGTATCGAGGCAGGTTAGCTGTGGATCCAGCCTTTTGTAGAAATCGTGTATATAATTGGTGTGGTAGAACTGGTTTCGTTCATAGGTGTGAGAATTCAAATCGCTGAACCTGACCTCAAACGGGTTACCCGGTACCAGCGTACCGTAATACTTGCTGATTGTGGTTTGTTTGCCTGTAATTTTCACCCACCTGCCTGAGAAGTCGGCGCTTATATTGGTCATGTCCGTAATATTCCCACAATGCACGATGCCTGCAGAGTCCGAAGTAAAGGTTTTGTTGCCGACCTGAAAATTCATCCCCGAAAATGGGACATATACGTCAGCGCCGTACATTGGGGATTTCAGCTTGATACCGCCCTGAACGGAAAAACTGACCGCTTCCTGTGTCGTTTTATACCTCCAGACCACTTCCCCGCTGTTTGCATCCACATAAGAGGAATAATTAGTAAAACCTCCTGTGGGTTTAACTTCTACATTGTAAACCAAACGGTATTCAACGGAACTGCCTGACTTGACCGGAAGGATGAAGGCCTTGTCCGACGTAAGTATTTTGTCGGTTTTAACCTTTGAACCGATGCCTTCGTCTGCGTACCCTGCGGCTTCTGCTGCAGAGAGCGCCGGGACAGTACTGATTCCGATATTGTTGAAATATTCGATGTCGAAGGCCATCACTTTACCTGTTTCGACTATCCTCAGTTCTATCCGGGACAAAAGCACTTCGAGGCCTTTGTAATACTGCCTGAACGAGACATACCACTTCCCGTTCACTAAGTCTTTACGTATCATCCTGATATTGTTAATGTCAATGCCGAATAATTCCTGGTTCTCCCTCAGGAACTGCCGGGAAGCTTCTTCCACATTGTCGCCGGTAATATGGCTGAAGCCTGCGATTTTCACAGGCTCGCCGAAAGCGCAGCGCGGTGTCCCGGTCGCCCGGTCGATCATCAGGGACCAGCCGCCGTTCTTTTGGGAGAAGGCTTTCCAGTCCTGTGCTTTAACAGTACCACATACTGCGGTCAGGCTTTTTGTCTTAACATTCGCCTGTACCGGAAGCAGCACTGTGAATTCGTCTCCGGAAGCCGTAATACCGGTTGCATAGGCAGCAAACGATAAGATCAGCAACAATCCCACTACAAAAACACGTAATAATTTCTTCATAAATTCTCCGGATTATTGACAAGCAGGACTAATTCTTTATAATTTTTCCAGTTGCAACGCTGTTACCCGTTACGACACGATAAAAATATATTCCCTGTGGAACCGGCAGACGATCGGCGCCGGTTCCGTCCCAAACGAAGATGTTCACTCCAGGGGTGCTCTGAGTCTCACTTTGATAGATCAACTCACCCTGAAGGCTGCTGATATTGATCGACGTTCTGCAGTCAGCTTCAGCATTATAGCTGATAGAGATATTATCCGTAAATGGATTGGGACAAACAAACATCCCGGCCTGGCCCGGTTTGCCTTCGTCAACATCATTGGATGAACCGGCCGTCAGTATCTCGAAATCATCGATGGAAGCGCTGCTAAGAAAGATCGGGTAGCCGTTATAAGTGAAAAACCTGAACCTTATCCTGCATTTGTTGGTTGTAGTAAGGTAATCATTGATACAAATCAATTTTTTCTGCCAGGATGAATTACCAACTGTTGTGTCAATGCTGACCCTTCCCCATGTTACGCCGCCATCATTGGACAATTCCGTTATTAAGTACGGATTTTGAATCGGAAAACCGTTTAACATCGGATTAATAGATGATCTGAAGTAAATATAATATTTAAAAAATACATTATTATAATTCGTGAGATCGAACACCGGAGAGGCTAATGATGTATTACCATCAGGAACAAGGTATGTAATAATTTCATATTTATCATAAGCAACAGAATCCGGATAGGACAGTCCTGTAGAATAATAATACCGGCCGTTTGAAGTATGGTTTTCCGCAGGTTTAACAATTTCTGAACTATCATAGCCCCAGGATACCATGTCAATTTTGTAAGGCAGCCCTCTTTCCCAGATTCCATGAACAGCATTGTCTGCAGATGATCCCGTCTTCCAGTTTGAATTTGTTTCGAAGCCATCTTTCAGATAGGTGTCAAATCCTACTAAAAAGACATAAGGCTTGCTTTCGGACTCGCATCCGAAAGTAATAGGTTCAGATGAGCCATAGGTATATAACCTGATAAAGTATTTAACAATGGAATACTGTTTCTGTGGCGGAACAGAAGCAGAGTAATGGAAGTCATTGTTAATACTGACGGCAGGAACGGTTTGGAATGGTGAGACCTCGCCTTTGTACCGGACCTGGTAAGAAACAAAAGCTGAGTCCGGCCTGCCTAATGCAGATTTACCATCGCCAAAATCAAAATCAATTTTATATGGACTTGTTGTGTTGCCGGTTTCTTCATAGGCTGTGTGATTGAAATTATTAGTATAAAACAGGTTCAAGCCAATATGATGCCTGTTAAATGACTCGATAATTTCTTTATAATGGGGTGTTCCGTTAGCTAAATTGCCGTCATCATCGTCGCAAACCAGGATTTCAAAGAGCCACTGATAGAATGCAGCGCCGACATTCCTGTCGTCAGGTAAGCCGTAACGCGCATAATGAGACAATTTCCTAACCAGTTCCAAAGATGTCTTTTCTTTAAGGTCCCACATCGCTCCGCTGAGTATTTGTGAGTCGTAGTGAGACTCGCCGTTCATACTGTCCGGATAGATCTTATCGTTTTTTAATTGCCTTATATATAGATTGGGATCGCTGAAAGCGCCGATTGTAATTCTTGACTCATCCAACAGGAAAGCTGTGGTCATGTCTGCAATAGCTTCGTGCAATGTCGAATTAACCATGCCCTCGGACTGTCCCTTCGATTCATAGAACAGAGTTGTGATGCTGTGGCCATATTCATGGTATAATACCCCGGGGCCGCCCGGAAACCGCCCGGATTGAATGCCCAGGCCTATAAAAACAATCGTATCACCGTCAGAATAGGCATTAGGCCCACTGGCCTGCTGTTTGTAATTGAGGAAAACTGAAAATTGTATATCGATACAGTTTAGCTGCGGATCTAACGCTTTGTAAAAATCATGGATGTAGTTTGTATGGTAAAACTGGTTACGTTCATATGTATGGGAATTCGAATCATTCAAAAGCATGGTCAAATGATTACCGGATTTTACAGTGTCGGTAACTTTATTTATTGTATAGGAAACACCAAGTATCCTGACCCAGGGGCCGGTAAATTTTGTTGACACTGCCGCTGGGGTTTCTCCGTCATAGTGCACAATTCCTTTGGAATCAGACAAATACAATTTACTTCCTTTGTCAACATACATATTTGCAAAAGGGACAATTGTCTCCTGACCATCGGAGTCTTTCAGCTTAACTCCCCCTTTGATATCAAATTCCTCAGCCCGTTGTACTGTGTTGTACCTCCAGACAACAGCGCCGTTGTTGGCGTCAACATAGGTACAATAATTTGAATAGTCTTCCACCGGTTTGACTTCTACATTGTAAACCAAACGGTATTCAACGGAACTGCCTGACTTGACCGGAAGGATGAAGGCCTTGTCCGACGTAAGTATTTTGTCGGTTTTAACCTTTGAACCGATGCCTTCGTCTGCGTACCCTGCGGCTTCTGCTGCAGAGAGCGCCGGGACAGTACTGATTCCGATATTGTTGAAATATTCGATGTCGAAGGCCATCACTTTACCTGTTTCGACTATCCTCAGTTCTATCCGGGACAAAAGCACTTCGAGGCCTTTGTAATACTGCCTGAACGAGACATACCACTTCCCGTTCACTAAGTCTTTACGTATCATCCTGATATTGTTAATGTCAATGCCGAATAATTCCTGGTTCTCCCTCAGGAACTGCCGGGAAGCTTCTTCCACATTGTCGCCGGTAATATGGCTGAAGCCTGCGATTTTCACAGGCTCGCCGAAAGCACAGCGCGGTGTCCCGGTCGCCCGGTCGATCATCAGTGACCAGGCGCCGTTCTTTTGGGAGAAGGCCTTCCAGTACTTTGCTTTAACTGAATTATTCACAGGGATCATACCGGTTGTTACAGAGTTCTTCTGCTCGTCAAGAAGTACCGCGTATTCGTTTCCGGAAGCCGTACCGGAATAGCAAACCATTGAATATCCAACCAAAATTGCCGGTATTAGTATTCCAAAGAGTAGAATTTTCTGCATATTCGATCCTATTATGTATATCTCAAAAATGAATTACTATTCTCTCGCATCATTCCTAAAGAATAATATCATATTCTTTTAAATATAATGACACACAAAAGGAAAATAAGTTTCAATTAATTTTTCTTCATAAATGTGTTTTCAAAATTTATATATTGTTGTTATTATTCGGGCATAATTGAAAGCCTACACTTCAGATAATCGCTTAAATTGTTCAATTTTATGACATTACGTTCATTGCTGCAGGGACTCATAACCTTCACAAAGAATGCCCGGAGTCCCTTCTTCTTCATTGGAAACCTTCAATCATTATTGTCTAAAACCTGATCAGCTTACCCGTATAAACTTTCCCTCCACAAACAATTCTGAATATGTAAACTCCTGCTGAAACCGGCAGATTATTATTATCCATTCCGTTCCAGGTAAATGTATTCGGGCCGGGAACGCTTCGTGCCTCCCTGCCAAACACCGATTCACCCCGAAGGTTAGCAATGGTTACCGTCGAATTGCAGGCAATGCCCGATTGATATTTAATTATGGTTTCCTCAGAGAATGGATTGGGACAGGCTTGAATGATATTGTCCCCATCCCCGGTTTCATCGACGGCGTCGAGACTCTTGCTGTTGGAAGTCAGAATGCTGAAATCATCGAGGGTAACGCTTGCGTAGGCATTGCGGTTGTTGTCATATCCCGGCTCAGTATAATACTGGAACCTGATCATACACTTGTCACTACTATTCAGATAGCTGTTAAACTTTATCAGGTATTTAACCCATTCTGACCTGCCTTCAGTTCTGTCGATTTTTACTGTTTTCCAGTTAATGCCGCCGTCATTCGACAACTGAGTAATAAGGGAAGGCACGGGAGGTAAAAACCAGGGTGTTGAGAAACGCCGGAAATATAGATAATACTTGAAACAGACATTTTCAAGGCCGGTCAGGTCATAGGCCGGCGATGTCAGTGTTGTAGTTGCACCGGGTATTACATTGTCAATGAAAAACGTCAGCGAGTCTTTGACTCCTTCAGGCAGGCTTTTTAACCCTGTAGTACAGTAATAATTGCCGTTGGTGGTATGGTCGTCGCCGGGTTTCAGGACATCGTACCCGGCAGCAGAAAAGTCGATCATTACCGGTGTGCCTCTCTCCCATTGACCGACGCTTTCCGGATCGTCATAGTCCGTTCCACCAACCTGCCAGTTTGTTGCGGTTTCGAAACCGTCGAAGTGAGCCGTTTTGTACCCTACGATGAATTCATAGGGTATGCTGTCCGGTGTTTTGAAGAAAGCAATCTGCCTGTTGTCTTTGACATACAGGCCGACATAGTACTGAACTCTTGAAAATTCGGCCTGAGGGGGGATCAATGCCGTAAATCCGATGCCGCTTTCGTCTGCCGATGCTTTTACGGCGTAAGAATGGGGTATGCCGCTTTTGGGGTAAACCTTGTAGTAAACGACGGCAGAATCGGGTTTGTTGAAAATAAGCCTGCTGTTCCCGAAACCGAACACGATTGTGTAAGGCTCTGTTGTATTGTCTGTCTCTTCAAATGAATTGTGAGCGAAATTATTCTCGTAAAATAAATAATCTCCTAAATTATGTTTGTTAAAACTCTCGAGTATTGTCCCTGAGTGGGGCGTGCCGTTGGCTAAGTTGCCGTCGTCGTCGTCAACGAGCAGGATCTCTATCAGCCAACGGTAGAAAGCAGTGTTCAGGTCCGGACTGTCCGGCAGGCCGTACCTGGCGAAATGATGGAGTTTTGTAAACAGTTCGAGGGAAGTCTTTTCCTTCAGGTCCCACATGGCGCCGCTGAAAACCCTGGAGTCATTATGGCATTCGCCATTGAGGCTGTCGGGATATATGCAATTGTTCTTCAAATCACGAAGGCTGTTAAGTGTGTCTTTATTATAGACTCCAAGACCCATTTCATGCTGCCCTGTAACGGCAGCGGCTGACATGTCCGCTAATGCTTCATGGCAGGTCGAATTGAGAAAAGCGTGATACCGCCCTTTTTCGACATAGAACAAAGTATTGAGGGAATGGCCGTATTCATGATAGAGTATGTCGGCGCAGTCCGCCATCCGGTATGTAGAATCCTTCATATTGACGAACATGATGGTATCGGCAAATGACATAGCATTACCGTAGATGCCGTAAAGAATGTCCTTTTCAAAATTCAGGATTGCAGTAATTCTTTTATTTAAACAAGTTAGCTGTGGGTCCAGCTTCATGAAAAAATCGCGTGCATGGTTCAGGTAATAATACTGGTTACGTTCAAACCTGAGGCTGTTGCTGTCGTCAAAGATCAAGCTCAAAGGTTGTCCTGGTTCTACACTGCCATGATAGCTGCCTGTAGTTGCACCCCTGCATATCACTCCGGACCAGGTACCGGTTAAACAGGCTTCTACCGTTGACTTTTCTGTTATTTCACACTGTGCTTTACCGTCTTTGTCTGTTGTCAGTTCATTATTGCCTACCCTGAATTTCATGTTTGGAAAAGGTACTACAGTTTCTTTTGAATTGGCGTTCTCAACCTTAACACCGCCTTTCACTTCTATATTGACTGCTTCGCTTACGGTGTTGTATCTCCAGACGACCGCACCGCTGTGGGCATCGACAAAAGTATTATACCTGGAAAATTCATTCGACGGTAAGACATTGAAATTGTACACCAGATGATAATCGGTACCGGCATCATGACGCACCGGTAGTATGAAAGTTTTGGGTGAAGCCAGTATTTTGTCGTATTTTCCTTTTACATTCATTCCGTCATCCGCATGACCGGCAGCCTCTCCGGGGGTAATCGAGGGTTCGCTTCGTACTGCAATGTCTTTGAAATACTCCACATCGAAGGCCATCACACTACCTGCTCCGTTGATCCTTAGTTCTATCCCTGCGAGAAGTACCTCTATGCCCCTGTAATACTGCTTGAAGGAAAGGTACCATTTCCCGTTGACATTATCTTTTCGTGACAGCCTGATGTTGTTTACGTCGATATTAAATAATTCCTGGTTTTCTTTGAGGAACTGCAGGGCTGCTGCTTCGACGTTGGCGGAATCTATGTGCTCATAGCCGTCAATCCTGATGGGAGTACCGAAAGCAAAATGCGGTGTACCCGTCTGTTTGTCGATTGAAACATTCCATTGTCCGTGCCTGTTCGTAAAATTTGCCCAGTCTCCGGTTTTACCACTCATCAGAACGGGCATGCATACCTTGTTGTTTGTGCATTGTTGCTCGGGAAGCATTACTTCATAGTCATTCCTGAAGTCTTTCGAATCTGCCCTCTTGCTATATCCTGTCAGTAGTAGTGCCGTAATTACTACGCAATAGAAAGCCTTTACGGCATGATTTCTCTTTGCCATCATTCTTTTCCCCAGATATTTATTTTTATTTTATTAGGGTATTATTTTCTTTTACACAACGAAAACATCCATAATACCGACATATAGACACATGAAACCCCTAATCGGGGTCAGGAATACTCCGGCCTGCCCTTCGCATAAAAATTTATTCCGGTATATATCCATGTATTTAGAGGATTTACGCGCACTCAAAGATACATGTTAAGAGTTCTCTATTCTTCCCATATATTTTTTAGCATTTCTTCAAAATTGAAGAAGCCTTTCTTTCCGTCAATCCATTTAGCGGCTTCAAGAGCGCCGAGAGCAAGCCCGCTCCTGTTCTTGGCCCTGTGAGTCAGTTCGATTGTATCTGCGAAAGAATCGATGAAGACAGTATGCAGGCCGGTAATCTCTCCGCCCCGTGTAGAAGAGACATGAAGCTGTTCCGGTGCAATCCTTCCGTGCGATGTTTCCCCGAGCATCGCTTTCTTGGCTTCGACTTCCTCCAGGATTATGTTAGCCATCGTCAGCGCCGTGCCGCTGGGGCTGTCCTGTTTACGGGCGTGGTGCATCTCATGTATCATGATGTCGTATCCCGGTATCCGGTTCATGAGTTTTGAAGCATAGCGTGTAATCCTGAACAGCATCTGCATCCCGATGGAGAAATTAGAGCCATAGATTATGCCTGTACCATACTCTTCAGCTATTCGCCTGACTTCGTCGAGCCTGTCATACCAGCCGGTAGCGCCGATGACAATGTTTTTCTTCTGAGCGGCAAGCAGGCGGCAGTTGTCAACGACAGCTCCCGGCCACGAAAAATCGAGAGCCACGTCGAAAGCGAAGTCTTTCTCCTCTGCAAGAGTACCCGTCGCGCCTTCAATGTCGGCAATCTCCCAGACGGCTGCGACACCGATGCCCTGTAACCGCGCCTGGTGAACTACTTCCCTGCCCATTGCTCCATAGCCTGCAACTGCAATTTCCATTTCCTGCTCCTGTGTTTCTTTTGAATCAATAAACTTTCTTAAAATTAACAAAGAATGATGCAATTTACTAATGGTAAGTAGAAGCAGCGAATGAACTTCAATTGCAGGCAACGGGTCACAAAAAACGCCGGCTTGACACCGGCGCTGTTCTTTCTATGAGCCTTGTGAGAATCTATATACTAAATCGTATTATTAAAAACCATAGGAAATTCCGTATGTCACACTGCTTTTGGTATTGAACGGATAAATGCTGTTGTTATGCCTGAAGCCGGTCAATTCATAGCCGCCGATGATGGATAGATTCTTTGTAAGATTGTATTTCATGCCGGTAAGCAGCCTGGCATTATAACCGTTGACGCTGGCGCCTGCCGAGACCTGGAACTGGGGATAGAGGTTGTACTTCGACAGGAAGTCGGGTTGCAGCCTCAAAGCCAGGTCAACTGATGTATTATTCGAAGTAAGCGCTCTCTTGTCTGCCATCAGGTAAAAGTGCTCCTGCCTTACGTCGCAGCCGACAAAGAAACCGTTGCCGATGTCATACATAGCTGCAATTGAAAGATTGTTCAGGCTTGTCTTTTTACCGTCCGGCGAATACTGTTCATTGTATGAAAAATTGCTCAGTCCCCTGAATTCGAGAACAACGCCTTCGAGAGAGGAAGAAGCGGCGGACCTGGTTGCGGGACTGAAGGAATTCGCACTGTTCTCAGGCAAAGCCCGGGCAGTCCTTGAATTAAGCAGGCTGCCGACGGCATCCCTGTTTATTTCCTGGGCATAGACTTCATTATATGTATTGTCTTCACTGGCATTTGCCTGGTCAGAATTGCTTTCAGCGGCGGACAGCATATCATTATTGTCACGGGCGGTAATGTCTTTGGAAGCAACTTTACGGCTGCCATTGTTTGAACCACTGTTTACGTAACCATTGTTCCTCCGGGTACTGCCGTCCTGCTGCTTGTCGGCTATGGCGGCAGTGCTGCTGCCGTCAACCTGCTGCAAGGCAGTTCCCCTGTCAGCAACGGTTCCGTTCATGTTGGAAACAGTGTTGTTGACGCTGCTGTTGGCACCCTCTACCGATGACATTACCGGATAGCCGTTGCCGTTTGTTTCAACATCATTGCCGGAAGTAAAGGCCATGTAACCGATGATGAGCAGCGTGGCAATAATCGCCCCGGCGATGCCCTGGGAATACCTGTTAACGTATTTGCCTAATCTATTGACCACTGAAGGCTCCGTATGCACCAGTTCTTTTGGTGGTGCAACCGAAAGAGCCGAGAACACAGCCATTGTTTCCTGAGCTGTAGGCTGGAAGCGTGAAGCGCTCTCCTTAGCGGCATTTTTGACTGAGTAGAGGTGCTTCATCCTGTTGCGCAGTTCCGAATCGGCGGAGAGAGCGTGGAAAAGCTGCAGTTCTTTGTCCCCCTCTAATGAGCCTTCTACAAAATCGAACATTTCTTCTAAGTAATTCATGACTTTATACCATCATATATATATTTATTTAACTTTCAATTCTTTTATTGCTTTCTGCCATATCGTTAAGATAGGGTTCGAGGATCTCCAGCAACCTGGCATGTGCCCGAAACACCCTCGATTTCACACAAGCAACGGATTCACCCGTTATGTCGGCAATTTCTTTGATTGAGAAATTGTCCAGTTCCCTGAGAATAAACACATCTTTGTACTTGGTGTCCATCAGGTCCAACGCCATTGTAATCAACTGCCAGAGCTCGTTCTTTTCAAAACTGTTGTCCGCTTCGAAATAGCTTGTCAATTCATCGATGGGCACAGTGTTCTTTTTATCCCTTTTGTAATTAAGGCACAGGTTCCTGGCAATCGTTATGAGGAACCCCGGGATATTGATGACATCGGCAGCTTTTGTTTCTCTGGTCTTACTGTAAAACCTGATGAAAGTCTCCTGGAAAATGTCTGCGGCCTGCTCTTCATCATTCAGGGTTACCATGCAATATGCCTTGACCCTCTGTGCATATCTTTTGTATATTTCAGTGAACGCTTTGTCCGACTCGGGCTTCTTGCCCCTCAGTGAATCCAGTAACTCTTTGTCATTATATTGAGTATATCTATCTCTCATTTCCCTCGTTTTTTATTCTTCATCAACTAAAATGACACATTAATATAAAATATGATTCAAATTTTCAAAAAAATAATTTAATTTAACTTTATATTTTGTCGGATATTAAAAAATAATATTTGATTTGTTAAAAAAAAATGGATTTGATGATGAAGTTTGTGAAGTTTTTTGTTCTTGCATTTTGTTTTGTTTTAAGCGCGGGACCGGCTTTCGGAGGATATACTGTAATCAAGGGCGGTACCGTCATCAATACCCATCAGAAATCAGTAATCAACAACTGTATTATCCTGATAAAAGACTCGGTAATCATTGACATTGGTGAAAAGATCAGGGAGAAGATACCGGCTGACGCCGAGGTAATCGACGCTTCCGGAAAGTTCATAATACCCGGCATGACCGACGGGCACATTCACTTCTTCCAGTCCGGCAGCCTGTACACCAGGCCCGACGGCCTCGACCTCAGGCACCGCTATCCCTACGAAAAAGAACTGAACTGGATCAGGAACAACATCGACGACATATTCAAACGCTACCTGCGCTGCGGCATTACCTCCATCATTGACCTGGGCGGCCCCATGTGGAATTTCGATATTAAAAAGAAAGCCCAGGACTGCGACACCTGCCCGAGGGTTTACACCACCGGCCCCCTGATTGCCTCTTACCAGCCCCAGGCGCTTACCACCGACGACCCGCCGATTGTCAAAGTAAACAGTACAGAAGAAGCAGTCGGCCTGCTCGACAAAGAAGTCACTGCCGGCGCCGATCTGACAAAGATTTGGTATGTCATCTCGAAAGCTGCCTCCTCCGGCCTGGAACAATTCTACCCCATCGTCAAATCGCTGGTTGACGAAAGCAAAAGGCTGGGAAAGACTGTGTGGGTACACGCCACTGAACTCGAAACTGCCCGCAAATCCGTTGAAGCCGGCTGTAACATCCTTGCTCATAACATAACCGACACTGAAGTGGACGAGGCTTTCCTCAAACTCTGCAAAGAAAAGAACATCATTGTTGTACCTACGATGTGGGTATTCGAATCATACGAGTCTGTCTATTCCAAAAAACTCGACCTTCTCCCGTCGGAACATCTGCTGGGAAACCCGAAGATCATTGCAAGCTACTTCGACATGAATGAGCTTTCTTATGACGAACTCGGCGATAGGCAGAAGAAACTGCTTGTCGAAAACAAACCGGTGGTAACAAAACCTGTGCTTCTTACAAACCTGAAGAAACTGTACGACTACGGCATTCCTATTGCAGCCGGTACCGACGCCGGCAACGTCGGCGTTCTCCACGGCCCCGCCCTGTTCCATGAGTTCACTCTAATGTCGAAAGCCGGGATGTCCAACCACGACATACTCATCTCGGCAACGTACAACGGAGCAAAATTGGTTAACCGCCAGGACAGGCTCGGTTCATTGGAAAAAGGCAAACTCGCCGACATCGTAATACTTAACAGCAACCCTCTGGAAGACATACAGAACACTTCCGACATCGGCCTGGTCTTCAAGAACGGGGTAAGGCTGGAACCGGAGAAGCTCCTCACCAGTTCTCCGGCAGACCCTGTCCAGATTCAGCTGAACGCCTACAACTCCAAAGACCTGGAAGCCTTCCTCTCCGTTTACGACAAAGACGTCGAAGTCTATACATTTCCGGACTCGCTCCAGTACAAGGGTATCGACAAAATGAGGGAACTCTACCGCAGTTTCTTTGCTAAAGCCGGTAACCTGTACTGCAAATTGGTGGACAGAATGACAAAAGACAACATAGTCATCGACAGGGAACTTGTGAGGACCGGCATCCCCGGCAGGGAAACACTCAACGCCATCGCTGTTTACGAAGTACAGAACGGCCTGATAAAAAAGATATGGTTCATACAATAATTTCCGGTTTTGGAGGATAGTAGTAATATGTTAAAAATGACTGGGAATTCGATGAGGATAATATTAATACTGTTTGCTGCCATGTTCCTGACGGCTTCGAGCTGCAATGACGAAACAATCGTAGCCGTGTACAAAGGAACCATCATGGGACAGGCGCGCCGATACACAGAACTGGCCCAGGTACGCAGCGACAACAGCGGCATTACCGTTACACTGCAAAGGGAAGATGATTTCCAGGTACAGGTTACAACCGGCTCTGACGGCAAATTCACTTTCGGGGATATTGAACCGGGAGTGTACGACATCATCTGCTCTTTTGTCAAAGGAGACAGCAAAGACGACACCGCGGCCGTCTATTCATACCAGTTCTCAGGTAACGGTACAGCCTGGGTGGACGAAAGCGAAGAAAGGCTGCGTGTAATTAAACCGGCAGTAGCCGAGTTCAGCAATATCACTGCCGCTGTCGCCGGCGATACACTTCGGGTCAGTGGAACGAAAGTGAAATGGACCTCAGACTCGCTTGCGAATTTTCATTTCAGGATATTTATGGGAACCAGCAGCGGCGTCTCGAAAGAAACCGGCAAATATACTCTATCAATTCCGGCATATTACGACGCAACAGACAGTCTGATCAAATTCCAGGCTCCCCTCAGCACTTTGAAAACGTACTTTGTAAAAGGCTCAAGAGTCTATCTGACAGTCTATCCCGGCTATTCCCTGTTTTTCCAGGATTACAGGACAGACAAAGCGTTTTTCTCCGGGCTTGGAAAACCCTCGGATGAAGTGAGTTTTACTATGCCTTAACAAGTGGAATTTTCACTCGCTTACGTATAATATCTCTGCTTTTGTGGTTGTTGTCCCTTGAACAACCACAAAGTATATACCATTACTAATTCTTACTCCTGCTCCGGTGGTGTAATCCCAGTACAGGGAACCTTTGTCGGCTGTAGAACGGAAAATCTCCGTTCCCCTCAGGTCGAAGATACTCAGTACAGCCGTCTCAGGTATTTCAAAACTTACGCCGTCAGTACCCTGGCGAATTTCGATTGTTTTCTTCTGATCATCCACAGAATTCGGCTCCTGCTTTGCTTCCCCGGAATTTTTATCAATCATCAGCGAAGAAACGTCCACCGCCTCGAAATCGCTTCCTTTAAGGTTCTTCAGCGTATTGAGGGTGTCGTTGTTCCAGCGTTCGTCGGGAGCGCCTGAGATGAACCACTGCGAGCCGTTGTCAGCCAGGATCATCCCGTATTTCTTCAGGGCAATCAGTATTACCCGGGCATCGGCTGGATAGGCACTGATGTCAAAAGCGGCTTTGAGCCTGAATCTCTGTCCCAAGGGCGGGTATTTTGTGTCGGTCAGTGAAGAGGCATAATGCCTTGCGGGCCAGATGTATGCCCTGCGGGTTTGAGGAACCGTAAGCCTGATTGCATGGTTAATTGCTCCTTCGGCTACTTCGTCGTACCTTACAAGGCCGGGGAGGATCGGCAGGCCGGCAGCGTCGGCAGATGTCCAGCCGTCAGGCCTGAGGGTATTGGAATTGAGGTCGAATATTGCTCCGGAACCGGCAGTCCAGGAGCCGCCCTGCTGCGGGTAGCAATGATAAAGCTCATAGAGGATGCAGTTGTCTTTGTCCACAATCAGGATATGCCTGTCGCCGTCGGAATCGGGGCCTCCCTCAACCGGTGCATCGGCAGGCACCGGATAGGGCCCCTGGTCGCTTTCCCCGTCATATTCGAAAACGACATCGACTTTGGCCTGGCTGCCCGGGACAACGACATAGGGTATGCCTATCGGCCCACCGTTCCACTCGCCCGATCCGAAATCGGGATGGAGAGACTTTGAAGCGCCGATAGTCTGAACGTAGGCAGCGGAGTTCGCATCGACCGGCAAATTGTCGATTGGCGTATTCCAGATATTATTGGAAGGGAATAATTGGCATGGCAGGGTATTTGTTTCAGCAGGCTTCTGTGCTAATAGCGCCAACGGAAATAGCAAAAGAAGAAAGTATTTTATCATTTTTTACCTCATCCCAAATAGTTAATATTATGAGAACTTGCAATAAATATTCCCATGAGCCTGGCTGCAATTTTCTTCCGAATCATTTTTTTATACCAGAATAATTAACAGTTTTAATAACACTATTTTAAACCCTGATAATAAAGAAAAGGCTCCGCTGTAAAAAAGTGGAGCCTCGTCTTTATTTCTAATTCATATTATTCTTTAGAAGAACAAATAACCTGCAAGCAATACCCTTATATTTGATACATTCTTTGTGTCCTGTATTACCAATTTTTCATCAAAGAAATTCGGATCCGTGACCGTATTCGAAGTAGAATAAGCGGCCTGAGTGTATTCCACCTCCCCGGCAAATTTCACTTTACCGACTGTCCAGATGATTCTTGGGGCTACCCTGATTACACTCTCGATGTTGTATCCCCTGCCGTAATAATCTGAACTGGTAAGGCTCGTGATGACAGGATCCGCCGTTCCCATATTCTTTGTGTAGCCTCCGAAGACTGCAACTTCAACGTCGGTACCGTAGGCCAGTTCGCACCAGGCTGACATAATGTTTGTGGGTGTATATTCTTCGATGCCGTTTTTCAGATCCCTTGTTTTAACAGTGTAACCACCAAGCATCATCATATTAGTCAGATTCTGGCCATAGACGCCTTCCAGCTTAACACTGAAATCACCGAATACAAGTTTTGCAAATGCTTCGGCAGCAAAGCTATTGACAAGATTGTCCATCTTGTAAGTTGTGTCGGCATTGTATTTATAACTGGTCCTGGGTTTGAGGGACTTGTACTCGCCTCCGAAACCAATCATGTGAGTACCGAACTTCATTTTGAAAAACAGGTTAAGGTCGGGAATCACACCGTCCCTTGCAGCTTCGCTCGTGCCGGTTGGAACGGATTTCAGAGTAGTAGCATCCTGTACCGGAGCCATGCTTTGGAAGTCCCTCTGGCTGCAGGCAGCAAGGATGACATCAAGAAAACCGAGATTCTGTGTCAGCCTGACCTGTGGATTCCGGGAAAAAGGCTGGAATGGGACACCGGTATTGAAAGAGACTACCCCCGGGAAGTTATCTTCGATGAACATCGGGTGCCAGTACTGGCCTACCAACAGGTGGGTGCTCTCCCAGTCCAATTTCAGGAAGGCGTGCCTCATACGGAAAGTGTTGATGTTGCCTTCGGCCGATCCGAAAAAGGCGCCTTCAATTACGCCCGATGTCTTTGCTCCAAGGAAATCAGGCCCGGTAATTTTTCCGGTAAGCCTTGTCTGGATGGAAAGAATATTGAAACTCGGAGCATCGTTAATATCTTCTCCGTTCAAATCGAATGATTCATTTTTGGGATATAACAGGAAGTGATCTTCCCTGATTGTCTCGCACTGTCTCGTATCGAAAGCAAAATCTGTTTTAACGAATCCCGAAAACTTGATGCCGAATTCCTGTGTAGTGGTTTCTTTCTGGCCATAAAGATTGACACTGAGAAAGAATGCTGCAAAAAGGATGCATACAGTGGTAATTCGTGAAATTTTCATATTTTAACCCTCTAATATTAATAAAAACAATACAATTTGTTCAAATACTGTGCCAAGTGTTATATCAGTTAACTCCTTTGTTTATTAGTATTTACCCGAATACTCATTTGTTTTAACCAAATACTTTCAAAAAACATGATTGTTTTATCGGTAGCAATTGACAAATCTTCACAAATTATTTTACCAAAGCCCTATCTGAGGTTTATTTTTGTAATTATCAATCAGGGCTTGCCGGTATTGACATGGTTTACTGGTAGTTGCCGCAGACGCTCAACAGATAATCGTTAATAGTTTATTTGAACCGGGAATTTACCTTCAAGTCAGCAATGGGCAACCCGCTTTTGGGGAGGGCATTCCTGTCCATATACCCTGCAATAATAAAAGTATTGAATAATGAATTATTTCAAGATAAGGGGCTTTTTCCCGGTTTATTATCAGGAAAAAATAGCCACTCGCTAATTAATATCAATTTTTTATTTTTGCTTATCTTAAATCAAATAACTAACTTATAGTAAGAATAAAGCGAATTTTTGAAAATAATTCTGGAGTTGTTTATGTTTTCAAAAATAGTTCTGATCCTGTCGTCTGCATTACTAATCACTTCATTTCTTTTATTAGGAGAAGGCAAGTCCGGAGAAGGTTCCATCAGCTATGACCGTTTCCAGACGCCGCAGTATTGCGGAACAACATGCCATATGGACTTCTACCGGCAGTGGCAGCAGGCCATGATGTCCCAGGCCTACACCCACCACTGGGATGAAATCGAATACTTCAGCCTGGCTGTACCACACGCAGAGAAGGACACGAAAGTAGCCGAAGTAAAGGCCGGCTGCAATGGCTGCCACACACCGATTGCTTTTGTTGCCGGAGACGTACCGCCTCCCCGGCCCGACAAAAAATCGCGCGCCAACGAATCCGTTTCATGCGATGTCTGCCACAGCATTACCGGCTTTGAGGGTGACACACCTTTCAACTTCAACTACATCATGAATCCGGGCAATAATAAGTACACATCGAGAAAAGGCGACATCGAGTCTCCCAACCACAAGATCATCGTCAGCGACCTCCACAAAAGCGGAGATTTCTGCGGCATTTGCCACAACGAAAAGGACCCATACGGTATATGGGTGAAGTCAACCCATCTCGAATGGAAAGAAGGCCCCTATTCAAAAGAGGGCGTCCAGTGCCAGGACTGCCACATGCCCAAGGGCCAGTCAAGGACCTCACAACTGGGCGGCATATACCCCAACACCAGGCAGCACCTCTTCCACGGCGCCCATGATCCGGGCAAGGTCAGGGGCACAATCGAACTGAGAATACATCCTGATGTTAATGAAGCGGAACCGGGTGATAAGATCAAACTGACAGTTGTGCTTTTCAACCAGAAAACTGGCCACAAATTCCCAACCGGTTCGGTCGAGGACAGGATAGTATGGATGCATGTTTACGCTGTCGATTCCAAAGGCAATATTTACCATATCCCCGTTGACAAAAAAGGCTTCCAGGGAGAAGAATACACCATCGGCAGTAATGTACTTGCATACCAGGATATGGGCATTGCCCTGAACGACCCGAATTTCCCCGGAGTCCAGAGAGACGGCATTCCCATCGGCGACAGGATTTTCAGGATGCCGTATTTCGATCCGCAGGGCAGGATGACAATTCAACAGTGGAACACAGCTTCCCAGGGAGTGGATTACCGGATTGGGCCAAGAGAGACGAAGATTGAAACATGTACTTTTGTAATTCCCGATAAGATTGCAGCAGGAAAACTTAAAATTTATGCCGAGTTGAATTACCAGCTCCTGGTCAAGCCTGTAGCCGAGTTCCTGAAAGTACCCGCAGAAGAGTCGGAGATACAGAAAGTCAATGAACATTTTACTACTATTACAATAATCGATTAGACATAAATAAATACGGAGACGCCATGAAAAGACTACTTGTTTTTTCAATGATCGCAGCGACGGTTTTCATTGCCGCCGGCGAATCATTATACTCAATCCCCGCATTTGCCAGGAAGTACAAACTTTCCTGCCAGACCTGCCATTCACCTGCTCCAAAGCTTAAGAAATACGGAGATGAATTCGCCGGGAACGGATTTGTCCTCAACGACCAGGACGCCTCAAGGTATTTTCTCGAAACAGGCGACGACGACCTCAGCCTGCTCAGGGAACTGCCGCTGGCAATCAGGTTAGAAGGCCATGTTAGCTATAATAACGCCAACGAAGAGCAGGCAGACTTCGGCTCACCATGGGGCATCAAGCTCCTTTCCGGAGGCTCCATTACATCCGGCATCTCATATTACTTATACTTCTACATGAGCGAGCAGGGTAACATCACCGGACTCGAAGACGCTTTCCTGATGTTTAACAACGTTTTCGGTTCCGACCTTGACATTTACCTCGGCCAGTTCCAGGTTTGTGATCCATTATTCAAAAGAGAGCTGAGGCTTTCACTCGAAGACTATGAGATTTACAGGAAGAGGCCGGGCCTTTCAAGAAGCGGACTCACGTACGACAGGGGCGTCATGCTTACATACGGTTTTGATTTCGGACTGGACCTGGCTTTCGAGCTGGTTAACGGCAACGGCTTGAATCCTGCTGAGGAAGACAATTTCCTGTTCGACAGCGACAAATACAAGAATGTCGCCGGCAGGGTTTCCCAGGACATTGGCGAGTTCCTGAGAATCGGGCTGTTCGGGTACTATGGCCAGGAGTTACTGAAGAACGGCACTGGCTCCGAGGTAACCAATGAGATACAGGTTTACGGCCCGGACCTTACATTGAGCTTTTCGGATATATTCGAATTGAACCTGCAATACTTGATGCGTAAAGACAAACACGTTTTCCTGAGCGAAGAACACATTGCCCCTGAAAATGACATTAAAACAGACGGGGCGCTTGCTGAACTCATCTTTACTCCCCAGGGCGACAAAAGCACCTGGTATATGGGCGGGATATTTAACTGGACGAAGTCAGATATGAAAGAACTCGACTACAAAGCAGCAGGCCTCTACGGCGGATACCTCCTCAGGAGGAACATCAGGCTTGTGTGTGAAGCTGTTTACAATTTCACAGAAGACAGCAAAAAGTTCCTCAAAGTCAGTTGCGGCATAGTGTCGGCTTTTTAATGGCCGTACGGCATGGGGAGTTTGAAGCGACAAGTAAGAAAGGCGCTACTTAATAATAAGTTTGTTTGAACACGGGTTGCAAACGCAGCCGGGAAGGGTTTTTCAAAGGGTTTAACAGCTGTGAATACTTACTCAATCTGCCAAGGGCTGATTGGAGGAAAAGATTCCTATTTCAAAAGTGAAATAAGTTCATACATGCAAAATTATCTTTTTATCATAGGAAGAACCAAAGGATGGATATTCATTCTGGAAGAAATAGAATATACTAACTCTCTGAAAAATGGCCATAATATAACCGGCAATGAGATTTCACTATATATTTCAAAAAAGTCATCATTGAATCCTGCAGTATTATTGAATACTATTTCATATTTCGCATTAATGTTTAAAAGGGTTTTATTATTGGCTGTTGTTGCCTTAAGGTTGTAATTACAAATTACAGTAATATTCTCATCTAAGACTTTATACTCTGAATTAAATTTAGTTTTAACATTAATTTTTGAACCGGTTACTATTGATTTATCGCATGATGCATCAGTTTTTATCAGATTCAAATCTAATAATTCAATCTTATCGAGTATTTTACGATATTCATCTGGTAGTAATTTAAAATTCTTTTTTATGTTATTATTCATTTTTGATTTCATAATCAACCTGCTGATAATTTCAAAGTTTTTGTCATAGATAAATTGGATTCATCTTTATAATCTTTATCATCATAATAATACATACTTTTCTTTGTATTTGCATGCATTTTAATATTTCTCTCAAAATTGGCAGTAAGCAGATAATTTAAATATTGATTCAGGCTTATGCCTTCTTTGGACGCTTCATCCGATAATCTTTTATGTAATGTCTTCGGTATTCTCAACTGCAGTTTCCCACTATATTCTTCTTTTTCAAGTTCTTTGGTTGAAGGTTCAGGAATAATAATACCTTTTGCGATATACTCAGCAAAGATTTCTTTCTTTATCTTATTAAGATTACCGATGGCTTGATTGATTGTGTCACCATCTGCAATAAAAGCAAATTTACCCAGCATAGGAATACTTGCTGAGTACCCTCCACCCTCTTCCTCAGGTATTTTAGTAATCTCAATAGAGTAATTAATTTTCATATAATCATCAATACTCTTCATTTTCATCCTCTTCTTCTTCAATAATTTCAATAGCTTTTAATATATTTCTTAAATAATAGTACTTTACAAGCCTGCCTTTAACAGGAATAGTAAAGTCACCGTCAACTCCGAAGTCATTTTTGCCTTTGAGTAAATCGCTTTGTACCCTGATATTATGTGAACCCCCCTTTCCGGTTTTGTACCAATTCCCGGAGAAATAATGGTCCAGTATTTTGTATACCTCGTCAATCAATGCCTCTTGTTTCGAATTACTCCATCTTTCTAATATTTTTTCAATTCTCGACATAATAGACAAAAAAGTAAATATTTTATTATAAAAATACTATATATAGTATCATTTTACATTCCATTTTTAAAAAGAGTATTATTAAGCATTAAATATAAATTCTATGCTCATTAGTTTACAAATTTGTTTTTTTCGGTTTGTTTTTGTCTCCATTATCCTTTTTTTCCATTGTATTTAGCATAATTTATTGATGTCATTATCAGGATATAACCTACTAACAATAATAACGAAAATTTTTCTTTTTTACAAATCATTGATAATAATAGGTTAATATTTCTATTATATCTGTTAACAAAGTTCTTATTCCACTAATCTATTTTTTTGCAGATTAATATTTATAAACAATTTTGTTAAATTAATAATATTTAATAATTTATCGTTTGTGAAAACAAAACACGTGGTGAAACGTGTAAAAGTAAATTTTGTTTAACGGCAATATAGAATAGATATGATTGAAGAAAGCGAACTGGCTGAAAAGATTGAGAAGCTCGACAGGCTGAAGAAACAGCGCAATGCCGTCATCCTGGCCCACTATTACCAGGATGAAAACATTCAGGACGTGGCAGATTTCCTTGGCGACTCGCTGGCGCTTGCTCAACAGGCAAAACGGACCGACGCAGACGTCATCCTGTTCTGCGGCGTACATTTCATGGCTGAGACAGCAAAGATTTTGAATCCGTCGAAGACGGTTCTCATACCCGACCCGGAGGCAGGCTGCTCTTTGGCCGACAGCGCCCCGGCAGACAAATTCAGGGAGTGGGTCGAAGCCCATCCCCACCACACCGTCATCTCGTACATCAACTGCTCCGCCGACGTCAAGGCAATGTCCGACATCATATGCACTTCCTCCAACGCCGAGAAAATCGTGGCTTCCCTTCCCGAAAGTGCAAAGATATGCTTCGCTCCCGACAAGTACCTCGGAGCACATGTCATGAAGAAGACAGGAAGGAAAATGGAACTGTGGGACGGCTCATGCCAGGTTCATGAAGTATTCTCCGAGCAGGAACTGATTGTCCTGATGAGGGAAAATCGCAATGCGCCGGTACTCGCGCACCCGGAATGCAGGCAGAATATACTTGATTACGCCGACTTCATCGGCTCCACCAAAACCATCATCGATTATGCCGTCCGGTCACAAGCCGGAGAGTTCATCATCGCCACTGAGCCGGGCATCATCCACGAGATGAAAAAACAGGCCCCGGGTAAACAATTCTACCCCGTACCGTCGCTCGAAGGCTGCAGTTGTAACCTCTGCCCCCACATGAGGCTCAACACCATCGACAAAATGATCCGTTCCCTCGAAACATTAACACATGAAATAATACTGCCTGAGGAGACAATCCGCAGGGCAGCCGTTCCGATAGAAAGAATGCTGGAGTTAAGCAAATGAAATACCCATTACAATTGAGAATACCCGAGTTTTACATCAAGAAAAAAATCGAGGAATTTTTACTTGAAGACGCCCCACAGGGTGACGTAACAACCAGTCCCATCTTTGAATTTCCCAAAAGGATCACTGCAAAGATAGTGGCAAAGGAACGCCTTGTGTTCGCCGGCCAGCAGATAATCGACCACTTCTTCAAGGATTCTTTCGAAGTGGACGTTCACTTCGACGACGGCATCGTCGTTGAAAAAGGCGGGGTACTGGCTTCAATCACCGGAGCAGCAGACAAGATACTCACCAGGGAGAGAGTGCTGCTGAACCTGCTTCAGAGGACCTGCGGCATTGCTACACTGACAAAGCAATATGTGGACATTGCCAGGCCTTACAAGGTGATGATACTCGACACCAGGAAAACAACTCCCGGACTGAGGTTCTTCGAGAAATTCGCCGTAGCTGTTGCAGGCGGCTTTAATCACAGGCTCAATCTCTCCTCGGGCATCTTAATAAAGGACAACCATATCATCGCTGCCGGAGGCATTACAAAAGCAGTGGAAATGATCAAAGCAATGAAATACGGACTGCCCATCGAGATTGAAGCCGAAAACCTCGAACAAATCAAAGAAGGGATTGAAGCTGGTGTCGAAGGCATACTGCTCGACAACATGTCCCCCAAAGAAGTAAGGAACGCGGTACAGTTCATCAAGAGCCAGCCAAACGGCAGCGAGATTTTCATTGAAGCTTCGGGAGGCATTACACTCGAGACATTGGAAGAATATGTAAAGACTGGAATAGATGCAGTGTCTGTGGGCGCTTTGACTCACAGTTACAAGAGTTCGGATATATCGATGGATTTTTAAAATGCAAAAGACAGACATACTAGTAATCGGTTCCGGCCTGGCCGGGGCCATCGCCGCAATTACCGCTGCCGACAAAGGACGGCACGTAACGATAATAACCAAGACGAAAGAGCTGTTCAGCGGCAACACTCCCTACGCCCAGGGCGGCATTATATACAAAGGCCTGACGGATTCACCCGACAAGCTCAAGAAAGATATAATGGAAGCCGGCGCCGGCCACTGCTGGGAGAAGGCCGTTGATGAGCTGTGTACCAAGGGTCCCAGGCTTGTTACGGACATCCTCATCAACAGATTCGGCATCATCTTTGACCGTAACGAAGAAAGCAGTGAATTTGACCTTACTGCCGAAGGGGGCCATTCCGAGCCGCGAATACTGCACACAAAAGACAACACAGGGTACAGCATACAGAAAGCTGTGCTCAAAGAATTAGAGAAACATCCAAACATCGAGCACCTGTGCGACCACACCGTTGTTGACCTGCTGACGCTCACACACCACTCCGTTAACTCGCTCGACATATACGAAAAGCCGGCCTGTTTCGGGGTCTTTGTCCTCGACAATAATTCAGGATCCATCTACCCCATTTACGCCTCCAAGACAATTTTAGCTACTGGCGGCCTGGGACAGATTTACAAACATACAACCAACCCTGTTGAAACGACAGGCGACGGCATAGCCCTGGCATGGCGTGCAGGCGCCCGATGCTTCAACCTGCAGTACATCCAGTTCCATCCCACTACCCTTTTTCACGACAGGGAAAGTTTCCTGCTCTCGGAGTCGATGAGAGGCGAAGGCGCCGTCCTTGTGGACAAGAACGGCAGGCAGTTCATGCCCGATTTCCATCACCTGGGGTCACTGGCGCCGAGGGACATCGTATCGAGGGGCATACACCAGACTATGCTCGACACCGACCATCCCTGTGTTTACCTTGACATTTCCTTTAAGAACAGTACGTGGATACGCGAGCGTTTCCCGAATATATATAACTATTGCAAAAAAGTCGGTGTCGATATTACAAAGGAGCCAATCCCGGTAGTTCCTGCCGCCCACTATTCCTGCGGAGGTGTGGGCGTGAGCCAGCGCGGCAGGACATCGATCAACAGGCTCTACGCCATCGGCGAAGTGTCCTGTACAGGTGTTCACGGAGCCAACCGCCTCGCTTCGACTTCCCTGCTGGAGGCAGTAGTCTGGGGCTATAATGCCGGCCTTGACGCCGCCGACACCAGTAAACCAAGGGATTACTTCCCTGAAATATTTCCCTGGAGGGATGCTGACGAATACATAGACCCGGCCCTGATTACACAGGACTGGACAAATATAAAGAATACGATGTGGAACTACGTCGGCCTGATCAGGACAAGAAGAAGGCTTGAAAGGGCGAGAACCATTCTGCGCCACCTGCAAACGGAAATCGAGAATTTCTACCAGAAAGCCAAGGTTACCAAGCCGTTGCTGCAACTGCGCAACGCAGTACAGACTGCCGTTGCTGTAACCTACGCTGCCTACGAAGACCCGATCAGTCGTGGCACACATTACCTGATGGAAAAGGAAATTCCGGGTTCACACCTTTAAAGAACCATGGGCGTCGATGTTTAGCATTTTTTTCGGAATGATAAGTATATGGACAATGAATCAATAAAAAAATATGCGCTGATAGTAGCTTCGGTAACATCATTCCTGGGGCCGTTCATGGGATCGGCTGTTAATATGGCAATGCCTCAGATAGTCCACGAATTCAATATGGACGCCATCTTACAAAGCTGGATTGCCAGTTCGTACCTTCTTGCTTCCGCCATATTCCTGATGCCCTTCGGTAAGCTCGCTGATATCGCCGGAAGAAAGAAGATATTCCTCATCGGGATGGTACTCTTTTCATTGACGAACATCCTGCTGGCCCTGGCTCCGAACACAGAGCTGTTCATTGCCTTCAGGGCATTGCAGGGCCTGTCCAGTTCGATGACCTTCGGCACAGGCATGGCGATAATAACCTCTGTCTATCCTCCCAACGAAAGAGGAAGGGCAATCGGCATTACAACTGCCTCCGTTTACCTGGGTTTATCCATGGGCCCACTGCTCGGCGGCATGATGACCAATGCCCTGGGATGGAGAGGATTGTTCTGGGTTAACTGCGTCCTTGGCATTGTTGCCGTAATCATTACATACACCAAGCTGAAAGGCGAATGGGCGGAAGCACGTGGCGAGAAGTTCGACATGAAGGGCTCCCTCATTTACAGCGTCGGCCTGTTCCTGCTGATGTACGGCTTTTCGAAGCTGCCGGGAACAGACGGCATAGCCATGATTGCTGCCGGATTGCTGTTCCTGTTTGCTTTTGCCCTTTTCGAGATGAGGACCGAATTCCCGGTCTTCAACATCAACCTGTTTAAAAAGAACACCGTCTTTGCGATGTCGAACATTGCAGCGCTGATGAATTACAGCGCTACGTTTGCAATTACATTCCTCCTCAGCGCCTATCTGCAGCAGATACTGGAGTTCAAGCCTCAGGAAGCCGGCATATTGTTAACATGCCAGCCCATCGTGATGGCTGTCTTTTCACCTATTGCAGGCAGGCTGTCCGACAGGATCGAGCCGCGCATCGTTTCTTCCATCGGGATGGCGCTTACTTCCGTGGGCCTGTTCATCCTGTTTTTCCTCGGCCAGGAACTGAATTATTATCTGTTAATCACTGCTCTTGTCATCATCGGCCTTGGATTTGCCCTCTTTTCTTCGCCCAATACCAACGCAGTCATGGGTTCGGTTACGAAAAAATACCTCGGCATCGCCTCCGGCACTCTTGCCACAATGAGGGTCATCGGCCAGGTGCTCAGCATGGGATTCGTGACAATAGCTTTTTCGATGAATATCGGCAAATTGAAAATTGCTCCTGAGAATGCCGCCTTGTTCGTTGACAGCATGAAATACCTGTTCCTGCTGTTTGGAGTAATATGTTTCATCGGCATTTTCCCATCTCTGGCCAGAGGAAAGGTAAGGAACGGCGTTGTTACTGAGGAGAGTTAGTTGCTGGTGGCCGGTGGTTAGTGGCTGGTCGTTAGTGGCTGGTGATTAGTGGCTGGTGGTTAGTGGCTGGTGGCTGGTGGCTGGTGGCTGGTGGTTGGTGGCTGGTGGCTGGTGGCCGGTGGTTAGTGGCTGGTGGCTGGTGGCTGGTGGCCGGTGGCTGGTGGCTGGTGGCCGGTGGTTAGTGGCCGGTGGTTAGTGGTTGGTGGTTAGTGGCTGGTGGCCAGTGGTTAGTGGCTGGTGGCTGGTGGCCAGTGGTTAGTTGCTGGTGGCCGGTGGTTAGTGGCTGGTGGCTGGTGGCCGGTGGCTGGTGGTTAATGAGGAGTTAGGAGTATTTTAATTACGAATTACGAGCCGAGCGCAACGAGACCGGCGTAGCCAATTACGAATTTGTGGTTGACCTGTTCTCTATTAATCAGAACATTTCTTAATTCA
>CAZWLN010000008.1:0-66619 GCA_964634885.1 uncultured Hyphomicrobiales bacterium | reverse complement strand
GCATTCAGCATTCAGCATTCAGCATTCAGCATTCAGCATTCAGCATTCAGCATTCAGCATTCTTGACTAACTTTACAAACTTGACGAACTTTACAAACTGAAAATCCAACCGCCCCCTGCCCCCGCCTTATCTAAGGCGGGGAAAACTTCATAGTTCCCACATTCTGAATTCTACACTCTTAATTCCGCACTCTCAATTCAGAATTCTTGACGAACTTTATATACTTGACAAACTTGAAGAACTTGACAAACTTGACAAACTTTAATAAACTTGATGAACTTGACCACCCCAATAGCGATGATTTAGGTGGGGCTCTTACAGATTGAAGGCATGAATAGGCTTTTATAATATTTTTTTTGATGAAACCTGTGACCTTTTTCAGATTCATGTGTCAATAAAGGAAAGAATATGAACAAATGAAAAAAAATATGAAAAAAAATCTGTACTTAGTTTTAATTTTACTGGCTTCATTCTTTAACACAATTGACGGTTACAGCCAGGACAGCCTCGGTTTGACCTCTGTCGGCAGGTGGCAGGAATACCGTTTTACGGCATTAGCTACAAACGGCTATTATATTTATAAAGGCAACAGCAATTTCTTCTCGATCTATCTGGCTACCAATCCTGATAAACCTGTCCTGATCTCGAAGATCAGGACCGATGTTTTAATCAATAAAATAATAATCGACGGCAACACTGCAATTATTACCGGTGAAGGAATCGGATTCCTGGATATATCTTCTTCTTACAATCCCTCAGTCATAGCTACCGACACCACATTTCACAAGATCGGCAATCCTGTAATAAACGGCAATTACCTTTACTACCTCTCCGGAGACAGGTTGAAAGCTGTGGACATCGGCGACCCCAGAAACCTGAAAAGTTTCCGCCCAATTGAGAAAGATACGTTGATTGAATATATCAGTACATATAAAAATCAGTTGTTTGTGGGATACTATGACGATACATTGCGCTGTTTGAAAGTTGATATATACAGCCTTAAAGCTGAGAAATCCGTTTTCGTAAAGGAACTTTTCATGAATACTGGCAACGACTACAGCAAAAAATCAGATTACTTTTTTTTCACCATTCACGATAGTCTGATATTATATAAAAATCAAGAATATCTATGCATCAAAAATTATATCGTGAATAAAAATACTGAATATAAAAAATTGGATATTTCTCAACCTGTGGTATTGAATGACAGTTTACTCTTTGGATTATCTCATGGAGGTATTTATGGGTACAATATCAAAGACTGGCAGCAAATTGAGAAAATATATGAGGGTGGCTCTTCATATCCAGTTTTCGAACCGGTATATATTACTATGTCGGACAGGTACTTAATAACATCTTCAACATACGGTGCATTAATGATAATTGACCTAAGAAAATTTCTTTACCCGAAAAGTGATTATAAGTACAGGATAACAAAAAACAATATAAATAGTGTAATTAGCGGCAGTGTATATGATCTGATATACTGTGAGGATACAATCAAATTATATGATAAAAAAGATTTTATCCATCCTAACCTCATTTCTAATATTTACAAAAAAGAATATTATAAATTCTTTTACAAAAACTATCTGATTGGAACCAAATACCCATATTCCTATATTGCAAATAATGACACAAACCAGGTATATTTCCTTGACATAAGCCAACTCTCAGAACCTCAGCCGGCCAGGTCAATATCCTTTCGTGAATCATACTTATTAGGTATTATTAAAGATTCTGTATTTGTCTTTTGTGAAAATCGTGCCAGTGGAAATGCGGAACACCTGGATTTTTATGATACATTATATTTTAAAGTAATCGACAGTAACGGAAATTTCAGATTGCTATCCCGAATTAAAATAGATGATTTGCATTATAATAATGAATATCTTATAACAAAAAACAGAATATATTACTCAGAAGATGTTAATGATGGTTTTGGGGGATATAAGATTAAATGCATTGATCTTTCTGACCCTTCCAAACCTGCAATCCTGCCGGATTACTATTTAGTCGATGATATCTTCCAACAACAAGAAAATATTTTGTATGTCGATGAAAACTATTTAATTATTCCTAGCCCATTTTATCATCCGAATATTCTGGATATAACTGATTTTTCGAATATTAAAATAATTGGTAATATTCCATGGATTGATAATGAAGTAAAATTAATATTAACAGAAAACCGGGTAATTGTATTTACAGAAGATTATTGTGAAATCTATGAAAGCCAGGATAAAAACGATATTAAGCTCATTGGTTTTTTCCAGAGTAATAATCCTATAATTGATATTCATAGCATGGGCAATCTTTTGAAAATTTTTTATTATAACGGTGAGATTAGCTTCTATGACATTGACAGGGTCAGTACTTGCCCTCAATACACCAACAGAAGCAGCAGTGTGTATGGTTTATATCAAAGATTCTTCTATAGAGATGCTCATTTATACTTATCTGAAGAAGATCAATCCTATTACCCGTACGGAATAAAGGTTTTGGACGTAAGCAATCCTGACGTGATAAAAGAATCAGGCTATTTCAGAACTATTAATAGCGGAAGCATTCTATATAAGGACTATTTATTCTGCTATGGAAAAATTGATTACAAGAGGGCAAATAAAATAGATATATTCAGATTAAAGGATGAAAACAACCTGGAATACTATGATTCTCTTGAAATTGGTGAAGAAATCTATAATTTTTTTATTACCGGCGATCTGATATCTATTGTATCAGGAAGTCAAAAACTAAACGTTTTCAGTTTCGAAAAACCGGAGCAGCCACGTAAACTGGTGACATACAAGCCTCCTTTCAACGTTAAATATATGCAAGCGTGGAATGAGCGCCTGATTATGTCAGGCTACTCAGACTCCATTCTTTGTGTTAACATTTCCAATCCTGATCAACCCTTTGTTGAATTCACAATCAAAACCAACAGAAATTACAGACCATATCAATTATTTGTATATAAGGATATACTTTTTTTTAGTGGTGATTACGATTCTATCTGGTATGCTGACCTGGCAGGCAAGAAAAGAAAGCAAACCGAGTTTAAACAATCATATTATTCTATTAACAACATAGAGTTCCAAAACAACCTGATGTTTATTTCTGCCGGTAAAGACGGGCTGCATGTCGTTGACATTACCGACATCGTCAATCCGCGTGAAGTAGGGAAATTTCTTACTCCCTATTCTGTTACCGATGTTCACGTCCAGGACAGTATGGTTTACATCAGCGACTATTACAATGGCATATACATCCTGAAAATGAACAGCTTAGTTACCGGCGTTGAACCGGAGCAGGCCGAATCTCCGGTTACGGCAACAATTACTCCCAACCCTGCATCCGACCATTGTACACTTGAACTGCTGCTTGGCGAAGGAGGCAACGTAGAACTTGAACTGGTTGACATGTTCGGCAGGAAGGTGCTGGAGATTGCCGACGAATACCGTCCGGCAGGAAGGAATGTGTTTTCATTTGACACATACTCTTGCCCTTCGGGTGTCTATTTTGTTACCGGGCTGGTCAACAACAGGCGCATCGCTGAAAAGGTCATAATAAAATAAGTTTATCAAGTTTACAAACTGAGAAACCCCATCCCAACCTTCCCCAAGGGGAATTATTCCCCAGGGGGAAGGAGAAATAAGCGCAGGCTTTTTCTTCTTTCTTTATGAACTTTATAAACTTGACGAACTTGATGAACTTGATGAACTGAGAAACCCCATCCCAACCTTCCCCAAGGGGAAGGAGAAAGAAGGGCCTGTTCACGAATGACAAGATGGACTCCACCTTTCTTTGTTTGGAGGTGGACTCCGTCTTCTAATCCCTCTTTCTTATCTTGGAGGTGGAGTCCATCTACTCTTACCCACTCCTCACTCTTTTACCGGCCACCAGCCACCGGCCACCAGCCACCGGCCACCAGCCACCGGCCACTAACCACCGGCCACCGGCCACTAACCACCAGCCACCGGCCACTAACCACCAGCCACTAACCACCAGCCACCGGCCACCAGCCACCAGCCACCGGCCACCAGCCACCGGCCACCAGCCACCGGCCACCAGCCACCGGCCACTAACCACCAGCAACCGGCCACTAACCACCAGCAACCACTTCTAACTCCTCACTCTTTCAGGTCCTGGGGAATAACGGAGGTGCCAATCAGCTTCTTGAACAGGCTTTTCTGGTAATGCTTATTGTTCTTGCCGCCGTGCGCTTCTACGTAGTCTTTCACTAAGTCCAGCCCGTAATTGTAATTAATGACATAAGCCCTGTAAGTGTCGATGAAATCCATATACCTCTTTGCGTCTTCCTCTTTTCTTAACTGGTACTTCACAAGCCAGGCAGCAGCTTCATCCTTAGTCATCTTTCCTTCGAGGTACCTGCGGGCAGCGTCGTTTGTCGCATAGTTCAATTTATTCCTTAGTGCGTTGATCTCATAGAACCGGTCAACCATGGCGGTGTCCAGCCCTGCTGCCGGGAACAGGACCTCTTTTTCAAAACGGATCCTTTCGTCGTGGGGCATAATCACTTCAATGCCGTAATTGGCAGTACCCTCCGAGATGAGGGACATGGGGCTGAACAGAGGATAGATGCTGTATTCAACCCAGTATTTATCTTTCATGAAGTTCTGCTCCAGAAGCTGGTGGTGCACATGATGGCCCGGATAGCCTTCGTGGAAAGCCAGGCTGATGATTTTGTCTATTGTAAATGGAATATCCCTGTTAACCTGTATCAGGCTGTAGCCGTTGCCCTTGTACCAATTATATGCTGCCCAGGACTGGCCGGTAACATACTCAATCTCGAACCTCTCGTTCTGCATCAGGTCCATACACTGCTTCGTCCTGAGCCTGCCTTCGTTGATGGCAATCCGGAACACATTGTCAAGCTTTTCGGCAGGGACGACGAAATTCTCCATGAAAAGGCTGTAACGTTCGTTCAGGGTTTTCTTGGCCGGCGGCAGCAGGCTGTCGATCCTGATCAATACCTTCTGGTAATAATTATCCTGGAATATGGGTACGTTGACACCAAAAATCTCTTTACATTCTTCATCGAAGGTGAATTTTCTCCCGTTTTTCAATTCGGCATAGGCACGAAGTGAACGCAACATGGCAGACAGGAACTTCTTCCTTGTAATCATGTCTTCGTCCTTTGCTGCAACAGAATCCAAAGAGCCAATAAGCCTGTCCGCCCTTTCAATTATCTTAGGCAGAGGAATGCTGTCTTTTTCCCCTTTGGCTTTCAGGCTGTCCGGGCCGGTGTAGTTGTCCACATAATTCTTATCGAATTTGTTTAACTGGAAAGCGAGGACAATATAGTCCGCGGCAATCCTGTCGATCGGCGCCATCTTCTGCTCTTCGCCGGCAGGCTTGCTGCCCTTACCGCATGAAAAGAGCATAGTCGTAAAAAGAGCCGCAATAATAACAATCAGTAATCGGGATTTCATAGTTATTCCTCAAATTATTTCAAATCCTGACCAGCGCCCTGCCGGTCATTTTTCCGCCCATCATCCGCCCAATCTCAGCGTCGAGCTCCTCCAGCCCGACTTCATGGCATATCTGATGAAGCCTGTCCGTACTCCATGACGTAGCAAGGCGTTCCCAGATTTTAACCCTGATGTCCATATTCTTCTCGGCAGCGTCGATGCCGATCAGCTTAACCCCTCGCAGAATGAAGGGATAGACCGACGTTTCAAGCCTGTCCGAAGCAGCGTTGCCGGCAGAGCATACTACCGCTTCCCTTTTACACGATCGTATGGCATTAGAAAGGATGTTACCCCCGACATTATCGACAACCCCGGCCCACCTGCCGCTGAGCAGTGGTTTGCCTCCGGTTTCGTCGAGTTCGCTGCGGTCGATGATTTCAGTGGCGCCGAGGCCGGAGAGATAGTCCCGGCTTTCTTTCTTGCCTGTGGCAGCCGCTACTTCATAGCCTAATTTCGACAGGACGGCGACGGCAAATGAGCCGACTCCACCTGTAGCGCCTGTTACAAGTATTTTTCCTTTACCAGGCTTTACACCTTGATTGATTAACTCACAGACGCAGAGGGCGGCAGTAAATCCGGCAGTACCGTACATCATCGCCTCCCTCGCCGTCAACCCTTTAGGCATCGGTACAACCCACTCGGCAGGTACATCGATGTATTCACCGAAACCGCCGTCGGTATTCATTCCCAGGTCATAGCCGCTGACAATCACTTCTTCACCTTCACTGAACAAGCGGCTGCGGCTCGCGGCAACAAAACCGGCAGCGTCGATGCCGGGTGTGTGCGGGTAATTCTTTGTAATGCCTTTGTGGCCTGAAGCGGACAGTGCGTCTTTATAATTCAGCGATGAATAGCTGACTTTGACTGTAACATCATGTTTGATGATTGCAGAAAGCGGCCTGTTTACCACATTGCGGCGGAATTGCCCGGGCAGGTATTCTTCGACAACCAGAGCCCTGTATGTATCATCAGTCATATACTCTCCCAAAATTGACAGTAATAAATGAAAGAGAGAACAATCCGTAAAAATAATTATATTTGGATTAAAATGGAAACACCAATTTTGAAAAGATAAAAATTTTACAATTATGACAAAGCATTTTAAGATAATATGTATTTCACTTATTGGGCTGTTCCTCTTCCCCTTGCTGTTTTTCCCTCTCAGCAGCGACTCCGTTGTTTTCATGAACATTGCCCGGAAGATACTCGAAGGAAAGACTCTCTACGTTGACGCAATCGACCTCAAACCGCCGCTGATCTATTATTTATATATTCCCGTTTACCTGCTGTCCCACGGTTCCGAGATGATCGTCAGGGTACTGGACATCGTCTATCAGACAGTGATCATTTTCTCAGGGTATTATGTCATCGGCAGGCTGACGGGCGACAAGCGTATCGCCATGGGAGCAGGTGTACTTTACGCTTTGCTCTATACCTCCTTCGGCCCCCAGATGACTTTCCAAAGCGATACGCATATCAACCTTGCCGCAATCTGGATGGTGTATTTTGTACTGGCTAAGAAGCCCGGCCTGAAAATCAATCTGCTTCTTGGAGCGCTGACAGGGCTGCTGTTTTGCATCAAATACGACCTGCTGCTGCTGTATGTCCCGGTCTTTTTCTTTACCTGGTATTACCACGATGACCGGAAAAAATTCAGGAACCTGGCCGTAATATCATTAACCCAGCTGGCAGGCGTAGTGCTTGCCGTCGGTGCAGTGTCCCTGCCCATGGCCCAACCGGGAGTATTCAGCGGCTTTGTCGAAGCATTCCGTTTTACATCTTTCTACTCATCGATGCCCCCGCTCGATGCTGATTTTATTAAATGGGGCCTCAAAGAAACCGCATCGATTTTTGCAGACAATTTCTCATTAATGTATTTATCTATGTTCCTGGCTTCGGTAGTCTATTTTACCCGTACGGCACAACAGCGTGAAAAGCGCACACAGACTCTCCAGTTGTTGTTCATTGTCCTCATTGCTCTGTTTTGTACGGTGTTAATCGAAAGAAAGCTCTATTACTATCATTTTACCAGGATGTTCATTATTTTCTCAATCCTTTCGGCTTACGGTGCAAGATTCCTTATCGGCTCATTCCGTGAGAACTATTACAGGCACCTGCTTCCGGGCAGGCTGATAATTGCGGCGTTCATCCTGCTGGCTTTCGTTTTCAGCCCGTTGCCCAGATGGGTAAACCTCCTTAGAATCCCCTACTGCTATGTCACGAATACGGAAAGCTATGATGCATTATTCGAATCGGAGACCAATCCTGCTCTGGCCCGCGTACAGATAGGGGAACTGACAAAATTTATCAAGGATAATTCCTCCCCCGCCGACAGCCTTGTCAGCGTCAGTACCGGCGCCAATTCCATCAACCTGATACTGGGTGGAATGAATACCTCGGCTTTCGAGCAATCCTGCTTTTACCTGGGAATTTTTAAATCACCTGCTTACCGGGAACGCATCGAAAAAGAGTTCCAAACAGCGAGATGGATAGTAATACAAAACAACGACAGCCATCTTTACATTCTCGGGCACAAAATGCCCGGTTGGGAAGCATTGCAGAAAGACACTACACTGTACCCCATTCTTCAGAAAAACTTCGGCAGGGTTTTCGAAACAAAGAATTTCTACGTTTACAAAAGAATCTGAGAAAATAATTTAGCATATTCGGTGAAACCTTTTTCAATTTGAATTGTTATTACCAATGTTAGTTGGTAAATTATTACAGGATTTTCGAAATGAAAAAGTGCTGCTATTTAATCTTTGTATTATTATTATCCCTGCATTACACCAGTACGGCTCAATGGACAGAATTATTCTACTATCCCGTGGGCTATGACCTTTTTGATGTATGCTTTCTTTCACAGGACACTGCCATTGCTGTCGGTCACTATGGAGTAATCAGGCAGACAACGGACAACGGAGTAAGCTGGAAAAACCGGATGATTCCCAGCCACACCAGACTCAGCGGCATTGCCGCACCCGGGAAAGATAACATCATTGCAGTCGGGGACGGTGGTTCCATCTATGTCAGTAAAGATCGGGGAGAAAACTGGTTGAAATACGCTAAGGATAGCTATACAAATACCGAGAACCTGGCTGACATTGCTTTTTGGGATGCCAATCATGGGGTAATTGTCGGAGACTGCGGCATTGTCCTTGTAACATCCGACGGAGGCCTGAACTGGAAGGAAGCTTCCAACAATTCATACAGTAACCTGAGAAACGTCACCTGGATCAATTCCACTACACTCATTGCCGTTGGTGACGGCGGCGCCGTCGTGCGTTCGGTAAATTCCGGTTTAAACTGGAACAGTACAGAGAGCGGGGCGGTAACAAGCCTTAAATTCGTTCGCGCTCCCGATGAAAAGCATATCTACGCTGTCGGCGACTCCATTGCTGTTTGTGTCTCCAATGATTTGGGCAAGACCTGGAAATGTACAATGCTGAACTCCTATTTTGGTAACTACAATAAGTCCTGGTTGCGTGGTTGTTTTTTCTTTGACAGCCTCTGCGGTGTCATCAGGGTTGATAATTATGGCCCTCATTTCAAAACCGAAATCACAACAAACGACGGTGGCCTTACCTGGAAATCAAATGAGGTAAGCGTGCGGATTGACACAATGGCATACAACATGAATACGATGGAATTCTTTGACAGGGAGCACGGCATCAGTGTCGGAGGCGGAGGTGAGATTGTAACCCTGAGTGAAGACAGCAACAGTATAAAATATAAGATTAAAACATCATGTTTCAACAATGGTTTTACCGATATTGCAGTAAACGGTACGTCTGATATTTTTACAATGCTGAAATGGGGTACATCTTGTAAGGGAATATTTTCAGAGAACGGAGGCCAAAACTGGAGTGACCCGATGGATCTTGATACAATAGGGTGCAGGAACGGTTCTTCATATTACCAGGCAATGGCCTGTCCCGGTGCGAATACCATTTTTATTGCCATAAACAGTCCAAAGAACAATCAACCATACAGCGGCACCATTATCAGATCGGCAAATAAGGGAAAGGACTGGAAAGTAACATTTTTCCCGGACAGCGCGAGAATATCTGCTTTAAAGATGGCAGACACCAAACGAGGAATAGCAAGAATTAGCAGGCCGTATTTCTACTATACGGACGACGGCTGGGAAACTTACGATTCGGTGAATGTACCCGACACTTCAATTCATTCGAACTGGAGCATTGCCCACCCGGGCAAGGGCCTTTTCATTATGAGTAACATGAACGCCAGGGCATTATATATATCAAAGGACAACGGCAATACCTGGGACTCGTCAAGGGCAATGCCGGACAACTGCGACGATGCCGCCTTTTTCTCCGGAGATACTGCATTTGCCTGGGGAAAATTCGAAGAATCCGATATAAAATACGACATTATACAATTGACAACAAACGGGGGGCTGACATGGGAGTTGAAAGTCAAACAACCCAATGAGAATAATACATCTGGTATAAAGACCATTAAAAGATGCGGCCGATGTTGTGTAGCTGTAAAAAATGATTATAACTCCAACGGTTTCCAGTACTATTATATATCGACCGACAATGGTATCAGCTGGCAGAAAGACAGCGCCGGCAGTTTTAAGGTTGAAGAAATATTAAGTGACATTGCTGTTCTCAACAATGAAGTTCTATTTGCCGGCGGCAGCAACGGAACCTTACTTATGCGGTATATCGGGAAAACCGGGGTTAATCCCGAGAACGGAGATGAGGGCCACTACGCCATCCGGATAGCTCCTAACCCCGCTACAGACATTCTCTACCTGTACTTTGACGGCCTGAAGCCGCTGCAGCATGTCAAGGTTTATAATTTAACCGGTGAAGAAATTCTCCTGCCGGTCATTATTGACGACGAGCCCGGAGGTTCTTACAAACTGGACGTCTCCCAGTTCCCAACAGGGGTTTACTTTGTGAAAGTAGGGAATTTAACCGGTAAGTTTATAAAATTATAGGAAATGATATATGCAACATAATACTGTCCATCGGCTTTTCAGATGGAATCCAATTAAACTATTTTTGAAAAATCTAATGGTAACTACTTTATGAAAAATTCATTACTATACTTTTCAATTATTATGCTTTCCATATTCTCCTTCGAAAGCACCTTCGGCCAGTGGCAGGAGTGCAACAACGGCCTGAACGCAGGTGAAGTTAACTGTCTGGTACCGACAAACAGCGGAGTTTTTGCAGTTGTAACAGGCGGTGGACTTTACTTTTCTTCAGACGACGGCAAAAGCTGGGTAAAAAAGAATAAGGGGTTGGACACCACCGATGTCAACGGTTTAATGGTATGGCAGGACAAGATCTATGCCGCCACCGCATCCGGCATTTTCACTTCGACAAACAACGGGAACGACTGGGAGCTGTCCGTCAGCAACTTAAGCAATGTAAAGGTTAACAGTCTGAACAGGAAAGACAACATCCTGTTTGCAGGTACGTTCTCAGGTCTCTATTCTTCGTATGATCACGGCAGCACCTGGGATCATGTAACATTATCCCTGATTGATTTCGAAGTGAAAAAAGTAATTGTCGGGTCCTCATATATTGTCGCCTGTAGTAACACATTGGCATATTTATCATCAGACAACGGCAATAGCTGGAAAAAGATATTCAACGGATACGGCTCTACCTCTCAGGCCATTAATTCGGTTTTAATTGTCGATACAATGATTTACATCGGCACTAATCTGTACCTCTTCGAACTAAGTGTCAATGATACGTCCTTAACCATATTAAACAACGGACTTAACGGCTTAACTTGTAACGATCTCCTATTGGCCGACGGCATCATCTTTACGACAGTTTTTGGTTATAATTCGGGCGTTTACAAATCAACAAATATGGGAAAGGAATGGACACGTTCTTCGGAGGGCCTTTTAGAATCGGAAGAAAATATTGGCTCCGGCTTCCACTGCCTGGCATACAGGAATGAGATACTCTATGTCGGAACATATAAGGGAGGCGTTTATTGTTCCTCAGACAAAGGCAATCTCTGGTGTGAATCGAGTAACGGAATACGCAATGGCGATGTGTCCGATGTGATTAAGAAAGGCAATGATCTGTTTGCAAGTTGCTTGGGTAAAGGAATATTTAAATCTGCAAACAATGGCGACAGTTGGGAGCTAATTGATTCTTTTAACGGCATTATTAACCTGGAGTGCATTGCCGGTAGTGGAAATAATCTCATATTGTCCTATATGAATTTATTTTTTTCTTCCAATGACGGCAAAGACTGGGAAAAAAGCGATAATACCCCGTCCGGAAACATGGTACAATGCTTTTTGAATACTGATGACGGACTACTGGCCGGCGGCTTCGGCACTGTATTGAAATCCACGGACGACGGAAAAACGTGGACGTCAATCAGTAACGGCATCACTCAAAACTCTTACATCTACTGCCTGGAACATTGCAACGGTGTCTATTTTGCCGGCGGCAACGGATTGTTCAGGTCCACAGACAAAGGGGCCAATTGGAACAATGAAAAAGGCTGGTTCAAAAATGAAAAAGTTATTTCGCTTTCTGCGTCGGGAGATAAGATATATGCTTCTGTGGAACGCAGTGGCATATTCGTATCGTCAGATACGGGTGAGAACTGGATTCATATCAGTTCCGGCCTGCCTACACAAGATACCAGAAGTTTAATTGCCACAAATGATTTCATTTTAACTTCAGTATCCAAAGAGGGCCTCTTCATTACATACGACGGAGGACAAAACTGGGTAGGGGCAAACAAAGGATTGCCCGCAAGTAAGATGCAGAATATTAAGTACAATATAATTGGTAATTATATTTATGGCGGATTCTATAACTATGGACTGTACAGGATCAAATTGTCCGAGCTTGCAAGCCTCGGCGTCGATGAAAAAGAAAAGTCCGGGTCGTTTGGCTTCTTCCCCAACCCGGCAACAGAATACTTAAACATTAACATCGACAGCCAACAGTTCGGACAGCCCTTAACAATATTCAATTCACTCGGAGAAGAACTTCATTTGCCGCTTACAATCGAAGAGACTGCTTCTGTTTCTTACAGGCTTGACGTCTCCCAGCTCCCAACAGGGGTTTACTTTGTGAAAGCCGGCAACAGGACCGGGAAGTTTGTTAAGATGTAAAGCCGACAGCCTGGCGCAATACTTTCAGCTTGGTTTTAGCAATAGTACTGATATTAACTGATAATATGATTAAATCAAAGGAATGTGTATTATGAAAAATTTCTTGTTCTACTTTTCGTACCTTTTACTCTACTTATTCTCATTCGAATGTGCCAACTGTCAGTGGCAGGAGTGCAACCAGGGCATGAATGGGGGAATTGTCAACTGCATTACGACGACCGACAACGGAATGTACGCCGGCCTGACGAGCGGTGTCTATTTCTCTTCGGATAACGGAAAGAAATGGGTATCTAAAAATAAGGGCCTTGATAAGCCTACCGTCAATGGAATAATTGCCCGAGGCGAATCTCTTTACGCAGCAACCGGCAGCGGCATAGTGAAATCGACAAACGGTGGGGACGAATGGTTCGCGTCAGGCAATGGGATGAACAAATTAGAGGCGTTGAGCCTCAACCAGAAAGACAGCCTGATTTTTGCAGGCACAAAATACGGATTGTATGTTTCCAGCGACGAAGGAGCCTCCTGGAATATCCTCGCCGATACGACAATCAATTACAATGTCTGTTTGGTTTATGTCAAAGACAATTATATCTTTGTCGGTTCGAATTCAAGCGTCTTCCTTTCGACAGACAACGGCGCAGCATGGAAAAGAATATACTCCAGCGGCATGGTGAACGCTTACTCTTTCGTCATGGTGGACTCGATGCTTTACCTTGGCATCAACGGCTATGTCCTTGGAAAATCTGTCAAAGACAGTACATGGAGTGATTTGAATAATGGGATGATCGGAGGAACGGTTTACAGCCTACTGGAAAAAAACGGTGTACTCTATGCAGGATTTCACACTACGGGAGGAGGATTCTTCAGATCGACAAACGCCGGACAGAAATGGACAAACTGTTCCAAGGGCTTAACGGGCGGCGATTACAACGGGGTTTACTGCCTGGCGGCAAAAGACTCCCTCATTTTTGCAGGCACTTCAGGCGGCGGCATCTATGTATCGTCGGACGGCGGCGACAGTTGGGCCGAAACTTCCGACGGCATTGGCTCATGCCAGGTAACCGGAGTGATAAAGAAGGACAACAATCTGTTTGCTTCATGCTATGGGAAAGGAGTGTTCAAATCGACGGATGACGGAGCAAGCTGGAATTTTATAAATATATTCAACGGCATAAGGAACGCCGATTGTATAGCCGCCAGCGGCAGCAATATCATTTTCTTTTCCGGAAACATGTACGTATCGGGCAATGCAGGTCAAGACTGGGACAAGATCGACAACGGCACGCTCATGTATATGTCCAATTGCTTTAAAAAAGTACCCGACGGCCTGTTGGCTGCCGGCTGGAGAGGCGTCATCAAATCCACCGACGACGGCAGGTCCTGGAAGGAATTAAACAACGGACAAATACAAAGCGTTTACTTTTGGAGCATCGATGTTTGCGATAGCGTATATATCACCGGAGGCTCCTGGGGTGGCTACGGCATCTACAGATCGACAAATAAGGGAGAGCTTTGGGTAATAGACACTCTCCATTTTATAAAGACACAAGTGTCAAAAATATTCTCAAGAAACGGCTTATTCTATGCCGCATCGGATTCCGGGCTTTTTATGTCAACAGACATGGGAAAAGACTGGATCGACATCAGCGGCAACCTGCCGTCAAAACGTGTCATCAATGTGTTTGAATACGACGGTTTCCTGTTGGCAGCCACCAATTACGACGGCCTGTTTGTTTCCTTCGACGGCGGCGTGAACTGGAAGGAAGCGAACAACGGTTTACCCCACAAGAACGTTCGTGTCCCTGAATTCTCGCTGATCGACGGCTACCTGTATGCAGGCACAACGACGAACGGACTTTACAGGATGAAATTATCCGACATAGCAGCGCTCGGCGTCGATGAAGCGGCACCTGAACCTTTACTGACTTTCTTCCCCAATCCTGCTTCGGGGAATTTATATATTTATACGCAGGATCGGCTGCCTGTTGAATATCTTACGGTATTCAACCCGTCCGGCGAACGTTTCCGATTACCTGTAAAGGCAGAAGGCGGGGCAGGAGTATTAAGCCTCGATATATCCTCCCTGCCGGCCGGAATATACTTTCTACGGGTTGGCGACAGAACAGGGAAGTTCATAAAAGAATAGATGTAAGCTGTGATACAAAAAAAAGGCTCTTCATCATTAATAGTGGGTAAAATATTACAAATTTTCTTAGATATTCTGAAAATGACTTATTAAAGATATAGATATAGCAGGTATTTACACACCCCCCAACCCCCTCTTGGTAGAGGGGGAGCGTAACAACAGGTCTTAACCCCTCTAAAAAGAGTGGTGGCTGCGGCAGCAGCCGGGGTGTGTCCATGAGATTTGAAAAATATATTTGGTTTTCTTCATTATTTACTCACTACAAATAGAGAAGAGCCTAAAAAATACTTAGTTATAAAAAATAACAGATGAAAAAAAAATTGTAACTTTTTACAGAATTGTAATGTCTTATTCATAATTGGATATTACTTTTTATCAAAAAGGCACTGTTATGAAGACAAAACTTACTCTTATCGTTGTAATGTTTTTTTTGTTTTTTTACATCAGCTCTGCCGGATGGGAGCAGATAATCCACAATTACGAAGCATACAACCTGAATGATGCTTGCATACTTTCGGCTGACACAGCCATTGTCGTAGGCGATTCGGGAGTAGTAAGATATACCAGTGATGCCGGCGGTATCTGGAATGGTTTGTTTGTTCAGGGTAACACCAACCTTCGCAGCATCACCTGCCCCGAACGTAACAACGCCATTGCCGTAGGAGACGACGGCAACATATACGTCAGCAAAAACCAGGGTAAGAGCTGGGTTCGCTCCGTTGGCCCCGGACTTGGCTTCAATGACAATTTACTGGACATCTCCTTCTTCGACTCTCAGAATGGCGTGATTGTCGGCAATAGGGGCATCATCCTGAAAACAACCGACGGTGGCAGCAATTGGACATCGATTACCAACAGCATTAAAGTTCAACTGAGAAACGTGGCCTGGGTCAATTCAACAACAATTGTCGCCGTTGGCGACAGCGGGACAATTCTTCGTTCTACAGACTGCGGCACAAACTGGGCCTCTGTGGAGAGCGGATGCGAAGCAAACCTGGAACTGGTACGGGTACCTTCGCCCGGCAGGATATACGTCATCGGCGATTCACTCATTGTTCTGCAGTCAAAAGACCTCGGCCAGTCATGGAATTGCAGGAGGCTGTTAAATGTTTTTCCCGAAGTCTCCAATCCGGAGATCGGTGGAGCTGTGTTTCTCGACAGTCTTTACGGCGTCATCAGGATCACGAGCCATTCAACTAAAAGCAGCCTCTATGAATTATATACCGATAACGGCGGTGTGAACTGGAGACTGAGGGATATTGGCACTAATAACTATTATGCAGGTTTGGGTATTAAAACCATGGAATATTATAAAAATGAATTCGGTATTTGTGTCGGCCTAAACGGCGAGATTGCCTATATCCGCCTGAAAGACGATGCTTTCGTCTATTATTTTTCGTCCTATAACCTGACAAAACTGTGCAATAATATAGCAACAACCGGCAGTTCGAACGTGTTATGTATTTTCTCCTCCCGTAACACTATCTTGTCGGAAGACAAAGGAAAAACCTGGACAGTGATGCCTAAGTGGGATACGATCGGTTCATGGAGAGGATCGATGGTTTTCGAGTCCGTTTCATACACTGACCCCAATACAATATTTTACGGCATGAATAACAGAAAAGACTCCTCATATGATACAGGTACCACGCATCATATAATTTACTCATATACAGGCTATATTCTTAAATCCACAGACAAAGGCATTACATGGAAAGAGATCATTTTCCCTAAGAAGATAGGTTTGTACAGCATTATTATGCTCGACAGCAGGGAAGGAGTGGCCCTGTTAGACCAGCAATATTTCTACGGTACTCACGATGGGTGGGAAACATATGATTCGTGCTACTTACCGGACACAACAATCGATTATGTCAGTTCGATCAACTACCCGGAGGAGGATTACCTCTTTCTCAGCGCTTTTCGGAAGGACAAAACACCGGTTTTCTATTCAACATCGGACAACGGCGCCACATGGGATTCGTCTTTTACCCTTCCCAATTACTGCCAATCAGTAACATTCATCACTAAAGACAAGGCTGTGGCCTGGGGCCAATATTCAGACAGCTCCAACGCTGTGTATTATGATGTGGTTAAGTTAACAAACGACAGGGGTTTAACCTGGGACACCAAAGTATATGAGCCTTCTGACGGCACAAACAAGATAGTCAAAGCGGTGTTGGGCAGGAACAAAATGATTTGTTACAAATCGTCCTATTATCCCAGTAAATCCTGTTCATATTTCATCACTACAGACAATGGCAATACATGGAAAAAAGACAGCATCCCATCCGCTTTGTTTTCCGAACCACCCAGGGATATGGCAGTCCTGAACGATGAAGTAATATTTGTCGGGGGCAGCAGAGGCACTCTTTTAATGAATTCAGACGAGAGGGTCTCCGTAGAACCGGCAGAAGAAGACCTCAGGTACAGCGGCATTGTCATTGTACCCAACCCGGCAGATGATAATATTGCTGTTTACACAAAAGGACAGAACCCCGGACAGAAGATTACACTGTATAACTCTCTCGGAGAAGAATTGCCGGCTAAAGTATCGATCGAAGAGTCTTCCGACACATCATCATACAAACTGGATATTTCCTCCCTGCCGGCCGGAGTTTACTTTGTGAAAGCCGGGAACCTGATCGGGAAGTTTGTAAAGAAGTAGTCTATTAACGGCAGTGTTAAAAGAAAAAAAACGTCGTTAATGGAGTACCAATAAGCAACTATTAGCAGAGAATTCTACTATGAAGTCAACTTGATTGAGAAGCGTGAAGTACCCTGGTAAAAGAAGGTTGATGAACTTGCAGACAGTATAGCAAGATAACTAAGCAGAATTGGTGTAGAAATAATGCTGTGATTCAGATTGGCTTACAGCACTTTCTAATCCGTCTGCTATTATTACACTTCAGCCAAAGGTTGTACCTGAAAAAGACCGCAACTGGTCATCTGTCACTAAACAGTAATTTTTATCTTCAATAATTCTGTGTTCATCACAAAATTGTTTAATACACTCAATTGATTACAAGGGCATAGTGATTCAGACTTCCGATATATGTATAAAGATTTTCGGATATTCGCTATTTGTAGTGGGTAAGTTGTAATTGAAAAAATTACTCATACATTGAAGCCACCCCATCCCAGCCTTCCCCAATGGGGAGGATTTAGGTGGGGTGAATATAATTACGAATACATATTAAATCGCATATCAGGCTTAATTACTATCATCGTAATTTTAATATATAATTATACCCATACTGAATAGCGAAGACCCAGATTTTCTGATTAGCTGTCAATAAAAAAAACACTAATTATTTTGAACCTTTTCTTTATACTTCTGTGTTATATATCAAATATAATTTGATAAGTCGATTGTACCATATGTTGAATTGGGAGTATTTATGAGAGTGCCTGTTTTACTTCTTTTGATCCTGTCAACTTTATATGTATGTAACCTGAATTTGCTAAGCAAGGAATGGATTGTTTTCGATTCGACAAATTCCCCTATTCCTTCCAATCACATAGTAAATATTGTCATGGACAGCATGGACAATAAATGGGTTGCTTCTAATGGCGTTGCAAAATTCGATAATTCAAAATGGACAGTATTTGATGAGCCTGGCAACTGGCTGTATAAATACAGGAAGAATGCAATTGCGACAGATAAGCAGGGGAATATCTGGATCGGTGATTCGACAGGTGGCATTAACAAATTCGACGGAGCCAAATTAGAGCATTATGATGTTCATGACTCTGTAAACCACAATATAAAAGTACTTTCGATTAACTTTGATCCTGACGGCAACATCCTCTGCGGCATTGCCAACGGCTTCATGAGATATAATGGTTCTACTTGGGAAAGCATCAGGCATCCCTATTTTACAGAATACGCCACAACATTTGCATTTGACAGTAACGGAAAAGTATGGATCGGGAGTAACAGCATCAAATCAATTCTATCCGAAGGTGTATTAGGAAGATATAAAAATGGTACATGGGAGGTTACTTTTACATTTGGAGGCCAGATTACTTCTCTGGCAATCGATCGACAAAACAACGTATGGGTAGCTTACAATGCCTGTTCATTATTAGAAAATGAAGGAGGTATCAGGAAGTTCAGCAACGACCTTGGTAGCCTTAAGGTATATCGATCAGCAAACTCCCCATTGCCCCATGACAGTGTCAATGCTATCGCCTTTGACAGCAAGGGCAATGCCTGGATCGGTACCGTCGCAGGATTGGCAAAATTCGACGGCTCTAATTGGGTAATATATAACACTTCGAATTCGGATTTACCTGATAATCATATCTCTTCAATCCTCATCGATAAGCAGGACAACATTTGGATTGGTACTAAAGAAGGCGGAGTTGCAGTTTACAATGAGGCCGGCGTTAAACTGGACGCTGAAAACAAAGAAACGGGAACAGACAGCAAAATGATTACTCGGACAATTGTATCAGACATATTGGAAGTACCACCGTCGCTGGGATTGCACCGTATCGAGCTATATAATGTTTTAGGAATTAAAGTACTTGACACCGAATATCTTGACAGGATCAATATGAGTTGCTTCTTACCGGGAGTGTATTTCTTAAAAGCAGGCAATGCTTTCATGAGGATTTTAAAGCAGTAATCCTGAAACATAAGCATTTTTCCCTTTTTCAATTTACTGGTCAAATCATTGTGAATCTTCTTTGGGAAAGTTAAGCAAAAAAACAGGAAAGTTTAAAAAACAGTAGCAGGAAAAAGTGTTAATACAATAATTTCAACAGTAACAGAGTCGGCATTCCACCCGGCTCTGTTTTTATATTTATGAAAAAGCAAATACCCTGAATAATAACTAATGTAACAAATAATATAGTATTTATCCGAATAACTAAGACAACAATAGAACAGGCACAAATCCTTTAATTCATGCATGTTTCAAATATTTGGGAGTTCATGCTATGAAAAGTATTTTACTTCTGTTGGTCTTCTCAAGTATTATTCCGCTGACGTCATGCAGCATAAATACCAATGTTACTCTTACCCGTGGAGGAGACTATCCGGCATTGGATGAAAAGCAGGCGGTCAGGGTCTGTCTTACAGAAGAGATTGTGGACAACTTCGAAGAAATCGGTCTTATTGAAGTGTATTTCGATCCTGTTTGGCGTCATCCACATTTCAACGATATTGTCGAAGCTGCAAAAGAGACGGCAAGAGAGTACGGAGCTAACTGCATCATACTGATTGATAATACTTTCCGCCCATGGCAACCCAGAACCAGCCTATGGCTGAACTGGTTCAGGATGGGTACTATCAAAAAATAGGAATACTATTACACTTAAGATGTTGTTTCAAAACAGGCACAGTCAATATGGAGGGATATTGAAACCGGCATCGGCAGATTGAAATAAAAACAATTATTCAATGTAAAAAAATTGGAGTCATTCTATGAAAAAAAACTTACCGTTATTCATGTTCATCGCAGCCTTCTCACTGGCTTCCTGTACTCACTCGAGAGTAATCGTCACAGGCAATGATAATTACCCTTCGCTGGATAGGAATACGCCAATCAAAGTTTGCTTAGTGGAAGAAAGAATACCTAATTTTGAAGAAATAGCCATTGTCGAGGTTTATGGGGACGCTTCCACTGGCAGGCTGCACCTCGACAACGCTGTGGACAAAGCAAAGGGTATTGCCAGGGATTATGGCGCCAACTGCGTCATACTTCTGAAAGACCTGGACAAACAGAGAGAACATGACCCGGGACCAAATTATTTCTATTTCAGGATAGGGATATACAGGGGACTATGACCTTGAACCTTAACAAGGCAGTCATGGACTGGTATTTACTGTAATTCACAAAATTTGCAATGAGGCAGAATTCTTTTCCGGAATTCTGCCCGATTATTCTATCTTCTCATTCGCCTTTCAGCGCACGGAATAGCATATTCAGTGCAAAGCCTACGGACAACTCCCTGTTTATCGGCCTCTTACCACCGAACACAAACTTTTCGGCGACTGCTTCTTTTTCATTGGCAAGGGCTATCCAGACAGTACCTACAGGTTTGTCTTCTGTCCCTCCGTCAGGCCCGGCAATGCCTGTGATTGCCATCCCGATGTCCGTTTTAAACTTCTTCCTGGCGCATGAAGCCATCTCAAGAGCTGTCTCACGGCTTACGGCCCCGTAATTGGCAATAGTACCGGCGTCAACGCCTAAAACACCCGTCTTTGCTTCGTTGCTGTAAGTAATGGCACCGCCGGTAAAATACGCGGAGCTTCCGGCAATATCAGTAAGAGCAGCACCCAACATGCCGCCTGTACAGGACTCTGCAACGGAGATAGTCAGGCCGCGTTCTTTCATCATCCTGCCGACAACCCCGGCTATAGCGTCATCCTCTGTGCCGTAGATATATTTGTCGGCCCGCGCAATTATAATGTCAATAACTCTTTTCAATTCGGCCTCTGCCTCCGCCGGGTTTGCCCCTGTCGAGTTAACCCTCAGCCGCACTCCCCTGTTTGATGGTAGGAAGGCCAGGGTGCTGTTCCCGAGGAATGTGTTTACATCGCCGATCTGCTCCGCCAGTATCGACTCGGCAATACCAATCGTTTGCAGCGTTTTAAATACTTTGACAGGGGAACCGGTCTCGACGAGTTTTTCCTTAAGGTAGGGCAGCACATGGTCGGTCATGATGGCTTTCACTTCGGCAGGCACTCCGGGCATCGACACTACAATCCTGCCGTTCTCTTCGAACAGCATACCCGGTGCGGCGCCTGACGAATTAGGCAGGACGCGGCAGCGTGAGGGCAGCAATGCCATTGACCGGTTCTGTTCATTGAATTTTATGCCTCTCTTCAAATATCTTTCAGCGAGGGTGTCCATCGTAGGCTGATGTAAAACCAGCTCGTCCCCGAAGAACTTTGCCAGTACAGGCTTGGTGATGTCGTCGTGAGTAGGCCCCAGCCCACCGGTAATCAGCAGCACATCGTTACCCTTCAGCAGCCGCTCCATCTCAGCAATCATCGCAGTCTCCTCGTCGCCGACGGTGGAGTGGACGGCAGCGTCGATCCCCAGTTTAGAACATTCGTAAGCCATCCATGCGGAGTTGGTGTTCACAACCTGTCCCATGCATATCTCGTCGCCAATCGTTAAAATCGCTAATCTCATATCTTTTCCCAATCCATATTTCCAGACAACAAAGAGATAATTGACGGACAAAGCTGCGTGGGATTATTAGTTGATGGCGATTGAATTTCTTTGTTGCTAGGGTAATTTAAATTATACAGTTTCTTCGCTATACAGTTTGAGTAGAATTATTCTAATTTTCGTGATGATTAAGAAACCGTTTAACCTGTTTAATTCGTAGAGCCGCAAGGCCTTGCGGCTCTACTGACGCGGCTTTCCACAGTTTCGGATGTGATTTTTTTTCCCTCATTGTTTTTCTATACCACCTAAATCCTCCTCAAAGGGAGGACTTCAAGAACTGCCTTGTTTCTTTCTCCTTCCCCTTGGGGAAGGCCGGGATGGGGTGGCTTCAATATATAAGTATTTATCTTTCAATTACTTCTTACCCACTACAAATAGCGAATATCTATGAAAACATATTAGTCTTTATATCGTTTACGGAAAGAAATAACAGATTAAGGATTATTAGCGCAAGAAAAGCGACAAAATCCGAAAGGAGAAGACATGAAGAAAATAAATTCCGGTACTAATACGGGTGACGACGATCTTAAGCCTGAATATGAGATAGATTATACGAAGGTTAAAAAGAATCCTTACTATCGAAAAAACAGGACATTCATTGAAATCGACGAAGAAGTAGCAATGGTTTTCCAAACGCCTGAAAACATCAACAAAGTATTGAAAGCAATTGCAAAATCCCTACCCAAGGGTTCTGCTGCTTCTGTGCAACGGTAAGACATTGGAAGTTTCTATTCAGGATAGTTTTTTTATTATTGATTTTGATAAGTTCGCATCCCAACAACTGAAGAATTCTGATCAGTTCCGTCTCTTCATGACAGTTCCAACTCGATTGTATGTCTTTTACCGGGAATCAGTTCATTTTCAATATCATTGTAAATGTCTTTTATATTCTCAATTAGTTCATCGTAAGTTAAACCCTGGGTGACGTACTCGGGATAATCATCGATATATCCGAGCCAAAACCCGCCGTCCTGCCAATATGTAATCTTTTTCGTATTCATTGTACCACCTATATTTTTTTAATTTTTTTGACGTTCATATTCTTTGAGCATTTTATTTATTTTTTCTATTATACGAGCATTCTGCTGAGGTGAATGGCTCTACTTACACTGTTTTCCACTCCCCCATTTGAGGGAATAGAGTGTTAGCCGTTTTTATTACTCACCTAAATCCCTCCACAAGGGTTCTGCCGCTTCGGTGGAACGGTAAGAGATTGGAAGGGACATCTAAATTATTCGAGGATTAGGTAAAATTTAATAGCCACGAGCTTCAGCTCGTGGGTATCGAAAATAATAATTAAAACTCTATCTCCCCAAAATTTTAAACTTGAGCCGTTTTAACACAAGGACAGGTTACCCGGTTTACCATGGCTTCGAAAGCGCCACAGCAAGCAAGCTGTGATGAGGTATTGCTTTTCAGTTTACTTCAATGCCATAGCTGAGTATCTCTTTAACAAAAGGATTGTCCTCAGTAAAATCTTCCGGCCTGAAAGGATGGGTTTCAATGTCGGTTCCGACTTTCAACGCTGCCTCCATTAGTTTCATATTATCATAGAAGCGCGTACCTTCGAAATCATCAGATACGAGGGCTACGTCAATATCGCTGTATTCACGGTTTGTGCCGTTTGCCCAACTGCCGAAAAGCACAGCCCTCACTATGTGGATACTATGCTTTTCAGCCTCCGCGATAAGCGACTTGATTCTATTAATTACTATATCAGGGACCTGAGCCATTGGAATACCTCTATGATTTCTTGAAATTTTCCGGCAGTAAACTCTTTGGTGGCAATCCTGAACATTTCATTTTTATATTCAGGGTATCTCGCTTCGAGATTGAATTTATTCAACAAAAAGAAAAACCTCTTCTTGTCGTCGTCAAGCTGAATTCCTGAGATGTCTGCCAATCTGATCAAATCATGAATTTTCGGTGGGATTCGATTATCGTTTACCTTGACAAAATTGGCTTTTAATGCTTTCTCAATTACCAAATGGCCGATGAACAGGCACCAATCATAATTGGAGCTGTCGAACAGGTTCTGCGCTACGGCTAAGTCTTTCTCAGCCGATTCAACCCAATACCCTATATGTTCTTCCTTTGTCATGGAAAGGTAAACGATTTTCGTTGCTGCCTATTATATAACATTTGTCTAATAATCAATTGCATATTACACTATCTTTCATGGCTTTCACTCTCCTTACCCCTATTCTCTCCACAGTACCTTAGCTTCTTTTCGGGGAGGCAGCCTGTGATAGGTATTCTTAGGATAGCCGATCATCAGCGCTCCTGCACAGAAATGACCATCGGGAAGATTAATGGCTTTCAGGACAGAGGGCGACTGGGACGCAGCAATCATGAAGAAACCTGCCCAACAGCAGGCGAGGCCCATCGTGTTAGCTGCAATATCGATATAGGACAGGGCAATCGAACTATCGACCGAAGCAACGGGATATTCCTTTGGGGCATGGGCGAGGATGAAAGCCGGAGCGCCGTTCAGGATGGGGTCTCCCCCCGATTCCCACTTTTTCACCATAGTAGCTACATCGTACATATCCCCAATGGGATGTTTGCTTACCAGGAGTCCCTTGTAAAACTCCATCGCCATCGAGGAGTAGTTCCTTACTTCTTCGGGAGAGTTGACAACGAGCCACTGCACCTGTTGGCTGTTACCGCCTGAGGGCGCATAGCGTGCAATGTCTATAAGCCTCGACAACAGGCCGGCGTCTATCCTGTCGTTTTTGTAGCTGCGGATTGAGCGGCGCGATTTGATCAGTTGTTCAATCCCATCTATCGGGACCTGTTGTTTGCCGTCAATCGGGACGCAGTCCTCGGGCCTTACGCCGTTCACAGTGACGGCGCCCTCTGGACAGACAGCGACACAATGGCCGCACCGGATGCATCTCATCTCAGCGTTACGGACAGACTCCGGCAGCTTCGTTTCCCTGTTCATGAATAGTATGTTCGTTGGGCATACCGAGACACAAATACCGTCATGTAAGCACTTTTCCGTATCGACAATCACAAAGCTCATGGTTTCTCTTTAATATAATTACTAAAAATGTTTTTGTAAATATATGATAGTGATAATTTAACATAAATTCAGGTTAAATCCATCAATATTTAAAATGGATTGAATCCGACACTCTTAAGGTTCTCGTCAGTAAAAACCACCCTGCTGTTTAAAGTAAGTTCGGGATAGTTATAGATGTACAGGCCCTGACGCCAGGCTCCGACAAAAAGCTTCCTGCCGCATATTTTCAAAGTGGTGGGTTCGGGCATCGGATCTGTATTCATGAAATGCAGCAGCCTGTCGTCTTTTGTAAGAACCAGGCTGTTCTCGTCAGCAATTACCAATATATTGTGAGCGTCATCATATCCCATATTAAGAAACTTATATCTTGCAGGCCTGGAATTTATATTGAAATCATGTGTTCTGTAGTTTCTATGCAACAGTTTCTTGCCAGGCCCTTCGTAGAACTCAATTATACCGATCCTGATCCCCTTACATATACCGTCTGCCGAATAGGCAATACTTTCAAGTAAGAATAATGTATCATTCATGATCATTGCACCGGTTACCAATTCATACCCGTATTCATTCCCATATTCTGTGTATTTCCTGTTAAACACATCAAAGACCGTTAGAATATTATCATCATCATCTGCGTACCCTGGTAGAAAACCATATTTATCTATCAGCAGATGGCCTTTATAATAGGCAGTAGTCGATATATGCGATTCAGCAAGTAACGGTACTATGAATTCTTTTTCAGTTCCCAGCCATTTTTTATTGACACCGAGCCTGTACCCGGAAAGACGTGAAGAGGCCGTATCCACTATGTACAGAGTATCAAAGCAGATGAAAGCAGGTTCACAGCTTACATCGACAAGCATAGGGCGGGTACCGAACGTGAATGAGAGGTTCGGGTCATTCGAAACGACCTCGTAATTGTTACCGGGGTTCAATTTTACAAATAAGCTGATTGAACCGTAACTATTGAAATCGACAACCATCGATGAGTCTAAGGTAAATTTCCGGAAACTGCCGTTCGAATATTCAAATACATAAGTATTGAAATAATCGCCGGTAAGAACCAGCGTATCGCCGCCAATGACATCGATTTTCCGGATGGAGAGACAGATAATTTCATCTTCCTGATGCATTTTATCATCAACATGAACTAAATAACCAACCCGGGATATAGGCGGGTACTGAAAGATTTCGCTCCTTTCAATTGGTTCGGCATTGTTACCATCATTAGAGCACCCCAAGAGCGCAGTCAAAAGGAGAAAGAATAGAGTAAGAAGGATTAAGCTTGCTTTGGAACAGTACCTTATCAGATGAATGATAGTCATGATTTTTAAAAAACAATTTGAAATTTTTTATTTTGCATGGTACAGGCTTTTAATCTCACAATTGGTTAAAGCTCTTTCATAAATTCTAATATCATCGATTTTCCCATTCACAAAATAGGGATTGTTAGAATCTTCATTTCTACCAATTGTTAAATTCCTGGTATTTGTTTGCCTATTACCTTTATATGCTATCTGGGATTCTAAATTTCCATTAATGTATAATCTCATAGTATCGCCATCATACGTACCTACAACAAAATACCAATTATTTAGTAATACTCTGGTTGTACTGGAAATAAATACTCTTTTCATATTCTCGAAATTTAGAGTGAATCCAAAATATTCTTTTTCTGGGTCGAATTTTTCATTATCATTATCAAAATCATTATAACGTAAGTAATAGGCTCCTTCTCCATCATCAGTAAATCCTTTATGAATTATATCATTCGCCTGATTGCTTTCGTCATTAAATGAAATTGGATATACCCATGCACACAGACTAATCTCATTTTTCGGTTGTAATACTATAGAATCAGGTATTAAGACATAATCGTCAATACCATCAAACAATAATGCAGTATTTGAATCATTCAATCTGTTACTTGTTAAAACTGCCCCATAAATAATACCATTATGTTTATATTGACTCTTGTCAGACAAGATACTATCCATTGGATAATAGGCAACCAATCCATTTTCTAAATCTGATGAAACATCGTATTGTACTTCATTTTTTTCGGAGCATCCGATAATTAATATAACTAAAAAAATAAGAGAGTTTTTCATAATTTTCTTGAAACTATAATGTTACAAACAACCCAACTGTGAATAGAACATTTATAATATCGGGTTCTGTCATATCAGAAGAATATATAATAGAACTCTGTTTTGTATCCTCTTTTAAAAAAAGATTATTAAATTGTGTTCGTAGATTGAAATTCAGAAAGAGGCTATTATATAATTGCAGATCATATCCGAAAGAGAAACCAGCGCCAATTCTTAAATAATTCTTTTTAAAATCAAGATTTCCTCGACTGGAATTCTCTTTAACTTTAACAATGAAATCATTAATGCTCAATTCTGGAGAAAAGTATAGATTTTCATAAAAATTATAATGTAATGAAAAGGCTATTTGCCATAAGGATAGTGTATTCTCACTTTCTCCAAAAGGCTCATTAAAACAATCACAACTATTGATACTATTCCACAGTGAATTGTTAATTTGAGCTGTGAGTTTGAAATTGTCATTTATATCATACTTCAGCTCCAAACCGATGTGATAGGTTATATTATAGCCTAAGCCATCGAATCCGTTTAACAGACTTTCATCAACAGACTTAAGTGCTTTTGTAGGTTTATTGACCAACTCTTTAGGGGAGAGCATATCATTAAAGCCAAAATTCAAGCCCAGATAAAAATTTCGAATTTCTGTTGATGTTTGTATTGGTGTGGATGTCTCTTTTGATAAACAAGCACAATTTAAAAAAATAGAAAATGCTAAATAGATAATTCTTTGTGTTTTCAAAGCTTCTCCGAGAAAAAATTAATTGTTGCAATTTAGCATTTATTAAAAATATATCAAAATAATTTTTTCCCTACTTCCCTTCCCCTCTCAAAAACTCCACTAAGTTTCTTATTGCGTTCCCGCGGTGGCTGACGGCGTTCTTCTCCTCCTCGCCCATCTCCGCGAAAGTCCTGTCGAAACCGTCAGGCATGAAAACCGGATCGTAGCCGAAGCCCGCCGTGCCTCTCTCTTCGTGGATGATCCGCCCCTCGCACTTCCCCTCGATGTACTCCGTCCTGTCCCCGTCGATGAAACAGATCACCGTCCTGAAACGGGCCGTGCGCTTCTCCCCGGGACAGTCCTTCAGCAGTTCGAGCGCCTTCCGCCGATTGGCAGCGTCGTTGCAGTCCTCGCCCGCAAACCGCGCCGAGCGTACCCCCGGCTGCCCGCCCAGTGCGTCTATCTCCAGCCCCGTGTCGTCAGCGATGCAAGGCAGAGCAGTAAGGCCATGCAGCGCCCTCGCCTTCAGATAAGCGTTCTCCTCCAGCGTCGCCCCCGTCTCGTCGATAATGACTTCTGCGTCCAACACATCGCCAATCGACAGCAACTCATACCTGCCGGGCATCACTTCATCGAATATCTGCCTGATTTCCCTGAGCTTATGCTTATTATTCGTGCCTATCAACAATTTCATAAGTAATTCCGTTTAATTTAGTTGAATAATTTTTATAATTTAGCAAAAATACGTTCGGAAGAATGAATAAAAAAGAATTATTGAAAGTAGAAATAGAGAAATGCAGGAAATAGTCTATCATACGAATTACAAGCTGGAGAACAGCTACTGGTGGTTCACCGCCCGCAACGCCATCGTCGGCAGAGTCATCGACAAAGTGTGCAAAGGCCTCCGGGCAGGCGATGAACTGCTGGACGCCGGCTGTGGCACAGGAGGCTTCGCCGGGTACATTGCCCAAAAGTTCAAGGTCATCGGCCTCGACACCTCGGAACTCGCACTCGAATACTGCCGTAAACGCGGACTTACGAACCTGTACTGCACTACATTAGACGGCTTCCCGAAGGACGAATGGAACGTCAGGATAATTACAATGCTCGACGTCGTCGAACATATCGAAGACGACGCCGGCGTCGTACGCCAGGCATACGACATACTACCGTCGGGAGGATGGTTCGTTGCGGCAGTACCGGCTTACCAGTGGCTCTGGAGCAGGCATGACGAGATACACATGCACCAGCGTCGCTACAACCGTAAGAAGTTTGTGAAGCTTCTGGCCGAAGCCGGCTTCACTATCGAATACCACAGCTATTTCAATTTCTTCCTGTTCCTTCCGGCAGCGCTTAAACGCTTATTGTCGAAGCTGTTCGGAGAAAAAGAGCCGCCCGCACCGGTGGACGAAGTCTCCCCCGCCGTCAACAGGCTCTTCAACTCGGTTTTCGGCTTCGAACGCCGGTTCATGCCTGCGCTGCGCTTCCCCTTCGGTGTCTCGTTCCTGGCAGTAGCAAAGAAGCCCTAAAAGTGAAATATGTCATATAAAATAAAGAATTGAAAATGAAAGCAACACCGTCAAAATCAGCAAACCCGACAAACAGTAAGAAATCCCCGAAGCAGGCTGCGCCTGAAGCTCCGCGCAACCTGCCGATGTGGTGTGTCGCGGCATTTTTCATTGTAACAACGCTGCTGTTCTTCTGGGACAACATTTTCGGAAGCGCTTACTTCTGGGAAGATTTCGTAGAATACGTTTACCCGGTCCAGTCGTTTGCCGCCAGCTCCCACGGCATTCCCTTCTGGAACCCCTTCTCCTTCAACGGCATGCCTTTCTTTGCCGACATCCAGGTAGGGTTCTTCTATCCCATAAACAGGGTACTCGACCTGTTCGTCGGGACAAACGGCACACTGCCTGTCGGCGCCGCCCAGATGGTAATAATCATTCACTTCTTCATCGCCCAGCTCAGCATGTACCTGCTGGCACGCCGCCTGAAGATCAGCTCCCTGTCGGCCATCCTTTCGTCGGTATCGTACGCTTTTTCGATGCTGCTGATCTGCCATGTCATCCACCCGATGATGGTCTATCACCTTGCCTGGTTTCCGCTGATAGTAATGTTTTTCATACGCGCCCTCGACGAAGCGAACATACGCTGTGGGGCAATCGCCGGCCTTTTGATGGGTATGACCATGCTCTCGGGCCATCCTCAGACCACGCTCTATGAGATGATGTTCCTCGGATTGATATTAGTATGGTACTTAGTTTCCGGCCTGATGAAGAAAGAATTTCCAGCGAAATCACCCGGCCGTTTTACAATTGCCGCCTTGTCGATGTTCATCATCGCCGCCGGCATTTTCGCCGTGCAGATGCTGCCGACAAACGAACTCGCAGGCTATTCCCAGAGAGAAGAGATCACCTATGAGAAATCGAGCGAAGGCTCGCTCCAGTTCAAGCAGGTCTATTCTGCCGTCGTACCCAAAGTCTTCGGCTACATCGCCCCTGATAAGGAGCAGTACGCCCAGTTCTACCTCCAGTTCAAAGACGGCTACAAGATGCACTATTACTGGGAAACAGCCTATTACTTCGGCATTACTGCCCTCATCCTCGGCTTTGTCGGCATCGCCGGCTCCTGGCGCCGCCGCGAAGGTGCAATGCTGGCTGCCTTTGCCCTGCTGGGATTCCTGTTCGCATTGGGAGACAACGGCCCCCTCTACAAGCTATTCTATGGACTGCCCCTTTTCGGGACTTTCCGAAACCCTGCAAGGATGATGTTCATTGTGATATTCGCCTTCAGCCTCCTGGCCGGCATGGGCATGGATATGCTCTGGCAGAAGGTTAAGGAAAGATCGATGATGTTCATTATTCTGGCAGCATCGATAATACCGCTGATCATTGCCATGATGGCAGCTACCGGGAGCATATTCAGCGGGCTTCAGACACCACCCGATTTCATCTCCGAACTGAAAGGCAGCGCCTCTCTTGCCCTGCTGCTGATTGCCGTAGTAGCAACCGTAGCCATCCTGATGGCCCGTAAAACGCTCAATTTCTTTACAGGCGGGACAATAATCGTAGTCGTTGCAGTCATTGACCTGTTCCTTGCAGGCGGCGACTTTAACAAAAGCCCCCAGAACCCAGCCGACAAGTACGTCATCGACGCTAAACTCGGTGAAACCCCCGATAAATTCATACCCAAGCTACCCGAAGAGCCTTTCCGCACCTCCATGCGCCTTTACAACCCGTCGTACATGGCAATGGCGAGGAACCAGGGCCTGCTCAGCAGGATCATGCTCGTCGAAGGCTACAACCCATTAGTGATGGCAAGGGCCATTCCCCCGGTCTTCGCAGAACTGGACAAGAACCAGGCCCGCGAAAAGATACACGACATGTACAATGTAAAATATGAGATCGGCATCGACACCCTGAAACAGTATGCCAAATTCGTAGAAAGAAACACATACTATCCCCGTGCCTGGCTCGTGAACACCGCACAGGTCGTCAGGCCCGAAGACGTCGAGAATACGATGAAGTCCACCAACATCGACTACCGCACCCAGGTAGTGCTGGAAGAAGCCCCGCTGGCAAAGATGAACGGAGACAAGAGACTGTTCGACGACCAGTCGGTCAAATGTACCGAATTCGAAAACAACACAGTGAAGTATAAAGTAAACAGCCCCGAACAGGCAGTGATGTGCCTCAGCGAAATATGGTACCCCGCCTGGAAAGCCTACGTTGACGGCAAAGAAGTAAAGGTCTTCAGGGCAAATTACTGCTTCCGCGCCCTGGAAGTACCTGCCGGGGAACATGAAGTGGTGCTGGCATACGAATCTGCTTCGTTCAACACCGGCATGCTCATCTCACTCGTTGCACTTGCCATGGGAATCGTACTGGCTGTTTTCGGAAAGAAGAAGGAAGGTAAATAAGAGGTATCAGTATATAAATCACAACCTTCAAATCCATTTTCCTTACGGATATCAAAATATTTGTAAGAAAAATCAGTCTTGAGTCTAAAATGAGTGATGATTTTGAAATAATAGAATAGATGGCTCAGGTAAATAAAATCAGGATTCTGAATGTAATGGCGGCATTACTTGCATTGTCGTGCACAGCAGCTAATGCCCTGCCCAGAGTAACGTTTTTCATCGGCTTCGAGCAAAACAACAAGACAGAAAAGAACTCACCCGCAAAAGAAACCTATTCCAGCCTATATGAGGCTTTACAGAACCCCGATAATGCAAAGGAACTGCTTCTGGCTAACCGGAACCTGACCGAGCTGGCTACAGGAATTGCTTCTTTGCCGAACCTCGAAATACTCGACCTCTCAGGCAACAAATTGACTACGCTTCCCCCTGAACTGGGACAGTTAAAAAAGCTGAGGAAACTCATACTGTCGGGAAACAGGTTTACCTATTTTCCCGATGTCGTACTTAAACTGAAGACACTGAATGTCCTCGATCTCAGCAACAATGCCATCCTATCAGTACCGGAAGGCTTAGGGTCATTGAAATCCCTGAAAGCCCTCGACCTGTCTTACAACAGGCTGACGACACTGCCTCAGAGCCTGTCGTCGCTGCCGATCCTCCAGGAAGTGAATTTCGATTATAATTACTTCTCCGCCATTCCCGACTGCATCTGGCTGGTGAAAAACATCAGGGTACTGAGCTTTGCCAACAATAAACTGTCGTTTATCTCAGAAGATATAAAGAAGCTGAAAACACTTGCCACCCTGAACCTGATGGGGAACAAAATCTCTTCCCTGCCGGCAACTATGAACAGCCTTAAAAACATCAGCTATATCAACCTGAGCCGGAACCAATTCCGCTCATTCCCCGATGTCCTGGTACAGATGCCTAAGCTGCGTACACTCATCTTCAGGGGCAACAGGATCAATTTTTCTGGGCTGGACCTCAGCAGCCTCGAGAACCTGGAAACTCTCGACCTCAGCTACAACAGCCTGACAATACCCCCTACCCTTGACAATGAAAATAACAGGATGAGATACCTGCTTCTGGCAAATAACCAGATCAGCGTCGTGTCGTCGTTAATATACCAGTCCACTGAACTCATTCAGCTGGACCTCAGCAACAACAGGCTCCGCACCATTCCCTACGGCATATCTGCCCTCAAACGCCTGGAATCGCTGAAATTAGAGAACAACATGATTGCAAGCATACCGGAGGACTTCACGGGACTGGTAAAGATTAAAATGGTGATATTGAACAACAACAAACTCAGTTCCATGCCCAAAAACCTGAGCAGCATTTCCACACTGATGGTGCTGCAATTGCGAAAGAACTTTTTCCCTGACGAAGAAAAGAAAAGAATTCGCAGGATGCTGCCTACAACATTGCTGGCGTTTTAAGCAATAGTATATCAAATTCGGAAAATCACAGAAAAATCAGAAAGGTATGTATACCTCAAAATATTCTTTGCAGTTAATACAATATAAAAATTATACTTAGTCTATTTATAAGATATTTATTATTATTGAAAAATAAGCAATATGGGAAACAATAAAAGGAGCATTACTATGACTGCAAGCCATAACATAGCGTCCACTGATAACCCTGAATTGCTGCTGGCCTACGAAGCAGAAGTACTCGGCGATTCTGCAAAAGCACTTGGCCACTACGAGAAGATACTGCAGCAGGAGCCGGGTCTCGGCATCGTTTACAAACACAGCGGCAATATCTATTACCGCGAAGGTAAACTCGACAAAGCAGTAGAGTATCTTGAAAAAGCAGTAGAGCTCCTTCCCGGCTATCCTACCGCAATTTACGAACTGGGACTTGCATACTACAGGCAGGCCCGCTTGAAAGAAGCCATCGAGTGCATGAAAAAAGTCATCAGCCTCGACGATGATTTTCTCATGGCTTATTACTGGCTTGGCATGTTAAATTTCCATTATGGGCGTCTCAGGGAATCGCGCCTCTATTTCCAGGTAGTAATCGAGAGGAACTCAGACTTCACCATTGCCAGTTTCCACCTTGGCGTTACTAATCTGCGGCTCGGTTTTTACGACGACGCAGTTAAGAACTTCAACGACGTCATCGCGAAAACTCCCGACAGGCCTTCAGTCTATGCTTTACTGGGAGACGCGTACCTGAACCTGGAACAGAAAAACGACGCAAAAAACGCATACAAAAAAGCCCTCGAAATGGACCCCGACAACAAGAAAGCACAAAGAGGACTGGCTATCATCAACGATTTTGACGATTTGGTTTTTTAATATGTAACTTAAGAATTAACTTTGTAAAAATGATTTTTTTGAATTTTTGGATTTGCTATGAAACATGTTCTTTCAGTAATGGTTCTGGTTCTTATGACCGCGGCCTGTGCTTTCTCACAGGAGATTAAGGCAAATGTAACAGTAAATGTCGATCAATTGGATTTCGAAGCCAGGAGTTACGTGGCAACACTTGAAACCGACCTGGAAGCATATATCAATAACACTGCCTTTTTCTCGAACGAATGGGAAGGCGACCCCATTCCCGTCGAGATACAGATTGCTCTCAGCGGCGGTTCCAATCAGAACTATTCTGCCCACCTGCTGGTCGTTTCCCGCAGGATACTCGACGGTACATCCGAACAGCCGGGCGAATCCATTGCAGCAAAATACTATGATACGAAATGGTCTTTCCACTACGGGCTGGGCGCTTCCCTGAGCTACAATCCGATGGTCTATAACAGCCTCAATACGCTGATTGATTTCTATATGCTCCTCATCATCGGCCACGACCTGGACACCTACGAAGAACTCGGCGGCTCGCCTGCTTTCGACAAAGCCAGGAATATTCTCCTCCTCGGCGCTTCCAACAATGCGTCCGGCTTCGAGACATCATCGCAGCCCGGAGATTTTACAAAATACAATCTGGTAAGTGAACTGACCGACCCCCGCTATGCCCCTTTCAGGAGTAGTGTCTATAAATACTATGTCAGCGGCCTCGACAGGCTCGATTTCAACCGTGAAGAAGGCACGGCAGCCATCAAAGAAGTTGTTGACGAACTCGTCGAATTCAAAGACAAAAAGATGGTTTCCTCCAGTGTCATCATGCAGGAATTCTTCGATTCGAAAGCCCTGGAACTGGCTTCCGTTTTCAATAACTACCCTGATGCACAGGTGTTTGCCAGCCTGAAATACCTCGATCCCACAAACACGACTTACTATGACCAGGCAAAAAACGGTGAATTGAAGTAACCGGCAAAGCCAGCAGTCTGTTTAAGTAACTCTGAATTATAAATAGTATTAAACCCGGATAATCCGTTAGAAGTTGTAAATATCACATATCTAATTGTTATATAACAATTTACAGTTTTCCCCTCCTAGGATAAGGAGGGGCCAGGGGTGGTTGGATATTCCGTGTTTTAGGTTATCTAATGCACAATCCGGGTTGAATAATGTCTGAGTGTACTAGATTTCCACCACAAGGCCGTCCCAGGCGATGTTTATGCCCGGTGGCAGCTTTGGTTCTGCTTCGCTGTGTTTCACCTGGTGGGCAATATGAGTGAAATAGGTTACTACGGGGTTCAATTCCCTTGCTACGGCAACAGATTCGTCGATTGAGAAATGCGTACTGTGCTTCGTGTAGCGAAGGGCGTCGAGAACCAGCACTTCAAGCCCGCAGAGCATCTTCATCGACTCCTCCGGTATCCTGTTCGTATCGGTACAATAGGCAAAGTTACCTATGCGGAATCCCAACACCGGCAGAATGCCGTGCAGCATCGGCACCGGCTGTATCGCAATATCGCCCACAACGATGGGGCTGTCCCCGATCATATTGATGTTGACCACCGGTACACCGCCTCCAAGCTGCTCAGGCAATTCGAAAGCATAGAAGAAACTTCTACTGAGCTTCTCCAGCGTGTCGTCGTTAACAAAGACAGCAACCGGTTTCCTCGTTTTGTAATTGAAAGCCCTCAGGTCGTCGAAGCCGCCGATATGGTCGAAATGGCTGTGTGTGTACAGTACCGCGTCGAGCTTCTGCACGCCGTGGAGTAACATCTGCTGCCTGAAATCGGGCGATGTATCTATCAGTACCGTGGTGTTCCCGGATTCGACCAGCAGCGATGTCCTCAGCCTCCTGTCCCTGGGATCGTCCGACGTGCAGGTCGGGCAGTTACAGGCAATGGTAGGGACTCCTGAAGAAGTACCGGTTCCAAGGAATGTAAACCTGTACCGCCTGCCGGCGGATAATTTCTTGGAGTTTTCAGGCATTGCCCACCGCCGTTTTTCTTTGCCGGGTTACTGCATTAAGAAACCCGGGCGATGGCACATTAAAAACAACAGGGCGTGGAATCATTCCTGCGCCCTGTGCATTATTGATAATATCTGTCAAATTCATAGTAAACGTCTTATCCCAAATAGGACCTCAGCGCTTTTGAACGGGAGGCATGGCGGAGCCTGCGAATTGCTTTCTCCTTTATCTGTCTTACCCTCTCGCGTGTCAGGTTGAATTTCTCGCCTATCTCCTCGAGAGTAAGGCACTGCCCGTCGAGGCCGAAATAGAGCTTGATGACTTCAGCTTCGCGCTGTGACAAGGTTGTCAGTACCTGCTGGACTTCGACTTTAAGCGATTCACGGATAAGTTCAGAGTCCGGCGGCGGCTGCATATCATTGGGCAATATGTCAAGGAGCCTGTTGTCTTCGCCCTGTACGAAGGGAGCATCTACCGACAGGTGCCTGCCGGAGATCTTGATTGTTTCGGCAATTTCAGGAATGCTCATATCCAACTGTTCTGCCAGTTCGGCTGCTGTGGGTTCGCGTTCGTATTTCTGTTCCAATTCGCTGAATTTCTTCCCGATCTTATTCAGGGCGCCAACCCTGTTGAGAGGCAGCCTGACAATCCTTGACTGTTCGGCAAGAGCCTGGAGAATTGACTGCCTGATCCACCACACAGCGTAGGAGATGAACTTGAAGCCCCTGGTTTCGTCGAATCTTTTAGCTGCTTTTATAAGGCCCAGGTTCCCTTCATTGATGAGGTCGCCAAGAGAAAGGCCCTGGTTTTGGTATTGTTTTGCTACGGATACCACAAAACGGAGATTTGCCTTTACAAGTCTTTCCAATGCGAAGGTGCCTTCGGCCCCTCCCTTCTTTATCTTCTGTGCCAGGTCGATTTCGTCATCAGGATTGAGCAGTTCTACCCTGCCGATTTCCTGCAAATACTTGTCAAGTGATTGGCTCTCGCGGTTAGTATATTGTTTTGTGATTCTCATTCACTATCCCGATTATTTATATATAATTAAAAATTCCAATTTTCTTACATTTCAATACATCTTTGTATTAGACGTTTAAAATTGTGTGCTATTTTACACACTTTTTTTTGTTTCATATGATTATACTATCCGTCTTTTTCGTAAAACAAAGAACAATTCCCTCATCGCAGCCGGAAATACTAATTTAATTTACGGTTCTTTGCGCTTGTTCCTGTTGTCAGTATTGTTTTGTATATACCGGATTGCAAAAGGCCGGCAGCAGTCCGGACATCAGCGTCGGTACTGAGGCTGAGCCTGATGGATTCGGATTCGGTAAGGAACCTGCTCCTGATCTCAAAATCGAGGAGTTTCTTCAGTTGCTCGTTGTTGGCTTCAAAGGGGTCAACCTTTTCTTTCTCAATAAGTTTTTCCAGTTTCCCAATCAGCGCCATCGTCTCTTTTGAGGCTTTGTCTTTCCGGGCCTGATCTTTCAATTTCGACAGGAATTTTTCCGCATCCGACTGCCACAGCCACTTTCTGCTATTCAGGTATTCCCTGAAACTGCCGATCAGCGCACTGTTAACGGTAAAGCCGTCAGGCAGCTTGTCATAGGCAGAAGCGTAAACATTGGCGAAATTGAATATATGATTGCCCCTGATCAACTGAGCGATGAAATCGGTGTATTTTCCATCTCCGGCAACGGCCGAATCGGGCAATATGCCTTTCGATTCATACACCGGCCTTCCGTTTTTGGTGTAGAAAACAGAATCGGACGACATCTCGTGAACGGATTTTTTCCCGTTCCTGTTGGTATATTCAAGCCTCTGGATGCAACGGCCCGAAGGAGTGTAATACCTGGCTGTCGTCATCTTCAGGCTGGATTTGTGGGGCAGTTCGATGATGGTCTGAACCAGGCCTTTACCGAAGGACCTGCTGCCGACGATGATTCCCCTGTCCTGGTCCTGGACGGCGCCGGCCAATATCTCACTGGCGCTGGCGCTGTTGCCGTTGATCAGGACGGCAAGCGGCAGGGTGGTGTCGTGCATCATGCTGTTACTGGCGGTGTACAGCACCTCTTCCTCATTGTTACGCCCCTTTGTCGAGACAATGGGTGTACCGTCGGGAAGGAACAGTTCACTGATGTCCACGGCAGCTTCCAGCAGACCGCCGGGATTGTTCCGCAGGTCGATTATCAGGCCTTTGATATGATACTTATCTTTCATCTCGGCTAATGCTTTTTTTACCTCGAGCGCCGAATAGCGTGAGAATCTTTCAAGCTTGATGTAGCCAATGCCGGGAGCAGCTTCGCCATAGCCGGCAATGTTTTTCACTTCTATGTCTTTGCGAACCAGTTTGAGTTTCAGCGTATCCTTCCTGCCGTCGCGCAGCAACCACAACTCGACGGTGCTGTTCTGTGGGCCTCGGGTGAATTTCCTTATCTCATCCGATGCTTCATAGAGGATGACATTGCTGTCGATCTTGTACAGCCTGTCCCCTATCCTGACACCGCTTTCCGCAGCAGAGTATCCTTCGGCAACACCTGTAATTGTCAGCATGCTGTCGCGTGTGCCGACGGTAATGCCAAGGCCGACATAGCTGCCGCTTGTCAGGACGTCGATGTCCTCAGCCTCGGAAGCATCGAGGAAGACAGTATATGGGTCAAGATTGGACAGCATACCGTCGATGCCGCTGTTCATCAAAGCTTCAGGGTCTATGTCAAGAACATAGTTTTTACTCAGTTCCTTGAATATTGCACCATACACTTCGAAGGACTTGTTCGTTTTGAGGTAATAGTCGTCATCGCCGGTGCAAAACACTGGTACCGAAAGAAGTATATATGCTGCAATTATTAATAATGCTCTCATTTCATCCAGCCAATAATTACATAACCTATAGAAAGACGTTGTCAATCCGTAAACAATTGTTTTATTTATTCAATTTGTCGAATATATAACTCTTTATGTTACTTACTTCTATTCTGTCCTGGAGCATCGAATCGCGTTCCCTGACGGTTACGGTATTGTCCTGTGTTGACTGGCCGTCAACGGTGATGCAGAAGGGAGTCCCGATCTCATCCTGGCGGCGGTACCTTCTGCCGATTGCCCCGGACGTGTCGTAGAACGACCTGTAGGTTTTCTGGATGTCCTTGTAAAGACTCTCAGCCATCTCCGGCATGCCGTCTTTGTTGACGAGCGGGAATATGGCAGCGGTTACGGGCGCCAGCTTCCAGTTGAACCTGAGGACAGTCCTCTTCTCTGCTTTGCCGCTTTCGTCGGCTACGTCCTCTTCGTCGTAAGCATTGCAGAGGAAAGCCATGAATGAACGGGAAACACCACCGGAAGTCTCGACTACATAGGGAACAAAACGGTCTTTATTTACGGTATCGACATACTCCAGCTTCTTGCCGGACACTCCCTGGTGGGCCTGGAGGTCGAAATCGGTTCTGGAATGGATGCCTTCGATCTCACCCCAGCCGAAGGGGAACATAAACTCGATGTCGTGGGCCCTGTTTGCGTAGTGTGCCAGCTTCTCATGTTCTTTGAACCTGAGGCTTTCGGGCTTCATGCCCAAGCCGAGGTACCATTCCCAGCGCCTTTCCTTCCAATAGTCATAGTATTCCATCTCGGTGCCGGGTTTAACAAAATACTGCATTTCCATCTGTTCGAATTCGCGTGTCCTGAACAGGAAATTCTTTGTGTTAATCTCGTTCCTGAAAGCCTTACCGATCTGTGCAATGCCGAAAGGCACCTTCTGCCTGGCGGAATCCATGACATTTTTAAAGTTAACGTATATGCCCTGGGCCGTCTCGGGACGCAGGAAGATGGCATTGCTGCTGTCTTCGACGGGGCCGATGAAGGTTTTGAACATCAGGTTGAAATTCCTTACTTCGGTCCATTCGGCGGGGCCGGATACGGGATCGGGTATCTGGTATTCCAGTATGATGTTATAATAGTCAACGGGTTCTCTTGCTTCGCCCAGCTTCTTTTCAAGGCTGTCGGCAATGTCTGTCTTATTCTTCTTCCTGAGTTTATCTATATATTCTTCGATGAGGTTGTCGGCTCTGTACCTGGCTTTTGTCTGTTTGTTGTCAATCATGGGATCGCTGAACTGGGCGACGTGGCCGCTTGCTTCCCAGGTCTTGGGATGCATCAGAATCGACGCATCCAGTCCTTCGATGTCGTCGCGGTAAGTCATTGCCTTCCACCATTCTTCCTTAATATTCCGGAGAAGTTCCACTCCCAGCGGGCCGTAGTCCCAGCAGCCGTTCAGGCCGCCGTATATTTCCGAAGACTGGAAAACGAAACCTCTGTGCTTTGCCAGCGATATTATTGTCTCAAGCTTGAACATGTTAATCCTTATTTATACATTACAAATTTCAAAAACTGCAAATTTAAAAATACTATGACTCATATACGTATGATTATGTTGTGAATTTCAGTTTATTAATTTTTTTTAATTTTTAACGGAATAATTTATTAATTTTGCAGAAAAGTAATGGAGGTATGATATGAAAAGAATAATTTGCCTGGCAGTCGCAGCGGCGCTATGTATCACAGCAGCGTCTGTCCTGTTCTCCAAACCGAAGAACGACAAACCCGACATGCCGCTCCGGAAATTCTGGAATAAAACGTTCATCCCCGCGCTCGAAAAGAAGAACATCGACAAAGTCGTTACAATGACTGCTTTTCCTTTTTCTGTCATCGAAGGGGGAGAAAAGAAGCACATCATCGACGAGCCATTTTACAGAAGCATAGTAATCAAGGTCCTGTTTAATAAAGCATTCGTTGAGAAGCTGAAAAAGCTCGATGTTTACAGCCTGCCTTTCGACGGTACATATTACCGGATCAGATTTACCGCTGAAGAGGCTCCGCAGAATATGAACGAGATATTCATCCTTACTCCCGGTACATGTTTCAATTATATCTTTGGTGTCGGCCCGGACGGCAAAAGCCTCGTGTTCTACTGCATCGAGATAAATTTGCCCTGTTCTTAGTATCAGTATTACCATCGACTGGTACTGTACCCTTTAAGATAGCAACAAATATAAACGGGATGAAGAAAATTCAAAATCTTCTTCATCCCGTTCCATAATAAAAAAAAAGAATCGAATATTACTTCAACAGTGTCTCCATCTGGTCGAGGACACTGGTGGCACGGTTAATGACCGGCATCACCGATTCGGGTTTTGTCATGTCCACACCGGCGTTCTTAAGAATGTTGATAGCATAGTCCGATTTGCCGGCTTTAAGGAAACCGAGGTATTTATCGACAGCAGGCTGGCCCTTGGACAGGATGTTGGCTGCCAGGGCTTCGGCTGCGGACATGCCCGTAGCGTACTGGTAAACATAGAAATTATAGAAGAAGTGGTGAATCCTCATCCAGGAGTATTCTTCTTCTTTGTCTGTAATCATGTCCGGACCCCAGTATTTCTGGAATATTTCACCGAAGAATTTTGCCATATCCTGGGGATTCATGAATTTGCCCTGCTCTGCCATTTCCTGTACCCTCATCTCGAATTCGGCAAAACGCGTCTGCCTGAAGAAAGTACTCTGCATGTTGTTCATGTAAGTTTCCAGGAGCGGCAGTTTCTCTTCTTTTGTCTTCGCATTGTCGATCAGGTAATTCATGAGAAGTATTTCGTTGGTAATGGAGGCTACTTCAGCAAGGAATATCGGGTAATCTGCGTAGGGAAGCGGCTGAGTCTTCTGTGTGTAATATGAATGGAGAGTGTGTCCCATCTCATGTGCAAGCGTGAACACGTCGTTCAGTTCGCCGGCCCAGTTCAACAGCACGTAGGGATGAACGCCCTTAACGGTACCGGAGGAATAGGCGCCCGACCTCTTGTTCTTGGTTTCATAGACATCGACCCAGCGGTTGTCGAAAGCATATTTCAGGTCTTTGATGTATTCGTCGCCGAGTGGTTTCAGCGCCTTCAGGCATATCTCCATCGCTTCGTCGTAAGTGTATTTCCTCTTGACCGAGGGGAACAGCGTAACATAGGTATCATAGGCATGGAGTTTGTCGAGGCCGAGGAGTTTTTTCTTCAGCGCTGCAAACCTGTGGATTGGTTTAAGGTTGTCATTGGCAGTGTTAACCAAATTCTTGTAAACGGCAACGGGGATATTGTTGGCGTCGAGGGCAGCTTCAACAGCGCCGTTGTATTTCCTCGATTTTGACATATAAATCTTGTACTTGACGCTGCCGTTGTATAGGGTGGTAATGGTGTTCGCCATATCGACGAAAGGCTGGAAGAACGCTTTGTAACCACGCTCGCGGAATCCGCGGTCGAGCGACATCATTGTCGAATAGTAACGGGCGTGAGACAACTTGATGTCCTGGCCTTTGTCGTCTTTCACCGTGGGGAATTGGATGTCACCGTCGGTGTACATACGGTAGGTATCCATGTAAACATCGGAAATAGGATTGGAGAAGGCCAGAATCTGCTCTTCAGGTTTCGTCAGGGTATGGGGTTTCATGCGGAGCAGGTCTTTCATCGCCTGGTCGTAGAGTTTCAGTCCCTGTTCCTGCTTCATAAACTCAGCAATCTTACCGTCTGGAATGGCAAGTATCTCAGGTGTAACGAAGGAAGCTGCAGCAGCAAGTTCAGAGGCCAGGTTGCTGATCTTTGCATACATATCCTGGTATTTGCCGTCGGTAACTTCGAGGTCTTTTACCAGGCTGGCATACAGGTAGCATTTTTCCAGCTTGTTGGAAATCTCGTCGTCGAAGGTAAGCAGCGCCAGAAGGTTTTTAGCGGAAGCGCCGATTGTGCCTTCGAATTTCTTATACTTCGCGATGCCTGCTTTGACATCGTTGTAGTCCTTTTCCCAGAGGGACTCGTTCTCATAGATGTCTTTCAGGTTCCATTTATACTTGTCGGCGATGTCGCTTCTCTTCGCCACTTCTTTCGATTCGCCGCCGAAAGCGCTTGTTGCAGCCGCTGCCATTAAGGAAATCATAATCATCCCTGTAATTAGTAAATTCATTCTTTTCATCATAGTCTTTCTACCTTTATATCTAATATACTACTGATTTCAATAATACAAAAATACGCAAGATAAATCAGTTCATCAAGTTTAAGGGATTGAATATTCCCGGAAAGTAATATTTAAAGTAAGTTCTTGCAATACTCCCATTGCTATCAACCAAGTATATAAACTGTCATCTTTCAATAAAATTGCAATCCTGCAACCATCTTCCACCATCCATCATCCAGAATTCAGCATTCAGCATCCAGAATTCTTAATTCTCAATTCAGAATTCAGCAACCAGAATTCAGCATTCTTTGTGAACTTGACGAACTGAAGGAGTCCAACCACCCCCTGCCCCCTCCTTATCCAAGGTGGGGAAAGCCGCTCTTTTCTTACATTCAGCATTCAGAATTGGCTACGCCGGTCTCGCTACGCTCGGCTCAGCATTCAGAATTATTTTTTTAAATCTTGTCTTTTGTTCATAATTTTACTTTTTATTATTTGATGTTTTTACTAAAACTAAGGATAAATGAATGAGAAAAATAGTTGAGTGCGTACCGAATTTCTCGGAAGGAAGAGACCAAGCCGTCATTAACGCCATTGCCGACGCCATCAGGGACACAGAAGGCTGTACCCTGCTCGACGTCGATCCGGGCAAATCCACAAACAGGACAGTTTACACATTTGTAGGGTCGCCCGAAGCCGTCGTCAACGGAGCTCTCAACTCCGCCAAAGTTGCCCGCAGGCTCATCGACATGCGCCACCAGACAGGAGAGCATCCCCGCATGGGCGCCATGGACGTCTGCCCCTTCGTCCCCGTCGCCAATGTAACGATGGAAGAATGTGTCGAATGCGCCAAAGAATTCGGCAGGCGTGCTGCAGAAGAGATAGGCATTCCCCTCTACCTCTATGAAGAAGCCTCTACAGTAGAATACAGGAAGAAGCTCCCCGACATCCGCAAAGGAGAATATGAAGGCTTTGCCGAAAAAATCACTAAACCCGAATGGAAACCCGACTTCGGCCCGGCTGAATTCATTCCTGAATGGGGTGCAACAGTTACAGGCGCAAGGTTCTTCCTCGTCGCCTACAACGTCAACATCCTCGGCACCAGCAACCAGGCACACAGGATTGCACTTAACATCAGGGAAGCCGGCAGGAGCGACGATGAACCGGGCAGGCTCAAAGAAGTCAAAGCAATGGGCTGGTTTGTCGATGAATACAACATGGCACAGGTTACAATCAACCTTACAAATTACAAAGTTACCCCTCCCCACGTCGCCTTCGAGGAAGTCTCAAAAGACGCACGTGAACTCAACGTAGCCGTAGCCGGCTCCGAGCTTGTCGGCCTGATTCCCCTCGAAGCAATGCTGATGGCAGCCGACTATTACATGGAAAAAGAGAACCTCTTCATCCTCGACGAAAGGCAGAAGATCAGCCTCGTAGTCAACAGGCTCGGGCTGAACTCCGTGTCCCAATTTGACCCCGACAAGCGAATCATCGAATACCTTGTTAAAGAAGATGCATCCGAACCATTGGCAAGCCTTACGCTGCGCGGTTTCATAGAAGAAGTGGCAAACAGGTCTTCGGCTCCCGGCGGCGGTTCGGCCTCGGCAGCAATTGCCGCTATCGGCGCAGGCCTCGGAGCAATGGTTGCCAAGCTGACTTCCGGCGTCAGGAAATTCGAGCACCTCGAGCCTGAACTCAGGAAGATAATCCCTGTGCTGCACAAAGTGTCCCACAGCCTCATTCCCATGGTTGACGCCGACACCAACGCTTTCAATGACTACATGGACGCCATCCGTATGCCCAAGGACACCGACGAACATAAAGCTGCACGCTCGGCAGCAATGCAGGCAGGCCTCAAGAAAGCAATCGAAGTGCCCCTCAATACCATGAGGACGGCAGACGCCGCCTGGGACATGATGGTGGCAATATCGAAGATAGGCAACATAGCTTCACGTTCGGACGTGGAAGTCGGAGCCAGGTCTCTCGAAACCGGCATCTGGGGCGCTTACAAGAATGTACTGATTAATATGCCCGGCATCAAAGACGAAGCCTTCAAGAAAGCAAAGATCGACGAAGCTGAAGCAATCGTGAAACGCGCAGAGGTGAAATGCAAAGAATGCCTCGACATCCTTGCGAACAGGAAAGACTGATTAATCCGACCATACGAACAATAATGAAACAACCCGGCAGGAGTTCCCGTCGGGTTGTTTTGTTTTTCAGCTAATCTTCATTCAGTCCTATTCTGAGTACTTTTCTCAGAGGCTCTTCAGCGCCTTTTTGATAATTTCAAGGCCGCTGCCGAGCTGTTCACCCGTAATGTTGAGGGCAGGACGGAAACGCATCGATTTCTCGCCGCAGGGCAGTATGATCATGCCTTCTTTGTAGCAGTTGGACTGGAACCTGTTTCTCATTTCCTTGTCCGGGAAATCGAAAGCGCAGAACAGGCCCCTGCCCCTTACGTTCGACAGGTACTGAGGGTACTCTTCGCAGAGCGCAAATAAGGACTTCATCAATTCGGCGCCTCTAGCCTTAACATTGCTGAGCATATTTTCTTCTTCTATGATTTCGAGGTATTTCGTCGAACGGACCATGTCAACGAGGTTCCCGCCCCAGGTCGAATTGATGCGGCTGGAAGTGTGGAACACGTTGTCCGGTACTTCGTCCAGCTTTTCACCGGCAAGGATGCCGCAAACCTGCATCTTCTTACCGAAAGACATGATGTCGGGTTTAACTCCGAGCTGTTCATGTGTCCAGTAAGTACCGGAGATGCCGAGTCCTGTCTGGATCTCGTCGAAAATGAGCAGGCATTCGTTCTCGTCGGCAAGGTCTCTCAACTGCTTAAGGAATTCGGGCCTGAAGTGGTTGTCGCCACCTTCGCCCTGGATGGGTTCGAGGATGATGGCTGCAATGTCGTCCTTGTTGTCTGCGAAAGCTTTCTTGATCTGCTCTACGGCAATATTCTCGCGCCTGGCGACATCCTCGACAGCGGCGGCGGTAAGAGGAAACACCATCTTGGGATTGTCGATGCGGGGCCATTCGAATTTCGGGTAATACATGATCTTGGAAGGATCGGTGTTTGTCAGGGACATCGTGAAACCGCTCCTGCCGTGGAAGGCTTCCTTGAAATGAATGATCTTTGTACCTTTTTCTTCTTTGTAACCTTTTGCGAAATTCTTACGTACTTTCCAGTCAAAAGCAGTTTTCAGTGCATTCTCCACTGCCAGCGCACCGCCGCAGATGAAGAAGGAATATTTGAACCAGGAAGGAACGGCAACTTTGAAGAAAGTTTTAACAAAGGTAGCCATTGCTTCGCTGTAAATATCTGAATTGGAAGGTTTGTTCAGCGCTTGTTTGCCGATGTATTCGACGAAAGCCGGGTCGGAAACCTTGGGATGGTTGAATCCGATGGGCATCGAAGCAAAACAAGTGAAGAAATCCTTGAATGAGTGGTTGCCGCGGGCATCTACCAGTTCATAGTCATGGCTTTTTTCTAAGTCCAGCACGAGGTCGAAACCGTCAACCAGCATATATTTTTTAAGTTCATCAATGACGTTTCCTGCTGAAACATTGTATTTCGGGGTGTAACCGTTTGTAGGACACATGGTATTCTCCTGTGAATTATATTTTATAAATTAATTTTCTAAAGTAATATTTTCTGTGAGAACAGTCGGGGCTTATTGATCGAAGCCTGTAAAGATGATCGAGTTGATCAGGTAGTTCTTAATGGCCAAACAGGACAAAAAGGACCCTCCGCGGATTGTTCCGCGTCCAACCTGAGTTGTACTCGCCGATAAAGTTTTGTTCCTCATAAATGCAAAATTACGAAATTTTTCTTACATATCCAAAGTTGGCATCCACAGCAGCATGTAGCATAAAATGTTACAATATATACAAATAAAGTACCACAAATTTTTCAAACAGAATGTTATAATTTTAAATCATAGATATTTGTTATTTTGACAATTGGAACTATTATATTTTTGAGTATGTTATTTGTTTTGGAAAATTAACTGAATGTTGATAAATTCGAAAAAATATATAAGTTGCAAAAAAATAAAATGTTATCGACGGCTTGAAAAGCTGATTGGTACTTGAAAAATGAAAATTATTGTAAGATATTAGTAATTATTTTTATATATTGGTATTTTGTAATAGGTTTGGAAATAAATAAAAAAATAAAAGTTATAAGTTTTTAAAATAGGAGATGGACTCAATATGGCAACAACTCTAAAAAAGGAAAAATCGGCCGTTCTAGGTTTCCCACATGTAATAGTAGCATTGCTATTAGTAATTGGATTCTTTTGGATTATCCAAATGCAGATAATGCCCAGGGGTATATCTAGCTTCGTTGTAGCGTTGTTCAGCCCAACAGCAGAAGACTTGAACAAAATCGGTTTTGTGAAATTCGAAGGCAGCGGACTGGTAAATGCTTCGGTTGCTAAGGAAAAAGAAGCTGAATACAAGTCAAAGGGTGGTTTACAGGTTAAAAAAGAATATATTAACAGGGAATACATCTTTGACTTCACATACGACGCACGCGTTGATTCCATCGACGGCTATTCCAAGGATGCAGGCATGTTCTACGCCAAAGCTCCGAACCTTGGTGAAAAGCCAATCTATCTCGATCCATACATTGGATTCATTATCATCTCGTTGGTCGGCTCAATCATCTGTATGTTGATTGTTACCATGGTGCTGCCCACTTCCTTAGGTTTCATGGCAACACTGTTCGACAGGCAGATAGATAATACAAAAACAAAAATCAGGCTTCAGACCGGTTTCAATGATGAAATCGTTGAAGTACTCATAATGCCGGACAATAAACTGGCGGAAATGTCAAACGAAGAAGTAGAACAAATCTTCAGGATTGTCTGGAACAGGACTGTTCCTGACGAAATGGCTTCCGCCAAACAGATGCTGAGGTTCGACGATGTTTTCGACGAGAACACCGACATTGTTGTCTTCAGAAGAGAATCCCTCTTCGGCAGGATCAAAGAATACTTCTCCGACTTCGTTCTCAAAGAAATCGAAGACACAAGAGACGGCCTCAAATGGAGAAAGAACCACTTCATCCTCATGTCCGGTTTAAGGCTCTATATGGCTCACCACTTCACTGAAAAGTATTCGAACAACGTTACCGGCCTTGCATACGGCGGCGCCGCATTCCTGATCGTTGCCGTTGGTATCAGGGGTTTGAAATTCATTCCTGCACAGCAGCCTTCGCTGATCTTACTGGCAATCTCACTTGAGTTCTCAATGCTTATGCTCCTCGCCATCACTCTTATCTATACTGAAGAGGAAGAACGTTCGGACAAGATGCTCAAGAAACTGGAAGACGCCAGCAAGGGAGAACTCGAAGTTCTTCGCGGACAGCAGCATGACATTCACCAGCTTGCCAATGCGCTCGTCGGACAGACTGCCGAGATCATCAAGAACAGGGTTGAACAGGCTATTGAAGAGTATATGACAAGCGGCAGCAACATTGAACAGGAAATCGCCCAACAGATTGCTCACAAAGTTTTGGTTAGCATGAGAGAAGGCGCCAATGCAGCTACAACAATCAAGAAAAGATAAAAGCTGTTTGTAAATAAACAACTCAAAAAAGTTTCCGGTTTTTACTTCCGGAAGCTTTTTTTTTGTCCTGTGTTGTGTGTGAACCTTCCGGAGGTTTACGACGGGCAATCAGCAAGATGGACTCTTCCTCTAAGGTGGAGTCCATCTACTGCATTAATGGTAATGAGACAGGTCTGAGACCTGTCTCTACCGGATATTTTTCATAAAGAAAGGTGTAAGTCGCTTTAGCTCAGCTTTTTCTTACATTCAGAATTCAAAATTCAGAATTCAGCATTCTTTACAAACTTGACGAACTTGATAAACTGGGAATCCAACCGCCCCCTGCCCCCGCCTTATCCAAGGTGGGGGAAAGCCGCATCGGTAATCTGCAAGATGGACTCCATATAAGAAGTCAGGACGTTAGGAAAGATTGACTTAACCTTAAGATTACAAGCCAAGGTGGAGTCCATCTTAACGCTCCGGGAAAGGAGCAGATTTTTTCTTTCTTTATCCGGTCCACGCCATAAATGACGTGGCTATTGGGAGAGGGGAAAGCCGCTCTGGGGCTGATTCTATATCTGCTCAGAACCTTCCGAAGGTTTGAAACCTTCGGAAGGTTTACGACGGGCAATAAGCCAGATGGACTCCACCTTAGAGGTGGAGTCCATCTTTAGAAATCACGGAATTTCTTCTTGCTATTAATATGACGCCCCTACGGGGCTTTCTTTCTGACTACAATCATGTCACCCCCTTCGGGGTTGTTTTTTCTTGACAAACTTGACGAACTTTACAAACTTGACGAACTATCAATGACCTTTCTGGGCATTGGCGCCGCCGACAATTTCCAGCATCTCCCTGGTAATTGCTGCCTGGCGTTCTTTGTTGAACTGCAGTTCCAGGTGCTTGATCAATTCTTTTGCGTTTTCGGTTGCATTTTCCATTGCCATCATCCTGGCAGCCTGTTCGGCAGCGCTCGATTCGAGCAGCGTCCGCCAGAGCTGGATGTCGAGGTTCTTGGGCAGAAGTTCGTCGAGTATCTTTTTCTTGTCCGGTTCAAAAATATAATCGTAGTTGAAGGCTTTCTTCTCGCCGTCATCTTCTTTCTTCGTCAAAGGTTCAACGGGAAGAAGGTTGATGGTGGCTGGTACCTGTGAGAGTATATTCCTGAATTCATTAAAGAAGACCGTTACCATGTCATAGGCGCCGTCGATGAATCCCTGCGAAACAAAGGAGACGATGTCCTTGGCAGTAGCAAAATCGAGCCGTGCAAAGATGTCCGGGTACTCCCGCACAACGTTGCAGCCGGTTTTCCTGAAGTGGTTAACAGTCCTTTTGCCGACTGAGATGACGTGATAGGCAGCGCCGGGATAGAGGCCGGGGCCATCGATATTAATGAATGTTTCGGCCCTGCGCAGGAGGTTGGAATTGAAGCTTCCGCACATGCCGCTGTCCGAGGCAATTACTATTACGGCAATGTTTTTAACCTCGGGGTGCTTTTCGAGCAGAGGATTCTTGTAATCTTCGCCGATGTTTTCAGAGAGATTGCGAAGGATGACGCCAAGTTTTTGTACATAGGGGCGGGCAGATTCGATGGCAGACTGGGCACGCCTCAGTTTGGCGGCAGATACCATCCTCATTGCCTGGGTTATCTTTGCAGTGCTGCTAACCCCGTTTATCCTTCTTCTTATATCTCTTAATGTAGCCATTTTTATCCCTTAATCAATAATATTTCCAATCATTCATAAGATAATTGCGGACATAATCTTCGACACTTTCCCCGAGGGAACGGAAATTGATGCGGCATTCGGTTTTCGACAGCTTGGACATATCCGCCTGCGTATAGTACTGGTATTGCTTGGTCAGGCGTTCAGGCATGTCGATGTATTCGATTGAGACAGGCTTGCCCATTGCGTGGAAAACAGCCTCCATCAGTTCGTTCCAGGTGTGTGCAGTTCCGGAACCAAGGTTGTATATGCCGCTGAAATTCTTTTTCTCGAAAACCTTAAGCATTACTTCGACAACGTCTTTCACATAGACGAAGTCCCTCATCTGCCCGCCGTCGATATACTTGTCCATAGTGGACTTATAAAGTTTTACACTGCCGGTGGCAACAATCTGGTGGTATGCTTTATAGATCATCGAAGCCATATCGTTTTTGTGGTATTCGTTGGGTCCGAAAACATTGAAAAACTTCAGTCCCGTGAACTTCTTGTCGAGGTTCTTGTCGAGTACCCACAGATCAAACAGGTGCTTCGAGAGGCCGTAAACATTGAGAGGTTTCAGTTTCTCGTATTCATGGTCGGAATAGCCGTAGTCGCCGTTACCATAGGTGGCAGCGCTGCTGGCGTAAATGAACCTGATGTTCTTTTTTATTGCATATTCGGCAAGTTCGATGCTGTAATTAAGGTTATTCTCGATTACATAGTCGGCGTCCTTTTCAGTTGTCGTCGTACAGGCGCCCAGGTGGACGATGGTGTCGAACCGGCACTGAAGTTTGTCGGACTGAACCAGGCCGATAAATTCTTCGACATTGTAAAACTTAAGAAATCTCTTACCTACGAGGTTTTTCCATTTCTCTTCCCTGCCAAGGTGATCGACCACGATGACATCTTTGATATCTATCTCATTGAGTCTTTTTAGGAAGCAGGACCCAATGAATCCTGCTCCTCCGGTTAATACTATCATTTTCTTTTACAGTGATTTCTTAAAATTACTTACAAAATTATCTGCTGCTTTTTTCAATTCGGCAACCGACTCCTCGGAAATTACCCTGGTCTTGATTATCTGCTTAAGCACCTGGGGATATTGTATTTCCATCATCTCCAAATACTCTTTCTCAAACCTTTCGAGAGCTTCGGTCGGCAGGTCGTCGAGGTACCCGTTTGTTGCAGTCCAGATGAGGGCCACCTGTTTCTCGACGGGAATGGGCTTGTATTGCTTCTGTTTCATGATCTCTGTCAGTTTCGAACCTCTTCTCAACTGCTGCTGCGTGGTTTTGTCGAGGTCGGAACCGAACTTGGCAAAAGCTTCAAGGGCTCTGAACTGAGCCAGGTCGAGCTTGAGAGGGCCGGCAATTTTGTTCATGGCCTTGATCTGCGCATGGCCGCCGACACGGGAGACGGAGATACCGATGTTCATTGCAGGCCTGATGCCGGCGTTGAACAGGTTCGGCTCCAGGAAGATCTGGCCGTCGGTGATGGAGATGACGTTCGTGGGAATGTAAGCGGCAACGTCGCCTGCCTGCGTTTCGATGACAGGAAGAGCTGTAAGAGAGCCGCCGCCCAGTTCGTTGGACATCTTGGCGGCACGTTCGAGCAGCCTGCTGTGCAGGTAGAAAATATCGCCGGGGTAAGCTTCACGTCCCGGAGGCCTGCGAAGCAGAAGCGACACCTGGCGGTAAGCGGCAGCCTGCTTCGACAAGTCGTCGTAAATTACTACCGAATGTTTGCCGTTGTCCCTGAAGAACTCACCCATGGAGCAGCCGCTGTAAGGAGCAATGAACTGCATCGGAGCCGGGTCGGAAGCGTTGGCGGTAACGATGATCGTATATTCCATTGCTCCGTGCTCTTCGAGGATGGATTTGACGTTTGCAATCGTCGAAGCTTTCTGTCCGATGGCAACATAGATGCAGTAAACAGGTTCGATGCCGATTTCTTTTGCTTCAGCCGAATGGGTGAATTTCTGGTTGATGATCGTATCGAGAGCTATGGCCGTTTTGCCGGTCTGGCGGTCGCCGATGATGAGTTCCCTCTGTCCCCTGCCGATCGGGATGAGTGCGTCGAGCACTTTCAGTCCGGTCTGTAGAGGTTCTTTTACGGGCTGGCGCAAAATTACACCGGGAGCTTTCCTTTCGATTGGCAGGGTCTTGGTTGTGTGGACAGGCCCCAAACCGTCTATTGGAATTCCGAGAGGATTGACAACCCTGCCGAGCAGTTCTTCACCGACGGGGACAGAAGCAATCTTGCCGGTCCTGCGGACAGTATCCCCTTCTTTGACGAGGCTGTCGTCGCCAAAAAGCATGACGCCGACATTATCTTCTTCGAGGTTCAGAACCATGCCGAACACATCGTTCGGGAATTCTACAAGTTCCGAAGCCATAACTTTTGACAATCCATAGATACGGGCAACACCGTCGCCAACCTGGAGGACAGTACCAACTTCGTATATGTCGGCTTCTTTCTCAAAGCCGGTGAGCTGGCGCCGCAATATCGCTGATATTTCATCCGGACGAACATCTACCATAATTTATTCCTGTTTATAACTTGATAATAATTCTTTCCAATTAACAATATATGTCAACTCAGGCTGTTTCACCGGAAATCAGCCTGTCGTACAAAATTTCGAGCTGGTGTTTGACAGAGCCGTCATAGACCCAGTCGTCAAATTTGATCAGGATGCCGCCTTTCAGGGCTGCGTTGATCTTGTATTTTGGCAGAACAGTCTGTTTGGACCACTGGGTGAGGAACGATTCAATTTTAGACCTCATCTCGCCGTCAAGTTCGACTGTAGTGTGTATCTCCACCGGCAGCAGCCTGTTCATCTTGTAGAATTGGACTACATACTGGTTAATGATGCTCGGTATCAGGCAATCCCTTCCTTTTGACGACAGCATCATTATGAAATCGAGCGTCAGTTTGTTAACCTTGTCCTGCAACAATTCTTTATAAATGTTCTTTTTCATCCATGCCCTGACTATGGGACTTTGTGTAATACTGCGTAACTCGTCTGACATGTCCATCAGCATATCAATGAACCTGAAATCCTCATAGAGTTTATCGGAGACACCTTCCTTGACAGCTGTTTCCAGCAGAGCTTTTGCATACCTGGATGATACTCTTTGTTCAAACATTACCAATTCCTGCGATTAATTATTTGGAATCTTATCGATATAGTTTTCAATCATCTTATAGTTCTTTTCTTTGTCTAAGGTCTCGCCGAGTATCTTCTCAGTGGCTTCGACGACAAGTCCTGCTACTTCTTTGCGCAATTCCTTGATGGCAGTTTCTTTGCTGCGTTCAATCTCTTTCCTGGCTTCTTCCACCTTGTTTTGTTTTACCTGTTCAGCTTCGTCGGCAGCTTTGCGGATGATCTCTTCAGCCTGTGTCCTGCCTTTTGTAATTATTTCAGCCATTTCCACCTGTGCGCTGTTAAGTTTAGCCTGGCTGTCTTCGAGCAGTTTTTTGGCTTCGAGGTTAGCCCTCTCTGCTCCTTCGATATCCTCACGAATGGAGTCTTCCCGTGTTTTGAGTCCTTTGGCAATCATCTTGAAGCCGAGTTTGTACAACAGGAAAAAGAATATGAAGAAGTTCACTAATGTCCAGATGATCAAGCCCGGGCTGACATTCAATATACTATCCATTTTTCTCCCTCAGGAATATATTTCAAATAATTGTTTTTAACATTGTGGGGTTGCCGGCAAGCTGGGCTTCCCGGCAATTACCCAAAAATTACGTAATTAAGCTTTGATTGCAAGAAGCATACAAATAACGCAGGCGAACAGAGCAACACCTTCGATGAGAGCTGCGGCAATGATCATGGTTGTACGTACATCGCCTGCTGCTTCAGGCTGACGGGCGCTTGCGTCCAAAGCGGCGGAAGCCAGCCTGCCAATACCCATACCGGCGCCGAACACTGTGAAACCGGCTCCGAGACCTGCTGCCAAATATGCTAAATCCATTAAGTACCTCCAAATATTATAATAAAAAGCAATTATTTAAAATATCAAACTACAATTCTTATTATTAATGTGCATGTTCTTCATGCCCGTGTTCGCCGATTGCCAAACCGGTGAACACTGCTGTCAGTATCGTAAAAATGTAAGCCTGTAGAAACGCTACCAGCGTCTCAAGGCAGTACATGAAGATGGAGAATGCAACGCTGACAGGCGCTATGCCGCCAAGGACGATGCCTGCCCCCATACCCATCTTGGCGAAGTAGAAGATGAGGCCTACCAGTGAAAGAAGCACAACGTGGCCTGCCGTCATGTTGGCAAAGAGACGGATGGTGAGAGCAAAAGGCTTTGTGAACATCGAGATGATCTCGATGGGTACCATGATCGGTGCCAGCCACCAAGGCGCTCCGCCCAGCAGGTGTTTGAACCAGGCGCCGATGCCCGCTTCTCTGATGGCGGTAATATTTATTACTCCGAAGGCCGTAAGCGCCAGCGCGGCTGTTACTGAGATTGCGCCGGTGGCAGTGTGCCCGCCGGGCATCAGCCCGAACAGGTTCAGGAACAGGATGAAAAAGAACAGCGTAACCAAATAGGGCATTAGCTTGTCCCCCACCCTTGCTGACCCGCAGTTGGGCCTGGCAATCTCGTCGCGGATGAAAACCACGACGATCTCGATGAGATTCTGCAGTCCTGAGGGGGCTTTCTTCGGATTCTTTTTGTATTTCCTGCCGACGATGCCGAAAAGCAACAGTACAATGAACATGGCGAACCACTGGAACATTACCAGGTTGGTTACCGAAGCGTCGAGGCTGACGGGTTCATGGTCGGCCTTTCTTACGTATTTGTGGTGGGCAACGGTAAACAATCCGCCTTCCTCCATGGATTTCGTGGAGCTGTAAGCGTGCAGTCCCTCCTTGCTGTCGTAGATTATTACCGGCAGTTCCGTTACCTGGACGTTGAACAGGGTCAGGGTGTGGTGATCTCCCAGGCTGCTCAGCAACTGAGGGAAAACTTCGGACGGGCCGCCACCCGCAGGGGCTGCTCCGTGCCCTCCGCCGTGTCCTTCGGCTGGTGGTGCAGGCTGGTGGCTTCCGCCTTCCTCGCCTGAGTTGAAGGCTAAAAGTTGATCGTTTGTTGCGCTCAAAGTATTACCCATATCATTTACACTTTCTATTTCAAAATTTGCCATATCATACCTTACTTAGTCAAACGATTATGCAAATTAAAAAAATTTGAACGATAATTAAAGTATAAAATTTCTAAAATTATCAAAACGAAGGTTGACACCAAAAAAGTAAGAGCAAAAGCCAGCCTGTGGAGTTCCAAAAAGGTAAGGCAAAACCAGAGTAAAATCGTTACACAGAAATACCTTACGACCATCCCGCCGAGTACCTTCCTGATTATCTTCTCTTCCGGCCCGCGGTATGCCCTGATAATTAACATTGCGGCAGCAAGTGCATTGGCAAGACAGATCAGGAATCCGATTATTACCGAAATGAGCATCAGCTGCCTTTCTTTTTCTTCTTGTCCTGCGACAGCGCTGTCCTCAGGAATGTGTACAGCGCCACAGCGGCCCCGACAATGGAAAAAATCAACAGGTACATCGGGCTGGTCTGGTTCCATTTGTCCATGTACCACCCTGCCAGCACTCCCAGGCCCATTGTAACAGCCATCTGCATCCCCATGTTCAGGTAAGGGGACAATTCATTCATTACTTTATTACTGTCATTTTTCTTTGCCATAACCTTCGCTTTTTTATGTGCAAAGATAGACTATTTATACTGTTCTCACAAGGAAATTCAAAGAACGTGCCGCTTCCGGGAAAAATTAATTGTTTTCTTCTTTGGCGTTCCTTTCATTCTTCAGCAAAGTAAAGAAGAAAGTACTGCCGTTACCTTCTTTACTTTCAACCCACAGTTTTCCGTCGTTCATTTCGATGAACTCTTTACACAGAATCAAACCGAGGCCTGAGCCTTTTTCATTGTTGGTACCCTTAGTGGAAACATTTTCAGCCAGGCTGAACAGTTTGGCAAGCTGGTCTTCGGGAATGCCGACCCCGTGGTCTTTAACGCTTATGAGATAGAAATTGTCATATTCGCCGGATTCTTTCGCTTCAATTTCTATCATTTCTCCCTGATTACTGAACTTGATGGCGTTGGAAACCAGGTTCCTGAGCACAGTGTCGATCATGTCCCTGTCACAATATGGAACTATATCCGGGGCACAATTGAAAACAAGCCTGATGCTTTTTTGGCCTGCCTGAGATTTCATGTATGAGGCCAGTTTTTCCATCAATTCGCTCATCTGAACTTTTGCAGGATTAATCTTGAAGGTGCCCATCTGTGCTCTCGACCATAGCAGCAGGTTCTCAAGAAGTGAATAGGTAAATTTGGAAGCTTCTTTCATACCCTTAATCAGTTTCAGTCTCTTCTCGTCATCCATTTTTTCATAATAGGTCTCAATCAATTCCGAGTTAGTCAGTAGTACAAAGAAGGGATTCCTGAGATCGTGAGCGATGATTGAGAAAAATTTATCTTTTTCCGAATTGGATTTTTCGAGTTTTTCCTGTGTCTCTGTAAGTTCGACGATTAGTGAGTTCTTTTCGAACAGGTTTTCTTCGATGATTTTATGCGATTCGCTCAACTGTATCAGCAATTCGTTCAGTTCCTCGTCAGTTTTCTTTCTGTCGGTAATATCTTCCTGTATTACAATCAAATGAGTGATTTCTCCATCGTTATTCCTGATTGGTGAAACAGAAGCCAGCACCCAAAAGAAATCGCCGTCCTTTTTCTGGTTGTAAAACTCACCCTGCCATGTCTGTCCTGAATTGATATGATTCCATAATTCGGTTGAATACTCGTGTGGATAGTAATCATTTTTAAGAATATTCGGCTTTTTACCAAGCAATTCATCAACTGTGTAGCCTGTCAGTTCAATGCCTTTCGGATTGACATACTCAATGTTCCCTGCGATGTTGGTTATTATAATCGAGACAGGGCTTTGTTCGATGCCGGTGAGAAGTTTATTGATCTCCTCTTCGGCTTTTTTTCTTTCAGTAACGTCTCTCTGAACACCGAAGTGTCCGATTACCATTCCCTCTTCATCAAGCAGGCATGTGTAATCACCTTCTATCCACATGTGGCTGCCGTCCATCCGCCTCTCGTCAGTTTCGATGTGCAGATTGCCTTCGTCGAAGAGTTGCCTCCAGATATTTCTTCCGAAAGCAATATTGTTTTTAAAGACGTCGTTCGGAGTCAGGCCGAGGAATTCGTCCTTCTGAGCCCTGTAGTGCCGGAGCATGGCGTCATTGATCTCGGTAATCCTCTGATGGTCAAAGACATAATCGAGTACCGCTTCCTTGTCCACACTGTCGTCCCAACGGACAGGCCTGTCGAGCATCATAAAGAAAAAGCCGTCCAAGGACATGCTGAAGAACATATTCAGGCGCTTCTCATTTTCTTTCAGAGCGTTTTCAATTGCTTTCCTGTTCGTAATATTCCTGGAGACACCTATTAGGATGAAATTGCCTTTGTCATCCTCATTAAGTGTAGATACGATTTCAGAAATTATGACCCGCCCGTCTCTGCATATCTGTTCGATTTCATTCACCGAGGTAATTGCACTTCTGTCGTCTTGTTTAAATTGGTTCACCCTTTTTAATACGTCTTCTTTCATAAGCTTAAAAGACTCTGGTGTAATTGTTTTCTCAATCGGCTGGGCAATAAGATCCTGTGCCGGATGGCCTAAGAGTTTTTCGACCGAGGGGCTGATATACTGGAACTTCATATGCTGCAGGTCAATGACCCAGACAACATCGGCCATATTCTCTGAGAGGTAACGGTAGCGTTCTTCACTGTTTATGAGGGCCTCCTCTGTCTGTTTCCTGACAATGGCTTTAGAAATATTGTTAGCAAGGATACTCAACAATGCAATCTCCTCTTCATGCCATTCCCTGTGTTTGACAACGGAATCAAATCCTATGAAGCCCAAAACATTTTGATAATATGTTATCGGGACTACTACGAGTGATTTTATGTTTTGTTCTTCGAGAACACTTTGCACATTAGTCCAGTCGCCTTCAAGTTCAGAGACATCCGGAATATATATGGGCCTGAAAGCCAGCAGTTCATTTACCCAAACAGCCAGGCCAATGTTACTGATGTTTTGAAGATTTTCAATCTCCGACGGAATTCCGTAAGCACACCATTCATTCGTATTGCTCATCGTCCCGGTCTTCCAGTTGAACATGAAGATGTAGCTTCTGTCGATATTGAAAAATGTCCCGACCTCATATAATACCGAATCGAACACTTCATCGATCTCATTGACAGAGAAGGTAACAAACCTTTCGGAGAGCGACAGAAGGAGATTCCTGAAAGAATGAAAGTATTCCTGGATATTTTCCAGCTTCTTTCTTTCAGTAATATCCCTTAACAGGCCACGCACCCCGATGGGATTGCCATCCGTGTTGAAAATAATGCTCCCCGACATGGAAGCATTAATCGGAGAACCGTCCTTTTTTTTCAGCAGCAGTTCATAGTCCTTTACAGAGCCTTCTCTTTGAAGGGTTTCAACCAACTGTAACCTGTCAAGTGGGTTTACATAGACTTCAGAAGTATATTTTCCCGTCAGTTCTTCCTGTGTCCAGCCCGTAATCTTCAATACCGACGGAGAAAGCAATGTAATCTTTCCATCAAGATCGGACTGGTAGTACAAATCATCGATGGATTCGAAAATATTTCTGAATTTATTCTCAATTTCTTTTCGGGTGTCGATGTCGATAATACTTTCAATCAGGTATGAATTGCCACCGATGTCGAGTTCGCTGACGGACTTCAGTATATTCATTTTTGAACCGTCTGTCCTGTACAGTATCTTTTCCTGGTTTTTAACCTGTTGGTTCAGGTCTGTTACCGGGCAATTAAACAGGTTGGCTGGACAAACGAAGTTATGGCACAACATGCCGACAACCTGTTCTTTGTTTGACTGGATCATGTCGAGGGCTGCCTGATTAATGTCAACGATGCGGTGTGTTTTCTTTTCAATGATTATCAGGCCTGACAAGGTAGATTGGAAAATGGCTTCCAGCCACTCTGCTTTCAGCTCTAAGCCGCTGTCTCGAACATATATTCCTGTAATGTCGCTGACGATTAGCAAAATATATTTGGAATTACAATCGGTAAAAGTTGACCTGGACAATTCAACGTACCTCAAAGACCCGTCTTTCAGCTTTTGCCTGATGTTGGAACCTTTCTTCAAATCGTCAATCCGGTCAACAGGATTATCGTTGCTATGAAATGTGAAATCCGACAATTTCATTTCTGAAAATACATCTTCTGCGAATCCGTAGAAATCGAGGGCAGCCCTGTTGAAGTCAATAATCCTCAGATCGGTTCCGTCAATCAAAAGAGCGACAGAATCGTGGCTGTCAAAGAATTGATGGAAATATATTCCTGTACTATCATTGGAATTATCGCAATCGGCTTTGTTGTCATCAAGATTAAATTCACTATTTTCAATCATCAGGACTTCCCCATTCTTTAAGGATTTCAATTAAAAATTACGTATTCCTCATCCTTTTTTCTACTATCTTTATTTTAAAGTAATATCATTATCAACTTTATTATCGATTAAAAGGGATTTTTCTTTACTGTCTTTCATAGTCAGCTATCATTGAATAATAGTGTCGAAGAACTAGATGGGAAGCCTTACTAAAAGGCTAACATTTATTGCTTTAGAGATAAAATATTTGTAAATTGTTTTTAACTGATGTTTTTTTTTAAAGAATTTGGATTGGAGGTCCGGATAATGGCATTGTTATTAACTTGTAAAAATGTTAATATGCAGGAAATGAATTTGCGCGGCTGCCTGCGACAATTGATTTGCGGCATAATGAAAACGGCTTCATTCTTATTATTGTTGACATTAATGGCCGGCACAGTTTACTCTTCAGGTCAGGCAAACAATTCGGATTCGACCCGACTTCAATGGAAACCTTCACTTATTTTAAGCATTGTTGGTGGCGGCGGGCTCGGCTTCAACCAGGGCAACAACACCGATTCACGATTCATTTACTACTTGGGGGCAGAATTTATTCTTGACAAAAAAAAGCTTGCCTTTTGGGGATTCAGGTACTACAGAGCTGAATGGGAGACTTCAAATTATTCGGAAATAGAAGGTGATTACGACAAAGAAATATTAGCCTTGTTCTACCGACTGCCTTTACGAAACATTACTGTCGCACTTGGCCCGGCATTACTATCAGACGATAATACGACGAGAATCGCTCTCTACGGCACCCTGGGCCTTATGACTAATATCACCGACAATCTCGGCGTCGAATTCGGTAGTACTTTCTTCTACCATATGAATAAAGACATCACGCTGTTTCAACTGTACGCCGGACTGAGGCTGAATTTATAGAGCCATTAACTCCCGGTTTCCCTGACTATATTATACTATTTTTGAATCACCGGATATTTTCTTATTTTTAATATGAACATTTGTTGTATGAAATTGGATACTGATGATTACAAAAATAGCAATCAGGAACTTTAAGAAGTTTAAAGAGATTTCCTTTGAATAAGGCAATCCCGTTGTACTTGTCGGCCCTAATAATTCAGGAAAAACAACAATACTTCAGGCGCTTACCCTCTGGGACGCAGGCATGAGGAAGTGGAACGAAAAAAGGGTAAACCGTAAGGACAATACCAAATCAAAAAGGTCCGGTGTAGCAATAAACAGGAAAGACCTCATCAACTTACCTGTTCCCGATTCGAAACTTATGTGGAACTACCGGCACGTCAGGGAATCTACAGGCGAAGCCGGCTCCAGGAATACAAAGAATATAAAAATTGAAATTGAAGTTGAAGGTATTAGAAATAATGAATCATGGCACAGTTCCCTCGAATTCGATTTTTTCAATACTGAAGCCATATATTGCCGTCCTCTTGGCCTGAAAAGCCTTACGGAAGAAGAAAGAATAATCGCCCCCGCAGCGTATCATGAACGGATTGCTTACCTGCAACCCATGTCCGGCCTTGCTGCTGACGAAGATAAACTTACCCCGGGATCAATCGATGTCAGGGTTGGTATGGGTAAAACCGCGGATGTCCTTAGGAATATTATTTACCAGTTAATCCATCCGGAAAGAGAAGGCAATGGCAATAATGGGATAAACAGGTGGGAATCCCTGAAAAAGCATATTCATGATAAGTTCCTTATCGACATAGAAGAACCGGTTTTCCGACATGAGACAGGCCAGATTGAAATGTTCTACACCGAAGACCGAATCAGGTATGATCTGTCCTCGGGAGGAAGAGGCTTTCACCAGGTACTGCTTCTCTTAGCATATATGTATTCCAATCCCGGCAGGGTAATACTAATCGATGAACCTGACGCCCACTTAGAAGTACTTCGCCAGAGAGAAATCTATAATTTATTGGTAGAAGTCGCTAAGGAACAGGATTCACAGTTGATTATCGCCAGCCACTCCGAAGTTGTCCTCAACCAGGCCGGAGAAAATGATACCGTTGTTGGAATATTCGGAGATGAAACCCAGAACCTGAACAACAATCAGGATATTGCCCAATTCAAGAAGTCCCTGATTGATATTGGTTGGGATAAATATTATTATTCGAAGGTGCACCGCTACATCCTGTACCTGGAAGGGACTACTGACTGGCTGATGCTTAAAGCATTTGCCAAAGCGCTCCGACACCCGGTTGAGCCTTTACTTGAAAGGCCCAATATACACTACCTTTCCAATAATCTTCCCAATGATGCATACCAGCATTTCTTCGGATTGAAACAGGTAATCAGGGAATTGCACGGAGTGGCTCTGTTTAACAGGCTCGACAAAGATATTGCAAATCCCAATTTAACGATACTTACATGGAAGAAAAGAGAGTTTGAGAACTATTTCGCTGTTCCGAAAGTATTGAAGCGTTTTGCCGAGTCTGAATCCGAACAAGGAGACCTGTTCAGTTCCAATTATGTCGATATGATGGAAGAAAGCATCAAAATCAACACAACACCAAAAGCTTTAGCCGACAGCGACGAAGAATTCTGGCGCAATGAAAAGCTTTCCGACTATCTGGATAATGTCCTGAAGGATTATTACAAAAAAACCGGGAGAAGAATCGGGAAGTCAAAAGGAGAATACTACACATTGATCCAATACCTTGAACCCGGCGCAATCGACCCTGAGATCAGAGAAAAGCTCGATACAATATATGAAATCATCAAGGTTGCAGAAGAAGAACATTAACCGGCCCCGGATTTTTCTTAGTCGGGGTGAGAGGATTTGAACCTCCGGCCCCTACGTCCCGAACGTAGTGCGAAACGAATTGTTAGTATTTATCAATGATTGAAGACCAAATATTTTATTTTTTTATCTTAAAATATTTGCATAATTTAAGATACAAATGAGATTGATAATTTTGAGAAAAAAAAGTTCACGGGATTGTCGAATGGTAGATTTCTTAATATTTCTAATACATAAAAGGCCATAGTTTTCAGAGCCAGGACAACGAGAAATCAATACGGACATTATCTTAAATATTAAGATAGTAAGATATAAAGACCAACGAATCCTCGAAACTTGTAAATTTTTATTTCTCTGCTATGAATAGTAAATGCTTAACTGCAATGGGCAGTAAAAAGACGGAAATTTCTGAGAACGTAATGGTCAAAAGATTTGTCGAAATTTCAGTATGCAACCCTTCAATCAGCCCAATGGGAAATATCTTCGACGATTTCAAGATTTCCGTGCCGGTGTTCAGGATCATGAAAATGGTATAATATCGCCTGGGAGCAAGCGGGAGCCCCCGGGCAAAATATAGGTTTTCTTTCTTTCTTCAAATGTTTTAAATTAATTATAGGTGGTTTTATGAAATACTTGCTATATATAGTTGTTATAATTATAGCAATTATCCAATTATCGGCAGAGTATAAATTTGAAAAAATTTCAGAAGATACTTTAAATAAAAACATCCGTACAGTATTTTTTTTAGATGATAATTTAGGATGGGCTGCAGGACAGAATGGAAAAATAATAAAAACAACAGACGGGGGGTACAAATGGAAATTAAGAGAATCAGAAACTGATCTTAATTTACTAGATATCTACTTTATTAATAAGAATAATGGATGGATTGTAGGCGGTAAAGGCGACAGTGAGAATAAAAACATGCACGGTATTATCCTAAACACAAACAACGGGGGTTATACATGGAACACTCAATTCGAAACAAATCTTATTTTGGATTGTATATCTTTTGTAAACGATACCGTCGGATATGTAGGATCAAGTGTTACAAGTACCGGCATCTACAAAACAACAGATGGGGGGGTAAATTGGACACATATAAGCATTACTGAATATTGGGCCGGGATTAATAAAATATATTTTATAAACGATATGGTTGGATATCTCATCGGATATATTAGTTTTTATCCAATGCAGGACGATGGCACATGTATTTTAAAAACAACAGACGGGGGGAATACTTGGGACTGTAGTGAATATTACGAAGAAGAAGAAAACACAATTGAAATATATGATATTCTTTTTATCAACGATAAAATTGCCTTTACTGGAACCGGACTATATCACGGACCAACCGGCAGTATTATGAAAAGAGACAGCATGGGAAACTGGACATTAAAATATAAATGTAAATCATTATATTACAAATATCAACATTTCGAAAAAATATATTTCACTGATTGGAATCACGGCTATGCGTTTACAACTTCAGGCCTTGTTTTCGAAACTTACGACAATGGAGAGACATGGAAAATATTAATATATCAACCGGAATTATATACATGGAAAATATTTATAAACGGGGGCTTAGATAACTGTTGGGCAATCGATTGGAATTGGGACATATATGACTTTGATGAACAGGAAACAGGATATTTATACAAACTAATAGAATACCCGAATTCAATTGATGATAATCACAATTCCGTTAAACTCTATCCAAACCCAGCTAATGATATTTTAATTATAGAATGCGAAGAGGAGTATTTCATCCAAATAATCGATATTTACGGCAATGAGTATTATTCTGGCACCGAACATTCTATCTTAACCGATAACTACCCTAATGGATATTACATTTGCATAATTAATACCGGAAAAGAAAGAATATGCAAGAATTTTGTTGTGGTCAATTAATGCCCCTTCTACTGGCGATATTGCTTTTCATCTGCCAGGAGGCCTTTCCCTGTATGCTGCCTATGTGGCGCTTAAACTATTCCAAGCCCGGCAGAGTATATGTCTGATTAGGCGATTATGCTTATCTAACGACAGATACCTGCCGGGGACTTCGCACTTGCCTCAAAAAATAGCACAGTGTCTGCCCGGACAAGGCAATGAGTTACCGGAAAAAATGATAACGTTGTGAATGAAAAAGTTAAAGACAATACCCTAAAACGGTCAATCAAAAGGCCCCGGATTTTTCTTAGTCGGGGTGAGAGGATTTGAACCTCCGGCCCCTACGTCCCGAACGTAGTGCGCTACCGGGCTGCGCTACACCCCGAAAAAGAAATGCAATTTAACGCTTTTTCTCCACTTTTACAAATTGATTCTCCTTTTATATGAAATAAATTTACCTTAAATTGTTTTCTTTTTTGTAAATAAATTGAAATTTGTTTGACAGATAGGGTTTTACTTATGAATAACCATGAATGTGATGTTGTAATTATCGGGGCCGGCCCCGGCGGCTATGTTGCTGCCATTCGCGCCGCCCAGCTTGGTTTGAATACGATTTGTGTGGAGCGTGAGCACCTCGGCGGTGTCTGTCTCAACTGGGGCTGCATCCCGACGAAAGCCCTGCTGAAAAGCGCCGAATATATGAGTTTCCTCGGCCATGCCGGCGATTTCGGATTTGAAACCGGAGACGTCAAAGTGAACTTCGACCAGGTTATCAAAAGAAGCCGCGACGTGTCTGAGAAAATGTCGAGCGGCGTTGGATTCCTCTTCAAAAAATACAAGGTGAACCAGGTCAAAGGCTTCGGCTCAATTAAGTCAAAGGGCGTCGTCGAAGTCAGTGACAAAGAAGGCAATGTCACCGATACTATTACCGCTAAACACGTCATCATCTCAACAGGTGCAAGGCCGCGTATGTTCCCGGGCATCGAAGTGGACCATAAAAAAGTCATCACCAGCAAAGAAGCCATGATACAAAAAACGGTTCCCGGCTCGCTCATCGTAATGGGCGCCGGTGCCATCGGCATCGAGTTCGCATACTTCTACAACGCCTTCGGCACCAAGGTTACCGTCATAGAGATGATGGACAGGATCCTCCCCGTTGAAGATGCCGACATATCGAAAGAACTCGAAAGGAACTACCGCAAGTTGAAGATCGACATTCTTACAAGTACGAAAGTGCTTTCTGCGAAAGCAAAAGGCGATGCTGTGGAAGTCATCATTCAGAAAAAAGACGGGACAGAACAGACACTGACTGCCGACCTTGCCCTGAACGCCATCGGCATCCAGGCCAATATCGAAAACATTGGGCTGGAAGCAATGGGCATCGAAACGGACCGCGGTTTCATCAAGGTCGATAAATACCTCAAAACCAACGTCGAAGGCGTCTATGCCATAGGCGACGTTGCCGGCCCGCCGTGGCTCGCACACAAAGCTTCAGCCGAAGCCCTCGTCTGCGTCGAAAACATTGCCGGCCACCACGACGAAGGCATGAGATATGACAATATACCCGGCTGTACCTACTGCCAGCCGCAGGTTGCCAGCGTAGGCCTCACCGAAGCAAAAGCAATAGAAAAGGGCTATGAAGTAAAAATCGGCAAGTTTCCTTTCACTGCCAACGGCAAAGCTAACGGCATCGGCGAAGCAAAAGGGTTTGCCAAGCTGGTACTCGACGCCAAACATGGTGAGATACTCGGTGCTCACCTCATCGGCCCCGAAGTTACCGAAATGATCGGCGAGGTCGGTGTTGCACGTACTCTGGAAGCAACAGGCAAATTCCTGATGAAAACCATTCACGCCCACCCCACCCTCAGCGAAGCCATAATGGAAGCTGCGGCACAGGCATACGGAGAATCGGTCAACGTGTAATCAGGATACGAACATAGTACACAGTATTAAGGCAGCTTTCGGGCTGCCTTCTTTGTTTTTATGCTGACATAATTCCACGGGACATGTTAGATTAGGTAAAAATGAAATGTGAGTTTAATAGCCTCGAGCTTCAACTCGTGGCTATAGTAAATAATAAAGGCTCTTCATCATTTTTTAGTGGGTAAATAAAAAGAAATGGCTCTTCACTATACAGTATGGGAAACATTATATTAACAATGATGGCGGTAAAGAGACTGTAATATCAATAGATTTGGTAGAGACGCAAGGCCTTGCGTCTCTTTTATGTTGAAAAACAAATAAAA
>CAZWLN010000007.1:67316-128290 GCA_964634885.1 uncultured Hyphomicrobiales bacterium | reverse complement strand
CACCAATCACCAGCCACCAATCACCAGCCACCAGCCACCAATCACCAGCCACCAACCACTACTTTTTCTTTTGCGGTTCGAGCAGGTCGAGCGACTCAATCTTCTGTTGGGCAAGGAACTCGTTAATATCGCCGAGATACTCCCTGATGGCGCCTTTTTTGAACTCGTAGGTCTTGGTTGTCAGCCCCTGGAGGAATTCCCTGTCATGGGACACGATGATCATGGAGCCTTTGAAATCGATGAGCGCGTTCTTCAGGACGTCTTTCGACACCATGTCGAAGTGGTTGGTAGGTTCGTCGAGTATTAGCACGTTAACAGGCTGGAACAGCATACGGCAGATGCACAGGCGCGATTTCTCGCCGCCGGACAGCACCCTCACCTTCTTGTCAACGGAGTTGCCGCTGAACAGGAAGGCTCCTAGCATAGAACGGATGTTCCTTCTCATCTCTCCCTGGGCCACTTTGTCAATCGTTTCGAAGACCGTGGCCTCGGAGTCGAGCAATTCTGCCTGGTGCTGTGCAAAATAGCCCAGGTTGATGTTGGTGCCGGTTACCAGCGTGCCTTCATAGTCTTCCGTACCCGCTAATATCTTAGACAGGGTGGACTTGCCTTCGCCGTTTTTGCCGACGAAACAGACCTTTTCGCCGCGTTCAATTGCAAAATCGACATCGTTCAGGACAAGCTTTTCGTCATATCTTTTGTTGAGGCTCTTTGTTTCATAGATCAATCTCGAAGAACGGGGAGGCTCGGCAAAAGTGAAACGCATTTTGGACAGGTCTTCTTCCTCCACTTCAATCAGGTCCATTTTCTCCAATTGCTTAACCCTGGACTGGGTGCGCGAAGCGAAAGAAGCTTTGGCTTTGAATCGCTCGATGAACCTTTCCTGCTGTGCAATCTGCTTTTGCTGGTTGTTGTAGGCGGCAATCTGCAATTCCTTCTGTGTGGAGCGCTCGGCGATGAATTTCGAGTAGGGGTAGGGCAGGTCGTATATCTTGCCGAGGGAGAACTCGATTGTCCTGTTGGTAATGTTGTCGAGGAACCTCTTGTCGTGGGAGACGACCATGATTGCGCCCTGGTATGTCTTCAGGAACACTTCGAGCCAGCGTATGGATTCGATGTCGAGGTGGTTGGTAGGCTCGTCGAGCAGTATCAGGTCGTTGCGGTTAAGGAGTATCTTGGCGAGGTGCACACGCATCTGCCAGCCGCCGCTGAATTCATTCATGCCCCTTGTGAAGTCGCTGCGTTCGAACCCCAGGCCGATGAGCACCTTCTCGACTTCGGCTTCGATGGACTGACCGCCCATGTGATGGTAAACCTCGCTGGCCTCCGTCAGGTTTTCAATTATTTTCATGTATTCATCCGACTCGTAGTCGGTGCGTTCTTCGAGTTCCTTCGAGAACCTGTTAATATCGTCTTCGAGTTTTTTCAGGTCGTCCATGGCGCTTTCGGCTTCTTCGTAGATGGAGCGCACGGAGTCGGTGTGCATCTCCTGGGGCAGGTAGCCGATCTTGTAGTTGTTTGGAGCGGCGACTTTACCGCTCTCGGGCGATTCCAACCCGCAGATGAGTTTCAGCATAGTGGATTTGCCTGAGCCGTTACGGCCGATGAGGCCAATTCTGTCGTTTTCGCCGACGGCAATGGACACATTGTCGAACAGGTAGCGCCCGGCAAAGTGTATTGAAATATTCTGTATATTCAGCATAGCACTTTTTTCAATAATAAAATTTCAAAAGCTACAAAATTCGGAATTTTTCGGTAAATGAGGAAAGAATAAAAATATGATTTAGAAGAATAAGCTCAAATGGGGCTACATGTGTATGTATTATCAAGTTACATAATTTATTCGCACAAAAATTTCTTTCCTTCGGTACAAGTAATATTTTTTTTTCGTATATTATAGACGGTATTTATACATTCGAAGAAAGGTTTCGCCTGAAACCAAATTGTTACAAATATTGAAAATTAGCGATATAATTGAATGATTTTTAACAATAGCGAAATATTAACCTGTGAACCTCCTGGGAAGATAGAGTGGGAGGGAGAAGGAGTAAATTAGTATAATATTTTATATAAAAGGAATTTAAAGTATTTTATAGGTTTGTTCATATGGCGTACAAACTTATAATATATTAGAAATTTAGAAATATTGGGGTTTAGATTGAAATAAATAGAGCTTGTAAAAATAAGTTGAATAGGATGCAAATTTGAAATATGAAATGGGAAAAAGTAAATATTAAAAATGTTCTGGGGATTGATGTTGAAGCTCAGGCACCGAGAATAATTTCAGCTAGCAGAGCGACTGATATACCGGCATTTTATAGTAAATGGTTCTTGGATAGACTAAATATTGGATATTTGAAATGGAAAAATCCATTTAATGGGATACCACTCTATGTTTCATTTAGAAATTCAAGATTGATCGTATTTTGGTCAAAAAATCCAAATCCAATAATCAAATATTTAGATGAAATTAAGGAGCATGTTCCAAATTTCTATTTTCAGTTTACTTTAAATGACTATGATAAAGAGAGATTAGAGCCTAATGTTCCTGATGTTAACAAAAGAATTGATATTTTTAGTAAACTATCTGAGAAAATTGGATCCAAAAAGGTCATTTGGCGTTTTGATCCATGCCTTTTGACAAATGAAATAGGTGTTGATGAACTTTTAAAGCGTATTGAATATATTGGTAACAAATTGGTGAACTATACAAATAAGCTTGTTTTTAGTTTTGCTGATATTAAAACGTATAAGAAAGTGCAAAATAATTTAAGAAGGGAACATATAAATTATTTGGAATTCAATGAGAGAACTATGTATGAACTGGCAGAAGGATTAGTTAAACTGAATAGTAGTTGGAACTATAAATTAGCAACGTGTGCAGAAAAAATTGATTTGAAAAAATATGGTATTGAACACAATAAGTGTATTGATGATGATTTGATAATCGATCTATTTTCAGAAGATAAAGATTTAATGGATTTTCTAGGGGTAGAAGTTGAAAACCAAGCACAACAAGAGTTATTCAATAATGATTTTAAATTTAAAAAAACGAAAGAAAATAAAGATAAAGGGCAAAGAGAGTTCTGTGGCTGTATAGTCAGCAAGGATATAGGAGAATATAATACATGTCCTCATTTATGCGAGTATTGCTATGCAAATACATCAAAGAATATTGTATTAAATAACTGGAAATTACACAAACAGAATCCTAATAAAGAAACAATTGTAAACGAATGATGGGAAATTATAATCACCAAATATTGTCACTTGAAAATCCGAGCTTTAAACAAATAAGAGAAATTGCAAAAAATAATTGCGGTAGAATCTGCCCTGGATTAAAAATTTGCAAACCATGGAATACTCTTGGTCATGGAGTTGATCTACTAGATTCTCACGAAAATCTTTGCAAATATCTTTGTTCTTATGGCGAAATGCATGAAGAAAAAATGGAACATGCCTTAAAGCCTATTAAGAAAAAAGAATCTCAGGCTTTTAAACGAGAACTAACGATTATTGATTGGGGTTGTGGCCAGGGGCTTGCTACTATTTGTTTTTTCGACTATTTGAAAAAGGAAGGCTACCAAAATCAAACGAAAAAAGTGATATTAATCGAGCCATCAGAAATGGCATTGAATAGAGCAAAACTTCATGTTAATGCCTATTTAAAAGATGAGAATAAGCTAAAACCTGTAAAAGAATATTTAGACGATGTTTCGAAAGAAGATATAAGAACAGATACCCCTGTTATATTTCATTTCTTCTCAAATATTCTAGATATTCCAACTATTGACTTAAAAAAGCTTGCTCAAAATGTTGGTGATGAAACTACAAAAGAACAGTATTGTTTCTGCATTACACCATTAGATAATGGTAACCGACGTGTTGAAGCGTTTTACAATTATTTTAAAAAACCTCAGAAATTAGAGGAGGAACATGAAAGTAGTCTGGAAAGAACTAAGAGAACTCTTAAACTCATTGTATTCAAATTAGAAGCTGGAAAAGTCAATCTCATTAAAATTGATTATTATCCGCCCGTTCAGTTTCATGCTGCCTATCAGGTAGATTTCGTAGCTAAAACAGTCGGAAAACTCTCAGAAGAAGAAAAGAAAAAATATGATTTAAATTCATCTTTTGAGGTTGCTACGCCTTTTGATATTGGCGCAAGCATATATAATGATGTTCATCCAATCTATGCGGTTCTTAATAATATTGTAACACGAGGCTTGCCAACACGACCAAGTCCATTTATTGAAGAAGTATTTCAAGTATTTGGGAATCAAAGGCTACATGATGATTTGGGTAATATTCTATTCGGAAGTGATAAATATCTACCCGATGATATTTTTACTTCAATAGAATATTTGGCCCCGATAGCTGTTGCCCGTATGCAAAAAACCATTTTGGAAGCCCTTATGACCAATAAAATCAGCATCGAGAATAAAGAATGGCATATATTGGTTATTGAGAGGGATGTTCCTTGTGCAGCTATAGCATTCGAAGATTTGAAACAAATGTTTGAACATTTGACGGCACTAAGCAAAGAATATTCTCCGATGAGTTTTCCTTTTGTGAAACTGGAAATTATCAGTACTGGGGAATTTGTCGATTCTTCTTTACATTTGGATATTAAACCTTCAACTACAATTTCTGATCAACAGAGGTTAAAAGAATATGATATGGTTATTGATGTCTCAGTTAAAGAACAATCTGATATATCTAAAGTTACATTCAGTGAGTTTAAATCTAATAATAATTGTTATTTCAATATTCGCTCAGCAAAAAGAAAAAGAATAGAAAGATATATTTACACTTCCGATGCTATAGATTATCGTCCTTTAGTTACTAAGGATGCACAAGGTAATTATCATGAAATATCCGATACCAAGGAACATTTACAGTATTTTCTGCAATTACTGTTTCGAAAAGAAGATTTCCGTCCCGGACAATTACCCATCTTAGACCGTGCTTTACAAAACAAAAGTGTAATTGGTCTATTGCCAACCGGTGGTGGAAAATCTCTGACTTACCAGTTAGCCGGCATGTTGCAGCCGGGAGTTACTCTAGTTATTGATCCTTTACGTTCTTTAATGAAAGACCAATACGACGGACTGATAAATGCAGGAATTGATACTTGTACTTATATTAATTCAACTTTAACACCTGTAGAAAAAACAGAGATTTTAAAGCTTATGCAATCGTCTCAAATGCAATTTATATTCTTATCACCTGAGCGTTTATGTATTTATGAGTTCAGGGAATCACTTAAAGTAATGCACGATATGCACGTTTATTTTGCTTATGGGGTGATTGACGAAGTTCATTGCGTTTCGGAATGGGGGCATGATTTTCGTTTTTCTTACTTGCACTTAGGAAGAAACTTATACAACTATGTTTTGCCTAAAGATCAGGATAAACGATTAACTCTGTTTGGATTAACTGCGACCGCTTCTTTCGACGTGCTTGCAGACGTAGAGCGTGAATTATCCGGCAATGGAGCGTTCCCACTCGATGCGGACACAATAATTAGATACGAAAATACAAATCGATTGGAATTGCAATATAAAATTGAAAGAGTACCTGTGCAGTATCAACCGGATATTAATTTCGATAAAAAAAATCAATTGAAAGGAGTTTTGCAGGCAGTTAATATTTCAGATAAATGGGCTGTATATCAATCAAAAAAAGAATACCTTAAATATTACATAAATGAAATTCCAGATCTGATAAATGAATTACAAACAGAAAATGTAATAAATACAATCAAATCATCATTTCAAGAAAGACAAAATAGCAATGATGACTTGAATGAAATAGATTTATCCTCAAAAATGTCTAAAGAAATTTTTCAAAATCAAAATGAATATAAGCAAGCTGGTATTGTTTTTTGCCCTCATAAAAACAATACTGGAATATCAGTTTTTGAAAATGAAACTTCCCTTAAAAGAATAGTACCTGTTTTAGGTACCTTTGTTGGAAGTAGCGATGGCGATGAAGACAACAATACAGATACAATTTCATTTTCAAACTTAGATAAATTCCGTGATAATAAATTACCATTAATGGTAGCAACAAAAGCATTTGGAATGGGTATTGATAAGCCGAATGTAAGGTTTACAATTAATTTAAATTATTCAAGTTCACTTGAAAGTTTTGTTCAGGAAGCAGGACGTGCAGGACGTGATAGAAAAATAGCTTTAGCATCAATTTTGTTTGCTGACTATAAATTAGTAAGAATAAATAAGAAATGCTCAATAACCGAATTCCCTATCAGCATAGTAAAAGATAAATGGTTCAAGGAAGAAGAGTTAAAAAAATTTTTACAGAATAATAATATATCCATCGATAGTCAATATTTTGATTTTTTTACACCTCAAAAGGATTTGGTTAAATTGAGTTGTGAGATATGTAATACAAGATTTGCATTCAGGCAATGTGAATATGAATGTAATAAATATACAAATTGTACTTCAAAATCAAAAGGGAAAGATTGCAAAGTCAAATGTGATATTTATAATTGCGTTTTAAGAGAAATTCCACAAGAAGCTAGAGGTTTTCAATATGTCAAGGATTTAGAAGAGATATTCAAAAATTTAAAAATTGAAATTCCAAAAACGAACTTAGAATATATCAGTGCCGACTATAGAACTGTTATGTATTTTTACAATAACAATTTCAAAGGAAGTTTAATTGAAAAAGAGAAAATGCATAATATTTTAAGCAAATCCAAGACTGAGATCTTTTTTGATGATGAAGAGGAAATTAAACCAACTGAAACAGTAAATAATTTCTTGGAGAAATTTATATCAACTAAAGTTGGTACTGAAATAGTTGCTTTTGTGAAATATACAAAAGAAGAGAAAAATGACATTGAAAAAGCCATTTATCGTATGTGCTGCATTGGATTAATCGATGATTTTACACAAGATTTTAACAAAAAAAGGTTTAGAATTGTAACTAAAAGAAAAGAAGATGGAGAGTATTATCAAGGTCTTAAAAGGTTTCTAATGCGTTATTATTCCGCTGATAAAGCCGAAGAGGAAATAAAAAAAGTAACGGAACGTGAAGGCGAGAATGAAGTACATAAATGTCTCGAATATTTAACTGAGTTTATTTATGAAAAAATTGCAGTAAAACGCAAACGAGCTATAGATGATATGCGAACTTTTTGCATTCAGGGTTTGGATGAAACAAAAAATTGGAAAGAAGTAAATGAGGATTTAAAAGATTTTATTTACTACTATTTCAATTCAAAGTATGCTAAGGATGATTATAAAGCTGATAATGACGAGCCGTTTTCACTTACTGAAGACACAGATAGAGGAAAATTATCGCATCCTGACATTGTTTTGAAGTTTATCAGAGTTGTTGATGATGATATTGTTGGAGCTGGAGGAACACCGAAAGACAATGTAAAACATTTACAAGGTGCTGTGCGATTGATACGGCGTTCATTAACCGACAAAAACCCTGCTTTGGATTTGCTTAACGCATTCTGTTTGTTCTATTTGGGAACAAACAATAATGTTACACTGGAAGAAGAATTAATACGTAGCTATAAAGATGGTTTAATAGGTTTTTTTGACAATACAAGTAATCATAAAGAATTTTGGTATTTCTTTGAAAATTATCATGATAATATTATTCGAAAAGCTAACGAGTTTAAAATTGAAAGGTTGAATGAAATTAAGGAAGAAATAACTGCTAATATTCACGCTAAAATAATTAAAAGTTTAACTAATAAATATACTGCATTATGAACGAAAATTTAAATAAAGTATTAGGAGAGCTCGAAGAAGATCTCAAAAAGTTACAATCTGCAAGAGAGCAAGTTGATACAGTAGTATCACATTATCTTGAGTTTGCAAAGAAGGTCGACGTGATAGTAGAAGACACCCAATCTCATATGGAAAATTCAGAGAAAGTGATTAAGGATTTAGCAAAAAGTGCTAAAACTGCTCTAGAAGAACAAAAAACCGAAAATTTAAAGACAATTAATCAAATTCTCGAAACGCATAATCAAATAAAAAAATTAATTGGGAATATTCTAGATTTGGAATTGCCCAGTACTCTAAAAAATTTAAATATCAATGTTCAAAAGATTCAAGATGAAAGTAAAGTAAATTTCAATGCTTTGAAAAAATCTCAAATTGTGTTATTTGTAGGCATAGGATTGATATTTGTAGTGATGTTTGCATTCAAATTTGCTTTTTGAAACTCCTGAGCTATTTAATTACAGATAAAACCTCAATAGAGTCTGAATGATAGCTGTAAGACACATATTGAGAATGCAAAGAATGAGAACCAATAAGGTATATTTTACTGACTTTTTACAGACTTTGCATATGAAGCCTAAAAGAAGCCTCTGAATAGTCCTCCAAAAGGTGCAGCCTGATCTCCCCCCCAAATTTCGTACACAAATTAAAGATAATTTGGTATAGTTCTCAAATTCCATAGTAGGCAGATAATTTAAAAGCAAATTCCCTATACATGGCTATACTAATACTCTTTCCTGAACACACTTATTATTTGGGATGATCTCACATTCTACAACAATTCCTTGAACTTTTCGAGCGAAAGGCCTGAAGTTTTAACGAGGCCGCCCATTGTAAAAGCGTTAATGGGGTTATTCCTGGGGATAGTTAGTATAATTTCGCCGTTAGTCATGATTATATGCTTTCCTTGCCTGATGATCCAAAAGCCCGCTTTTTCAAAAGCTTTAACGGCGTTCAGATGGTTCACTCCCTGCAACTTCGGCATCTACAGCTCAATCAGGATGGTTTTTTCATTTTTCAGTAATTCATCTCTCGCTTCTAAGTACTCTTCGATGGCTGCCTTGATGTTCTCGACGGCTTCCTCTTCGGTTTCACCCTGTGAAAAGCAGCCCGGAAGGTCCTCGCACCATACGGCATAGCCTTCCTCGCTTTTCATCATTTTTATTTTATACTTCATCTGCTTCCTTTCCTTTTTGAGGCTGAAACGTTTATGCTTAGAAATTGTTTTTTGTTTCTTACCCAATCAGAGCATGGCCTTTCCTTTAAAACAACCGGGCCGCCCTGCTGCAGGACGGCCCCGATCGTCAGCGTGATTACATCGTTTGGAGCGCGCGAATGAATTCATCCATGTGCGACTGAGCGTAGGACTGTATCGCCGCGAATACCGGCACGAACGCCAGAATGGCAGCCAGGCAGCCCTTGCCGAGCGTCTCGTACTGCCTCTCCTTTAATAGAACATACAATAGCCAGATGACATTGACTGTGATGATGATGTGTGTGATCTGTGCGAAGAGATTGGCTTCAGTCCAGGCTGTGACAAACAAACCCATCGTTCCGTAATAATACAGCGGCAACAACGGAATTGCCAGGAAAATAGCCCGCTTCGTCGTCAGGTAACATACGAAACAGACTAAGTACGCAATGATGGCGAGGGAACAGGCATTGAATGACAGCCATTGAACGAGGCCCAATTGCAGCGTACCCAAGAAAAAGAATGCGCTGTTTACAAGGGCATACAGCATGAAAAATGACAACACAATGCTTATGCTGTTTTTTTTACTTATCAAACTCATAGTAATTTCTCCTAATTCATAATAATCCCGGATTGTGTATCAGATACCCCAAAACACATAGTATCCAACCACCCCTGCCCCTCCTTGTCCAAGGAGGGGAAAATCGTTAAATTGCTATATATCAATTGATTATGTGATATTTACAACTCCAACGCATTATCCGGGATAGTAAAAAATTGATTGCCGCAACCTGGCTTCAGGCCGCGGTAATTCCTTAATTTAAAACACGAAATAATAGAAACCCTGTCCGGAAGCGGGTTCCGGACCAGACGGCATTAACCTGTGGTTTCCTGAGGTTAACTATGCAGTAATAATAAGTTTAAGTACCGTTCTCATTAACGCTGTTCAAATATTTAAAAAAAACAAAATTATGTAATTTTTTTCAATTGAAGGGGAAAAATTGTGAACCGGCGGAATGTTCCCCTCTCTCACTCCTTCTTTTTCACCGGAATCCAGATATCTTCTTCCGACTCCGGGTCGTTGTTCCTGTATTTGTCGCCGAGGACTTCGAAGTGGGGCCTGTCGTCCAGGGCATAACCCGAACCGGGCAGCCAGGTCCCGAAGATGTATTGGAAGATGCCGGGGTCGGCACTCGACCCTTTGTAATGGAAAACGGCGTAGAGGCCGCCCGGCAGGACGAATGGCTCCATGCCTTCCGGTACCTTACTGAAATCCGACACTTCCACTGCCGCCCACTTCTCGAATTCATTGGCGGGGCTGAAGTTCTCGAAATGGCCGGGCTTGTACACAGCCATCGACAGCAGCTCGCCCGACACCCTGTTTGCAATCTCTTTCAGCCGGGGCATGAAGGCTCCCCACAGCTCTCCGGTCCTGTTGGCGGCAAGGCTCATCGTCAGGCGCCTGCCTGTTAATTTCTTTTCGGTTAAGGTTTTGATTTCAGGTGTCATTTCTCGATTGTAATATCATATTTGTCTAAAAGCCCCTGCACGCCCAACAATGAGAACTTTGCCTTTTTGATCCTGTTGGTTTCGGGATTGATTGAATAGTTGTACGAAGTCCTCAGGTCGGCTTTCTCAAGCACCGTGCGGTCAAAGACGGCAAGCGCGAGATTGCAGCCGTCGAACACTGCACCGGCCAGGTCGCATTCGGCGAAGTCCGTTTCCTGCAACTGCGAATTCCTGAAGACAGTCTTTGGGATCTGCGTCCTGTAGAAGGAGGAATGGTTCAGCAGGCAATTGTCGAAGGAGAAGGAAAGCCCGAATTCGTTGCAGTCGTCAAACCTTAGCCCCAGCATCTTGCAGTCCCTGAATTGAACGTCGCGGACGGCGGTCTTGTACAGCTTTACAAGGCTCAGATTGCAGCCGTTGAACCTGCATTCGGTAAAAACGAATCCTGACAGGTCGGCGTTTGAAAAGTCGCAGCCGTTAAACACACAATTGTCATACTCGCCTTTTGCAGGGGCTTGCTCCCGGAAATCGACCTCTTCGAACTTCTTGTCTTCGATATATACGTTCTGTTCCATTTCTTTTCCTGTCGCCATAAGTTTGATGGCCCTGAAGCCAGGCATGAATAAGTTAATCCAGCTCCGGAGCGCGATTGTTGCAATCGGGCAGCTTAACCGCCTGCTTCCGTTCCCGGCACAATCGACGACGTAAAAATAAGGATTTTTTTTATTCTATAACATATCAATATGAACGCAACCATAAATTATGAGCCGGCCCCGGCGCTCGGGGCTGTAAAACAGAGGCCGGCCCGCAAAGGCCCCTATTTCTTCTCAAGGTAGAATTCAACTGGATTGGTAGCGGCGTTCAGTTTCCTCAGTTCAATCATTTTCACCTCGCCGAGGAAATTGTACACCGGGAGGCCCGCTTTGAACCAGTCTTCCAGTCCGGAGTAGGACTTCACATTCCTGTATCCCACCCGTTTCAGGGCCTTAACCACCAAGGCAGAACGGTTCCCTTTCAGGCAATAGACAATTATCTCTGCGTCGGCGTCGCGCAGGGTGCGCGCCAGGGTGAACTCCGCCACGCCCCTTTCAATCCAGGTGGCGCCTTTAAGATGGCCGGCGTCGTATTCCTCTTTTGTCCTCACGTCCAGCAGGACCAGCTTCGGATTGGCGTCGATGCGGCTGATTAACTCTTCGTTGCCGATGAATTCCACTCCCTCGCGCGCGTCCTTAATTACCTGCTCGATTGTCAACAGAGATTGGGAACCGTCGCTGCCGGGTTTCAGGCTGCCGGTGCTTTCCGGTGCCCTGACGACATTACCCTGAATTGTAAGAGTTGTCGGGCTGTCACTGCAATTGCTCTTTACTTTAACTGTTTTGGTAAAGGCGCCGGGCCTGTTTGCAGGATTGAAAGTAACTTTGACGAAGCCTTTTTGGCCGGGGGCAATCGGCGGTTTGCTCCACTCGGGTACGGCGCAGCCGCAGGAGCCCTGGACATTGTCGATGAACAGGTCCGCTGTTCCTGCGTTGGTCAGTTCAAAGGTACAGCTTACTTTCCCGCCGTCTTCGGTAATGGTTCCGAAGTCGTGCGTCGTTTCCGTGAATTTCATTATGGGCGCAGGCTCCCCCTTGTCATTGGGTTTCTGTGAATAGGCAATTGCATATACGTTTACGAGCATGAATAATAACACTAATTGTTTCATGAATTAATCCTTTCTCTTATAATAAATATATTTATACAATATCAAAGTTAGGTAATCGATTATTGAAATTTAAATGGTAATAATCGATAAACGCAATCGAAAATATTGATGGGGTGATATGGAATTCAGGGAATTAAAGACATTTCAGGCGGTTGCAAGCCTGTTAAGCTTCAGAAAAGCTGCCGACGTCCTGAACTATGCGCAATCGACAGTTTCTTCACAAATCCAGTCGCTGGAAAACAGTCTGGGAACAAGCCTCTTCCGGAGGTCCGGAAACAAGATCTGCCTTACGCCGTCAGGGGTTAAGCTGTTTAAATACTCACAGCGTTTGATCAATCTCGAAGATGAGATACAGAGCAATTTCAAAACTTTGAATGAAACGACGGGCAACCTGATCATCAAGATACCTCATTCTGTTGCGGCGTACTACCTTCCGCCGATGCTGAAACAATTCCAGTCGGACCATCCCGCAGTCGGTTTCGACTTCGACGGATGCGTCGGGCAGAATGTGTACAGCATATTCCAGGCAGGGCTGATCGACATTGCCTTCCTGTTCCACGACAATTTCAGCGACAATCACCTGTACGTGGAGGAGTTGGCAAAAGTAGAGCTTGGCTTCGTTACGAATCCGGAGAATGACGAGTTCAACGGGGTAATCAATTCGGCGGAGGATTTCCGGGACAAAACGCTGCTGCTGTCGATGTCGGACTGCAGCTACCGCATGATATTTGAAAAGATGCTGATCGAAGCCAATGTGAAATTAAGGAACACCATCGTTTACAACAATCCTGAAGTGGTAAAAAGGATGCTGCTGTCCGGCTGCAAAGGCATTGCCCTCTTGCCTGAGGCGGCATACGCCGGCGAGGCAGCCGACGGCACGCTGAAGAAGTTAGAGTGGAGAGGCCCGGCCTTCAATGCGAAGCTCTACATGATATGGAAGAAAGAGAAATTCCAGACTGACGCTACAAAGCTCTTCGTGCGCGCCGTCCGGGACTATTTCGGGAAGACGGCGGAAGGAAGCTGAGAAGAGAGTTGGTGAGGGCTCCATCCTAAATTCACAATTATACGGGATTTCTAATGACGGTCCTTAGAATAATGAATAGATAATTAATTGGAATATATGTAATTATAAAACAGTATATTTTTATGTTATCAATAATTTTGTTATCAATATACAAAACACTTGGTAACAAAATTGGCATTCACAGATATGTAAATGATATGATTTTTAATTTCTACTGACACTCACGGGTTTATCTGAATAATCCGATAATTGCTGCTTTCGAAGGTTCATTCCGGTTCGGAATTTAAGAAAGATTTATTATGATATGTAACTATTATATATTTTCTATAGGATTACTAAAACTACAAGATAGTTCAAGGTAAAAGCACAAATCCTGACGACTATTGTTGTTAATACTCCACGTGATATATATATCCAGTTCAGTAAGAAATTCCCAATAATCATAGTAAAAATCCATTCAAACAGTGGTAAATCAGAAATAGAATGCCTTATGTAAGTAAAAAGAAAAACCGGTACAACCGAAACGGCTGCAGACAATAGTAGTATTGTCATTCGGCTTAATTTAGCTTTAAACAATACATTTAGTAACCATGATATGAAGGAAACCAGGAATAATCTTAAGAAAAGCTCAGCAAAAATGCATCCGGCAAGGATCAAAAATAGAAATTCATTAAATAGGTTCATAATGTTACTATCATGAGAAGTAATGAGTGGCAATATAATACCCCAAATAATACAAAATGAAGCAAAGAAACAGAATTCCTTCGAAGACATCCTGTTGTCGCTGTACATACCCGGCATTTCCATCTTGCGGGCGAAATAAAAACCGGATAGCATCCATATCGGTGCAAGAACAGCTAAAACCATAAGGATAATTTCATGGGTTTGAAAAGTAAACTCGCCACCGATAATACCTAAGAATAGTATTTTGTATGGGTTGTATTGAGGTCGTGCCAAACTATTAATCGACTCATATTCACTAAATGCTTGGGAGTAATCAATTTGCAGATAAATTAGAACTGCTGATACTATTATCAGGCTTAGATATACTAAAAGTTGTTTCTTATTTCTTTCCATGATTTACTAAATTGATTATCTATATCCTTAATAACTTAATCCGACAAAAATAATGCATTTTCCTGAATTATTGATTTATTATCAATTGTTCTTCGCTGTTAAGTACAGGTTAAAAGAGTATCAATCATTACTATAATGGGTATTAACTGCGGCAGCAGGCGGGGTGTGTCCGTTGAGATTTGAAAAATATTAAATTGTGTTTTCTTCGTTGTTAACCCAGCATAAATAGAGAAGGTCCTAGAAAATTTGCTTCCTTTCAACTTCACGCCTGCCTTCGATTTGAACTATTAAGAAATCCTTAATAGTTGAAAATTCGCTCAACTCTCCTTCCTCAAAAATATTGTTAAGGTGCATATTAATATTTGGAATCGTTGTCTGAAACAGTTCCGACATCATTTTTTGTGTCAGCCATACGGTATCGTTTTCAAGACGGACATCGAGTTGAGTTTTACCGTCTTCGGTCTGGTATATGATAATTTCGCCTTTATTTTCCATTTTCTACTTCTAATAATTGTAAAGTACAGCTTTAACCTAATGCAGACAAAAGTTACAAAAAATAATGTAAAAAAACAATGAGTTTTCTGAGGCATTATTAACAGGAATATTCAGAAAATGAGTCCCAGGACAATACGGCCTCAGGACTATCCCTGCCACCGGATTTTTCCAGGCTGGGCCGATAGACATTGCCTTCCTCTTCCACGATAATTTCGGGAAACGGGCGGAAGGAAGCTGAGGAGATAGGTGGTGAGGGCTAAAAACCGGCTGATAGCCTTAATCATCGAAGCTGGATACCCTACGAATAAAGATGAAATAAACAAGCAGCATGCAAATGATTATTGTATGGTGGATTTGTGGAAATAGTGAAGAGTTTATTGAAAAAAATATGCAATTACTAATGTTCAAAATAAGAATGTCTGAAAATCTTTCCATAGATATGATCCATTGTGTTTTCAGGTTCGAAATTGAATAATATTAACTCGCTCTTTTTTTTGTCAATGATATTAAAAATCGAATTACTCTCATCATCCCATATATCCGGTGTGAAGTCTTCTTTTCCACAATTACTTACGATAAACCTGGCTTTTTTAATATTGCCTTTCCAGTACATTCCGGAACCGTAAATATATTTCCAGTCGATGCTGTTCACATCTTCAAGATAAATGGTAGAATAGCGCACTCTGGTTGTTGTAACTCCATTAGCCTGCAATGTAACCTTTTTTACCAGCCAGTCCAATTCCAGCATTGAAAGATCAATGATATCATTATATTTAAAAGCCCGGGTTTGTTCATTAGCCGTAATGAATGTGTATTCGGGGTAAACATATGCAATATTTAGATTACAATACCCAAGCTTATTGTAACAATTTTCCATCCATTTTCTAATACTTTTAAATTCTGATTTTGTAATTAAATATTCTTTTTGAAGTAGATTGTTGTATAGTCGAACAGTATCTTTATCCGAATAATCAGGTATTTTCATCATAAGTCGAAAATTGGAGTATGGCAAGGTATATGTTTTCTTGTCAACAGTCGTGATAGTATATTCTAAAGACCTATAGAAATCAACTTCATGGAAAAAACTGCAAAGATTAATAATATTTTCCGTTAGATAATATATTCGTATATTTTTATCGAGCCAATCTAAAAATCTTTTTCTTTCTTCATCGGAGATCTGGAAATCTGAAAAGCTGTCTCGATGATAGCCCGTGATTGTACACAGGCTTTTTTTAAGACAATATTCAGTTGCTATATCGTTAACCCAGGTTTCGAAACCTTTATATTCCTGCTGTTTCCTGGCATTCTCATCAAAAAATACTAAAGAATTGCCTTCTTCATTGTTTTTCCAAACGTTTTTGTCGTTAAAGTCGTATATGAATTCTTCAGGGAATCCAACATCAATTGTTTTCTCCTCTCCTTCGTTAAACAGCCAGAAAGTTGCGTCAACTGTGTAGTAATCATCGTACAGGTTAATGAAAACAAGTTCAGAATCGAGCCTGACGTCAAGGCTGCTTTCGCCTACGACATATTCCGCACCACCTATTGTCTTATATTTGACGACGCCATCGTCCGAGTAGGAGACGGCGATTGCAGCAAACAACGCCATTAGTATCAGGATACTAAATCTAACAGAACTGCAGGTCATTTGACTCCCATATTTAATCAATTAATACTATTATCAAATGTTTTTTTCGAATATAGAAAGTAATCTTCTAATTACCAAATGAAGCATTTTCGAAAATTGAAATATATTGAATATTTTTACGTGTTTTTTTAAATGTGTTAAAAATGCAGACAATTATGGATGAAGATATTATTAACAAAATAAGAGAACTGGCGCGGCAGGCCCGGCAGTATTTCGATTTCGAAAAAGTTGTTGTTTTCGGCTCCTATTCTAACAAAACCAACAGGCCCGACAGCGACATCGACGTAGCCTTTTTCGTAAAGCAGATTTCTGCCGACCACTGGAACTTGTCTTCGAAGCTGTTTGAACTCGTCGATAAGATCGACTACCGGATTGAACCGGTCATTCTTTGTGAAAAGGATGACAAAAGCGGATTCGCCGGCTCCGTCCTTTCAAATGGAATCGTTGTGTGCTGATGACATAAACCAGGACACTTATTATTAAAGCGCCTCAATATACCCGGGGATATAATTCATATATAGAGTAAAGACAGGCCAAAGGCCTGTCTTTACCGGCAGATGCACAATGAAAGCCCCGTTCAGAGAGCAAAATTTCTAATTCTTCGACGTTCAGGCAACCACTAATTTCAGTATCTTTTGTCCGGAGCTTGTCCTGACGACAAGGTAGTACACTCCCGGAGAGACCTTACCATTGCCGTCTGAAGTGGCGTCCCAGTTAAGTTCGATTGATTGGGAGTAGCTGTCAAAAGCGAATTCCTTCACCACATTGCCCAGAACATCATAGACGGCGACGGACAGAACCTTTGTGTTCTCATTTGTAATATTCAGCCTGACAGACAGGTTGCTGACAATCGGGTTTGGCCCGTAAGTGATTTCCAGCCCTGCGTCGGGTACCTCCTCCGAAACCGCAGTTGTTTGATCTTCATCATCGGCCATCGTATCCCTGCTCATCATCCAGGGTTCGAGGCAAAGGAAAGCTGTCTGTATGGTGAGTATCCTGTTAGTAATGCTCCTGGTTCTTAGATCGTTGGTTTCTTTTTTTGTCCTGTAATAATTATCTTCTAAAGCCCGCATATATTTCCAGTTCCACATTTTTGCGGATTCATTGATTACTACAAGACTTGTATAGTCGATGATATACTTCCTGATTACCGGTTTACCGTCCAGCAAAGCGGAGAACTTGGCTTCGATGGGGCAGCTGCCTTCGAGTTTACCGTATTCATATATAAGCTTTGTGTTGGAGTAGCTGTCAGTAAGGCTTTCGGAAGTTTTAGCGATTGTAATGCCGTCAGTCGGTTCGATGTAAAGCCCGACGTCGGAAACGGTTCCCTTCAGGGATGAAAAGGCTGTGTTCAGCATGCTGAAGACGGTGCTTTTTGAGCCTTTGACGGTGTAGTATTCACTTCTTGTCATCTCGGCGATTTTTTCGTTGAAGTACTGGTCTCCGGAATAGTTCTTCGAATTAATACTATACTGCGAATAGTGTACATCCGAAAAATCGACGGTGGTGATTTTGTAAATATTATCACCCATCAGCCTGAGACAATTCTCGATTATGGGATTGGCGGTTGTCGGGGTCGGTGCGTATTCCGAACATGTTAAAAGGACAATGGAAGAAGGAGTGTTGAAACCTGCATTGAATTTAATTCCGTCTGTCATCAAATCGGACAGGAAGCTGTAATAGCCCACCATTTGACTGACGGTTGAGTCAATAAGCAGATTGATTGTGTCTTTGTCGCAGGGAATCCATCTGTTGAACAGGTTAATAGTGTTTTTTCCGCCAATCATTATGTTAATGGAGTCATTAGAGTTGAAATTGGACAGGATTGTTTTTTTCAATTGATAGATCAGCTCTTTTGCTGCAATCGATGTCTTGTTTACATCATAGTCTATCAGGAAGTTGATTTTTTGGTTCACATATTTTGACAACAGTATTTTGCTGTCGAACATAGCGAAATAGTACTCCTGGTCGTCGATGTAGTTGGATTTGCTGAAATATGGGGTGCTGAAATCATATTGATAGGAGAACACCTGTTTCAAGTCCGTACTGGTTGTGCTGAATTCGACATACTTCCCGTATTTATCGTTCGAGTAATACTTGTTGGGTGGGTTAGCCCCGAAATCAATATCCGAAAAGTTTTTAGTGAAATAGAACCTGTAACTGCGGGGTATTGCCTTGTTTGTTGACAGGCCGATGATAGCCGGTTTGAATGTGAACTGTGCCAGGCCGTTGACATAGCTCATTTTTGTCCAGTAGGAATATTTAGCATGGCGGCTCTGGCTCCCTACATTCGGATAGACTCTGTATTCGTAAAGGCCCGATGTATTTCTCCTGTAGAAGATTGACGGGTCCTTGTGCAGCCTGTGTACTATGTTCTCATAGATCAGGGAGGCGGCGTCCACGTCGATGATCATTGCATGAACCATTGTGTCGTTGACCCAGAGCCAGGAATCGTTGACGAAATCTTCGTTGGGCAGGGTGAACAGGGCATAGAGTTCCAGCGTATCCGTGCTCGCCTTAAGGTCCACCGACCTGTACCAGAATTCGGTGGTAACTTCGGCGTAGATGCCGTGGGGCTTAACTTCAATTTTTGCAGAATCGACATTGACCCTGCTGTGCCTGTTGGGTGTCTTAGGGTCTGTGAATCCTCCGTAATCCTGCGTGTAAAGGCCGGCAGAGGACAGAATAAATAGGACGACAACCGCGGCGGAGACAGTCTTTCCCCATGCCTTGATTGCTATATCAGGGAAGAAGCTCGAATTTAACATACATTACCTCGAAATAAGTGCAAAATTTTTTGCTATTAGAATGAACTCATCTGTTTTTAATGATAGACACAGGAATTCTGAAATGTTACAAAAAATCTTAAAAAAGCCTGAAATTTTTTTTTATGATACTCTTTCCGGAGCTGAATCGAATAATAATATTAGAATAATTAGAGTGTAATATCCGAATAATTCGATAATTACAGCTTTCGAATGTTCATTCCGGTTCGGAATTTAAAGAAAGATTTATTCTGATATGTAACTATTATATATTTTCTATAAGATTATTAAAACTACCAGATAGTTCAAGGTAAAAACACAAAATCTGATTACTATTGTTGTTAATACCCCACGTGATATATATATCCAATTCAGTAAGAAATTCCAAATAATCACACTCAAAATCCAATCAAACAGTGGAAAATCAGAAATAGAATGCCTTATGCAAGTAAAAAGAAAAACCGGTACAACAGAAACGGCTGCAGACATCAGTAGTATTGTCATTCGGCTTAATTTAGCTTTAAAAAATACATTTAGCAACCATGATATGAAAGAAACCAGGAATAATCTTAAGAAAAGTTCAACTAAAATGCATCCGGCAACGATCAAAAACAGAAATTCATTAAATAGGTTTATACTGCCACTATCATGAATAGTAAAGAGTTGTAAAAGAATACCCCAAACTATACAAAGTGTAGCAATGAAACAGAATTCCTTCGAAGACATCCTGTTGTCGCTGTATATGCCAGGAAGTTCCATCTTGCGGGCGAAATAATAGCCGGACAGCATCCATATCGGTGCAAGAGCTGCTAAAACGATAAGGATAATTGTATTAGGCGGAAGATTCATACTTACACCGAAAACGTCTTGGGAAGGCATTTCGGATTGATCGTATAGAGATTGTACTACATTGACAAACGCTTTAGCATTTGGGGGAGGGAGTGTTTGATTGTTATCAGTATTTTGGTTGTAATCAGTATTTTGACTGTAATCGGATTGATTGCTTAGAGATTGTACTACACTGACAATCCCTTCTGCATTTGGGGGAGGGAGTGTTTGATTGTATTCAGTATTTTGACTGTAATCAGTATTTTGACTGTTATCAAAAAAAAGATAAATAAATACTGCTGATACTATTATCAGGGTCAGATATACTAAAAGTTGTTTCTTATTTCTTTTCATGATTTACTAAATTGATTATCTATATTCTTAGTAACTTAATCCGACAAAAATAATGCATTTTCCTGAATTATTGATTTATTAATAATCATCAACGGAGTTTCCATACCTCAGTTTTTATTTATTCTCCTGCCCGGCCTTTTCCAATTACATATATGTCTTCCGGAGACTAACCAATACCTTATTTCCACAATCTGAAACAAGATATTTATTAATTATAATACTATGGCAGAAAAAATACCTTGACAGACATAGTAATTTTTATTAAATTTGTATTGTTGTTTGTTTTAAAAATTGAATCAGATTATTATGAAAGTAAATTCGGACTTGATCAGGGGCCACATCGACACAGTAATATTGAACTTGCTGGACAAGGGCGACAAATATGGCTATGAAATTTCAAAAATAATCACATTACAAACGGGGGGAGAATATGAAATTAACGAAGCGACCCTCTATTCCAGCTTGAAAAGGCTGGAAAGGGACGGCTCCATCACTTCTTACTGGGGGGACGAAACCCAGGGAGGCAGAAGAAAATATTACAGGATCACCGAGTCGGGAAGGAAAGTGTTAATCCAAAACAAACTCGACTGGGAATTTGCAAAAGAAATTATTTCAAAACTAATATAATAAGGAAAAACTATGGAAAAGAAGCTTAAAGCTCATTTGGACATAATTTTCGGCCCCTATTCCGATTTGAATATCGTAAAAGAACTGAAAGAAGAATTGTATTCGGATCTTTTGGAAAAAATGAATGATTTTGTGGATAAGGGAGATAGTCCCGGGACAGCATTCGAAAAGACCATCAATTCAATTGGTAATGTATCGGAATTAATAGATGAAATCTGCGAGAATTCAAGACAAATACAAATGCAGGCGGGGAGGGATTTCTCGAAGTCTCCCCTGAAGGATTCGGACTTCAGCAATACAAAGATAATTGAAGGGAAATTTCACTATTCCGACATGAGAGGCGCCAATTTCAGCGGCACAGTCCTGACAGGAAGTAAATTCAAGTGCTCGGATTTGACTGACTGCCGATTTGACGGCGCCGACCTGACGGATGTGGAATTCAACAAGTCTGACATGAGAGGATCGACATTCGCGAACACAAAGATTGTGAGGACTAAATTCAATTTGTGCGATTTGTCGGGCGTATCATTCGAGGGGCTGGAGATTACTGGCGCGAACTTTGACTATGCGGGATTGAAAAAAACAAGCTTCCGGAATGCCGTCCTGATCAATGTATCAATAAAGTCCGACGTCAAAAAGACAGATTTCAACGGCGCTGCAATGGACAAACTGACCTATGCCTTACTGAAAGGCTACCGAGCGAACTTAGACGGGGTTAGAATAATAGAGTAAATCTCCCTCCGGCAGGCGCAAGCCAGGACAGGCCCCGCGAATGAATGACTTACGGTTTTTCCCCTCCCGGCAGCGGAGGGGGAGAATCAAATATTGAAAGTTGCTGGTTAGAGTAGAATGTAACAAGGAATGGAAAGAGGAGTGTCAATACCGGAAAATATAAAAAGCTATTGAAATATGGAATTATTCTGTTAAATTTGAGGAAAAAAAATATTAAAAGACAACAATGGCAAAAGATGTAAAATTCTCGGTTATTTTTGAAGGTTCTTCAGTTGAAGAAGGTTCAATTGATGTTGCTGATTTGGCGCCAGCATTACTTTCTCTAAATGAGATTCTTATAGAATCAAATCGAATTATCGGTAATGAATTCAATATTTCTCTAAATGTCAAAAATGTTCATAAAGGTTCTTTTGAAGTAGATTTATTTGTCGCTGCAACCAGTATAATGGATCACATAACTCAAATGTTTAATAGTGATGAAGTAAATGCTTTGAAAAATCTTCTTGAGATTTTAGGTATAGGAAGTGGAGGATTATATGGATTATTAAAGCTTATTCTTAAATCAAAAGGAAAAAAGCCTAATCAAATTAGATTTGTTAAAAATAATAATACTGTTGATTTTATTTACGATGACCAGACATTAATAGCTCCAGCAGGAACCGAGAAAGTATTTGCTAATAGGAGTATTAGACAACATCTTGAACTATTCTTTAAACCATTATCAAAAAATGGAATAAGCAAAATAAAATTTAAAAAAGAAAACGAGAGTATTGAAATTTCTGATTCTGAGAAAGATTATTATATTATTCCAGAAGATACAGAAGAGGTTTTAATTGACAAAATTGATGAAAAAGTTTATAAGATCGTTAGCTTATCCTTCAAAGAAGACAATAAATGGAGATTAAATGATGGTAATAATACTTTCAATGTGATAATAAAGGATGATAATTTTCTAAAAAAAATTGAAGACAACCATGAGTCTTTTGTTAAAGGTAGTTTGCTGAGAGTAGACATTAGAACTCTACAAAAAATAAAGGGTATAGAATTAATTACAACCTACGAGGTATTGAAAGTAATTGAACATATTAAACCTCTTGAACAAATTTCAATTTTTGATATTGAACATGAAGAATAATCTTCCAATTATTACAGAAAAGCATATTTTTAACTACCAATCCATATTTGCCGAGGTTTCTATCTTATATAATAAATAATCACATAATTTTTTCATATTTTTCATATTTGCAATTGCATTTTTATAAGTACCATTTGAAGCATATGTTAGAATTGTTGGTAAACCTAGCTTTTGAGTATAAAACATAGATGTTTTTAAATTGCTTTTCCATAAATATTTAATAAAGTCTTCTATTAGTTGAATTACTTCATTTTCATTGAATAATAAAGTTCCATTTAGAGAAAACCTATTTCTTCTCATATTATAATTCATTATTACAGGAATAGCGCCTGTTGGTGAATGAAATTCGAAGGAATTTCCATCCTTACCAAATGCTCCATGACTAATATAATTACGAATTTGTTGTCTAATTTTTAGTAAATCGTTATAATATTTTTTTGCTTCTACAGAATTATCAACAATTGCTTTCTGATATTTTACTTTCCATTCAGCTCCTATTAAATTAGCCACATCTCTTCCATTTGAGATATTATTTGCGATTATAGATAAATGAATAAACAAATGTTCTGTCCAAGAAAAAAAAGAATCGATACATGATATAGCCAGCCAATTATATCTTTCAAAATAAGAATTTGATAAATTTTTATATATAGTCATATTGCCATATTTTGTTGATTTTTTTGTTACTTTAACACTATTTCTATTTTTTTCATATTTCTTTTTTTCTCTTTTATATAATGACATTAGATATGTAAATCTTTTATAGAGAGATGAATTATAGTTAATAATGTTAATTTCTGAATTATTTACAGCAACTTCCGCAATGTGATTATAGTATGCTGTTATACTTTTAACAGCTTTTATTATTTTATTAGTAATTTCTTCAGCAGCAGTTTCATCCTTTTCTTTATCTTGAACAAAAACACCAATACCGAACTTACGATATTCTATTAAAAATGCTTTACCATTATAATCAATTGGGAATGTCCATGCAACTTTCTCATCTTTACCCAGATTATGAAATCCAAGTAAATCTGCAAATAAGAAATAAACAAAATAGTATTCTGGTAATCTTTGTCCCGCAATACTTCTATGTGCATTAAACAATAAATGTCTGTTGGCCATAGTATTCTCATCAACTTGTTTTATTGGCAACAAATGATTTAATGCTATTCTCCTGTATTTTTCAATATCAAAATCCATATTGCTTTTTTTATAGTAAATGGTTTAAACTATAGGTGGTACAATTTCACCTGCTTTCTAAATATCAACCCACATCCAAATCAATTGTCTCATCTATAAAAATTCATTTTTGAAAACATATAGAAAGCCTTAAAAATTGTAAAAAAATATTTACTAACTTTCACTCCCCCTCAACCGTTCCTGAGTCGGTGAAGTCACCTTCCAACGTCAAACAACCTGTGGCTGGTTGATGAATCTGACGTCCCGTACCGGAATCCTGTCGAAAATAAACGAATGAATGTCCACCTTTTCTTTTACGTTCAGGACTTCAATGCCGACAATGCGGCCTTCCGAATCCACGTCTGCGATATATTCAGGCGCAATTTCAAACGAATCCACACCGGGGCCGTCTGTTAAGTTTATATAGAGCGAGTCTGTTTCTTTGTCATAATTGAATTTCATAGTTCTTACTCCTGAAATTTAAAATTTCTGTCAAAAAAAGCCGTATGAACCGTTTCACCATCTTCGAGCATTATTACTCTTACATATTTTTTGAACTCTGACGAATAACTCCACAGTTTAATCCATCCGTTCACCTGTTTTTCAGTTACAAGCGCATGGCCAATCAAATCGCTCAGTAACTCATCGGTCAGGTACGGCCTTTTAGGTCGAACATCATTAATATAATGTTGAGAATATTTCATTTATTCTCCATTCTGGTTTATAAAATCAAGTCAATCAACTCCTAACTCCTCACTCTTTTAACCGGTCACCAGCCACCAATCACTGCCTACCAGCCGCCACTCCTAACTCTCACTCCCACTCAATCGTTCCGGGCGGCTTGCCCGTGATGTCATAGACTACGCGGTTGATGCCACGCACTTCGTTGACGATGCGGTTGCTCATCGAGCCAAGGACTTCGTAGGGCATGGGGTACCAGTCTGCCGTCATGCCGTCCGTAGAGGTTACGGCACGCAGCCCGGCAGTGAATTCGTAGGTGCGTTCGTCGCCCATGACGCCGACGCTCTTAACCGGCAGCAGCACCGCAAACGCCTGCCATATCTCGTCGTACAGCCCGGCCTTGTGTATCTCCTCGAGGTAAATGTCGTCCACGCGGCGCAGCAGGTCGAGTTTGTCCTTCGACACTGCGTCCAATATCCTGATTGCCAGGCCGGGGCCGGGGAAGGGATGGCGGCGGACAAACCACTCGGGGACGCCCAGCTCGCGCCCTACGGCACGCACTTCATCCTTGAACAGCTCCCTGAACGGCTCTAATATCTTCAGGTTCATCTTCTCGGGAAGGCCGCCCACGTTGTGGTGCGACTTGATTGTGGCCGACGGGCCTTTGACGGACACGGACTCGATGACGTCGGGATAGAGGGTGCCCTGCGCCAGCCATTTGGCGTTCTTGAATTTGCCGGCTTCCACCTCGAACAGGTCGATGAAGCTCTTGCCGATGATCTTACGTTTCTGTTCCGGGTCGGTAACGCCGTCCAGCCTGCCGAGGAACATGTCCGAGCCGTCAACGAGGTCGATTGTGATGTTGAAAGACTCGCGGAACAACTGCATGATCATGGCGCTCTCATTCGAACGCATCAGGCCGGAGTCTATGTGTATGCAGTGGAGCTTGTCGCCGAGGGCTCTGTGCAGCAGTACTGCGGCAACCGTTGAATCGACGCCGCCGCTGAGGGCAAGGATGACGTTGTCTTCGCCGACCTGCTTCCTGATGGAGTCGATGGACGATTCGATGAAAGAATGGGCATTCCATGTGCCGGTGCAGCCGCAGATGTCCCGTACGAAGTTTGACAGGACGGTTTTCCCTTCTGCGGTGTGGTGTACTTCGGGATGGAACTGCACGCCCCAGATGCGCTTCTCCTTAGACCTGACGGCGCAGACAGGGGAGTTGCCGGAATGGGCAATGATCTCGAAACCGGCGGGAGCTTCCAGCAGCATGTCGCCGTGGCTCATCCACACCGTAGTGTCCTGTGTTACGCCCTTCAGCAGGTCGTCGAAATTGTCTATCGTCAGGTTTGCCCTGCCGAATTCCCTGTGAGCAGCCCTGTCCACCTTGCCGTCGAGGTAATAGGCCATTAGCTGCAGGCCGTAGCAGATGCCGAGAACGGGAATGTCTAATTCAAAGACTTTGACTACTGGGTGGGGGGAGTCTTCCGAATAGACGCTGGAAGGCCCGCCGGACAGGATGAGGCCTGCCGGGTTGAGTTCCTTCAGCTTTTCGGGACTAATGCTGTAGGGGTATATCTCTGCGTAAACGCCGATCTCGCGTACCTTGCGGGCAATTATCTGTGTATATTGGCTGCCGAAATCGAGTATTATTATTCTTTCTTTTGTTTCCATGTTTTCTAATCTAATTATTAAAAAAAAATCAAAAAAATATTACCGTAATATTTTGTAAATTAATAAATATTAGCGTTATTTCTTATACATAGATAAATTTTGTTTAAGAAAGGCAGGTAGTATTATGTTTGTATTCGGCTCTGTTTTCGGGCTTTTCGGCGACAGCCCGAAATCCTTAATCTCCAGCGGCAACAAGAAATACCAGAAAAAGGATTACTCCGCCGCCATCGAAGATTTTACAAAAGTCATCGACATGGGGTCGGCAGATCCCGTATTGCTCGTTTCGGCTTACCTGTACAGGGGCAGTGCAAGGATGGAATACGGCGACAACACCGGGGCAATCCATGATTTCGATAAAATACTCGAATTTATGCCACACCATGCCGAGTCCTATTACCACAAGGCTAAAGCTAAATTTGCACTCAACGACATGGAAGGCGCCCTTGCAGACATTGACAAATCCCTGAGCCTCAATCCCACGAACTGGCATTCTCAGCGCTTCAAGGCAGAATTGCTGGAGAAAACAGGAAAGGAATGATACGGCAAAGAATCTTTTCCTGATAAAAATAGCACAGGGCAGGCGCCGTGATGGTACCTGCCCCGATACTCCCGCTAATTTTCTATTCCTATCTTACTATTACTACCGGTATATTATAATTTCCCAATACCGACTTAACAACTAAGAAGTATGTACCCGGCGCCGTTGCCGTGGCATTGAACCTGACGACGGTATTGCCCGGCTGCAAAAGGCCGTCGTAAACTGTCTCGAGCTTCCGTCCGGAAACGTCGATTAACATGGCTTCGACATTCACCGGCGCTACATGGTTCAACTCGAATGATATTACGGATTCTTTGCTGAAGGGGTTGGGGGTGGCTTTCACAAGCAGCGCCCTGTCTGCTTCGTCTTCAACTCCGTTTGAAGGAATGCCTCTGCCGGCCAGATCGCATACCCGGAGGGGATGTTCCGAATCCGTTGTAGCGATTTCAATACTTGCAGTGTAATCTCTTGCTGCCGTCAATGTTGAAGGAACGCTGAACCTGATGGTAATTGTGTCTTTTGCTCCCGGTGCAAGGACTACCTGGGAACCGATGCCGTCGGTAACGGTGAAATAGGTAGGATTGGTCCCTGTGATCTCAGTTTTGACTAATGTCAGGTCTGAGTTGCCGGTGTTGGCAATCTCCAGAGTCGTGTCTTTGTATGAGCCTCCTTTAACTTCACCGAATTTCATGTTGACCGTATTCAGTGTAGCTACAGGCCCCTGTACATCGTCCCGCTCCAGCCAGTCTAAGCATTTATCGATAAAGCCGTTCCTGTCGGAACTTGAGCTTAGTGAATACGGATTGAAATGAATCACAACTGCTTTGGACTCTGCCGTCCTCGACTTTGTAGCCATGATCAGCTTGTCCTTCGTAAGGATCTTCGATGCTATGGTGGAGTCCCTGATGGCAAGGGGCTGTGTTAATGAATCTGTTTCTTCATTGCGTACCCAGGGCAGGGACAAGCCGGGGAAATAGGGGTCTGCGCTGTCGCTGGTGAAAGTAAAGGAACCGCCGAAATAATGCTTGTTCGATATGTCGATCATGACGCCGGTATATTTGAAAAACGGATTGCTAGTGTTCTCTTCGTACAGCGTCGTAATCGGGAAGGATCCTGCAATCAGAAAGCGGACGCCGTTTTTCATCATATTCACAATCGTCGATCCGTATTCCTGTATCATCGAGTCACAGGGATTGAAGCTCCAGGACACTGTTTTCAGTTTTGTAAGTCCGGAGTAAACAGACGCCATTCCCCTGGCGTCAAATTTAAGGTATTTACCTCTGCCTGTTGCTTCGATGACCGGGTTGAGGGAATAGGGTTCTCCTTCTTCAGGCCTTTCCATTACTTCCAGGTTTTCTACAGTGTTAGTAATGGCAGTAAACCTGCCGCTTTCTTTTTCATTGTATATGTTGTCGCAAAATATATCGAGAAAGGCATCTCCAACGCCGGTAGTAGCGCCGGGTTTAATTGTTACTGTAATATCGATCGAATCGTGAGGGTCAACACTGACAGTCTCAGACTGGGGACTGAATGCTTTTTTAATGCCCGTTTTGGCAATCGAATATTGCAATGTCCAGTCGGACGGTGTACGGGAGGACTTATTGAAGCTAACCTGCAAGTTGCCTTTGGTATCAGAATTATTCTTTAAAGTAAATATCTGTTCCTTTGCCTCGTTGACGCCTGCCGCTGCAAATGCGGGCAGCGCCGGCGACAGAACCAACCTGTCGGTATGGGCTTTGCTTCCCCAACCGGTAACGATCTCTTCGTTGGTTGCATTGCGAATGAAAACGACGACGCTGCATTTTTCAATGTTATACTGCCTGGTACTGTTGTTGAATGTATATTTGCGGGTAATCAGCGAACCCTGGTTGGTGGCTTCGTTGATCGGGTCGCCCCAGGCTCCCGGGGTAATGCTGTCCCTGAACACTTTCTTTTGGGGGTATAATTCCAAATCACCGAACCCGTATTGCCAGGCCTGGCGGGTAACGATGCTGTCTTCCAGAAGCACTGCATAAATATGGTATTTGTCGGTAACTGCCGCGGTGAAATAGACTTCGACGTCCACTGTCAGGGATTTCGTATTCGGGTCGTAGGTCCCGTTGAAACCGACATTGCAGGGAGACGATTCGTTCAGGATGAGCGGTACATTATAGGCCCACTCAGTTCTTTTCAAGGCTCTCTTACTGTTGTACAGCCTTCGGTTGATGAAGGCAAACGGCAGGTCGTCGGTTCCGTTCATACCTGCAAACTGGGTTGTAAAGAAATTGTTGGGCCAGTTGCGGCTGAGGTCTTCGTCGTCGCCGAAGGGCAGCGTATAGGATGCGTTCGATGGATGGTAGGCAATCATAAAGATTCTGGCAGGATCTGCATACGTCATCTTTTTGGCTTTCTCATTGCCTGCGTAACTGTACGGATCCCTTACGGCAGTGAAAAGTTCAATGACGGCGTTTTTTTTCGACGCTTGTGTACTTACGTACTTTTGAGCGAAAAGCGGATTGAAAAGCGTGCCTGTTAAAACGGCTAACAGGACGGGCAGGAAAAACTTTTTCATAATATCCTCTTTGTTTAAAACTAACTATATTAAAAAATAATTTCAGTCTCTCAAAAAAATAGTACTATCAAATTAATACTATAAACTTTGGCCACATTTGAAGCATCAATCTAATAAACACATTCGAAAAAAAAAAATAAATTTAGGTTCTTCGCTAATTATAGTGGGTAAAAAGTGAAGATAAACAAATATTTATTTTTCAAATCTCAATGGACACACCCCGGCTGCTGCCGCAGCCACCCCTTTTATTAGAGGGGTTTGAACCTGAAACAACGCTCCCCCTCTATCAAGAGGGGGTCGGGGGGGGTGTAATAGCGCTTTATTCCTGTATAACGGGTCAGATGAAAAATTTGGTGAGAAGAGTTAAATTTATTATTTTCAATGCCACGAGCTAACCCTGTCTGCAATACGATATTATCAACAGATGTTGAACTCCTACGGAGTTCTGAGAACAGATAGTCTTCTCCAACCCCGTCAGGGGTTGTATATCCGTAAAAAACATCATGCGAATGGCTCAATGATAATAGAGTGTCTCAGTACATAGAATTCTTTATCTTTTCAAGGAATAGAAGGACATAGATTCCTTCAAACTTCAACACAAGTAAATAATCCTGACTATTCAATTCAATATTTACTTAATGCTTTATCCCCAAAAAATTAATGTGTGCCAAAAAAAAGAATAAAACCAAATTTTTCACCTCTCATCATTGACACGATGACAGGCATGATGATAATAAAAAAGGGTGAATCTTTGAAGATCCACCCTTCGGGTTGATTTATATTTAACTCAGAATAATAGGGCGTTTTGCAGGCGCTACTTCTTGACGGCAACAGGAATATTCAGGTTGCCGTAGGGCGAGCGGACAATAAGGAAGTAGAATCCGGAAGGCAGCGCTGCCGCGTTAAAATTGCGGATAGTCGTTCCGGACTCCATCAGGCCTTTGTGTATCGTTTCAATTGCCCTGCCGGAAGCGTCCACGAGGATTGCTTCAACTTCTGCCGGCAGTCCGTTCATTTCGAAAGTAACAACTGACCTGTCATTGACCGGATTAGGTATTATTTTAACAGAGATAGCATTGCCTGTGCCGTCTTCCACTCCGTTGGTGCCGATGCCTCTACCTTCGAGGTTCAGGCTCTGTACCGGATTGGTCCTTGCACTGGTGGTTATTTTAAGGGCAGCAGAGTAATCGCGGGAATTGAACAGGTTCGCCGGTATGTTCAACCTGAGTGTTACAGTGTGCGAATCGCCGGGAGCTACGGATATTTCGTTGGTAATGCCGCCTTTGAAAATGACGAACTGGGACTTGTCGGTGCCGCTGATCTCCATTTTCGTAATCTTAAGCGCCGAATCCCCGATACTGTATATCTTCAGCAGAACCTCACCGAATTTGCCTGCTTTAACCTCGCCGAAAGCAATGCTCGTATCGCTGAGGGTAACAAGAGGCCCCAGGGCGCCTTTTGCTTCGAGCCAGTCGAAGCATTTATCGTAGAATTTGTTTCTGTCGGTACCTGAAGTAATCGAGTAGGGATTGAAATGAACGATTACTGCCCTTGACTTGGTTGTCTGCGATTTTGTAGCCATTACCAGGTTTCCTCCGGCAATTTTAAGGATTGGCGAAGCGATGCCCGAATTGGTAATCTTTAGCGGCTGCGTCAGCGAGTCTGTTTCCTCGTTCATCTTCCAGGGCAGTGTGAAGCCTTTGAAGTCTTCTTCGCCCGAGACGCTGTTGAATGTGAAATTGTAGCCGAAATTGTGCTTGTTGCTTTCGTCAACGGTTACGCCAAGGAATGTAAACAGCGGATGAACATAGTATTCATCGAAGAGTGTAGTCATCGGGAAGCAGCCGGTGATGAGGAAACGGACACCGCCCTTCATCATGCTGACTATTGTATTGGCATAGATGCTTGTCAGAGTGTCGGTAGGGTTGAAACTCCACGACACGAGCTTCAGTTGTGAAAGGCCGGTGTAAACGTCGGCGAGGCCTTTGGAGTCGAATTTAAGCATTGCGTCGCGTGCGGCTCCTTCTATGATCGGTGCAAGGGAATTGGGCTCGCTCTCGGAGGGCCTTTCCATTACTTCGAGGTATTCGACGCTGTTGGATACGGCTGAGAATTTCATGTCAACGATTTCACCGAAGATATTGCCGGCAACGATGGTCAGTTGTGCGTCTCCGACACCGACCGTTGTCCCTGCATTAATTTTCAGAGTAATGTCAACCGAGTCTCCCGGGCCGAGTTTAACATTGTCAGTGAGGATTTTGTCGGTGGATTTGACTTTGGATGATGCCGTAGAGTACTCGACGGTCCAGTCCGCTGGTGTACGAAGGGATTTGCTGACGGTGAACTGGAGATTGCCTTCAATGTCGGAATTGTTCCGTAGTGTGAACACTCTCGTTTTGGCCGTGCCGGCAGGAATTGCAGCGAAAGCAGGCTGGGCCGAAGAAAAAACAAGCCTGTCGGTATGTGCTTTGTTGCCCCATCCGGTGACAATTTCTTCGTTTGCACCGTTGCGGATGAAGACCATTACACTGCAGTGTTCCATGTTGTACTGTGAAACGTTGTTGTCGAATGTGTACTTACGGGTAACCAAGGAGCCTTGTGTCGTGGCTTCATTGATGGGGTCGCCCCATGCACCGGGAATGATGCTGTCCCTGAAAACCCTTTTGTGAGGGTATTTCTCGATCTCGCCGAAGCCGTATTGCCAGGCTTGGCGGGTAACGACGCTGTCTTCCGTCAGTACCGTATATATGTAATACTTGTCGGTAACGGTGGCGGTGAAATAGACTTCTACGTCGATCGTGAGAAGTTTGGCTTTGTCGTCGTAAGTACCCAGGAAACCGGCATTGCAGGGGGAGGACTCGCTGAGTATTGCATTGGCGTCGTTCTTCCATGTGTCCTTTTTCCGTGCCCTTACACCGCTGTACTGGCGCCTGTTGACCATGGCCACGGGCAGGTCGTCGGGGCCGTTCATGCCGCAAAAACCCTTTGTAAAGAAGTTGGAAGGCCACTCTCTCCTCAGGGACTCATCGCCACCGTAGGCCAGGGTATAGTTAGCGTTCGAAGGATGGTAGGCGATCATGAAAATGTTCGCCGGGTTTGAGATTGACATCTTGTAGATTTTTTCGTTGCCGGCGTAGCTGTAAGCGTCGCGTACGCCGGTAAACAGTTCCATGACGGCATTCTTTTTTTCAGGTTGCGTACTTACGTACTTCTGTGCAACAAGAGGGTTGAAAAACAATACTGTTAACAATATGAACAGTATGGGCGGGAAAAACTTTTTCATATGATCCTCAGTCAGATATTTTTAAAAATTCAATTTAGTTCCATTTTCTCCTGATAATTGAAACCCAATTTTGCAAGCCCCAGATGTATTAAACTAAGAAACACAGCCGAGAAAAAAAAGTATTAATTGCAAAACTATGTCAATAGTATTTTTCTTTATAGACACATTACCAGGCGTTATGTTTCAAGTAAGACGAAAAAAGTTCCTCGCTGTTTGGAGTGGGTAAGAAGAAATTGAAAGATAAATACTCACATATTGAAGACACCCCATTCCGGCCTTCTCCAGTGGGGAATTATTCCCTAAGGGGAGGAGAAAGAAGGAGTGTTTCACCTCCCCCGGAGGATTTAGGTGGGGTTGAAGAAAACGAGCTTCAAATTATCTCGTACCAAACAGTGAAAAGCCGCACCAGTAGAGATGCAAGGCCTTGCTCCTCTACAAAATATCTCAATAATACGACCTCTTTTATTATAATTTTACCCAAACTAAACAGCGAAGAACCCTATTTATTGATCACTATTGGAACACATAAATTACCGGATTGAGATTTTACGATGAGGAAATAGGAGCCGGAAGCCAGGTTGGTAGTATTAAATGAGCACATTGTAGAACCGGGTGCCATTATATCATTGAATACAGTATCGACTACCTTTCCTGATACATCAATTAATAAAGCTTTAACAAATATTGGTAAAGCGTCATTATGCCGGAATTCAACTACCGACTCTGAGAATACAGGATTCGGGTGAATTTGAACTTCAAGTTGTGGCGGATTCTCGGCCTCAACACTGACATTACCCTGAATGACCAAACCTGTAAGTCTAATATTATAAACCGATGATTTTTTATCATTGCTGGTAATTTTTAATTGTGAAAAATAGGATTTCGAGTCTTGAGTTCCTGAAGTTGGATTGAACCTCAGAATAATTATGTGAGACGAATCAGGAGGGATTGTATCAGTTTTTGTAAGGTTTCCTGAATGAATTGAAAAATATGCATTATCATTTCCTGTAAGCTCTGTTTTTGATATCACAAGTGGCCGGTTGCCTGAATTGGTGATCAGCAAATGCCGGTCAACGCTGTTACCTTGGTTTACTTTTCCGAAATCCAGTTTTCCCGGATTGAAAACTAATCTGGGGCCTGTCTCATCAGGTGCTTCAAGCCAGTCGAGGCATCTATCGATTAATTCCTCCTGATCATCAGGTGAATTGATTGAATAGGGATTAAAGTGCAATACTATTGCTTTTGACCTGACAGTATGCGATTTCGTTGCAATGGAAATGTTCGTATTGTCTATTGTTAGTATCGGCGCTGCTACTGAAGAATTAATTATCTCAACTGGAATTGCCAGATTATCTGTCAGACTGTCTCTTGTCCAGGGAATTGATAACGACTTGAAGTAATCGTCAGCAGGATTGCCGGTAAATGTATAGCTTGATCCAGGCATAATAAGGTTTTCCTGATCATATGTAATTCCTAAGCATTCAAAGATTTGATGATCGGGATCACTTGTAAATAGGCTACCAATAGGGGTCGTACCGGTCAGAAGGACTCTGACACCTTTCTCCATCATCTCAGTTATGGTTGATGCTTTAACCTGCGACAAAAACATATTAGGGTTGAAGCTCCAGTGAGCAACTTTCAGGTTCTGAAGAAGAGGATGGATGTATTGCAATCCGGCTGTTTCAAATTTGAGATAGGGTTCTCTTCCAGTTGCTTTGATTATCCTGTTTAGAGACTGTGGTTCATTGTCCGAAGGCGATTCCATTATTTCAAGGTACTCTACATTACGGGAAATGGTTGTAAGCTTAATGGAATTTTGTCCGGAAGCAGTTCCTTCAGCTTTGAGAATTACATCTCCGACACCTGTGGTGATTCCTGGAGTGATTTTCAGTGTTAATTCTGTTGTTGCTCCTGCCTGCAGACTGACATTGACGCCCATTTCTGTTACCTGTACTGTTGGGCCTGTTGCGTCTATTGTCCAATCTTCAGGTGTTCTTGTCGATCTTGATGCCGACAACCTGATCGTTTGCTGGTTGTCTGAGAGATTTTTTAAGGTGCATTTTATTTCGGAAGTCTCGCCTGTCCCGGCTGTAGTGTATGGCGGCACCGAGGATGCCAATGAAATCAGTGCGGAATTGGCTTTGCCGCCGTTTCCGGTAATAATTTCGCCGTTTACATTATTGCGTATAAAAACCAGTACGCTGCACCTTTCCATGTTATAATTGGTGCTGCTGTTGTCGAAGCTGTATCGTCTTTCGATCAATGCTCCCTTTCCTGTCTCTTCGGTAATAGGATCGCCCCATACGTCTGTCAGGCCTTCCCTGAACGTTTTCTTATGTACATAGTGATCTCCCCCGCCTGACTGCTTAGTAACAATGCTGTCCTGCATCAGTACAACAGTAACTGTGAAGTTATCCTCGACAGCAGTTGTGAAATAGACTTCCGCATCGACAGTCAGGGTTTTTGTTTCTATATCGTATTTGCTGATAAAACCAACATTACATGGAGAACTCTCAGTCATGATCATAAGTGCGGATATCTCCCATAATCCACGACTAAGGGACAAGCCTTCATCGAATCTTCTTCGGTTCACCATTGCTGAAGGCATGAAATTTGAACCGGAATAGGATAGTATTGGGACAGGCCAGTTTCTACCAAGATTCTCATCACCTTCAAAGGGAACACAAAAGTTTTGGCTTGAAGGGTGGTAAGACACTACAAAGGCATTTCCGGGGTACGAGTTTTCTATGCCGGATGCAACTGCATTCCCTTTCGGACAGTATGTACATTTTACTCCGGTAAATTCTTCAATTATTGCTTTTTTCTTTTCTACCTGGGTTGATGCGTATTTCTGAGCTGAAAGATGTGTTAATGCAAGAAATGATAGTATTAGGACGAGGATGGTCTGAAACAATTTCTTCATATGGTTCTCTTTTGATAATGATTGTAGATTCCATTTATTTATTCATTATTTTATCCCGGATTGTGCATTAGACCCCCAAAAACACGGTATTTCCAACCACCCCTGACCCCTCCTTATCCAAGGAGGGGGAAGTTGTTATGTTGCTATATATCAACTAATTATGAGATGTTAATAACTCCTAATGCTTTATCTGGGTTTATTCATTATTTTATTCAATATTTTTTCCTTCATATTTCTATATAAATAATCTTGCTTTCATCAACGTATAGACACATGTGAACACGGAATGTTACAAAAAAAAACTTCCGAAAGAGTAAAACTTTCGGAAGTTCTTTAAAGACTAAGCAGATAATAATCCGCAAATTTTATTTATTGATAATTATCGGAATATTTAAATTGCCGGACTGAGATTTTACGATTATGTAATAGGCGCCAGATGCAAGGCCTGTTGTCGTCAGTGAACGTGTAACCGTACCGGGAATCATTGCATCGTTGAAAATGGTACGGACGGTTTTACCGGAAGCGTCGATGAGTACTGCTTCCACATTCGACGGCAGGCTGCCGTTGAGTGTGAATGTAACCGCTGCTTCGCTGCCGACAGGGTTGGGTGTGGCGCTTACCTGAAGGGCTGTGGCCTGTTCGTCTTCGACACCGTCGGGTTCATATATGCCTGTACCTTTGAGTGCAACGTTGTAAACTTCGCTGCTGCCGACGTTGCTGGTCAGGTCGAGCGATGCCTGGTAGTTTGTGGTAGCCGTGATGTCCGACGGTGGGGCAAATTTCACTGTAACGGTGTGTTTCTCGCCGGGGGCGATACTCTTTACCTGGTCGATGCTGCCGGATGTGATTGAGAAAGCAGCGGAACCCGTACCTGTAATTTCTATCTTCTTCAGTTCGAGAGGCTGATCGCCGTTGTTAGAGATTTCAACTTCCAATTCCTTGTCTTTGCCGGCTTTGATGTCGCCAAAGCTAAGCTCTTCTGTGCTCAGTGAAGCAACAGGCCCAACGAAAACGGTTTCTTCGAGCCATGTCAGGCAGGAGTCGATAAGTTTTTGTTCACCTGAAGCGAGCGAAATTGCTAAGGGGTCGAAGTGAAGTGTAATCACTTTGTATGTCGAAGTCTGTGTCTTTGCGCCCATTACGTGGCTGGTACCGTTGATCTTCAGTATCGGTGAAGCGACCTGAGCGTCTTTGATCAGTATCGGCTGAAGGTTGTCGCTGCCTGTTCGCAGGGTGGAAGGCAGGTTCATCGTAGAGAATTTCTTGTCTGTTCCCATTCCGGCGAGTGTAAAGGTTGTGTTAGACAGGGTACCTGTTTCCGAATCCCAGGTGACGCCGAGTTTCGAGAACAGCGGGTTCTCACTGTCGTCGTAATAGAGAGTGCTGAGTGCGGAAGCGCCGCTGATGAGCACCCTGGCGCCTTTGTCGAGCATCTGGGAGATGGCGGTGGCTTCTTCTTTACTGATGCCGCCGGTCAGGCCTGAAGTCCAAACCACGTATTTAATATTGTTGAGATAGGGTTGTGCTTCGATGAAGCCTTCGGCGTCAAACCGCAGGAATTGTTCCCTGCCGGTGGCTTTGATTGTGGTTAACAGTGTTGACCCTTCGGAGTCGTCGTCGAGGATCTCGAGGTATTCGATGTTGGAAGACACAACGGTAAGCTGCATAGTCTGGGTACCTTTGCCCGGAGATATTTCCTGGACGGTTAAAACAGCGTCTCCAACTCCGACAGTGGCGCCGGGAGTGAATTTGAGCGTAATATCCTTGGATTCGCCGGGATTCAGGGATACTGAACCCTGTGGAGAATTGCCGTTCTTTAATACTCCCGGAGGAAGAGCTACTTCAGTGGTCCAGTCAGAAGGAGTCCTTTGTGATTTCGAAGATGTGATGTTAAGGGTTTTGCTTGATGTAGAAATATTCTTTACTGTGAACACTTTTTCTACTGTCTCGGAAGAGGCTGCCGATGAGAAAAGCGATTCAGTTGTCGTAAGGAACAAGGTCTGGGCATTGGCAGACCCGATGTTGCCGGTAACGATCTCATCATTGGATTTGTTACGGATGAATACAAGGACGCTGCATCTGCTGATGACATAGTTCTGGGAATTTGTAAATGTATATTTTTTTGTAACCAATGTTCCTTTTGAGGTATTTCCACTGATGGGATCGCCGTTGACGTCCGTTAAGGCTTCACGGAATGTCCTCTTGTGTACATAATTCTCCCGCCAATTTCCATTTCCAGATATAGTATAATCCCTTTGGTGGGTAACGATGCTGTCTTCGGTCAATACGACGTAAATGCTGTATTGATCTGTTACAGCGCTTGTGAAATAGACTTCGACGTCAACTGTCAGTTTCTTTGTCGAAACGTCATAGCCCGATATTAAACCGACATTGCAGGGGGATGCTACTTTCATTACTTCTACAGCAGCAGCTTCCCAGCCTCCTCTGCCTATTCCTCTGGGGCCTGCATTCCAGGGTATTCTGTTAATCATTGCCGAAGGCATACTTGTAGTACCGGAGAATGTTCCCCAAAAGCTTGCAGGCCACTGGCGGCGCAAGTCTTCAGCTGCAGTGTATGGCGTATTGAATGAACCGTTTGACGGATGGTAAGCAACAACAAGCGCTTTACCGGGATACTTATTTGCAATACCGTCGGCGACTACATGGCCCTCCGGACAATATGGGCATGACAGGCCTGTAAACTCTTCGATTACAGCTTTTCTATTCTCAGGGTTTGTACTGACCAATGACTGTGAATTCAACGGGCTGATCAATACTCCCAAGGTAAAGGCCAGGAGAAAGGGTAACAGAATCTTTTTCATAGGTATGTCCTTTGATAATTGGATAATATTTATTGAATTATTTAAATCCCTGATTTGCATTTTTGTCATCTCTCATTTTACTAACCAACAACATATTCCATTCCAAACATATAAATTAGTAAACCTTGCTATGATATTATAATTAATAATTTTTCATTATTAATTATTTATATCGATAACACTCAATCTAATAATCTACACATGAAAAGGTGAAACGTTACAAATAAAATGGAAAAAGTTGGGGCGAAGGACGGGGATCGAACCCGCGACCACCAGAGCCACAATCTGGTGCTCTACCACCTGAGCTACCTTCGCCGTTTTTCAGGACTACAAAATTAATAATAATTCCCGAAAATACCAGAACTTTTTTTTATATATGTGCGGGAATGGGAACGGGAGAACCTTCCGAAGGTTTGAAGCGTTAGACCCCACCTAAATCCTCCCCAAGGGGAGGACTTGAAGAACCCGGCGTTTCCTTCTCCTTCCCCTTGGGGAAGGCTGGGATGGGGTAATTAGTATATCAAGATCACAAGTTCGAAAGAAAGCTCCGGCACTTGAACAAGGGGCAACTGCCCCTTGTTCACACAGATCCCATGCACCTGCGGAGTGGAGTCAATCTTGCCTGCCGTCCCGACTGCTTAGGTGGAGTCCATCTTATCACAGAAGGAAATCCAACCGCCCCCTACCCCCGCCTTATCCAAGGTGGGGGAAAAGCCGCACCGGTTCTGCTTCTTCTTACTTTATGAACTTTACAAACTTGATAAACTAAAAAAATCCAACCGCCCCCTGCCCCCGCCTTATCTAAGGTGGGGGAAAAGAAAACGACACGCCATAAATGACCAGCAGTGAAAATAATTCATTAAATTCTTTCTCGCTACGTGTCTGTCTCATCACAAAGAAACCGAAAATTAATTATTATTTCAAAAGAGCCGATAATTGAAAAGAAGTTGTGGAATTATTGCGGAGGGGAAAAATGACGGTTTACAAAGTACAGGACAACAAGCTGGTAACGAAATTCAACAAGATCATTGCCACCATAGACGGCAACAGGGTGCTGGACCATCAGGGCAATGCAATTGCCAGTGTTGAAGACCGGACGATATACAACTCAAACGGCGAAGCGCTCGCCACCATCGACGGCAATGAGATATTCGACACCGCCAACAACAGGATTGGCTCCGTCGAAGACGCACGCAGGCTCATCGACGACACGAGCATAGACACCAAGCTGCTTGCGGCAGTCTGGACGGTATATTTCCTCGGCTGAGCCTTTTGTTGCCCGCTATTTCGGACGCTTAACCCGTGCTTATGCCCGGCGTGCCGGAGAACAGACAGTTTCATTAATATTTAATAATTTTCCATTTACATAAATTGATTTGCCGATTAGGCAGAATTACTTAATTTGTAATAAAAATTTAGGGAAAGGAAATTGATTATGATTAGTTACTATCAATACACGAATTACTTTGAGACTCTCAAGGAACCGCTGAAAGAAAGCTGGATTAACGTAATTAATCCCAGCGAAGAAGAACTGAATTTCCTTAAAGAAAAAATCGGCGTTCCGGTGGATTTCATCAACGACATCAGCGACATCGACGAGCGCCCGCGTATCGACATCGACGAAGACTGGTCGCTCATCATCATCCGAATACCAATCCAAAACTTCGAAGCTAACGGCAACTTCCAGACCATTCCCTTCGGCATCATCATCTCGGATAATTATTTTATCTCCATCTGCCACTATGATGCGCCGATGATACGCGACTTCGTTAACTATAATATCAAAAGAAAGATTAAAGTAGAAAACAAGATCGAATTCATCTACAGGTTCATCCTGTCTTCTTCGGTCTGGTACCTTAAGTACCTGAAGATCATCAACCACCATACGAACCTGGTGGAGAAGGACATAGAGAAGTCCATCAAGAATAAGGAAGTACACAAGTTACTGAAATTCGAAAAGTCACTTGTTTACTTCTTTACATCTATCAAAGGCAACGAAAACGTTTTCTACAAGCTGAAAAACAGTAAGCTGACAAAGAGTACCAACATCGATGAAGAACTGATTGAAGACGTTTACACGGAGCTTAACCAGGCAATGGAAACGACGAAGATACACAGCGACATCCTCAGTGGCATGATGGACGCTTTTGCTTCAATCATATCCAATAACCTGAACGATATAATGAAGAAACTGACTTCCATCTCCATCATATTGATGATTCCTACGTTGATTGCCAGTTTGTACGGGATGAACGTTCCCAACTTCTTCGAAGACTTTGACCTGGCCTTCTTCTTCGTGCTGATCATCTCATTCATCATCTCCGGCGGAGTTGTCTTCATGTTCCGTAGAAGAAAGTGGTTCTGATCTATGAAATCAATTTTTGCAGCAATTATTTCGGCGTTGCTTTTCGGCAACTGCCTTTACACCGATCCCCAACAACAAACAATGGAAACAAAAACAGTCTCCCTGCCTGCCCCGCACTTCGACGGCGCTGTCTCAGTGGAAAAAGCCCTGAAGGACAGGAGAAGCGTCAGGCAGTACCTCGACAAACCGCTGGCCCTGGACCAGGTAAGCCAGCTTTTGTGGGCAGCGTACGGCATTACAAAAGAAATGGAGTCGCCTGACTTCCTGCGTGGCGGCATGAGGACAGCGCCGTCTGCCGGCGCACGTTTCCCCCTCGACATCTATTTAGTTGCAGGCAATGTTACAGGCCTTGACAAAGGCATCTATAAATACAATTCTGCCAAACATACACTGGAACTGCTTCAGATCGGGGACAAAAGACAAGAACTGTGCAGCGCTGCGTGGGATCAGGTCTTTGTTGCACAGGCTCCTGCATCACTCGTATATACAGCCGTTTATCAAAGGACGACTTCGAAATACGGCGATCGGGGCAAAATGAGATACGTGTGCATGGACCTCGGACACTCCGCTGAGAATGTTTACCTGCAGTGCACGGCAATGAAACTGGCAACCTGTGCTGTCGGCGCTTTCGAAGACGATTCCGTCAGGGCATTGCTGAAGCTGCCACAGGAAGAAGAACCACTCTATATCATGCCCCTGGGCTATCCCAGGGACAGTAAGTGACGCAGGCACAGTCAATAGTATGCGCCGGGCCGGGGCACAGCGCTGAGATGTGCCGGGGAATTGATCCTGTGTTTTATTATCCAAACTTTTTGAAATAATCATTAGCTTATTTATTTTTGAATAATTAGCAATGAGATTCCGGATATTTAAGTTGCCGGAATTGAGGTTTGACTGACAATAATCGGAGCGATAATGGAATATATAAACAAATTAGTATTGAATAATACCAAAAGGATGTTCAGGTTGGTGAACCGGTCTTCATTCAAGCAGGGCCTGCATAAGTATATGTTCAATACCTACACGGAGATTGCAGTCATCAATGAGTTCATCAACGGCAGCTACGGCTCGCAGTACGGAATAACGAAAAAAGACAAGGAAAACCTGATTAAACAGATATATGATCAGAGGGATCATGTGCAGTATGCAACACCGGCGGTCAATCATGTTGTTCTTGTAAGGGAGGTATTGTCAATCCCGAAAGAAACAAAAGGAGCCGTCATCGAGTGCGGCGCTTTCAAAGGAAGTACATCCGTGTCCCTGTCCCTTGCCTGCAGGATGACCGGCAGGAAACTTCTCGTCTGCGATTCATTCGAAGGGCTGCCGGCAGAAGAATCCGACATTGTGAGGAACTATCCCCATCTGAAAATCTTCGGCTATTACGACGAAGGCATGTACAAAGGCGAGCTCGACGAAGTCGTCGGCAATATCAGTAAATACGGAGCAATCGATGTCTGCGAGTTTCACAAGGGTTTCTTTTCCCAGTCGCTCCAATCCGTTAAAGAGCCTCTTGCTTTTGCCTTTTTCGATGTGGACCTGACCTCGTCGATGAAAGACTGCATACAATATATATGGCCTCTGATGGAAGAAAACTGTCTCGTCTATACCGATGACTCCTGCGACATGGAAGTAGTAAAGATCTGGTTCAACGACGGTTGGTGGAAAGAGCAGTTCGGAATTGAAGCGCCCGGCTATGTCGGTTCCGGCTGCGGCCTGCCGCTTGACTATGATATTTGTTCCCTCGGCTATTGCCGTAAGGTCGGGAACATCAGCCGTGAGTATGAAAGGGCAAACTGGCTCAGGTACAGGGACTGAGAAAGACGACTGAGGGCAGTGTAGGCTTTTAAATATTAACCTTAAAGCCCAGGTTCAGTTCGTCGGCAGGTATGCCGCCCCTGATGCCCCAGTTTTCCGTTGGCTGCTCATTAATAATAATGAAAACTTCTTCCTTAGCAATTTTCAACTCCCTGTGCAGGTTGTCAACAATGGCGCCGAACAGCTTCTTCTTTGTTTCCTTCGTCCTGCCTGCAAACATCATAATTTCAATGAGGTATTTATAGGGAGGCTTGGTAGAGAACAACTCACTGCCATATTCCATCAGCCTGACGTTCCTGTCGTTGGCGGGTAGTTGCAATACCTGCTGTACCGAGTCCATTGTTACGGCCATTAATGTTTTTAGGAAGCTCTTTTCCTCGCCTTCTTTCAGTTCGATTCTTACCTGTGGCATAGTAATTCCGGGTTATTAAATAATATTGTTATTTATCCTGCTTATCTTTGAGGTACCAGTGCTTCTTTCCGGCAAGGAATCCCTTCGTGCCTTTCTTTGCAATTATCTGAAGGTTCTTTCTGTGTGCGGTGCCGTGTCCTTCGTCGAGACTTGAGAGTTTGCCGCATTCACTGAATTCACTACATTCCCAGCATCCGGCCAGTTGTTTTTTGACGGCACAGTCCCTGATCCTGCAACCGGGATTGCCTCCGCCGCTGCGGCAGCCTTTACTACAGCGGAGCCTGACCATCGCCCCGAGGGTTTCGTAACACTGCCCGTAATTTTCAAATTCCCTGAAAAATGGGATTTTTGACAGGGCAGAAGCTGTCTTTTCAAACCTGTAACTGCGCAGTTCTTTTCTCAGGTCTCTTGCGAGGTCTGCAACTGTGCCGGTGTAGTTCAGGCATTCGGCGCAGTAAAGGCCGCAGTAGGCAATGTATTCGCTTTTGTCAGCCATCTCGGAATCCTGTAAATATATTATCAACACTAATAATCAATTAAACCTCAAAAATAGTCCATATTAGTTAAAACAAAAAATGGTTCTTAACAATTTGATATATGAAAATTATGAAACGAAAAAATAATACAATCATGGCTTTAATATTATTTTCTTATATTCGTTAACATACATTAAGGAGAAAGGAGGCGTTTATGGGTGACGGCTATTTATCTTTAGAAAACCAGGTAGCGCTGATTGATTCGATTGTGAAGTCAACCGACAAGCTAATTCCGATTATTGAGCACACCAAGGAGTTTGACGAAACCATTAACCACACGATAATGCAGATATTCGGTTTTCTTTCACGCGTCATTGTCCTATTGCCCGATGTGCTGCTGTCCGAGACTGAAAATTACTGTTACAAGGCCGGCCTCATCGAAGCACACGAGAGGGTAATCGAAACGTGGAAAGAGTTCAGGTATGAACCACAGGACTTTTTCGACAGTTGGGAGGAATTCAGCAACTACTGGGCAGAATACAACGAGGTTCTTAACAAGATCAGGAATTCGTCTTCAACTATATTTCTTTCAATGAATTAGCTGTGTTTTAAAATTCCGGGGTGTATATCTCGTCTATAACCCGGAAAATATAAGGAATTTTTTGATATAGATTTTTTTTATTGAAAGAAAAGGAAAAGATGAACGACAATTATATGCAGGGAGGACGAAGAAGATTCTCTGTTTTTCCCCCGGTGATAAAATCTTTGATAATAATAAACTTAGTAATCTTTGCCGTCCCGTTCCTGTTTGGCGACCTGCGATTCGGCGGCAGCAGCCTGATGACTTTTATTCAGGATTACCTGTACTTGCAGCCGCTCGGCAGCGATACGTTCTATCCCTGGCAGCTCATCACATACCAGTTCTTCCATGGCGGGTTAATGCATATATTTTTCAATTTATTTGCTCTGTGGATGTTCGGAGCAGAACTGGAAACGCTGTGGGGATCGAACAAATTTACGACATTTTACCTGATCAGCGGCATCGGCGGCGGTTTACTGCAATTATTCTCACCCGAGCTGTTCGGCGCTACACCTGCCGTTACTCTTGGTGCCTCCGGAGCAATATTCGGTGTTCTTGTGGCTTTCGGCCTTACGTTCCCAAACAGGCCCATCTTCATGTTCCCGATATTCATTCCCATACCTGCGAAATGGTTCGTACTCGGCTATGCAGGCCTGAACATCATTTCAGCTATGTCCGGCGGTTCGGGGATGGGTTCCGACGTTGCTTACTTTGCTCACATCGGCGGTTTAATTGCCGGTTTCCTCCTTCTGAGGTTCGGCGACAGGATTGGGTTGTACAGGCTTATCGACAAACTGACCGGCAGTCGGTCGGGTTCACGCCAGACATACTCCAAATACCAGGAGAACCCTTACTCCAATGTGTACCAGGCCCGCTGGGAACCCCCAAAAGCCCCCAAAGTACAGGAAGAAAGGAAACCTGTTTCCAGTAACATCAATGTCAATGGTGAAGAAATTACACAATCGAAGATAGATTCCATCCTCGACAAAATCTCGCAGACAGGTTACCAGAACCTGACTGAAAAAGAAAAACAGATACTTTTCGAACTGAGCCAGAAGCTTAGATGATGGACAACCCGCCAATTCCGGTAAAATACTTGAGAAGGAAGTCCCGCCAGGTGTCTGTCGGCGGGGTGCTGATCGGGGGCGATGCGCCCGTTACGGTACAGTCGATGACAAAGACTAAGACTTCCGATATTGCTGCAACGGTGAAACAGGTACGCATGTGTGCCGACAGCGGTGCAGACCTGATGAGGATTACCGTTAACGACGACAGCGCAGCAGAAGCCATAGGTGAGATTGTAAAGCAGTCCCCTCTGCCGATAATTGCAGACATCCATTTCAATCATCTATATGCCCTGAAGTCCATCGAAGCGGGTGTTGCCAAAGTAAGGATCAATCCCGGTAACATAGGCTCCGCCGACATAGTCAGGAAAGTGCTCAATAAAGCCAAAGATAAAGGGATACCAATCCGCATCGGAGTCAATTCCGGTTCGCTCGAGAAGGACCTGCTCGAGAAGTACGGCAGGCCTACTGCTGAAGCGCTGTACGAAAGCGCCATGCGCCATGTGGAAATCGCTCGGGGCTGCGGCTTCGACGACATTGTCATTGCCGTCAAGTCCACCAATGTCCGGTTGATGATCGAAGCGTACAGGCTGCTTGCCCGTGAGACCGATTTTCCCCTGCACCTGGGCGTTACCGAAGCTGGTTCCTACCGGGCAGGCACAATCAAATCTTCAGTGGGAATCGGCACCCTGCTTGCCGAGGGCATAGGCGACACAATCAGGGTTTCCCTGACGGACAATCCCGTAAAGGAGATTGAGGCCGGGAAAGAGATACTGCGTTGTCTCGGACTTGCAACGGGAGGGATAGAAATCATCTCATGTCCGACTTGCGGCCGGCTCGAAGTCGATCTCCCGTCCATCGTTGCGAACCTTGAGGATGCGCTGGCCAACATCAGGAAAGACCTTAAAATTGCCGTGATGGGGTGTGTTGTTAACGGCCCTGGCGAAGCTGCCGACGCCGATATAGGTGTTGCCTGCGGCAAAGACTCGGCCATACTCTATGCCTATGGGGAAAAACTCCGGAAAATTAAAGACAGTGAGATCGTCAGCGAGATTATGAAGGAAATACAAAGGCAGGGCTGAGGCCCTTCCGGCTGAGCAGCCGATCGGATCATCGATCACCTGTTAACCTTCAATATTTACTGCCCGATAAACGGTGCTTTACAATTCTGTGGGTAATACCCTCAAAACCCGCATCGAACCTGCAAATGACGCTTTAGTAATACATTTCTTTTTCATTCGGGATTAATTACAATCCGTGAAAACCCTTACAGGATTTCCTATATTGCAAATATGGGAATACCGGTATTTTTGTAAATTCCTTATTATACGGGATTTACAAAGGCTTTGCAATTCGTTAACTTTGTAAAGCTTTATTATTAATATTTGGGAAAAATAGTTATTAGAAAAAATCAAAGAATGTAAACTTGTAAATTGTTTTTAGTTAACCGGCAGTATATCATACAGAACCTTCGGAACCTGTCAGCAGCCTTTACCGGCACAGAGTTTTACAGCCTGGAAACAACCATAAATCATAGATTGTTTTAAAGTATAATTAATGTATTTTGATTTTTTATCAGGAGTTATTTTTATGAAGAAAATCTTCACAATCTTTGCAGCTCTCATCCTCTCTGCAACATTTGCTTTTGCAGTTGAGCCCACAGCAAACTCAGTTGGTCCCTGGAACCCGGACAACAATGTACCAAACGGTTACACTGAAACCAACGACTATTCATTCGACTATGCAACCGGCGAATATTTGATATTCGTTATTTGCGAGATCGACATTGCAAACGTCACAGGCAATATTTACCTCGGTTGGTTGAACCCTGACGGCGCCAAAGACCTTGGAAGCGATTTCTCGATGGTATTCAGAGTTTCTGGTGGTAACGGCTGGCCCTTCGAAGCAACAGCTTCTTTCGGCGAAAATGCCATCAGCAATGATGTTACTGCTTACTCCATGAACGAGCAGACAAACCAGCCCGACAACAACGTTTTCATTACAGGCAGCTCATGGTCCTATTCCCAGGACAACTCCAACTGGAGCCAGGTCGGTTCGAGCCAGAGGTTCTTTTCACAGCATTTTTCTCTCAGCGGTGGAATGGGTATGTTCAAGTTCGGCAACATCTATACCGGCCCCGAATTAGGCTCAACATATGGCCCCGAAGGCACACACAATACTTATCCTTTCGGCCAGGATGTGATGAAACGTGCATGGAATGGTACACAGACAACCGTAGGCGTTCCGAGAGAATATGACAATGCATGCCAGGGTAGCGGCTATTTCAAACTCGTTCCCGGCACCGTATGGGCAGCGCCCGACGCAGCCGAAGGTTTCTACACTTTCCCGGTCTATGTCGAAGTTGACTATCTGACATTCAAGAATGCTCCGAATTTCTACTATACCGGCACCCCGGTTCCTGCAGATCCCAGCAGCTTCACTCTTCAGACTAATTAATACCTGCAAAAAAATAAAGGTATAAATAGAATTTAAAAAATGCAGCGTCAAGGCTCAACCCTGACGCTGTGTTTTTTTATGAGGGGATAAAAGGGCCGCGCTATACTGCCGGAAGGAGCCGTGCCTGTTTCCGGTAAGAGGCCTCTGTTTCTATTTTACTATCCATAGCAGCACCGGTTTTGTCGATTTTTTCAGCAGGCTGTCCAGTCCTTTCATGAACTGGTTGGAGACGGCAGGGCAGCCCCAGCCTTCAGGAGTACCGTCGGGAAAGACCACTTCATCGGCAATCTGATCCCAGGAATGGAGTATGATTTCCCTTTTGATGGCGTTATTATTGGACAGTTCCAAGCCGTACAGATTGTACATTATCTTAATACCCCATTTACTGACGCCCTTCTCGCCGACTTTGTACATGCCGAGTGAAGAACAATGGGAACCGGTATCGTTGCTGAACGACGGATTGTCTTTCGACTTGTCTTCACCCCAGGGGTTTTTTCCGCAGCCGTGACTCACAAGGCCGCTGTCCAATACTTTTTTCTCCTTGAAATCCCAGATTGCAAAGCGTTTGAACCCCGAATGGACACTCATGTCGATGAAGAAAAAGAACCTCGTATTGAAACCATTTTTCTTGCAGTACTCAAAGGCATGGGGGGCGAAACTGCCGGCCCTCGATGAGATGTTGACGGGATTGGCTTTTTTGCTGCCGCCGCATGACTGTACTGCGATCATTACTACAATTAATACAAGAGTGTAAACTATTCCTCTTTTGTTCATCAATTCATTCCCTATATATTCCAATTAACTTTTCTTGTAACGTATCAATTCCGGAATTGTTGATTTAAATGCAATTATCAGATACTATGGGGTAAATCGAAAAACCGTACTAAATAGGGAGAATATTGATATATCCACGAGCTTCAGCCCGGGTCAAAAGAATAATCAATAAATCTTACTTCCCATAATTTTCAATATTCCTTAAAAATAAAAAGCGGGGACAAGTTTTACCCTGACCCCGCTATTGTTTCTCTCCGGGAATGACGGCCCCGGTAGAACTGTTTTCCGCTATTTAATATTAATCATCTTACGCGAGTATTCTTTCCCGTCAATCGTCAGGATGCAGTAGTATGTTCCCGGCGCCATATTAACAGGTGTATAGTGATAGATATATTTACCCGCTTCTTTGTATTCGTCGATTGCTTTCATTACAAGACTGCCGCCGGAGCTGTATATCGTCATTGAGACATGGGCGCCCTTCTCTAAGGAGTAGGGAATGGTTGTTGCAGAGCTGAAGGGATTGGGTATGTTCTGCTGCAGAGGGCTGCAGGGATCGACGAGGAAGGTTTCCTCCACGTCAGTTGCTCCGTCGCCGTAGGATATCTCAGCCCTGATGAAGAACAGGCCCGGTGTTTCATACCAGTCATAGCCGTAGCCGTATGGATTGACATAAATGAGGTTAGTACCGAATGAGCTTAGCGTATCGTAGCCGATGCCCGGGCTGTTGACACCGTCGAACATTAAACCTACTCCGAAATCTCCGTAGAGAGTTATGTTATCTTCTTTCAGGTCCACATATACCCAGCCTGTGGAAGGAGGTGTACCGTATCTGAGCCCATCCTGGCCATTGTCGAAAAGCAGGCCGTAGTAATCGAAAGCGTAATAATAGAAGGAGCCGGCGCTTCCGGTTTGTGGATAGACCTGGAGGCTGCTGACATAGTACCATATCTTCTTCAGCCTGGCTGGACTTTTCGGAAGCCTGTAAAGACTGACGGCGCCTTCCTCGGCCACGGTGGAAGAAATCTGCCACAGGCCTGTGTAGCCGCCGTTGTCGTAAGCGAGAGTCATGTCGTAGTCCGTAAGGTTGAATTCGGTAATGCCGCTGAAAGTGAGAGTGTACTGCTCGTTACTGACGTCACCCTGGCTGTTGACGATTGCGTAATATATACCGGCGTCGAGTTGGAGGGTAACTACGTCGGTTTCATTGGCTCCCAGTTGTGAATAGTCGATGATGGTAATGCTGTCCCCTTCGATCTTTGCAAAGATAAGGTCAAAATTGATGTCGGCAGGCGATTGGAGCGATACTTCCAGTCCGGAACTGTTCCCGGTTTCAATCCTGAAGAATTCCACGTCGTTCTCGTCATTGATTACGCCTTTGTATTCCTCGTTGCCAACGGGGCCGTATGCCAAACCCCAGTTGTTGTTGGGTTCATATTTGTCGTCGGGGTTGTATGTGCCGCTGTCGCCTGCGTTGCTGTTGTAAGCAGCCTGTAGGAAAGAGGCCCAGTCGGTGGACGCAATGAAGTCGAGGCCGTAGGCGTTGTTTCCGTAGCTGGGTTCGTAGTTGCCCGGGTTGGGGAAGTAGATGGAGATGCCTTTGGCGTTAGCGAACTGGTTCCCGACATAATTGGCGATGACGGCGTCGGTAATGGCCGTCTTAAGCTCGCCGGCAGCGTCGATTACCGGCGAAGACGACACATTGTCCGCAACGAGGTTGCAGAAGTGCCACAAGTCGATGTACTGACCGTTGTTGAAACTGTGAGCCTGCGCCCTTGCGGTCATTATTCCCGACCAGCTCTGGTTGTCGGTTTTGGCTGCAGCGACAAAAGCGTCGAGCTTGGTTATTATATTATCGACCTGGGCAAGGGAAACGGCAGATTGTGTTGTAACATCCTTTGTCTCGGCAGAACTTTCATAATACTGCCCCCATTTAATTATTGCCTTCTGTGCGAGGGCGGAAGGTGTGATGTCCGGGTTGACGGTAATTTCAGGAAGGAGGTTGTTGTAAGGATAGCCGTCGCCGGGTTCTGTCTCTTCCGAAGCAATCATGTAATCTGCCAGGTTACGGAGCGGGTATTCATTTTCGAGCATAGCCATCAGGCAGGCGTCAAAACCGATGATGTCGAGTTTCAGTCCGCCGTCGGTGATGGCAGAAACGACTTCTGCATTGGAGAGGTGGTCCTGGTCCGTGTCGTCGTAACATACATCTTTATCGATCCAGGTAATGCGCCCGAAAGGGTTGACGAATTCCTCTGTGCTGAACGAAGAAGGGCCGGCAGCCTTCATCTTCGATTTGATCAGGTCGGACAGGGAAGCAGACCTGGGGCCGATGGGCACCTGAGAGATGTGCAAAGCGTCTTTTCCGTCCTTGAGGTTCTTCCAGCCCCCGCCGTGGTTCCAGAGTATGAGGAAGTAGTTGTCGGCAGGGTAGTTAGTCTTTCCCCATACGATGAAGTCTTTGAGAGTCTGGGGATCGCCCATGTTCTTTTCTCCGAGACTCTGTAAGAGGTTACTGTTAATAGTGGACTGGTCATTGTCTTTTGTGACGTAGTAGCGCCGCGTCTCGGTCCAGTCGCCGTTGGTCTGGTCGTGGTCGGGGCTGCGGTCGATCTGTACAATGATGTTAACGTCGTTTGTGGAACCGACGGTTTCCATTTCGTTCAGGTCGGCAATGCCGTATTGCTCGAGGTCGCAGTCCGCGTCGAGGTAAACCAGTACTGTCCACTTCGCCGCCGTTGCCGGGCTTGTGGCCAGGAAGCCGAACAGGGTTACAATGAACAGGGCTGAAAGGGACTTCCTGAGAATGGACACAGGGGTACTTTTTAAACTCATAGTTTCTCCTTTTGAATATTTATTTAATGGTTTGTTTATAAACGAGTATCAGCTTTTCTTTCGAAGTAAGTTTCACGAGGCAGGACAGGACGATCTTCCTTCCCTTGTCTTTGGCGTCCATTGGATTATAACCGGTGGGAATGCCTCCGGTAACGTACATGCACAGGCTGTCGCTGCGGAAGACCCAGTCGCTTCTGGTAACCTGTGCGGAGAACTTCTCGTTGTAGAAGCATTCGACGCCTGAGTATCCCTGGAAAGTCCCTTCGAGAACCACAGTCTTTCCGACGAAAGCGTCCGGAGCCGCGGCAATATCGGCAAGTGTTGCCTTTGTTCCCAGGCTGTCCGTAACGAGTGAAGTGGGGGAGAGAGTCTTCAGGCTGTCCGGTTTCTCTTTTGTGCCGTCTTTTGTGGTCTTGCAGCAACAAGCCGGCAGAAGTACAGCAATCAACAGTATTATTGGTTTTCTCATTATTTTTTCCATATTTAATTTTTGAACTTGTTTTCAGAAATAGTTTTCAAATTATTAATTTTTTTGATCGGTCTTGATGTAGTACAAGATACTTTTATGTCAGGTTTACGGAAAATTGTGTAGTGAATAATTACAGCTTTAAACCCAGACGCAGGCCGAGTTGCAGGCTGCTTAACCGGGGTTTGTCGATGCTAATGCCGACTGTAGCGTCAGCACCGATACCTTTAGGTGGGTCAAATTCCACCTGAGGGGGCATGTAATCCCTCAGCATATATTGGTAGGCGGCAATCGGTGAAAGAGTAAGTTGGCTGCTCAGGGCAAAGTCGTAAGAAACAGCCAGGTAGATGCCAGCATTGAAATGTATGGTATAGCTGTCGGTAACGGAAACCGTTTTACTCCCGCCGGTGAAATAGCTGTTGTAAACGGCGTATGTTTTCTTTGTCTCGGCTTTCCCCGCCGGGATCTGCAAAATGGGGCCGGCAAAGAGTTTCAGCCGGGTTACGGGTTCGTAATAGCAGAGCGCAGCAATCGACACAAACGACAGGTCAGTCCGGTAGGAGTACCTGACGTCGCTTTTGATCGTCATGTTCCCTTCAATAGTCGTGGCAATGTTGTTGGAGATCATGAGCCGGTCGTTAAGGACATCGTAATCCATGCGGGTAGAGGATGAATTGTCGAAAGTTTTTTGGTCATAGCCTGCTTTGATTTCCAGGCCGAAACGGCTGCTGAAGGGAAGATCGATGAACAGCCCGAAGTAGGGCGACGTTCCGGTACCCGATGCCAGGGCGCTCTGGGGCGAGCGTTCCATGTCCGGCATCCAGTTCAGGTCCTGTGAGGCATTGTTGAAGTTCAGGCAGCCCTCGACGCCGATCGTTAAAGGCGGTTGTAGGGCGCTGCTGCCGCCCCTGCCGTAGGGCCTGAGTACATCTTCGCCGAAGGTGGGAATTACAGGGATAATAAAGCATTGAATAAGGATTGCAGTAAAGACGAGCTTTTTCTTCATTGTTTTACCAATATTTCAATTTAAAATTTACATTTATTAATAAATGAAAAATATTTAATATGGAATAATATTCCAAGAGAAATATTGGCAGGAAAGGATAAAATTCTTTTTCCTCGCTTTTTACCGGAAATAAGTCCGGCCATTCCCTGTTGCAGGATGGGCTTCACCCTCAGGTGGCGCCAATCAAAAAAGCCGGAGTAGTGAAGGTTCATCGAATAATATTTAACCCGGATTGTGCATTAGACCCCCAAAAACACGATATATCCAACCACCCCTGCCCCTCCTTATCTAAGGAGGAGGGGAAAATCGTTAAGTTGCTATATACCAATTTATTATATGATGTTTACAATTCCGATCGCAATATCCGGGTTTAATTCTAAGCTGTAAAAACTTAGTTTGGAAAACGGGAAAGAAGCCGCTTTCAAACTGTCTTATCTATGCCGAAGCTGTAATTGTACGACGAGGAGCTGCTGCTGCCTTTCTTTGACTTTTCCTCGTCCTCACCGCTGCCCTTCGTTTCGTTCTTCTTTGCCTGCAGCTCTGCAATCTGCGCTTCTATCTTCGCCAGTTCTGCCTTGAGTTCCCGGGTTTCTTTCTGCTTTTCTTCCGTTGTCAGTTCGTCGTCGTTTTTGACCGAGCTGATTTCTTTCTCGATGCTTACCTTTTCGGCCTTGAGTTGTGCCAGCCTGGAATTGATGTTCCCGGTGCTGCTGCCTGTTGTGTCGTTGCTGTTTACTGCATTGATTGTCATGATAACATCCCTGTTATTATTATAAAAATATACAATATAGCACAATCGGCAATGGCTTATGTCAAGGCTTTGTAAAATGTTAAAATAGCTGAGAGAATTTATTTTTCCATCGTTATATGGTTTCCTGATTCCTGTGCGGTCATTCTTTACAGAACCGGGAGAAATTCCTTTTGTACCTGTCGTCCACAGTAATGAAGTACATGCCGGGAGGATAGTCCCCAATCCACAGAGGCAGGCTGACGGGCTGTCCTGAGGCATTTTGCAGTTCTTCGGAGTAACAGACCCTGCCTCCGATGTCGGTTATTATAATTGTCAGGGCTTCAGCCGGTTCGTTGTAATTGACCGTCAACCAGCCGGAAGTGATGTTTGGTGACAGGCTCAGGGCCTGTACATTGACCGGGTTTTCCACTTCGTTCACATTGCCGGCAAAGGCCATGAAATGGACACTGTCTGTGTATTTGCCGGGGTCGTCGAGGTCGGTTATTATTATGTCGCCCCTGAAGATGCCGGATTTGCTGCCGGTATAGATGGTAATGGTGATGTGGCCCGAATCTGAAGGAGGATAGCCGAAGACAGCTTCGGTTATGCCGGGAGCCAGGCAGGCAGTAGGAGTACACATTGAAAAAGACCAGCCGGAGGGCACGGATATATTCCTTAGCTGCAGGGAGTAGCTCCTGGATTCCTTGGTCATATTGACAAACTTGCCGAAAATGTCTATGGTACTGGTGAGGCTGCCTCTTTTGACTGTGTCCGCCACATGGAAATAGAAGGTTCCGGCAGACAGGAGGCTGCTGTTTACAATCATCAGCAATACTATTAAAGTTTTTATTTTCATAAGTCAAAATTACCGAATTATTTGATAATTACCAATTTGTCGGATTGTGCTGTCCCGTCCAGGTTGAGCGAGAGGAAATAGACTCCGTCGGGCAGGTCCGTGGCGTCGATCCCCGTTCGCAGCAGGCCGTCGGCAACATCGATGGTGACGGTTTTGCAGAGCTTCCCGTAAATGTCATAGACTTTCAAATCGGATGATGAAGGCGATTTTGCTTTTGTTTCCACAATGAAACTGCCCTTTGTAACCTGGTTGACTATCCTGAACAAAGTGCTTCCGGTTTCACTGTTGCCACAGACGCCGTTTATTTCTTTTGTAAGGGGGGCTTTGCATGTGTTCAGCACCTGCCTCGACTTGAATTCGCCATATTTGACCACAGAGACAATTACTTCGATTCCCGGGGGATCGATGGGTACAACGTCGTAATCGAGGTCCGGGTTGCCGAATTCGGGCAGGGTGAAAGAAATATTCTCTTCGTATGAACTGCCGGGGCTGACTTCAGCCGGGATAATACCGGGGGCGCCGAAGAAGCCGTTCGGCTGGTACTTGCATACATTAGTATGCGGATAATTCGGTATTGCATACCAACCGCCGAAAACATATTCTCCCTGATAGCCGTAAACAGAGTCGAACTGTGGTAATGTAGCCTGGGCATAGGACGTATAAGTGTTCGTTCCGTTCGGGCCTCTTACCGTGTCCTGTGTAAGTACGACATAGAAACGCATATCGCCCGATGCATAGTCGGTGAAGTCGGCTTTCAGGTTGAGGTCCACTTTTCTTGTTGCGTAGTCAAATTTCGGGGTTACACTGACAGACACCGGTACATATTCTGAGTTGATCTGATTGTTGTATGCTTTGGCAATGTCTGAAATAACTTCCGTGTCGTCGCCCTCCTGAGAGTTCAGGTTAAGCTGGTCGAATGTCCTGTCCATCATAACACTTGATTGGTAGCCGATGTTAAATGTTTTATGGAAATTATTATAGGGTTTTGTCGGCTCGTCGTATGTACCGACGCCAACAGGAGCTTTGTTGTATATAACGAAAGCAACACTGTCCTTGTGCTCCTGGGTGAATTTGTGCGCTTCTTCTATATGTGCATGGCATGGAGAGCAAAGAATGCCACAGGCCATCTCCATCAGCACCATTTTCTTTGAAGTTGCGCCGAGAACGGTCAGAACTTTTTTCCGGTTTTTGAATAAGACTTTACCGTTTTCAGTAGTTACACTGACAACGACGTCGTGGCATTGTCCTGCTTCCCCGAAATCGTAGCTTATATTTACAGCTACCGTGTCTGACGAGGTAATAGTGTATGAAGTCCTCAGCAGGGAGGAACATACTGTTTTGCCGTCAATGGCGACATTCAGGATGGAGTTTTGGTGAAAGAGTCCCAGGCAGTTTTTACCTGTCCGGATTTGGAATTCACGCGTTCCCGAAAGTACATAGTCATTCATCGAGAGCTCACGTGAAATACAAATCGGCCCCAAATAACCTCCGATGGGGTGGCAAAGACAGATATCATAGTAGCTCATCGTATCTCTTTCGTATTCATTGACCGGCAACGGTAAGAGATCCTGGGCTAAAAGCATATAAGACGAGGTGATTGCAGCGATGATCATTAATACTATGGTTCTCATGACTATATACCTTTCAATGGTAATTATATGTTAAACAATATACCCGAATGCCCCGCTATAAATTAAGGAAATTAATCAGAATTGTCAACATCAAAATTGCAGAAATTGAGAAATATAAGGACCTTCGCTATTTGTAGTAGGTAAATAATGAAGTAAATCAAATAAAAATTTTTCAAATCTCATTGACACACCCCGGCTGCTGCCGCAGCCACCCCACTATTTAGAGGGGTTAAGACCTGTCGTTACGCTCCCCCTCTACCAAGAGGGGGTTGGGGGGTGTGTAAATACCTGCTATATCTGCATCTTTAATAAGTCATTTACAGAATATCTCAGGAATTTTGTAATATTTTACCCACTTTAATTGATGAAGAACCAAATATCATAGAATATTACATAAATCTGCCGTCGTATCAAGTTATTGCATATTTAGAATATATATTAATCCAATAATGAAATCCACAGAATTGATGATGCAGTGTGCAATGATCCCCACAAAGATACTCTCTTTCCGCTTAACGGCATAGACTAAGGGCAGGACTCCGGCAGTACGGGTAATGAACAGCCAGGGTGTCCATGTGTGATAGAGAGCGAAAAGGGCGCTGTGAACCGGTACTGTCCAGCCTTTCAGCTTGCGGGGCATACGCGGCAGCAGGTAGCCCCTGAAGTATAGTTCTTCGAGAGCAGGCAGAACCAGGACAATGAGAACAAGAAAGAAGCCATATGTAGATATTAGCTTTGTTTTTGTGAACTCAGGGCTCAAACCCATATCCAGGAACATATCGGGCGCCATCCCGCTGAACATGGGTTTCAGCAGGCCTTCTGCAAAACCAAAAGCCTTGAAGGCTAAGGCTGAGGCGATGACGACAGCAGGAACCCAAAGAAGATAGTGCCGGAATTTCATTGGCTTCAGGTAGCGGATGATGCCGTGTAACAGCTTTTCTCCGTTACTGATCTTCAGGTACAGCAGAAACAGCATCAGGAAAGGAATCAGTATGAAGAACCCTGCCAGCGACAGAGCCATTACCGAAGGGTAACCCATATTAATTACCGTCGGTACCAGGGCAAAGTAGCCGGCGCCGGTCAAAAGCCCCGGCAGAAGGTGCAGTATTACCGATTTTGTAAGTGTATGTTCTTTGGGGGTATTATCCATATTCCTCTTTAAATTATGTCTGTTACCGGGCCTGTATGATTGTACGATGGCCCATTAAATACCAAAAAGAGACTTCAAAGTACTTAAATCAAATTAAGCTAATTTATTTGTTCTGCAAAAGAAAAATCGCTTCGCAGCAATAAAAAAGTCTATATATTATCACTAATATATTTCTGTGCAAATGTATTCTTGCCAATATGCTTTTTTCATAAGTAAAGATTTCATATTTTTATTATACTAGAATACGGTTTAAATTTATTATTAATATATTCCGGGGTCGGCAATGTTAAATACAACTAAACCAGTAATGCTTACAGGTAAAATATTTGTTATTCTGATGATATTCCTTTGTTTTCCTGTTGTTGGATTTTCTGATGAGAATGACAGTACCAATTTTGACGAAGTATATTCCCTTTATTACAAAAACCCCAGTTTAAAAGATTCCGTAATCAATTCTCTTAAGAAATCGATGGTCGGTGTCAATCAGCCTGTAAAACAAGAAATTATACTGGGCTCAATCTATATGAACGAAATGGAATTCGATTCGGCAATAGTATATTTCAAAAATGTCATAGATAATTCCCTGAATATCAATAATGGGTTAAAGATTTATCCGGGTGTGGCTCTACATTTACTTGAAGCCTATCGTTACACCTTCAGGTTCAAAGAGATAGGTAAATTATATTCTGTTTACTGGGCATTTTTACAGAGTGGAAAATATAAAGACAAATTAATGGAATTTGATGAAAACCTTACAAAGAATATCAGGTGGTGGCATATAGATTTTTCCAGGCAGGTTGCAGAAAAAGAATTCGGTGAGAAGCATGAATTATATGCTTTTGGTTTTGTTAACAGTGCTAATTATGAATCCGTGTCGAAAGATGTTGATGTTTCAAGGCTCATTCAAAACAAGAACGACACGTCAGAGTGGGCCACTGTCATGATGATGCCTCTTAAAGATCCGGCAGAGTATTTCTATTGTTTTTATTTTAATGATTACGAGTTGGTTTCATATGTAAAGATACCCAAAGCTGAATTTGCAGATTCGAAAAAATGCACGAAAGAAGAAATTAGCAAAAACATTAAAAGCCTCGATAAACATGTATTTGAAAAAGATAAGTCAAACCTCCTATGGCATACTGCTACAGTTACCCTTGACAACGATGAGCCTTTTGAAGTACTGATACTTGATAAATAGGAAAAATAAAAGAAATTCATTTGATATATATAATAACTTCTATTGTCTAAGATTCAGTGGCACGGCCTCATTTTCAATGGCCCTTACATTTGCGGGCGCCATGATTGTCTTCCTGGTGCCCTTCGGCAAAGTGGAAAAACTTCACGTAGGCCTCGACCCATTCTCTACCGGCTTTCAGGTCGTTGACGTCGAAATTCTTTAGTTTCATTACATTATCGAATCTTTTTCTCAGCTCTGCGGTTTTCGCTTTTGGCGTCAGTTTCTCTAATGGGGACAGGTCGCCGGTTTCGATTGCTTTGTCTGCTGCAAGGATGTTCCCGTCGATGTGGGCGCCAACCGGCTTGACGCCTGTGAACGGCTTGCCTTCGCTTGCCAGGTGTATCCTTACCAGGACTTCGAAGAAATATTTCTCTGACAGTTCTCTGGCTGTCGGGCTGAGCCTTCTTACTTCCATCGACAGTTTGAAAGCATCGGACACTTCTTTCTCACTCTCAGGCAATACCCATTTCAGGACGTAATTGACATTGTTGTTTCCGATGGCTTTTAATGCATCCTTTATTACAGGCCCTTCCATCGAGTCGCAGTGAGCTGACGAAATGCTGTTGAGGCTGAAAAATGCGAATAGCAGGACTGCGGGAAAGAAAAATAGCTTTTTCATCGTTGTCTCCATAATGTTTTTAAAGATATTTATTAATTAACTCATCGAGCAATGCAATTAGTTCATCATGATTATCCCTGCCGATCTCCATCTGTTCATGGATCCTGAAATTTGACTTCAGTTCCAGTTTTTCAGGTTCTGACAGCCTGGTTTCGGCCATCGGGAAAAGTATATTGTTTTCTTTATGTATATGGTTACGTAAAAGGTAGATGTATGACCTTGCGGCCTCGGTAAAAGCTGCTGCGTTGAAAGGCTCGCCTTCAATGGCTTCGTCGATCTTTCCTATCAACTGCCTGCCCAGGCCGTGCTCATGCAGCATGACCGCCACCGGCCCCTGTTCTTTCGAAAGCCCAAACCTGCATAATGCCGGGAACAACAGCCCCTCTTCCTTGCCGTGATGGCATTTGTCCGCAAAGGCCTTCAGGAAACCGGACAACTGTGCCGCATCTGCTAAGAATGAGCCGTCTGCCTGTCCGGCAACAGCGGCCATTCGCTCCAATATCTCCAGGGCCCGGACAATCAGTTCATGCTCCCTGTATAATTCCTGCATTGCATCGCTCATTGTTTTTCCTTCCATAAGAAGTTTACATTAATAATTTTATAATCAGACTAATTAGTCTGAATATTATTTTATTAATTTCAATTTTTTTTAATACATAAAAGCAGTAATTTAATGGCTGTAGATAACAATATCTTTATGGATGAATATAAAACATAGGATAGAACGGGACAATTAATTGTATAACAAAATAAGTATAGAACAATGAACACAAAAAACTCAATCGTCGCTTTATTAATATTCCTTACATTGATCATGATCTCCTGTTCAGGCCGGAAACAGGAAGAAAACGGCCCGGCTACAGGCAACAAAACAGCCGACAGTGGAGCCGCCGTGGCGGGAAAACCCGCACAGGGCCCGACAGACCAACAGAACCAGGGCAGGGAAAGCTCAGTCGATATGGCACAGTTCACGAAGACAGCCTTAGACATACCCTATGCAGGGACTGAGAACAAAAGGCAGATGCTCGACATTGTCTATCCGGGGGTCAGCAAACCGCCCTATAAAGTGATTGTACTGTTTCACGGCGGTGCGTGGATGTCCGGAGACAAACAGTCCGAATCCCTTTCCCCGATCTTCGAAGCGACGACCCAGGGCTATGCCGTGGTGTCGGTTAATTACCGCCTGTCTGATGAAGTAAAATGGCCCATGCCCCTGTATGATGCAAAGGCAGCCATACGTTTCCTCCGCGCGAACGGGAAGAAATATGAACTCGACACAAAGAACATCGTTGTCTGGGGCCTGTCTGCCGGCGGCCATATTGCTGAAATGCTTGCCGCGACCAACGGCCAGCCTGAATTCGAGGATCCTTCGATGGGGAACAAGAATGCTTCGAGCTCGGTACAGGGAGTTGTTTCGTGGTACGGTGTCTCGGACATAAGTTCGCTGACCGACGCGGGGAGTGTTCCGGCCAACCTGATAATGGGGTTCGATGTACGCAGGGAGAAATACAAAGCAAGGGAAGCCAGCCCGATTGAGCTTGTGACAAAGAATTTCCCGCCGATTCTCTTAGTGCACGGTACCGACGATGAGTTCGTTCCCTACAGGCAGTCGATGGATATGATGATGAAAGTGAGCGACGTGACAGGTAAATCTATTGCTGAGATGAACACATTCAAGGGTGCAGTACACGGAGACCCGATGATCAAATCGCCCGATAATGTCATCAACAACCTGACTTTTGTGGACAACATCCTGTGGGGAGGAAAGAATCCGAACAGGAACACAGACTACAAAGAGATAAAATTGTCGAAGTAAAGGATGGCGGAAGCTGTCTGATATGGTGAAGGCTATTGTGGCTCTTAGCTTTTCAGCATGGATAGAATTTTTATATTAGTCATGATTGCGGTAAAGAAGCCGTATTATTGCATTATTTTGTAGAGACGCAAGGCCTTGCGTCTCAACTGGTGCGGCTTTCCACTGTTTTGT